>JANQOW010000147.1 GCA_028285595.1 Hyphomicrobiales bacterium
TCCCGTCAGGACTGTTGGCCGACCATGTGGCCAACCGGGGCATTCTCTTGGCGATCACCTTCTTCTGGGTCGCAGCGGGCTACTTTCTGGCCTCCTTCACCGATAGCTTCTGGCTGTTTGCAATCCTCATTTCCGTGGGCGGCATGGGCGATGCGGCCTGGCATCCCATCGCCACCGGGGTGCTGGCGCAGATGCATAAGGCCAGGCGCGCCTATGCGCTGGGGGTCCATGCGATCGGCGGGCACCTGTCGGAGGTGGTGGCCTTGCCCGTCGTGGGCCTGCTTCTGGCCTGGTGGGATTGGCGCGTGGCTATCCAGGTTCTGGTGATCCCCACATTGTTGATGGGTGTGGTTTTCCTCTTCATCGCGCCCAAGGTGCCGCGTCATGTGAACTCCCGGCCCACCCGGGCGGACTTTGCGGAGATCTGGCGCATATGGGCCACCAAGGCCGGCGTGCGCGTTATTGCGCTCTTCACGCTCTACAACATGGCGCTCTTTGCCATCATCAGCATGATGCCGCTCTATCTCAAAGATCATCACCAGTTCGGCTGGCAAGACACGGCGATTGTGATGGCCGTGATGATGCTTTTCGGTGCTTTGGGTCAGCCGGGCATGGGCAAGATCTCAGACCAGATTGGCCGCAAACCCATTTCCGTTGGTGGCAACGCCATAGCCTGTGTGGCCGCCCTTGTGGCTTGGCTCTCCAGTTCCATCGTCATCACCCTGATTGGCCTCGGCATTGCGCTGATTGTGGGTGTGGCCATTCGCGCCGTGCTGTTGGCAGCAGCAGTGGACCATGCGGGCAACCGGGAAGGGACAAGCTTGGGGCTTGCCTTCGCCTTCATGGACGGTTTCGCCGCCTCAGCTGCTCTGCTGGCGGGCATCGCGGGAGAAAGCCATCTGGCCAATGCGTTCCTGCTGGCGAGCGGCTTTTCGCTCATTGCCACACTTCTTGCGCTGTTCATGCCGAGACGCAGCGCTTCTGTGGTTGCGGGCGGAGCGCCGGCGGCCTAACCTCCTCCATCCGCATCGGGAGAAGACCATGGACCAGCACCTTCGCAATGATCAGCTCTCTGAAGCGCTGGAGGCCGCCGAAGCCGATTATAGGGCCCGGACCCCGAACAGCGCAACTTGGCAGGAACGCGCCTCAGGCGGTTTGCCCGGGGGCAATACCCGCACCGTCCTGCATTTCACGCCCTATCCCTTGCGGTTCACGGGCGGCAAAAACCAATGGGTCACTGATGCAGACAGCCTTCACTACCGGGACTATCTCGGGGAGTACTCCGCCGGTCTCTATGGCCACAGCCCGGCGCCGATCATGGCCGCTGCCCAGCAGGCGATTGCGGATGGTACGGTTTTAGGGGGACCGAACACGTACGAGGTGGAACTGGCGGAGCTCATGTGCGCGCGCTTTCCCTCTCTGGAGCTCGTGCGTTTCACGAACTCCGGCACCGAGGCCAACCTTATGGCCCTCGCGGCGGCGCGGGCCCACACCGGGCGCGATAAGGTGCTGGTGTTCGATGGCGGCTACCATGGCGGCGTCCTCTATATGGCCGACTACGCGGCCCGCTCCAATGCACCGTTTGATTTCGTAACCGGCATCTACAATGATCTCGACGCCACATTGGCCGCCGCGGCGGGCATCGAGGCGGACATCGCGGCCGTCCTTATCGAACCCATGATGGGTGGGGGCGGGGCGATTGTTGCGGACACACCGTTTCTGGCCGGATTGAAGGAATTTGCCGAGCAGCACGGCATTGTGCTCATCTTCGATGAGGTTATGACCTCGCGCAATGGTGCCGGCGGCCATCAGGGCGAAACAGGCGTTACGCCTCACATGTCCACCTTCGGCAAATATCTGGGAGGCGGCTTTTCATTTGGCGCCTTCGGCGGGCGCCGCGACATCATGCGCCGCTTCGACCCCTACGATCCCAATGCGCTGCCCCATGCCGGCACCTTCAACAACAACGTCACGTCCATGGCGGCCGGTTTGACCGGACTGCGCGACATCTACACCGCAGAGCGCGCAATGGCGCACACCGAACGTGGTAACAGACTGCGCGCTGATTTGAACGCGACCGTTGCCCGGCATGGCTTGCCCGCACAGGTGACCGGGGCTGGAACCATCATGTGCTTCCACTTCCATGATCATGAGGTGCGCAACCCCGAGCAAACCAAGCTCACCCGCCCGGAAGCCTATGCCCTGTTCCACCTGGAGATGCTGAAGCGGGGCATCTATTTCGCACGCAGAGGCTATATGAGCCTTTCCATTGAACTCAACGATGAGGACGATGCCGCTCTCCTGGCAGCCTATGATGAGGTTTTGGGAGAGTTCGGCACCCTTCTGTGTCCCCAATAAGCTCATTGCCCGCGTTAACGTCCTGTTAGCCAGCCATACCCTCAGCGCATAGGTGATGTGTGCTGGCTGGCGGTACTCATTTTCTGAAAGTCCCCTATATTGCATTGCAGCAATCATGTGTTGCTGAGGAAACGCTCGGTGGCATCCCACAAACAAAAGGAGCATACCGATGACAGATATTGATCACATGAGTTCAGCCGAAGTTGCCGAGTTGAGCGAACATTACATGAGAGAAGCAAGAAAGATGCGGGCTCGTGAGATGGCGCGGATCTTTGGCGGACTTTTCTCGCGTATTTACAGCGTAGTAGCTGGAATTTTCAGCCGGCCGCAGACCCTGGCGGGAAGCGCGCGCTAACACTTTTTTCGAGCTGGTGCGTGCTTCGGGCGGGCATCTCTCGACTGTGAAATACAGGAGCAGACAATGACAGGCTTGGCCCATGCACGCCCGTCAACGGAGCATGTTGCAGCGCAAAATCACATCGCTGCGGCCCTTGCAGGTTTGGCGAGCTTTTTTGCATCCCTTTCGCGTGTGCTGGCATTTTCCCGCATGTGCGAAGCAGAATTCAACCGCACGGGCACGATTGCCCCTGAGCGCTTTAGACGGTTAATAGACCAAGTCTAACCGTTTGACGCCCACGCACTCTGCCGCTGTCTGTAACAGGTCATCTGAGCTTTCTGGCATGGATTTGCGCTGAAACGGTTCGATCAGTAACGAACCGTTTTGGCGTGAGCCGTGTTAGAAGGTTTCCATGACATCCGCTGAGATCAACCGGCCGTTTGAGTTTTGTCTTCTGGCCTTGCTGGCGCTCTTCTGGGGCTCCTCATATCTCTTCATAAAAGTCGCTCTGGAGGGGCTCCCGCCGCTCACCTTGATCGCCCTCAGAGTGAGTTTGGCAGCCCTGCTCCTTTATCTGGTCGCCCGTTGGAGAGGGCACCATCTGCCGCACGACGGCACCACCTGGCGGCAGTTTTTCGTCCAGTGTTTCTTCCTCTGCCTCGGCGGCTGGGGCGTGTTGGCTTGGGGTCAGCAGTTTATCGACAGCGGTCTGGCCGGTATTCTCAACTCCACATCCCCCATATTCGTCTTCTTCATCACGGCATTGTGGACGCGCCATGAGGCGGTCAACGCTCTGCGGCTGGCAGGCGCGTTGTTAGGCTTGGCAGGCGTGGTGCTGATCATCGGCGCCGACGCGCTGCAGGGGCTTGGCCAGCAGGTCGCGGGGCAACTGGCTGTGGTGTTCAGTGCGATGCTCTATGGTGGCTCAGCCATTTACGGCAAGCGTTTTTCCGATCTCCCCAACACCATCACAGCAGCCGGCACCCTGATCTGCGCGTCCTGCGTGCTCATCCCACTGAGCGTCATCGTGGACCGACCCTGGACCTTGAGCCCTTCCGCCCAAGCGATCGGCGCCGCCCTGGCCCTCTCGGTGATAAGCTCTTGCCTTGCGTTGTTGCTGTATTTCCGCCTGATCAGAACCCTGGGTTCGATGGGGACTGCAAGCCAGGCCTATCTGCGGGTGGGGGTGAGCGTGCTGCTGGGCATGCTGGTGCTGGGCGAGCAGATTGCCTGGTCGGTGGCCTTCGGTCTGGTGGCAGTGGTGGCCGGGGTTATCGCGATCAACGCGCGGCCACAGTAATTTGCACCTGGCCCTTGGAACCGGTTCAAATCTGCCCTAAGCAGGCGGCAATAACGAAAAGCCTTCCGGGAGCCGCCTACTATGCCCTATTCCGAATATCGCCCCGAGCTCATGGGCTCGGCCACGCTGACGCCGTCCGGCGCCGTTGAAGCCGGTTCCTGGCAAACGTTCGAGCTGGTCTACACAGCCGGCAAATTCGGAATAGATGATACCGGCTCGCTCAAGATCGCCATGCGGTTTGCCACGGATTTCGGGCCGGTTCAGTTCGACGATCCGGCCGCGCCCGGATACACCACTGCCGTGGCCTCGAACGGAGCCGTTTTGGATCTGCGCTGGGAGTTCAAGCGCAACATCCGCCCATGGAGCCGGGCGCTCTATATCGGCATCCAGAAGCACTTTCTGGCCGAGGGCGACACCATCACCATCCGCTTCGGCGATCAGAGCGGCGGCTCGAAGGGGGTGCGGGTGCAAACCTATTGCGAGCGGGTCTTTGAGTTCAAAGTGTTCGTGGATGCGATTGCCACCTACGACTATGTCACCCTCCCTGAAAGCCCGCATATCAACATCGTGCCGGGGCCCCCGGTGACCTGGCGCGCCGTACTCCCCACGTTGAAGCGCACAGGCGATGCGTTCCGGCTGTCCATCAAAGCTGAAGATGCCTGGGGCAATCCGAGCAACCAGGTGAGCCAGAAGGTCAAGCTGGTGGCCTCTTGCCCTGTTGAGGGGTTGCCGGCCGCCGCCGAATTCGAGCGGGGCGCGTTCGCTCTCGTTTTGGAAGATTTGAAACTGACCGAACCGGGAGAGGTGTTGATCCAGGTGCTGAACGAGGCCGGTGCCGAGCTTTGCCGCACAAACACCCTGAGCGTTCAAGACGATCCAACCTGGCTGCACTACTGGGGTGACCTGCACGGACAGTCGAATGAGACGTTGGGCACCAACACGGCTGAGGAATACTTCCTGTTCGGGCGCGACCGCGCCTTTCTCGATGCCTGCTCCCACCAGGGCAATGACTTCCAGATGACGCAAGAGTTCTGGGCTGACCTGAATGCCCTGACCGCCCGGATGGACGAACCTGGCCGCTTCGTTGCCATACCCGGCTACGAGTGGAGCGCCAACACCGCTATTGGCGGAGACCGCAACGTGTTCTATCGCCATGAGGGCCGGCCCATGTACCGCTCCTCCCATGCCCAGATCCCTGATCTGTCGGACGAGCACACTGACGGCCACAACGCCCATGATCTGTTTGAGCACCTAAAGGACGAAGACTGCGTGTGCTGGGCGCATTGTGGCGGGCGCTATGCCAACATCACCTATGCCCATGACGGCAAGCTGGAGGCGTCTGTTGAAGTGCACTCCTCTTGGGGCACGTTCGAATGGCTGCTGCACGACGCTTTTTCAAAGAACTATCGGGTGGGCGTGGTGTGCAACTCCGATGGTCATAAGGGGCGTGTCGGTGCGAGCTTCCCGGGTGCCAGCTTTTTCGGAGCCTACGGGGGCCTCACATGTTACCTGGCGAGCGAGCTCAGCCGCGATGGCATCTTTGAGGCGCTCAGGGCGCGGCGGCACTATGGGACGACCGGCAACAGAATGTATCTGGACGTCAGGGCCTTGCCCGCCGGCACCGCCAAGCGCTTTGAGCGTGACCCGGCTGAGTTTGACGATCCGGCCAGTGAGGACGTGAGCGAGCTTCTGGTGGGCGACATTGCGCAGGTGATCGATGATGACGTGGAGCTCACCGTTCACGTGATCGGCTCGGCCCCCATCGAGAAGGTCGATGTCTATGATGGCACGGACCATCTGATCACCCACCGAGCCTATGGAGCTGAAGATCTGGGCACACGGATCCGGTTGACCTTCTCCGGTGCCGAATACCGTGGCCGCTCACGCACCACCACCTGGGACGGTGAGCTTGAGATTGACGGCAACAAGATCGTTGAGGCCAAGATGTTCAACAACTGGAACCTGGATCGCGGGATCCAGGGGCAGGATGAGCGCCGCGTTTCCTGGAAAGCGGTCACGTCTGGAAACTATTGCGGCATCGATCTTTGGCTGGAAGCGGCTGACGCCGGCGAGATCACCATCACAACCCCTCATGGCCGGGAAACCCTGAGTGTCGACGCTATCGGCGCTGAGGAGACCATCATAGATGCCGAGGCGCTTGAGCGCCGGTTCGCCGTCCAGCGTCTGCCTGACACTCTTGAGGACTGCCGGGCAGAGTTCAAAGTGGTGTGCCCCGTTCGCGAAGAAGGGGACACGCGGCTCTATGTGCGCGTTCAGCAGATTGACGGTCACAGAGCCTGGACCAGCCCGATCTACTTGTTCCGCTAACCGCTTCACCATGTGGAAACTCTGGGCAGAGGGGCGCGATTTCGTGAGACACTCTATTCGAAACGCGCTAGCCTTTCTCCATCTTCGGCGGCGAGTTCGCGCAGGCGTGATTTGACCTTTCGTCGCATAATATGTAAGTAATGCTTACCTAATTTCTTTGAACTCCAAGGAAGGCGCCATTTTCCATGGGACTTCAAGACGTTAAGATCGACGATAAGTATGATCTCTCCAAGACGCGCATTCTGACCAGCGGCGTTCAGGCGCTGGTGCGCCTGACCATGATGCAGTCCGAGCGCGACCGCGCAGCCGGGCACAACACGGCGGGCTATGTGACCGGGTACCGGGGTTCACCCCTGGGTGGTGTCGATCAGCAGTTCATGCGTGCGGGCAAGTTTTTGGAGCCTTACAACGTGACCTTCCAGGCCGGTCTCAACGAGGACCTGGCCGCCACAGCGATTTGGGGCGCACAGCAGGCGCAGATGCGCGGCGAGGGCGCTTATGACGGCGTGTTCTCCATCTGGTACGGCAAGGGCCCTGGGGTTGACCGCTGCGGCGATGTCTTCCGCCACGCCAATGCCGCCGGCACGTCCCCGTTGGGCGGTGTTCTGGTCATGATGGGCGACGACCACGCTGCGGAAAGCTCCACCGTGCCCCATCAGAGCGAGTTTGCCCTGATGGACGCCATGATGCCGGTGCTCAACCCGTCAGGCGTGCAGGAGATTCTCGATTACGGCATCCTCGGCTTTGCCCTATCGCGCTACTCAGGCTGTTGGGTGGGCATCAAGTGTGTGCATGACAATGTGGAATCCACGGCCATCGTGGATGGCAGCCTGGACCGCATCAAGGTCAACATCCCGACGGACTTTGAGATGCCTGAAGGCGGTCTCAATATCCGCTCCTGGGATGACCGGCACGAGCAGGAAGAGCGCACGCACACCCATAAGCGATTCGCGGCGACAGCCTTTGCCCGGGCCAACAATCTCAATCAGATTGTGATCTCCGGCGGACGTGTGCCGCGGATCGGCATTGCCACCACGGGCAAGTCCTATCTGGACGTGCGCCAGGCTCTTGATGAGCTTGGCATTGACGAGGTGGCGTCGTCGAAGCTCGGCATCCGTGTCTTGAAGATCGGCATGGTCTGGCCGCTGGAGCCGGAGATTATTGAGCAGTTCGTCAAGGGCCTGGATCTGGTCATCGTGGTGGAAGAGAAGCGCTCGTTGATCGAAACACAGATCAAGGAACAGCTCTTTGGGCGCCACCGGGTGCCGGTGATCATCGGCAAGCGGGACGAAAACGACGAGCACCTCTTCCGGGCCTTTGGCACGCTCGATCCCAATGAGATCGCGATTGCGCTGGGTGAACGCATTTGCGGCCGCCAGAAGAACGAAAAAGTCGCTGAAGAAGTGGAACGCCTGAAGGCCGCTCAGCGGTCTCTGTCGAATTTGAAGGAAGAGGCTACCCGCATTCCTTATTTCTGCGCCGGCTGCCCGCATAACTCGTCCACCACGGTGCCGGAAGGCGGGCGCGCCTACGCCGGCATTGGATGTCACTGGATGGCGCAATATGTGCCCGAACGCAGAACCGAAGGCTCCACGCACATGGGTGCTGAAGGCGCCAATTGGATTGGTGAGGCGCCATTTTCGACCCGCAAGCACGTGTTCCAGAACATAGGCGATGGCACCTACAACCATTCCGGCATTCTGGCGATCCGCGCTGCCGCAGCCGCGGGCGTGAACATCACGTACAAGATCCTTTATAACGATGCGGTTGCTATGACCGGCGGCCAGGCCCACGAAGGCGGGCTGACCGTGGCGGAGATCGCCCGGCAGGTCTCTGCTGAGGGCGCGCGCCGTGTTGTGGTG
Source organism: Hyphomicrobiales bacterium (assembly GCA_028285595.1). Classification (GTDB taxonomy): domain Bacteria; phylum Pseudomonadota; class Alphaproteobacteria; order Rhizobiales; family CAJQND01; genus JAAEUE01. Next base: position 8,186 of record JANQOW010000147.1, read on the forward strand.
GTGACCGACGAGCCGGACAAGTATCCGGCCAGCACCGGCTTCCCGCCTCATGCCTCGATCCATCACCGGCGCGAGCTGGGCAAAGTCCAGCGCGAGTTGATGGAGGAAGACGGGCTGACGATCCTCATCTACGACCAAACCTGCGCTGCTGAAAAACGCCGGCGCCGCAAGCGCGGCACGTTCCCCGATCCGGCCAAGCGCATCATGATCAACGAACTGGTTTGTGAAGGCTGCGGCGACTGCGGCGTGAAGTCCAACTGTGTGGCCATTGCCCCGGTAGAAACCGAGTTTGGCCGCAAGCGCAAGATCGACCAGTCCTCGTGCAACAAGGACTATTCGTGCGTAAACGGCTTCTGCCCCAGCTTTGTGAGCGTGGAAGGCGGCGAGCTGATTAAGGGCCAGGAGCAAAAGAAAACCATTGAGGTGCCGGTGTTCGAAGCACTGCCGGAGCCTGAAGTGCCCAGTCTTCAGGACCCCTGGTCGATCCTGGTCACCGGCATTGGCGGCACAGGCGTGGTCACGGTGGGCCAGATTATCGCCATGGCGGCGAACCTGGAAGGCAAAGGGGCCGGCATCATTGACATGGCCGGCCTGTCGCAAAAGAACGGTGCTGTGGTTTCACACCTCAAGATCGCAGAGCGCCAGGAAGACATCTCCACCATCCGCGTCTCCGCCGGTGGGGCAGATCTCCTGCTTGGTTGCGATCTTGTGACCTCTGCGGCTGAACACAATCTGGCTGCGGCGGGCGAGGGCAAGACCTTCGCGGTGGTGAACGACTACGAGACGATGCCGGCCATGTTCACCAACGATGCCGATTACGAGCTTCCCGGCGACAAGCTGCGCTTGGCCATCCAGGCGCGCATGGGCGCGGGCCGCACCGATCTGATCAACGCCACCAAGATCGCCACGGCGCTGATGGGCGACAGCATCGCGTCAAACCTCTTCACGCTTGGCTATGCCTGGCAGAAGGGGCTGATTCCGGTCACCGCAGACGCAATCGAGCGCGCCATTACGCTGAATAACGTGGCTGTTGACATGAACCTCAAGGCCTTCGAATGGGGCCGGCGGGCCGCTCACGATCTGGCTGCTGTGGAGAAGATCATTGAGCGTGCCGATGATGCACGCCAGACGCCCATTGGCGAAACCCATCAGCTCTCCCAGACACTGGAAGAGATGGTGAGCAGGCGCGTTGAATTTCTGACGGCCTACCAGAACGCGGCCTATGGCGAGCGCTACCGCAAGCTGGTGAATAACGTCCGTTCGGTTGAAGAAAGCATCAATCCGCAGTCCAACGTGTTGGCGACGGCGGTTGCGCGCTACTACTTCAAACTGATGGCTTACAAGGACGAGTATGAAGTGGCGCGGCTCTACACCGACGGCGGCTTTGCCGACCAGGTGAAGGCGCAGTTCAAGGGCGACTACACCCTCAAACTGCATCTGGCTCCGCCGCTGTTCAGCCGCACGGACCCGGAAACCGGCCATCTCATCAAAAGAGAGTACGGCCCGTGGATTCTCACCGCGTTTGAATGGTTGGCCAAGCTCAAGGGGCTGCGCGGGACTGCGCTCGACATTTTCGGCTACACCGAAGAGCGCAAGCAGGAGCGCCAACTGATCAAGGACTATGAGGCCACGGTGGCCAAGCTCCTGGGCAAGCTGACTGTGGCCAATCTGGACTTGGCCGCGGAGATCGCCGCGATACCGGAGCACATTCGCGGTTATGGCCATGTGAAGGATCGCCACATGGAAGAAGCCAAGGCCAGAGAGACCGAGTTGCTTGCCGCGTACGAGGCCGGCCGCACGTCCGCGCCAGCGGCCCTGGCTGCGGAATAGGCCTCAAGGCGTTACACGAATTGGTGTCTGCGGCCAAAAAACTCTGTGCAACCGGTCCTCGTATCGCTAAAACAGCGCGGGTCTCATCGCAAGTATGAGGTGATCCGCGCGGGAAACGTGATACAAGCTTGCGCCAATAACAATAAAAATCGTATCACGCAGCTCACGTAAGTTGAGGTGCCGCACCGGCTGGGAAGATAAAGGCCGGGCGACGAGGGAGGGATTGAGTTGTGACCACTGGGGCTGAGGCCGCACAGGCCGAAGATACCTTTCCGAAGCTGCTGTTGCGCAACGCCAAGAAGTTCGCCGGCAAGCCTGCTATCCGTGAAAAGAGCTTAGGCATTTGGCAAACCTGGACCTGGGACCAGGTGCTGGACGAAATTCGTGCCTTCTCTATCGGCTTGTCAGAGTTGGGCATTGGACCAGGTGATAAAGTGGCGATCGTTGGCGACAACCGACCGCGGCTCTATTGGTCCATCTGCGCCATCCAAGCGCTCGGCGGCGTACCGATCCCAGTGTATCAGGATTCCGTTGCGGAAGAGATGACCTTCGTCTTGAAGCATGCGGGCGTGACTGCTGCTGTGGTGGAAAACCAGGAACAGGTGGATAAGGTTCTTGAGATCCGCGAGACCTACAAAGGCGTCAAAAACATCATCTACGATGATGATCGCGGCATGGCCAAGTACCAGGTGGACGGCGTTAGCCCGATCGATGATGTTCAGAAGCTTGGGCGCGAGAAGCTGAAGAACGACGCAAATGCCGAGAAGGCCTGGCTGGAGCAAATCGCCAAGGGCTCACCGGACGACACTGCGATCATTCTCTACACCTCCGGCACCACCGGCACGCCAAAGGGCGTGGTGCTCACCATGCGAAGTGTGGTCTGGGCAGCGAAGGTGGCCAACGGCTTTGACAAGCTGGACTCCAACGAGAGCGTCATCGCCTATCTGCCCATGGCCTGGGTGGGCGATCATATCTTCTCCTATGCGCAGTCCTATGAGTGCGGCTATTGCGTGAATTGTCCGGAGAGCCCGGAGACCGTCGTGGAAGACCGCCGCGAAATCGGCACCACCTACGCCTTCGCTCCGCCGCGGGTCTATGAGAACCTCATCACACTCACCATGGTGCAGATGGAAGATGCCGGTGAGCTGAAGAAGAAGATGTTCCACTACTTCCTGGACGTTGCGCGCAGGGTTGGCGAGAAGATCCTGGACGGCGGCGAGGTCTCGTTCGGCGACCGCATGCTTTATGCCTTGGGTGATTTCATGGTCTATGCGCCGCTGAAGAACCGCTTTGGTCTCTCCAAGGTGCGGGTCGCCTATACGGCCGGTGAGGCCATCGGCCCTGAGATCTTCCGGTTCTACCGCTCACTGGGGATCAATCTGAAGCAGCTTTACGGACAGACCGAAGCCGCCGTTTACATCACCAACCAGCCGGATGGAGAGATCTATCCGGACACGGTTGGCAAGACGCTTGAGAACATCGAGATCAAGGTGGATGACAATGGCGAGGTGCTCTACCGCTCGCCTGGGGTCTTCAAAGAATATTACAAGAATCCCAAAGCCACCAAAGAAACCAAGACCAAGGATGGCTGGGTGCATTCAGGCGATGCCGGGTTTATCGATGAACGGGGCCATTTGAAAATCATCGACCGTGCCAAGGACGTGGGCAAGCTGAAGGACGGCACTCTGTTCCCGCCTAAGTACATTGAAAACAAACTAAAGTTCTTCCCCAACATCCGCGAGGTTGTGGCCTTCGGCCATGGCCGCGACTATGTCTCCGCCTTCATCAATATCGATCTGACGGCGGTGGGCAGTTGGGCGGAGCGCAATAACGTCTCCTACGCAAGTTATCAGGAGCTGGCTGGCCATCCGGAAGTCTACAACATGATCGAAAAGCATGTGGACGAGGTGAACCAGGAACTCTCCCGCGAAGAGCGGGTGGCCGGTGCGCAGATCCAGCGCTTCTTAATCCTGCACAAAGAGCTCGATGCTGATGACGGCGAGATCACCCGGACGGCCAAAGTGCGCCGCTCCTTCGTGGCAGACCGTTACGCCCCGCTGGTGAAGGCACTCTATGACCGCAAGAAAACCAGCCAATACATCAAAACCGAAATGACGTTCGAGGATGGCCGCAAGGGCGCTGTTGAGGGTGATGTGCAAATTCGCGACATGCAACCCCATGCGCCGCAGACCATGAAGGAGGCGGCCGAATGAGTGCTGCAGAGAGCGTGGACACCAACCCGGAAGTGTTGCTCGACATCTCCAACGTGAGCCTGTCGTTCGGCGGGGTGAAGGCCATCCGCGATGTAAGCTTCGACATCTACAAAGGTGAGATCCGGGCCATTATCGGACCGAACGGCGCCGGTAAGACGTCCATGCTGAACGTCATCAACGGCTTCTATCACCCCCAGGAAGGCACCATCACCTACAAGGGCAGCGCGCGCCGCGATATGCGCCCCCATGTGGCGGCGACCCAGGGCATTTCGCGCACCTTCCAAAACGTGGCGCTGTTCCGCGGCATGTCTACGCTGGACAACATCATGACCGGCCGCACTCTGAAGATGAACAAGGGGCTGTTCTGGCACCTGTTCCGCTTCGGGCCGGCCGAACAGGAGGAGTTGGAGCACCGGGAGTTCGTGGAGCACATTATCGACTTCCTGGAAATCCAGCACATCCGCCGCACGCCCGTGGGCCGCTTGCCGTATGGTTTGCAAAAGCGGGTAGAGCTGGGCCGCGCCTTGGCGGCTGAGCCTGAGCTTTTGCTGTTGGATGAACCCATGGCCGGCATGAACCTGGAAGAAAAAGAGGATATGTCGCGCTTCGTTCTGGAAGTGAACGACCAGTTCGGCACCACTATCGCCCTCATCGAGCACGATATGGGCGTGGTCATGGACCTGTCGGACCGCGTGGTCGTGCTCGACCACGGCGAGAAGATCGCCGATGGCACGCCGGATGAAGTGAAGTCCAATCAGGACGTGATTGATGCCTATCTCGGTGTCGCGCATTAGGGAGGAACGCGGGGATGGGTGATATTTTCTATAAGGTGTTCATCAATCCATTCGTGGAGATGGCCCAGCTTCCCGACCTGCTGATCCAGGTGCTGTGGGAAGGTTTCGTGTCCGGTACCCTCTATGCGCTGATCGCGCTGGGTTTCGTTCTGATCTTTAAGGCGTCCGGCGTCTTCAACTTCGCCCAAGGCATTATGGTGGTGTTCAGCGCACTCTCGCTTGTGGGCCTGTTCGCCCTTGGCGTGCCGGCCTGGCTCGCGGTGATCGCCTGTATCGGCATCATGTTCGTTCTCGCGCTGAGCGTTGAGCGGATTGTGCTCAGGCCCCTTGTGAACCAGCCTGACATCATATTGTTCATGGCGACCATTGGGTTGACGCAATTCCTCATCGGGTTCGGTGAGTTCGTCTTTGGCGGCGAGCCCAAACTGATGCCTGCTGAAGATCTCGGTCTGCCCACCGGGTCGATCGATTTTGAGGTCTTCGGTGGCACCGTAATCCTGCAACGCCTTGATATTGCTGCGGCCGTGATTGCTGCGGTGATGGTGGCGATGTTGGCCATCTTCTTCAACAAAACAAGGATCGGCCGTGCTCTGCGCGCGGTGGCCGACGATCACCAGGCGGCAATGTCCGTGGGCATCACTCTGCAGCAGATCTGGGTGATCGTCTGGTTCGCGGCAGGTATCGTGGCGCTGACCACCGGCATCATGTGGGGCGCGCGGTCGGATGTGTCCTTCGCGCTGCAGATCGTGGCGCTGAAAGCCCTGCCGGTTCTTATCCTTGGCGGCTTCACCTCAATTCCCGGCGCCATCGTGGGTGGACTTATCATCGGCATTTCCGAGAAGCTCGCAGAATTCTACTGGGGCCCGCTGCTGGGCGGCTCGATTGAGAGTTGGGTGCCTTATTTCATCGCGCTGATCTTCTTGTGGTTCCGGCCGCAAGGGCTGTTCGGCGAGAAGATTATCGAGCGCGTGTAGGAGGACAAGACCCATGCTTTACCGCGAAACAGGTCAGTTCAAGACCACCTACAGCGCCGACCAGGCTGTCTTCCCGATCCTGCAGGACAAGATCGGCATCATCCTTATGCTGGCCTTCCTCTTCATTGTGGTGCCGCTGACGTTCAATGATTTCTGGCTCGGCGGGATCATGATCCCCACATTGGTGTTCGCGCTTGCGGCCGTGGGGCTGAACCTATTGACCGGCTATGCCGGCCAGCTTTCGCTCGGCACCGGCGGGTTCATGGGCGTTGGGGCCTATGCCTGCTACAAGCTGGTGACGATCTTCCCTGAGGTGAACGTTCTCATCCACATTATGCTGAGCGGCGTCTTTGCAGCCGGTGTGGGCTTCATCTTCGGTTTGCCGTCGCTGCGGATCAAAGGCTTCTATCTGGCTGTTGCCACGCTCGCCTCTCAGTTCTTCCTGGAATGGGCCTTTGGCCGCGTGCCGTGGCTCTACAACTACAACGATTCCGGCGCCATCGAAGTGCCCACCCGCGAGGCCTTTGGCATTGCCGTCACCGGTCCTACCGCCAGCGCAGAGACGCGTTATCTGGTGGTGTTGACCATAGTGGTGTTCCTCACCTGGATTGCCTCAAACCTTGTGCGCGGCCGTTTTGGGCGCTCCTGGATGGCGATCCGCGATATGGACATCGCCGCTGAGCTCATCGGCATCCGTCTGTTGCCCACAAAACTCACCGCGTTTGCCATCTCGTCCTACTATTGCGGCGTGGCCGGGGCCTGCATGGTGTTCCTCTGGCTGGGCGCTGCTGAGGTTGAGAGCTTCGACATCAACCACTCGTTCCTCATCCTCTTCATGGTGATCATCGGTGGTCTGGGCAGCTTGATCGGCTGCTTCCTTGGGGCGGCCTTCTTGTGGAACCTGCCCATCCTGCTGCGCAGCGTCTTCGGCGATGCCATGGATGCGGCCACCGTGGAGCACGTGGCCTTTATGGTGGTGGGATCGATGATCATCTTCTTCCTGATCGTGGAGCCGCACGGCCTTGCCCGATTATGGCAGATCACCAAACAGAAACTGCGCGTCTGGCCGTTCCCATATTAGGTGGACACGTATTAGTCTTATTGAAAACAGGAGTTTCGCTATTTCGTTAGGGAGTGTTAGGTTTAGACAAGATCCCCGCCAAGGGGTTCGAGAACCAAGAATGAAATGGCGTTAGATCGTCTTGCCGCACCGGCGAGACACCGACACAGAGTGGAGGAGACAACCGCATGAACTTGAAGAAACTTGTATTGGGCGCAGGTGCCGCCGCTATGCTGGCAACAGGCATTGCCGCCAGCTCGACAGCGATGGCCGCTGGGCATGAGAAAGGGATCTATGTTCCGCTTCTCACCTACCGCACCGGCCCCTTTGCCGGTTCTGGTACACCCACCGCGAACGGCTTGCACGACTATCTCACCATGCTCAACGAGCGCGATGGCGGGATTGGCGGCGTGAAGCTGATCGTTGAAGAATGTGAAACCGGCTACAACGCCCAAAAGGGCGTCGAGTGCTACGAAGGCACCAAAGGCAAGGGCGCCGTGGTTTACAATCCTTACTCCACGGGCATCACCCTTCAGCTCATCCCGAAGGCCCCGGTTGACAAGATTCCGATCCTGTCCATGGGCTATGGCCTCTCCGCCACGGCCGTGGGCGAGAAGTTTCCCTGGACCTTCAATGCGCCGTCCACCTACTGGAGCCAGATGTCTGCCATCATCAAGTACATTGATTCCAATGGCGGCGTTAAAGGTAAGAAGATCGGTTTCATCTATCTCGACGTGGGCTATGGCCGCGAGCCGATCCCGCTTCTGGACGAGCTCTCCAAAGAGATGGGTTTTGACGTGGTCAAGATCCCGGTTGGCGTGAAAGAAATGCAGAACCAGTCATCGCACTGGCTGCAGGTTCGCAAAGAGCGTCCTGACTGGATGATCATGTGGGGTTGGGGCGCCATGAACCCGACCGCCATTAAAGAAGCTGCCAAGATCCGCTATCCGATGGACAAGTTCATTGGCGTGTGGTGGTCCGGCGGTAACGTGGATGTGGTTCCGGCCGGCGCCGGCGCCAAGGGCTACAAGTCCGCTAACTTCCACGGCACGGGCACCGAGTTCGGCGCCATTCAGGACATCCTGAAGCATGTGGTGAAAGCCGGTAAGAGCCAGGCCAAGGAAGAAGATGTTGGCGCCAACTTCTACAACCGCGGTGTGATGAACGCAGTGCTGATCGCTGAAGCCATCCGCACGGCTCAGGAAGTCACTGGCAAGAAACAGATCACTGGCGAAGACATGCGCAAGGGTCTTGAGAACCTCAAGATCACGGCAGAGCGCCTGAAGGAAATCGGCCTGGAAGGGTTCACCAACCCGATCACCGTTACCTGTAAGGACCATGCCGGCGCACACCCGATCTACATCCAACAATGGGACGGTAAAGCCTGGAGCAAGGTTTCAGACTGGATCGAGCCCATGAAGGATCGGGTCCGTCCGAAGCTGGTTGCTGCGGCTGAGAAATATGTGGCGGACAAGCCTGGCTGGCAGACCCAAACCTGCGAGTAAGGGCATCATCTGAACGCCAAGACACTAAGGGCCTGCTCCTCTGGGAGCAGGCCCAAACCTTGACCTAAACCGCAAACTCAGTTGGAGAGTTCCCCCGTGAGCGCGCATGAACAAACGGCCCCAGCCGAAGATCCGGTTCTGTCCATCAGCAACATCGAGGTCATTTACGACCATGTAATTCTGGTCCTGAAAGGGGTCTCGCTGGAAGTGCCTCAAGGCGGCATCACCGCTTTGTTGGGCGCCAATGGGGCGGGTAAGTCGACCACCTTGAAGGCGGTCTCCAACTTGCTGCGTTCTGAGCGCGGCGATGTCACCAAGGGCGAAATCACGTTCAAGGGCGAGCGGATCGACAAGCTCTCGCCCAACGAACTGGTGCGCCGCGGCTGCATCCAGGTTATGGAGGGGCGCCACTGTTTTGAGCACCTCACGGTGGAAGAGAACCTCCTCACGGGCGCTTTCACGCGCAAGGACGGCCGGGCAGCCATCGCCGATGACCTGGAACTGGTCTACAGTTATTTCCCCCGTCTGAAAGAGCGCAGCACCAGCCTTGCCGGTTATATCTCCGGCGGCGAACAGCAGATGTGCGCTATCGGCCGGGCCCTTATGTCGCGTCCCACCATGATGCTGCTGGACGAGCCGTCCATGGGGCTTGCCCCGCAATTGGTGGAAGAGATTTTCGAGATCATCAAGCGCCTGAACGAGCAGGAAGGCGTCAGCATGCTGCTGGCCGAGCAGAACACCAACGTGGCGCTGAAGTATGCCAAGTATGGCTACATTCTGGAGAACGGCCGCGTGGTGATGGACGGCGATGCAGCCGAACTGCGCGAAAACGAAGACGTGAAAGAATTCTATCTGGGCATCGCCGGCGATGATCAAAAATCGTTCCGCAATGTGAAGGCCTATAAACGCCGCAAACGCTGGTTGGCGTGAGGCCCGTCCATGTCCGATCATTATGACGATCTTGAAACCCGCTCTGCCGATGAACGCGAAGCGGATGTCTTCGGCCGCCTGCCTGGCTTTCTGGCCATGGCGATTGAGAAGGCCCCGGGCTGGGCAAAGCAGCTTGAGGGCATAGACGCACAAGCCGTCACCTCGCGAGAGGCCCTGGCCGCGCTCCCGGTTTTGCGCAAAGGCGATCTGAAAGAGGCCCAGGCGGCAAGCCCCCCCTTCGGCGGCTTCGTGGCAGCTCCGCCTGACAAACTCGGCCGGGTGTTCATGTCGCCGGGCCCGATCTTTGAACCACAGGGCAGAGAGCCGGACCCGTGGCGGGGCGCACGGACCTACTACGCCGCCGGCTTCAGGCCGGGCGATGTGATCCACAATTCCTTTGCCTATCACCTGACGCCGGGCGGCTTCATTCTGGATTCCGGCGCTCAGGCACTTGGCTGTGCGGTGTTTCCGGCAGGTATCGGCAACACCGAAATGCAAGTGGACGCCATTGAGCTGATGAAACCGGTGGGCTTCACCGGAACCCCGGATTATCTCAAGGTGCTGCTCGATAAGGCTGAAGAACTGGGCAAAGACGTCTCATCCATCAAGCGGGCGCTTGTGGGCGGCGGGGCTCTGTTCCCGGCCCTGCGCCAGGAATACGCCGAACGGGGCGTTGCTACGGTGCAATGCTACGCAACCGCCGATGTCGGGGTGATTGCTTATGAGTCCGAAGCGCTTGAAGGCATGATCACCGATGAGGGCTGTATTGTGGAAATCGTCAGACCGGGCACCGGCGAGCCGGTGGACGAAGGCGAGGTGGGCGAAGTGGTTGTGACCACGTTCAACTCTGTCTATCCGATGATCCGCTTCGGTACCGGTGATTTGTCGGCGGTTCTGCCGGGCGCGTCTCCGTGCGGACGCACGAACAAGCGCATCAAAGGCTGGATGGGCCGGGCCGATCAGACCACCAAGATCAAGGGCATGTTCGTGCACCCGAGCCAAGTGGCCGAGATCGGCAAACGCCACAGCGAGCTGGGCCGTCTGCGTCTGGTGGTGAGCCGCGACGGGGCACAAGATGCCATGACACTGCAAGCAGAATGTGCGGATGGAGCCAGCGGTTTGGCTGAAGCGCTAAAGGCCACGTTGAAGGACGTGACGAAGATGAGCGGTTCGGTGGACCTAGTGGGCGAGGGGACTTTGCCGAACGATGGCAAGGTGATCGACGACCAGCGCGATTACAACGCGTGAACCTCGGGCCGAGCCCCTGCGAAAGCGGGGGCCCATAGCTCGGACCGTTTTCCTGGCGCAGAAGGTCCCCGCTTTCGCAGGGACGGCGCCCTACACATCTCCCAGCAGGAAATCAAAGTTGGATGCCGTGAGCGCGCTCGCCTGGGTGTCCTCAAACAACACGGTCTGTCCGCCCCCAAGGTCCAACAGCGCATCTGTCCCGACCTGGGTCAGTGCGCCTTGAACGTCGGCGAACTCCTCAAAGCCGGGGATCACATTAAGCTGCGCAACGTCTGCGGTCAGGTCGAAATCGGTGATCACATCCTGCCCGTCACCATCGGCAAAGACGAAGGTGTCTGAACCCGCACCGCCGGTGAGGTTATCATTCCCCAAGCCGCCAATCACCACATCGTCTCCGGCCGAGCCGACCGCGGTATCATTGCCGCTGCCCAAGTCGATCGCCGTGATGCCGGTGAGCGTCACGTTGGAGAAGTCGTAGGTCTGGCTCTGCCAATTGGCCGTGATGGTCACATCCGCAAAGCCGTTCGCGGAGATTTCCTCCACCCCGTTCACAAAGTCGCCGATGAAGCCGATGCTCGTCCCATCGGCCGTGGCGAGGATCTGGTCATAGCCGTCACCGCCGTCTACCGCGTCAAAGCCGTGGCCGGGTCCGACCAGGAAATCATCATCCCCATCGCCGCCCAACAGCGCATCGTCTCCAACACCGCCGATGATCACATCGTCGCCGGCTGATCCGATAACGGTGTCATTGCCGAGGCCCGCATCAATCCACTGAATGTCTGTCAACGTGACGCCGGTAAAGTCCAGAACCTGGGCCTGCCAGGTGCCCAGAATGCCCACATTGGAAAAGCCCGCACAGGTGAACTCCTCCACCGACGCATTGAAGTCGCCGATCAGTCCAATGCTCACGCCGTTCTCCGTGGCCATCACCACGTCATAGCCGTCACCACCGTCAAAGCGGTCGAAGCCATGACCGAGACCGACAAGGAAATCATCATTGCCCCCGCCGCCATTGAGCGTGTCATCGCCTCCGCTGCCGAGGATCTGATCTCTGAGATCTGAGCCTGTGGCGATGTCGTTACCCAAGCCGCAATCGATGTAGCAGGGCAGGGCGGAGCCTGAGAGGTCGATGGTCTCTGCCCACCAGTTGCCGATGAACTCGGAGAACTGGACCTCCACATCGAACACGCACTCCGCTTCCGCAGAGGCCGTCCCGTCGGTCACCGTGTAGAGGAAAGAAGCCGTGCCGGAGAAGCCGGCATCCGGCGTGAAGACCACGTCTCCGTCTTCGGTGATCTCAACCTTGCCGCCTTGGGCATTATAAACCGAGACCAACTCGAGCTCATCGCCGTCCGGATCACTGTCATTGGAGAGCATATTGGCCACCGGGATCACCACGGACTGGTCCGGCAAGATGGTGGAGCCGAGATCGTCAACGGCCACCGGAACCTCATTGTCCACTTTCGTGATCACCTGGGCGATGGTCCAATTGGTGCCGTCTTCGAAGGTGAACCGCTCCACCGTGTCGGCCGTGCTTCCGCCAAGCGTGTTCTTGACGATGATGCTGTCGCCGCTGTTTTGACCGCCAAAAGAGATCAGAAGATCCTCGGTGCCCTCCAAGCGCTGCACAAAAGTTTCGGTCGCCGCATATCCGGAAATCTTGAGGACATCCTTGTTTTTATGTCCGCCGTCCACGATCGTGTCGGCACCGTCGCCCTTTGCATAAATGTAGGTGTCGGAAGCACGGCCGCCGCTCAAGGTGTCATCGCCTTCGCCGCCATTCAGGATGTCGCGTCCGTGTCCGCCGTTCAGGTCATCATCTCCGGCGCGACCTTCCAATGTGTCGTGGCCACGGCCGCCGGACAGGGTGTTGGCGTCATCGTCCCCTGAAAGGGTGTCGCTCTTGCGCGAGCCGGTAAGGTTCTCGATGCTCTCAAACGTGTCGCCTTCCGCATCGCCGCCTGAGGCGGTGCCGGCAGCCAGATCAACCTGAACGCCCTGTTTGGAGCGCGCATAACTGGCCGTATCGGAGCCTTCGCCGCCGTTCTTCTTGTCGGCGCCTTTGCCGCCCTCCAGAATGTCGTCGCCGTCTTCCCCGTTCAGCTCATCATCACCGTTGCCGCCGAGCAGCGTGTTTGCGCCATCGTCTCCGGTGAGCATGTCATTGTGCTTTGAGCCCAGAACGTTCTCAACGTTCACCAGGGTGTCGCCCTCAGCGTCTCCACCTTTGCCTGTGCCGGTGGTGAGGTTGACGGTCACGCCGGATTTGGAGCGTGCATACTCGGCGCGGTCGCTGGTTCCGCTGCCGCCGTCCAGATGGTCTGCGCCGCGTCCACCGTCCAAGCGGTCATTGTCATCGCCGCCGTTCAGGATGTCTTTGCCATTGCCCCCCAACAGCCGGTCTTCTCCGCCTTCGCCGTTGAGCGTGTCATCGCCATTGCGGCCGGCCAACACGTTCTTGCCGCCATCGCCGGTGAGCGTATCGGCATATCGGGTGCCAAACACATTCTCAATGCTGAAGAAAGTGTCGCCTTGAGCTTCACCGCCCAACCCGAGATTCAGGCCAAGATTAACCGTGACCCCTGCTTTGGATTTGCGATAGTCGGCCCGGTCAATCCCGTCTCCGCCATCCAGATGGTCTGCGCCAAGGCCACCTTCCAGGATATCGTTGCCGCCATTGCCAAACAGGCTGTCGTCACCACCAAGACCTTTGATGGTGTCACGTTTCGCCGTGCCAACCAGAACGTTGGGGTTCTGATCCCCGTTTATCTTCGCCATTTTTTCTTACCCAGTGTTCTTATGCCTGGCCGCCACGTCGCACTGCGGATCAGGCAATCTTGAGGGATACGTTATCGAAGAGAGATTTAAGGGCGGCAAATGCAGCCCCTAGAAACTGTGGTGCTGCGTTTAGGGAGCGTTAACTCCGCTGCAGCGCTCCCCTGCGAAAGCAGGGGACCATAGCTCACACTGTTCCCTTGGCTGAGAAGGTCCCTGCTTTCGCAGGGATGCGAAAGGGCTACACAAATTCAAACTGATCGCTTGTCAGCGCGTTCGCCAACGTGTTCTCAAACAGCACGGTCTGTCCGCCGCCAAGATCCAGAAGCGCATCTGCGCCAACCTGCGAAAGGGCCCCTTGAACATCGGCAAACTCTTCAAAACCGGCTACCTGATCCAGGCGCACCACATCATCGCCGGCCCCAAAATCAGTGATCACATCCTGCCCGTCACCGTCACGGAACACGAACGTATCGGCGCCCGCCAGGCCGGAGAGCACATCGTTGCCCGTGCCACCGATGATCACATCATCACCGGCCGAACCGACGGCCACATCGTGCCCGCCGTCCATGTCGATTTCGCGAATGCCGGTGAGCAGCATGTTCGAGAAATCATAAGTCTGTGCTGTCCAATTGCCGCGAATGGAAACCTCTGTGAAGCCGTTTGCGGAGATCTCCTCAACCTCGTTGTCAAAGTCACCAAACAGACCGATCCGGACGCCGTCCGCGCTGGCCAGGATCTGGTCGAAGCCGGCCCCGCCATCGAATGTGTCAAAGCCATGGTTCAGACCAACCAGGAAGTCGTCGTCGCCGGCGTTCCCGAACAGCGTATCGTCCCCCATGTTGCCGATGATCACATCATCGCCCACCGAACCGAGCACGGTGTCGTTGCCCAGGGCCGCATCGATGGCGGCAATGTCGGTCAGGATCACGTTCGAGAAATCAAGCGTTTGCCATTGCCAGGTGCCCAGAATGCTCACATTGGCAAAACCGGCACAGCTAAACTCTTCCACGGTGCCGGCAAAATCGCCGATGAGGCCGATCTTAACATTGTCAGCCACGGCCACGACCTTGTCGTAGCCCGCATCGCCGAAGAAGCGGTCGAACCCGTGGCCCAGATCCACCAGGAAATCATCATTGCCGCCACCGCCATGGAGCGTGTCGTCGCCCAGATTGCCCAGGATCAAATCGCGCAGGTCAGAGCCTGTGGCCACGTCGTTGCCGTAGTGGCAGTCGATGTAGCAAGGCAGGTTGGACTCACTGAGATCGATCACCTCCGCCCACCAGTTGCCGATAAAGTCAGAGAAACCCAGCTCAAACTCCAGGGACACCGTAGCGTTGGTTGCGGCCGTGCCATCGGTGACGGTGTACTGGAACGATGCCGCGCCCACATAGCCCTCATCCGGTATGAAGGTGATGGTTCCGCCGGCATCCATGCTAACCGTGCCGTTGGTGGCGCCGAACACCGAATGCACCGTCAGGTTATCCAGATCCGCATCGCTGTCATTGGCCAAAAGATCGGCGGCCTGAAGCACGATGTCGGTATCCTGAAACTGGGTGCCGCCGTCATCGTCAAGCGCCACGGGCGGCGTGTTGTTGGCGAGGGAGTAGATGTTCCAGTAATAGATGTTCGTGCCGTCATCCAGCCGCACCTGTTCGATCTCCGAGCCGCTGCTGCCCAGCATGTCCACCAGGGTGATGCTGTCGCCTGCGTTCTCGCCGCCAAAGGTGATGACAATGGTGGTGCTGCCGGGAGCGGCCCGCTGCAGAAACACCTCGTCGGCGTCATAGCCGTGAATGTTCAGCCGGTCCCAATCCCTATAGTAGCTGCCGTCGTCATCGATCGTGTCGGCGCCGTCGCCCTTGGTGTAATCGTAAGTGTCCCAGCCGTAACCTCCGATCAGCGCGTCGTTGCCTTCGCCGCCCTCCAAGTAATCGGATCCGCTACCGCCCTCCAGCACATCGTTGCCGGCCCAGCCGAACAGGCTGTCATTGCCGCCAAGGCCATAGATGAGGTCATTGTTGAGTATTCCGTTCAAGGTGTTTGAACGGTTGTTGCCGTTGATTCTGGCCATAGACCTTCCCCAGTTCGTGTTGCCAGTCCCCACCGTTTTCGCACTTGGCAGGGTCTTATTGATTTGGCTGCACGGTAATGTGGACAGATTGAAATGCCGCAAACCGAACCGCTAAACTGTGGCTGCCGGGGTTTACCGGCTGGTAAGGGCCAAGGGGCCGGATCTGCCAGAATCGCAGAAAACTGGGCTATTGAAAAAAAGATCGAAATTTTTTGGGCTCCCGCCCAAGGAATGGCCGATCTGATGCGTCTTACTCTCAGACATGCGCATGGCAACGAGCGATAATGCCCTGGCCGAACGGGCCGCAGGTGGCGACAGAGATGCCTTCCGGGTGCTGCTGGAGCGGCACTACGACCGGATGTATCGGCTCGCCTATCGCTATTGCGGCCGCCACGCCGATGCGGAAGACATCACCCAGGACATTTGCCTGGCCCTGCCAGCCAAGTTGCGCTCGTTTCAGGGCTCTGCCCGCTTCACCACCTGGCTCTACCGGGTGGTGCTTAACGCGGCCACCGATTACGCCAGGCGCGGCCTGAGCGCGGCCAAGGCCCATGAGACCTTTGCGGAAGTGAGCGCCCTTGAGCGCGAGGGCGAGGCCGATACGGCGGCCCAGATGGCCTGGGTGTATGAGGCGCTTGGCGCCATGAACGAAGATTTGCGGGCCACAGCCCTTCTGGTGCTGGCCGAAGGCCTCAGCCATGCAGAAGCTGCTGAGGTTCTGGAGATAAAGGAATCAACGGTCTCCTGGCGCATGCATGAGATCAGAAACAGTCTGAGAAGCCTGGTGGAAGCAGGATAGATGAGCAACGAACTGGACAAACTCGCACAAGCGTTCCGAGACGAGGGCCCCATTCTGCCTCGCGAGGAGGCCCGCAATGCCGCCATTTCTGCGGCCATGGACCGGTTTGACGAAGAAAATGCGTCTCGCGTCCAAGGAAAGTCGGCCGGTGCACGTCTGAAGGCTAAAGGCAACACATTGCTAGACGCCCTCAGACGGAGACAATCCATGACTGCAAAAACCGAAAGACTTGGCTACTTCCTCACCGGCAGCGCGAGCCTCGCCGCCTTGGCCCTCGTGATGGTGAACACCGGTATAATCCCGGACCTTCTGGATGGGGTTGGTGTGACGAAGCACGGTTTCGTAAACGGGCCCCAGGAGGTGCTGCAAGATCAACCAGGCCCCTCGGTGCTTAACACCATTACCACGCCCAAAGCCGAGCTGGACCAAGCTGCGCCTGCGCCGGCCCAGCAGAGCGTGGCGCAACTCACAGAGCGCGAGACGGCCAAGACGGTTGGCCGGCTAGCGGCTCCGGCACAAAAGCGCGCGCAGCGTGACGGCAGCCGGGTGCGGGCCAAATTCTTCCCACAGGCCGCTGGCGTTCCGCAGCGGACGGCCGATGCGCTGCCGGCGCCCCAATATGAGGATCAAGGCCGCGACAAGTTCTCCGCGGCGGAAGACAATCCCGTGAAGGTCACGGCGGAAGATCCGGTCTCCACCTTCTCAGTCGACGTGGACACTGCCTCCTACGCCTTCCTGCGGGCCTCGCTGAACCGCGGGGTTCTGCCCCAGAAGAACGCGGTGCGCGTGGAAGAGATGATCAACTATTTCGACTATGCCTATGAGGTGCCGGCGACCCGTGCTCAGCCGTTCAAGGCCAATGTGGCCGTGCTGCCCACGCCGTGGAACACGAACACCAAGCTTCTGCGCATCGGGATCAAGGGCTATGAGCTGCCCAAAACCGAGCGCCCGCGCACCAATCTGGTGTTCCTGTTGGACACATCCGGCTCCATGCGCGCGCCCAACAAGCTGCCTTTGTTGCGCAGCTCCTTTAAGCTGCTGCTGAGTTCCCTGCAGGCCGATGACACGGTTTCCATCGTCACCTATGCGGGCAGCGCCGGAACGGTGCTTGAGCCCACGAAAGTGAGCGAAAGGGGAAAAATCTTAAACGCGCTCGACCGGCTGCATGCGGGCGGGTCCACGGCAGGTGCGGAGGGCATCCGCCAGGCCTATGCGCTGGCTGAACAGAACGCCGTGAAAGACGGCGTCAACCGGGTGATCCTGGCCACCGATGGCGACTTTAACGTCGGCATTACCAACCCGGACGAGCTCAAGAGCTTCGTGGAGCGCAAGCGCAAGAGCGGCGTCAGCCTCTCGGTTCTGGGTTTTGGCATGGGCAACTATAATGATGCTCTGATGCAGACATTGGCCCAGAACGGCAACGGCAATGCGGCCTATATCGACAGCCTGAACGAAGCGCGCAAGGTGCTGGTGAAGGAGGCCGGGTCCACCCTCTTCACCATTGCAAAGGATGTGAAGCTGCAGGTGGAGTTCAACCCGGCCAAGGTCGCTGAGTACCGCCTGATCGGCTATGAGACCCGCATTCTGAAGCGCGAAGACTTCAACAATGACAAGGTGGATGCCGGCGATATCGGGGCGGGCCATACCGTCACCGCGCTTTATGAGATCACCCCAACCGGCGCCAAGACCCGCCTTGTGGACAGCCTGCGCTATCAGCAGAAAACCGCCGCGCCGGACGCATCGGGATTAGGCGCGGATGAATATGCCTTCGTGAAGATCCGCTACAAGCAGCCTCAGGGCGCCAAGAGCACGCTGATCACCACGCCGGTGACGGCGGCAGATGAGGCGAGCGACAGCACTTCAGCCCCTCACGATGCGCGCTTTGCGGCGGCGGTGGCCGCGTTTGGCCAAATCCTCAAGGGCGGTCGGTACACGGGCACCTTCAGCTATGACGACGTCATCAAGTTGGCGCTGGATGCCAAGGGCGTGGATGAGTATGGCCACCGGGCAGAGTTCATAAACCTGGTCCGCGCCGCCAAAACGGCCGCAGCTTTGGCCCCGCAGAAGAGGTAGTGGCTTAGATCCGTCATCCCCGCTCTTTCCCTTCGTCATCCCCGCGAACGCGGGGACCCAGGGCGGCGACATCTGAGCTCTGCTGCCCCTGGGTCCCGGATATTTTGCTGGCGCAAAATTCCGGGATGACGGTGGATGCAAAAAACCCCCGGAGAGGTGTCTCCGGGGGTTTTCAAACTCTAGGCCTTATGCGCCACTCTTAGTAGTGGTAGCGCATGCACCGGCGGTAGCGGCGCAGGAAGTAGTGGCGGCCCGTGCGGCGCCATTTACGCTTCCAGTGGCGGCAAGGGT
>JANQOW010000149.1 GCA_028285595.1 Hyphomicrobiales bacterium
GGCCCAGCGGCAAACGGCCATGGACCTCGCCAAGCGCGCCGACATTCTGATCGAGAACTTCCGTCCCGGCGTGATGGATCGCTTGGGGCTGGGGGCGGAGGCTTTGCGTGCGCTCAATCCTGCTCTTATCTACCTGTCCTTGCCGGGATTTGCCTCAAGCGACCCGGACCTTGCCGCGCAACCGGCCTGGGAAGCGGTGATCGCCGCGCGCACCGGCCAGTTCACCGATATGGGGCTTAACCGGCGGCTGATGGGGATCAATCCATCGTTCACGCCCCTCACCCTGGCCTCAGCCTATGGCGCCACTTTCGGAGCCATGTCCGTGCTGTTTGCTCTGGCGGCCAGAGACCGTCTGGGCGGCGACCACATTGAGGTGCCTCTCGCCGCGGCTCTGCTTGAGGGCTTGGTCTACAACTGCGAGCAATTGGAAGATTATCCGGACCGCTATAAGTCGCCGCGGGAGGTGGAGCTGGAGCGCCGCGCCGCTCAAAAGCTGCCTATGAATTTAACGTTCGAGGAGCTGTCGGAGTTCCTGGATCCGTTCTACCGCACCTACACGTGCGCCGACGGCCGGGGGTTCTATGTGGTGGCAGGCTCGGTCGCCGGTCACCCGGACCGGGTGCTGGAGGTTCTGGGCCTTGGTCATCTGGCCGAAGAGCTTGCGGACTTCTCCGGCTACCTGGACACAGCAGACTGGCCGGCGGAATGGAGCCTTAGAAACTATCCGGTCGGACCATCAGACCGGGAGCGGATTTCCTCAGCTATGAAGGAGGCCTTTCTGAAACGCCCTTCGACCGAATGGGAAGAGCTGTTCGGCACGGCCAAGGCCCCGGCCACCGCCCAACGGTCCACGCAAGACTGGCTGAATGACACGCACGCTCTGGCCTCCGGTCTCATTCTCAGGACCGACATGCCCGGCTTCGGACAGATGCATCAGATGGGCAATGTGGCCTGGTTGGAAGGAGACGGGGCGGCTTTGGACAAACACGCCTGCCGGCCTGCCGACCTGACCACGTGGCTGAGCGCCCCGGAAAAGGCAGCCGGCGCAAACGGCACCGGCGGCTGGCTCGACGGGCTGAAGGTACTGGATCTCACCAATGTGATTGCCGGCCCCACCATCGGCTCCACCCTCGCCCGCTTCGGCGCCGACATCACCCATGTGCAGCCTGTGGAGCCTTCCGTTGATCCCTGGAATGCGGTGATCTTCGGCCTGCACGCCCAGCGGGGTAAAGAAAGCGTGCTCTTGAACCTCAGCACCGATCAAGGCCAGGAGGTGTTGGCCCGGCTCATCTCCAAGGCGGATGTGATCACCATGAACGGCACTGACGCCCAGCGCAGCCGGCTGGGCCTTGGCGCCGAGCGGCTCGAGGCTCTGAACCCTGAGGCTATCCTGGTTCAGCTCGATGCCTTTGGCGGCCCGGCGCGGGGACCAAAGTCCGACCATCTGGGCTACGATGATCTTGCCCAGGCGGCGACGGGTGTCATGGTACGGTTCGGCGGCGGCGCGGAAACGCCCGAGGAACACGCCCATTTCGGCACCATTGATGTGCTGACCGGCTTCTGCGCTTGTGTCTCCCTTGGGGCAGCGCTGCTCCAGCGCCAGCACAGGGGCCGGACTGATGTGGCCCGCGCCTCCCTTGCGGCCGCCGGCAACCTGATCCAGGCCCAGTTCATGTATGACTATCCCGGCCGCGCACCCTTTGATGAGCCTTCGGGGCGGGATGTGAAAGGCTGGGGACCGTTCTACGCCTGTTACCGGGCCAGCGACCACTGGCTGTTCCTGGCCGCACAGGACGAAGGCCGGGCAGTGTTGGAGCGCGTTCCGGAGTTCTCCGGGCTTGGTGATCTTGATGAGGAGGGCCTGGTCTTGGCCCTCAGCGAGCGGTTCGCTCAAAAGCCGTTTGCGCACTGGGCCGGCGCACTCCCCAGCGGATCAACCACGGTGATTGCCTTAGGCTCTCTCCATGCCACACGCGATGACGCGCTTCAGCTGGAGAGCGACGCGCACATCGATATCGCCAAGGCCACCTTCCGTACCGTGCGCCACACGCAGCATCCCATGGGACGCTGGGTGGATCTGGTGGCGCCCAATGCGGTCCGTCCGGCCAACGCCACCATCACAATCCCAGGCCCTGCGCCCAAGTATGGTGCCGACACTGTCGAGGTTTTGACGCAGCTGGGCTATGGGCCGAACGAGATTGACGCGTTGATCGGCGAAGGCCATGCGGGCACAAGCTGGTCAGACAAGTATCTGCCCGAGTGAGATCTGAGGGCGCCCTGAGCCCGGCACTGCCCTCTGCGTTAACCCTAGACAGCACATGTCCTGCCTCCCACTTGAAGCCAGCCGGTCTCGCTCACACGTACTATGTATGTCGAAAAGAGAAGATTTGGAGTTTCTGCGTCAATACTCGGGGTGGCGACGCTTTCTGCTTGAGCTCTTAAGAGCGGTTTCTGTGCTGCTCATGGGCGGTCTTTTTGGTTTTATAGCCTTTGCTTTGGCAGATTTCTTCGCGCTCTCGCAAACGCTGGTGATGACTTTTAGTGGGGTGGCGGGCCTCCTTGGCGCGGCCCTCGGTTGGCGCTTTTGGTATCGAGTTATCGACGGTGTCCTATCTGCTATCTAGCACCGCACGCTTACCCCTCGCCAGCCGCCTGCTGTGCAAAGAACGAAGTGTCATCCGGCTTCTCCGGCAACAGCATGTCGAACGCGCTACAGCGCACCCGGCCTGAGGGTTCGCCGCGGATCAGCTCGTGGGTCAGGGTGCTCGGCAGATGGTTCTCGCTGAGCTCAATGGCATCCTCAGCGTAGTAGGTTGCGATGTAGAGCGTGCGCGGCTTGTCCGACAGATTAGGCGCAGAGCCGTGCAGCAAGCTTGAATGCATGAGGCAGACGGACCCCGCCTTGCCGGTGCATTTGACGATCTTGTCTTGATGCGCCTCAACCACCTCATCAGCCACGGTGCCGGTGAATTTCCCACCGTGCCAATGAGTGTAGAGCGGCCCCTTGTGAGATCCCGGCACCACCTCCAGCGGACCGTTTTCCAACGTCACATCGTCCACGAAGAGGAGCGCGGTGATCAGATCGTCATTGGTCATGGGCTGGAAGGGAAAGTCCTGATGAAACTTCACCTTCGTGGCGGCCCCCGGCAGTTTTGAATTGACCTTGCCATGGTGGAACTTGATGGCCGGCCCGATAAGGTCCACCACGAAATCCACCGTGCGGGCATTGCGCATCACGTCGGCGTAGACGTCTGAGATCTCTTCCGGCGACTGCACCCGGCGCAGGGCGGGGCTTTCCGCGCTGTGGCCAGGCTCCAGATCAAACCGCGCCCGCCCGTCCAGCGTCTCGCCATAATCGTCTTCGTGGCCACGGCTGTCTTCCACCCAGTTTGCGAACACGCCACGCAAGGCGTTCAGCTCTTGCGCACTCACCGCATCTTCAACGGTCAAAACCCCGTCGCGCCAAAACTGATCAATCTGCTCTTGGGTGAGTGTGGTCATGGCTCTGTCTCCAGCTTAAGAACATCTGGTCTATACCAGATTTTTCTGGTATAGACCAGAGACTATGTTGCGCGAAGACAAAATTCATGGGGCCTCCGCCCCCCGCTTCCGGCAGATCGTTGATCATCTCAGGAACGAGATCATCGGCGGCCGGCTGCCGGAGCATACGGCCCTGCCCTCAGAGCGCGCGGTGGCGGACCAGCACGGCGTGAGCCGCATGACGGCGCGGCGCGCTCTGGAGGCGGTTGAGGCTGAGGGGCTCGCCTACAGCGCCGAACGCAAGGGCCGGTTCGTCTCGCCGCCCCGGCTCAACTACCCGGTGAGCAGCATGGCCAACTTCCTCACCGACGCTGAGGAGAACGGCGTGGACTTGGAGGTTGAGGTGATTGCCGCCAGCGAGCGCCCGGCCGATGCCGCCTTGGCGGGCATCTTATCTGTGCCCGAAGGTGAGCCACTGTCGGAAGTCACCCGGCTGTTCCTCAATGGCGGTCATGCCACATTTCTGGAGACGGAATATGTCATCGCCAGGCGCAGCGATGAGCTGCTGAAGGCGCACGATGCCGCGTCCAAGCCGTTGGCCGAGCAGCGGTTCAGTCCCTTTGGTCATGATGCTGATATCGTGATCCGCATGCGTCCACTCAGTGCCGAGGAAGCTGAGTTGTTGGGACTTTCTCCCAATCAGGCCGGCATTGAAGCCGAGCAGCTTGTGCGCGATGAGGCCGGACACGCCTTCTGCTTCAGCCGCCAGATCTGGCGCGGAGAGCTGGCCCAATTCTCTGCCAGGGCAATCGTGAACCGCTGAGGGTGGACGACTGACAGCTTGAACGCCGTGCTTGCTAAGATTGGGTTTTCGCGCGGTAAAAACAACGCTGCCGAGCAAGCAATCACCACTAGTATAACGGCGTGAAATCGTGTAAAATACTATTGTAGATTGTTATTTTGAGAGTAAATCTCATGAATTAGCGCCATTCATGCACCAAAAATTTTTAATAATTCATACTTCTGGCGACGAAAGGCCGATGAATGGTAAATGTAAGGGCTGAATTAAATGAAAACACTCGCCTTAATTCTGTTTGCCTTGTTATTTGCAAATCCACCGGCAATAGCGTTACCGAAAGCCCCCGCGTTCAAGACCTGCACTCAGGCTGACAATCATTGCGCCAACTGGTGCGCGAAGAACCGTCCGACCAAGAGATGTCGGAACACTTGCAGCTCACGGATGACGAGTTGTCTCCAGACCGGCACGTATCGTTGGCGGACCCAGCAAGACAGCCGAAATCTCCAGAAACGATGACACGAGTACATTCAATGAAGCTTATCTACCTTTTCCTTTCTATTGGGCTGGTGATGGGCACATCTTTGCCGAGTGCACATTCCAAGTCAAAAACCTGCTCACAAGAGCACGCGAAATGCAAAGCCCGATGCGCAGGTGCGTATGGGTATACCGGGGCACGTTTAAAGCGTTGTCAGAACTATGGCTGTGGTGGTGGCTTCTCGAGATGCATGCAGCGCGGATATTGGTACATAAATAAGCTTAAAAAGCGCGTTGGACCGCTCCAGAAGCGATGAGACTATGGTTCGTGGCATTACTGTGCACGACATGCTTGATGACAACCCGTGCTCTGGCAGAGGAACATCGATGCTGGAATGTGATCAAAGAGCATTGGTACTACGGCAGCAAGCTCCCCAAATTGCTCTCGGCTGACGAATTCATCTGTCAGCCTTCATGGAAGCCAGATCGAAACACTAAATATCATTCGCGGATCATCTTTCAGCTCGGCGATGGCTCAAAGTTGGAAGCTTGCTTTAGTGCGAGGTGTAGTGTGTCCATTAGACCGCTAAAATAGCGCGTTGAGCTAATGCCCTAAGACTGCGGCTGAGCGATCACGGGATAGTCTGTACACACTATATGGGCAAGCCATTGGATCGTTGATGCCGACTGCCACGTAAGTCATACAGATAGTCCGGCTCTGCGAAACGAACCCAATTTCGCGTAAACCCCTGGATGTATTACGAAATCAGCGCTATTTGGCCTTGAGGGTTGACTTACCTGGTTCGCTTGCATCCCGGTGCACGCGGCGGGTCAACAGCGCACCACCAGCTTGCCGAAATGCCCCGCTGCTTCCATGGCATGATAGGCGGATCTTGCGTCCTCAAACGCAAACGCCTCGTGGATCACAGGTCTGAGGCCATGGGTCTCCATGGCCCGGTTCATGTCGGCAAACATGCGCCGCGAGCCCACATAAATGCCTTGGACTTTCAGAGATTTGCGCATAATTGCCAGCGGATCGATCTGTTCGCCCACCAGGATACCGATCAGCCCGATGGTGCCGGCCACGCGTGTCGCCTCGATGGATTTCTGCAAGGTTCCCGGCCCGCCGACCTCCACCGTCAGATCTACCCCGCGCCCGTCCGTGAGCTTCAGAACCTCCTGGTCCCAGTCTGGTGTCTGCCGGTAGTTCACGGTCTCCCAAGCCCCCATCTGCTTGGCCCGCTCCAGCTTCTCATCGTTTGAAGACGTAATGATCACGCGCGCGCCCAGGAGGTTGAGGAACTGCAAGGCGTAGATCGAAACCCCGCCCGTTCCCAGCAGCAACACCGTGTCGCCGGCTTTCGTGGCACCGGTTTCCACAACGGCGTTCCAGGCGGTGAGCGCCGCACACGGCAAGGTCGCGGCTTCTTCAAAACTCATGTGCGCAGGGACCGGGATCACTCCGCCGGCTTGCAGGATCACCTCTTCAGCCAAAACCCCATCGCGCGCGCCGCCTAGGGCGCTGGCCATGATCTGCGGACTGCACGGACCGTCCTCCCATTCCTGAAAGAAGCAGCCGGCCACCCTGTCCCCCACCTGAAAGCCGCTCACGCCAGCACCCACCTCCAAGATCTCGCCGGCCCCATCTGAGTTCGGCACGGTGGGAAACCTGATCCCCCGCGGAACCGGGTCTTTGATGGTGGCGAGGTCGCGATAGTTGATGGCCGAGGCGTGCATCCGCACCTTCACCTGGCCAGGGCCCGGCGCGCCCACATCCCGCTCAGCAAGTTCAAGAGCGTCCACTCCCCCCTCAGACACAATTTGCCACGCACGCACCGGCGTTCTCCCTATAACGATATTTCAGCTTCAGCCTTCACTGGTACCCGCTATAACAGCGTTTGAGAAGTCTGCGAGGATAAACACACCACCATGCCGATAGATGCCGCCGCACCCACCTGGGACCCCAGCCACTACGATGCCCATGGCCGTTTCATTTCCCGTTACGGGTTGGAGCTTTTGGAGTGGCTTGCCGCCCGGCCGGGCGAGACGATCCTAGACTTCGGGTGCGGTGATGGCTTCCTCACGCAGGAGATTGCCAACCAAGGCGCAGACGTGTTGGGGGTGGATCTCGATCCCCGCATGGTCGAGGGCACCAGAGCCCGCGGCCTGACGGCAGAGCATGTCGACGGAACGGCGCTCGGATTTGACGAGCGGTTCGATGCGGTGTTCTCAAACTCGGTGCTGCAGTGGATCAAGCAACCTGACCCAGCGCTGCAGTCCATCCATCGCGCCCTGAAACCGGGCGGGCGCTTTGTGGTCGATGTGGCCGGGCTTGGCAATCTGGCGGCCGTGCTGGTCGCCATGCGGGCGGTCGGTGATGAATTGGGAGGCGATCCGAACCTGGCTTTCCCGTTCTATGCGCCCACGGAAACGGAGTTCACAGACCTCCTGAAGTCCAACAGCTTTGTGATTGAGCGCTCAGACACCTCGCCGCGCTATACCGCCTTGCCGTCGGATCTGTGGAACTGGATCGGCAGCATCTTTCAGCCGTTCTTCACGCAGTTTGATCAGGCAACGAATGACACGGTGCGCACCCGGGTCTTGGAACTCCTCGAACCGGTCCTGTGTGATGGCGCCGGACAATGGCACATCGACCATGTGCGCGTGCGCGTCATTGCCCGAAAGTCCACCTAGGCTACCTCTGTGCGGTCTGCCAGTCCGGGTGGATCCAGGGTGTCTGGTTGGACGGCGCGAGCGGGGTCTTGCCAAGAATATGGTCCGCCGCCTTCTCTCCGGTCATCAGGGACGGCGCGTTGAGGTTGCCATTGGGAATGAGCGGAAAGATGGAGCTGTCCGCCACCCGAAGCCCGTCCACACCGATCACCCGGCATTCCGGGTCCACCACCGCCATGGGATCGTCCTGAGAGCCCATTTTGCAGGTGCCCGACGGGTGATACGCGCTTTCGGCATGCTCGCGGATAAAGGCCTCTATGGCCTCGTCCGACTGCACATCGTCCCCGGGCTGGATCTCGCGGCCCTTGTACTTCGCCATGGCCGGTTGTGAGAAGATCTCCCTCGTGAGCCGCACACAGTGGATGAAGTCTTCCATGTCTTGCGGATCGGCCAGGTAGTTGAAGAAGATCTCAGGGGCCTCCAACGGGTCAGGCGAAGTGACACGCACATGGCCGCGCGAGCGCATGCGCTGGGGTCCCACATGGGCCTGGAACCCATGGCCATCAGAGGCCTCTTTGCCATCGTAGCGGATGGCTGCCGGCAGGAAGTGATATTGGATATCGGGATACTCAACCCCGGCCCGCGAGCGGATAAACGCGCAGGTTTCAAAGTGATTTGTCGCCCCCAGCCCTGATTTGAAAAGCAGCCATTGCAGGCCGATCAGTCCTTTGGAGACCAGCCCCAGGCTGCCGTTCAAGGACACCGGCTCGGTACATTCCACCTGGAGATAGACCTCCAAATGGTCCATCAGGTTCTCGCCCACACCGGGAAGATGGTGGAGCGTTTTGATGCCGGCAGCATTCAGGACCTCGCCATTGCCAATGCCGGACTGCTGCAGTAACGCCGGTGAGTTTATGGCGCTGGCGGCCAGGATCACTTCGCGCTTCGCCTTGGCAACCAATGTTTCGCCGCCGCGCTCATACTCCACGCCCACGGCCCGCTTGCCTTCAAACACGACCCGTTTGGCCCGCGCCCGGGTGATCAGTTCCAGATTGCTGCGCGCCATGGCAGGCCGCAGGAAGGCATTGGCCGCCGACCAGCGCCGCCCGCCCCAAATGGTCATCTCCATGGGGCCGAAGCCCTCTTGCTGGGCGCCGTTATAGTCATCGGTGATGGGGTAACCGGCTTGGCGGCCCGCCTCCACGAACGCGGTGTAAAGCGGGTTCTCCAGCTTGCCGCGCGTCACATGCAAGGGGCCATCCGAACCGCGCCAGCCCTCTTCCCCGCCATGGGAGGTTTCAAGGCGTTTGAAATAGGGCAGCACATGGCGGAAGCCCCAACCATCCGCACCCATCTCTTCCCAGGTGTCGAAGTCCTTGGCGTGGCCGCGCACATAGACCATGCCGTTGATGGAGGATGATCCCCCCATCACCTTGCCGCGCGGCACGGCCATCTCGCGCCCACCCATATGGGGCTCCGGTTTGGTGCGGTAGCCCCAATCGTAGGTGCTCATGTTCATCGGATAGGACAGAGCCGACGGCATCTGAATGAACGGGCCAATGTCCGTTCCGCCATATTCCAGCACGAGAACGGAGTGCTGACCGTCTTCGCTCAGCCGGTTCGCCAGCACCGAGCCGGCGGACCCTGAGCCCACGATCACATAATCGAACGACCCGCTCATTGCCGCGCTCCGTGGTAGGCAATTTGCAGATCCACATAGGAGCTCAGCAGCCGGTGGGCATGATCGGGATCAGGCAGATCGCCCTTCAAGGCGAACTGCAGCCAGAGCCCATCAATCAGTGCGGCCGCCCCTTCAGCGGCAAGGCGCGCTTCGGCCATCGGCATCAGGGCTGCGAAACCATGGCGCAGGTTGCTCGCCAAGCGCGCGCCGTAGATGTTGAAGATGCGCCTCAGTTCCGGTGCGTTCAGGGCCGAACCATAGAGCGACAGCCAGGCAGTCATAACCTCCACACTGAACTGCTGTGGCGCAAAGCTCGCATCCACAACCGCCAAGACGCGCCCGCGCGGATCGTTCGCCGCGCGCAGCCGCTGCACCGTCTCCACACGCAGATCTTCCAGGAGCGAGCGCATGGTTTCAAAGATCAAATCGTTCTTATCGTCGAAATAGTGATGGATGATGCCCGTCGATACGCCTGCCTTGCGCGCGATCCGCGCCAGCGTGGCATCGGCCAGTCCATATTCGTGAATTGAGGAAATCGCGGCCGCGATCAATTGCTTGCGGCGCAACGGTTTCATTCCAACTTTCGGCATGCCAACTCATCTCCCAGCCCCGATGAGCTGGGAACATACCCGGTTTTTAATTGGACGATCAATCAAAAACCGACGCTCTGAGCCTCGTTTGTCGCAATGCCAGAACCGCGTGGGTCACCACGCAGATGAGCACAATGGCCCCGCCGATCAGAGTGCTGGTCTCTGGAACCTCGCGCACAACGAGGAACGTCCAGATGGGTCCCATCACCGTTTCGACCAAGGTCAGCAGGGTGACTTCTGCAGCGGGAATGTATCTGGAGGCCCAGGTGATGAAGGAAAAGCCGAGCCCCACCTGAACGATGCCCAAAAGCAGTGCGTAAACATAGTCCATGGGCGGAATGATCAGCGACGGTGCCATGAAAACGCTGAAACAGGCGGCAAAAAAGCCGCCGAGGCACGTGGCCGCCAGCATGTCCCGGTCGCGGGCCAAACGGCACAGAATGACGAAGACGGCAAAGGTAAGCACCGCTCCGAAGGCAAAGAGGTTGCCCAAAAGCCGGCCCGCCGACACCGCCCCGGTGAGCATGATCGCAACGCCCACAAGGGCGCCCAGCAGGATCAAAGCGGTTCTGAGCGAGAGCTTTTCTCCCAGCACCGGCCAGGCGATAGCCGCGGTGAACAGCGGACCCATGGAGATCACAAACACCGCATTGGCCACAGTAGTGTGGAGCAAAGCGAAAAGATAGAAGCAGAAGCCTGATCCAATGGTCACCGCCACGGCCAGGCCGATGGACGAGAAGGCATGCCTGATCGCGTCCATGGAGCGCCAGCCGTACTTCGCAACGATCAACAGCAGCAACGTGACGGTGAAGGCGCCGGACCTGTATGTGAGGATCTGCCAGCCCTCCGCCTCTTCAATAAGCCGCACCAAGGGCCCGCCAAAACTGAGGCACAAACCGCCCAACAACCCAAAGGCAATGCCCCGGGCCTGCCCGCCGGAGAGGCCAGAAGATGCAACTGACATGAAGTATCCCTTGTGCCCGCAGTGAAGGTCACAGTGACTGCCGTATCGCTTGGGCGCAAGCGTTTACTGCTCCGGCTCTCCCACCGTATTGCGCAGCGTCCCCACCCCTTCCAGGGTCACCTCCACCACATCGCCAGGCTTCATGGGCTGGGTTTTGCCGGGCGTCCCGGTGTAGATCACGTCTCCCGGTTCCAGAGTGATGTAGCGGGAAATGTAGCTCACCATGCGGCTCACCGAGTTCAGCATCTTGGACGTGCGCGCCTGCTGCACCACTTTGCCGTTCACTTTTGTCGTGAGTGCAAGATCATCATAGTTGAGCCCACGCACCACCCAGGGCCCAAGCGGCCCGAAGGTATCAGAGCCCTTGCCGCGGATAATGTTCAGAAGGTTGGTGCCAATGGAGCGCTCGGAGATATCGTTGCCGATGGTCACCCCGAAAATATGGTCGGCCACGTCAGTTTCCGTGATGTTGCGGGCCCGCTCTGCGATCACCAGCACCATCTCGCCCTCATAGTGCAGCGCTTTGGACCCGGGGGGCGGTACGATCTTTTCGCCGGTGGCGATGATCGACGAGGGCAGCTTGGAGAACAGACCAATCTCTCCATCCTTCAAAGCCCGCGGATTGGGGTAGTTCAGAGCCACGGCGATCACCTTGGCCGGCTCCACCGGCGCCAGCAGCTTGGCGTCCTTCAATGGCACCACCTCGCCGGTGTACTTGGGATCTTCTCCGAAGAACGAGGTGTTCAGCAACCGCACCTGACCAAGGCTCAGGACACCATACCGCGCCTTACCTTCATGCAAGATGCGCACAAACTTGTTGAGTTCATCATCGCCGGTGTCGGCTGAAGCGGACACGGGCAGCAGTGCGCCAAGCAGCACGATAAGACCAAGCGCGAGCGCCTTATACGCCGAGATAGCGTTCCTGCAGCGTTTCATCGGCTTTGAGTTCATCCGACGTTCCAGACCACACCACTTTGCCCTTCTCTATAACATAGTGACGGTCGGCTAGCCGGATTAAATCGGCGATGTTCTTGTCCACCACAAGAATGGAGAGGCCGTCATCCTTGATGCGTTGCAGACACTCCCAGATCTCATCGCGGATCAGTGGAGCAAGCCCTTCGGTCGCCTCATCCAGAATGAGCAGCTTCGGATTGGTCATCAGTGCCCGGCCGATGGCCAGCATCTGCTGCTCACCGCCCGAGAGCAGATTACCCATGGAGGTGGCCCTGTTCTTCAGCGCCGGAAACATCTGGTAAATGCGCTCCAACGTCCATGGACTGGCATCGCCTTGCCGGTTGGCGGCGGTGGCCACCAGGTTCTCGCGCACCGAGAGATTGGGAAAGATCTGCCGGCCCTCCGGCACCAGGCCAAGACCGGCCTGGGCTATCTTGAAGGCCTTGGCGCCGCCGATCTCAGAGCCGTCAAACACCACCGAACCGGCCTTCGGGGTCACGATGCCCATAATGGAATTGATGGTGGTGGTCTTGCCCATGCCGTTGCGGCCCAGCACGGTCACCACCTCGCCGGCATTCACCTGCAGCTCGATGCCGAACAGCACCTGCGAGGCCCCATAAGCGCTTTCCAGGGCAGACACCTTGAGCATCAGGCGGCCTCCCCGAGATAGGCCTGGCGCACCTCTTCGTTGCCGCGAATCTCTGCCGGTGAACCGGTGGCGATCAAGCGGCCATAGACCATGACGGAGATCCGGTCTGCCAGGGCAAAAACCGCGTCCATGTCATGCTCCACCAGCAACATGGTGATGCCCTCCAAGCCCTTAAGGGTTTGCACCATGCGGCCGGATTCTTCAGGCCCCATACCCGCCATGGGCTCATCCAGCAACATCAATTGCGGTCCGGTCGCCAAGGCCATGGCGATCTCCAACTGGCGCCGCTCCCCGTGGGACATTTCGGAGGCCAGCCCGTTCGCTCGGTCTTGCAGGCCGACCTTCTCCAGCATCTCCAGGGCCGGACCTCGCAACGCCGCGTCCTGGCGGGCCGGGCGCCAGAACCGAAACGAGTGGCCGGAATGGGCCTGGACGGCCAGCGCCACATTGTCGAGCACACTGAGCCCCATAAACACCGAAGTGATCTGAAACGAGCGCGCCAGACCAAGATGCGACCGGCGCTGGGCCGTGAGCCGGGTAATGTCTTTGCCGTTAAACAGGATCGCACCGTCATCGGGGGGCAGCATGCCGGACAGTTGGGCAATCAGGGTGGTCTTCCCCGCACCGTTTGGCCCGATCACCGCGTGGCACTCGCCCTCTTCCACCTGAAGCGACACATGATCGGTGGCCGTGACGCCGCCGAAGCTCTTCTGCAGATCCTGGGTTTCGAGCATGATGCCTGCCATGTCAGCGCCCCAACCGGTCAAGCAAACCCGACACGCCGCCCTTCACGAACAACACGATCAGGATGAGCATGATGCCGAACGGCAAATGCCAGTGCACGGTGAAGGACGAGAGGAGCTGCTCCAGCAGAAGGAAGATCGCCGCCCCGATCACGGGCCCGAACACCGAACTGGCCCCGCCCAGGATGACCATGAACATCAGCTCGCCGGAGGCCGCCCAGTCCATCATTTCAGGTGATATGAAACTGGTGAAGTTGCCCAGCAAGGCGCCGGCGTAGCCGCAAATGGCGCCGGCAATGACAAACGCGGCCAGGCGGTAGATATAGGTGCTGTAGCCAAGCGAGCGCATCCGGTCTTCGTTGCCCTTGGCGCCTTGGATCACCATGCCAAAGCGCGAATTGACAATGCGGTGCACCAGATAGAGCACGGCGAGCAACGAGCCATAGCACAGGAAGTAAAAGGCCAGCGGATTGCCGGTGTCGATACCGGGCAGTTCAGAGCGGCTGGTGATCACCAGACCATCATCGGCGCCATACTGCTCCAAAGAGACGAACAGGTAGAACACCATCTGCCCGAAGGCCATGGTGATCATGATGAAATAGACCCCCTTTGTGCGCAGGCAAATTGCCCCCACAATCAGCGCGAACAAAGCCGAGATGGCCACGGCCAGCGCAATATGGAAGAACCCATTGTTGCTGGCGATCATCTCAAACTCGCCGAACAGCGCATGGTAGGTGGGGATGCCCACGCAATAGGCGCCAATCCCCAGATAGGCTGCATGGCCGAACGACACCATGCCCCCAAACCCCAAGATAAGATTGAGGCTCACCGCAGCTATGGAGAGCACCACAAGCCGCGTGGCAATGTCGAGCCAGAAGGCGTTTCCGGCCGCATAGATAATCACGGGGACCACAGCCAGCGCCACCAGCGAGGCCAGCATGAAGCCATTGGTCACGGAAATCCTGGACAGCCTGCCGGCCGGGCCCGTTGCACTCACCTCCGCCATCTCAGCGCACCTTCGGTGGGAAGAGGCCCTGAGGCCGGATGGCCAGAATGACCGCCATCAGGATATAGATCAGCATGGCCGAAACCGCAGGCGCAGAGGTTTCCGCAGCCTCCGTGGACATGACCAGCTTGAACAGATCATCCAGGAACGAGCGCCCCATGGTGTCGATCAGCCCGATCATCAGCGCGGCAATGAACGCCCCTTTCATGGAGCCGATACCGCCCACAATGATCACCACAAAGGCGGTGATGATGATCTCGTTGCCCATGCCGATGGAGGCTTCGGTGATGGGGGCGATGAGCATGCCCGCCAGTCCGGCCAGCACCGCGCCCAACGCAAAGACCGCGGTGAAGAGGGTTTGAATGTCGATCCCGAGCGCGCCGACCATGGTGCGGTTGGAGGCACCAGCGCGGATCAGCATCCCAAGCCGGGTGTGGTTCACCAGCCAGTAGAGCCCGCCGGCCACAACCAGCCCCCCTAAGATGATCACCAGCCGGAATGTGGGAAACACAATGTCCCCCGGCAAGGTGACCTGGCCGTCGAGCCAGGACGGCAGTGGTACGGAGATGCCTTCCGGGCCCCAGACGAGCTGGGTCAGCGTGTCGAAGCACAAGATGAGGCCGAACGTGGCCAGCACATGGTC
This sequence comes from Hyphomicrobiales bacterium, assembly GCA_028285595.1. Taxonomy (GTDB): domain Bacteria; phylum Pseudomonadota; class Alphaproteobacteria; order Rhizobiales; family CAJQND01; genus JAAEUE01. The sequence continues at coordinate 14,657 of JANQOW010000149.1, forward strand.
CAGATGGTCCCGGGCATAAAGGTGCCGGATCACCACAAGTTCCACCGCAAGCCCGACCAGAGCTGTACACGGAATGGCCAGCAACAGGCCCCAGACGAACGATCCGGTCCAGAACGTCAAAGAGGCGCAGAAAAAGGCGCCGATCATGTAGAGGCTGCCATGGGCCAGATTGACGAAGTCCATGATGCCGAAGGTGAGCGTCAGGCCCGAGGCGAGCAGAAACAATAGCACGCCAAGCTGCATACCGTTCAGAAACTGGATTAAGACCAGTGATGCATCCATGCCAATCAGACGCCCCTAAGCCACCGCCCCGGTGCCCGGCTGTTCCCTCCATTGGAACAGGGGGTTTAGCATGGTTTTTCTCACCTGAGAACCGCTCCCGCACCGCCGAAATGCGCTCTCCACGCACTTGTGAAAACCAGCGGGATTTTGGCCTATGAGCGCGGATCATTGCGATCTTCACCGCAGCCTCCCTCGACACTGAAGATGAATTGCGGCATATGCGCTTATGCCGTCGTCTAACAGGAGCAAAAAGGCTTTGAGCACCGCGATCACACATGTGCGACAGATTGAGGTGGGCTGGGGCGATTGTGACCCGGCGGGCATTGTCTTTTATCCCAACTTCTACCGCTGGTTCGATGCCTGCAGCCATGCGCTTTTAACCTCTCGGGGCATGAGCCACCGCACGCTGAACGAACGCTTCGGCATTATCGGGTGCGGCCTGATCGACACAGGCGCCCATTTCACCTCGCCTGCGCGCTTCGATGATGTGCTGGAGGCGGAAAGCCGCATTGGCAAGCTCACCAACCGCACCTTCACCGTTGAGCACGTGTTCCGGCGCGGAACCGTTCAGATCTGCACCGGCCTTGAGGTGCGCGGGTGTTTTGTTGCGGACGACAGCATATCCGGCGGCATCAAGGCCATCGCCCTGCCCGACGAACTGAGGGCCGCCCTGCAGTAAGATGCTTGCCAGCCCGGGCCACGCTTGCCAAGATAGCGAAAACCCAAGACCTTTAGGGAGGAACAATCCATGCAAGAGATGACAGCCGGCGTAACCCCATCAGGCGAAGGCATTGAGGGGATTTCCTGGAACATTCTCGGCCAGACCTATGTGCCCATGCAGCTCACTGAAAGCTCCTTTTCCTGGCACGCCACCTTTCCTCCCGGAACCTTCGTGCCGCCGCATATTCACCCTGATCAGGATGAGTTCATCTACATGCTGAACGGCCGGTTCGACCTCTTTCTGGATGGCGCGGACGCTTCGGCCACCAATGGCGATCTGATCCGCCTGCCACGGGGCATTGCCCACGGCATCTTCAACAAGTCCGACCATGACGTTGAGTGCATCTTCTGGGTCTCGCCCACGCAGAAACTGTGGGATCTGTTCCACAAGATCCACAATGTGCCCGACCCGGGCGAAGTGGTGCGCTTGGCGGCCGAGCACAATGTGAACTTCCTGCCGCCGCCTGAAGAGGGGTAGGCAGCTCCAAGTAATCACCGTCTTCCCCGCGAAAGCGGGGACCCAGAGCGGCACACTCTGATCAGCTCGGCGTGGATCCCCGCTTTCGCGGGGATGACGGGGGTAGGCGCGTGTAACGGGGGTGGGCGCGTTTAACGGGGGTAGGCGCGACAATGGCCCGCGTTCTTCCAGAGAACGCTAGCTCTTCGTATTCACCGCTTCGCTCGAGAACCCCGCAAGCTGCGAATACCCCTTCACCACGCCTTCCAGCTCTTCGTGCGTGGCCACATCGTGCAGGTTCTCAAAGCCATCCGGCGCCCGGGAGTTTACAAGGTCGATCACCCGCTCAGGCCCGCCCTGCCGGTTGGTGCGCACGATCTCCGCCGTTGTTTCCAGACGCTCCCCCTCATAGGCCTTCAGAGCCGCCGCCACATCCCCGTTCTCCGCCAGCTTGTCCGCCAAACAGCGCGCATCCAGAATCGCCTGGGACGCCCCGTTGGAGCCCACCGGATACATGGGATGGGCTGCATCGCCCATCAGGGTCACCCGCCCGAACGACCATTGCGGCACCGGGTCCCGGTCACACATGGGATACTCATAGAATGTGCCCGTGGTCTTGATCAGAGCCAGCGGGTCCAGCACATCCAGGGAGAACTTATCTTCCACGAAGGGCAACAGCTCTTCCAGCTTGCCCTCCCGGCTCCAGTCTTCGCGCCGCGGCGGCGTTGCATTGGCATCGCCCAGTTTGGCAGCCACGGCCCAGTTCATCAGCACCTTGTCCTTGTCGGCCGTGTCCCGCGAGATCGGATAGAGCACCAGTTTGGCATCCATACCACCGGAGATCACCATGCTTTCCCCGGTCAGAAACGGCGGCCACTCGGTCGCTCCTCGCCAGAGCATGATGCCGTTCCAGGCCGGCGGACCCTCATCGGGATAGAAGGCGGAACGCACCACGGAATGAATGCCGTCGGCCGCAATCAACACATCGCCGCGCACCTGACGTGTCTCGCCGCTGCCGTCTCGGAGGGCAAAGGTTGCGGTGACCCCGTCATCATCCTGTTCAAAGCCGGTCAGCTCGTGCGCCGGATGGATGTGCCCGGTCCCAATGCGTTCCTTGGCAGCTTCATGGAGCACGCCCTGCAGCTTGCCGCGATGAATGGAAAACTGCGGATATTCCAGCCCGGCATGAACGCCCCGCAAGTCGCGCCAGATCTCCTGGCCCACCCTGTTCTGATAGATCAGCTCATAGGTGCGGATGGCCACCCGGTCGAGCGCCTCAAGCAGACCCAGATCGTCCAGTTCTTTGATGGCGTGAGGCAATGTGTTGATCCCCACACCCAGCTCGCGGATTTCGCTGGAGCGCTCGAATACCTCGCACGCAATGCCCTTTTGATGCAGGCTCAAGGCCGCCGCCAGCCCGCCAATACCGCCACCGGCAATCAGAACCTTCATCACTGCCCTCCTAAATGCAAACGGGCGGGAGCTTTAAGGTCCCGCCCGTCCATCAAACTGTTCGCCAGATTACATGCTGCAATCTTTGGCGTGCGGATCGACGAAGTCCTTCAGAACCACTTGCTTGGTCTTATGGGTCCACGCACCATCATCGCCTTTCACCACTTCGCGCAGCACGAAGTTTTGAACGGGGAAGTGGTTGTTGCCATACTTGTACTCACCGCGCACGGACGCATAGTCGGCCTTCTTCAAAGCGGCGCGGAAGGCATCTTTGTCATCGATCTTGCCGCCCACCGCTTTCACCGCGCTGTCGATTAGGAACATGGTGTCATAGGCCTGCGCAGCATAGAAGCTCGGATAGCGGTTATGCTCTTTCCGGAAATCGGCCACAAAGCGCTTGTTCTGCTCGTTCTCGAAATCCACGTTCCAATGCATGGTGTCGATGGAACCGATCACCGCTTCCATGTTGGCGGCCTGGAACTTCGGCAACGAGATACCGTCCACGGTGAACACGGTGAAGAGTTTCATGTTGTCGCGCAATCCAGCCTGACCGAACTGCTTGATGAAGGCACCGCCAGCCTTGCCCGGATAGAAGGCAAACATGGCTTCTGCACCAGAGGCTTTGGCTTTTGCGAGCTCAGCCTGGAAATCCAGCTGTGCGTCCTTGCCCCACTTGGTGAAGTCCTTGCCTTTGATATCGCCCTTAAAGGTGCGCTCCACGCCCGTGGCCATGTCCTTACCGGCTGCATAGTTGGGCGCCATAATGTAGATCGACTTCACGCCTTCAGCGTTCAACACCTCACCCAGTGCCATGGGCACGGTGTCGTTCTGCCAGGAGTTGTTGAAGAAGTTCTCGTGGCACAGCTTGCCGGCCATCTTGGAGTGGCCCGCATTGGCGCTGATGAAAAACTTACCGGCGTCCAGAATAGTCTTCTGGGTGGCCAACAGCACGTGGCTCCAGATCACGCCCGTGACCACATCCACATCATGCTGCTTCACCAGCTTGTCGGCCGCCTGTTTACCCACAGCCGGGTTCACGCTGTCATCTTCCACATGCAGCTCAACCGGCAAGCCGCCAAGCTTGTTGTCCAGATGTTTGAGTGCCAGATTGAAGCCGTTCATTTGCTCCTGGCCCAAGACCACCGGGCCTTTAGCCAGGGTCGTGATGATGCCAACTTTGATCTTGTCGGCCGCCAGAGCACCCGTGGTGCTCATCAGTGCTGCCGTAAGCGCGCCGGCCAGAATTTTGCTGAATTTACGCAAAGGTCTTACTCCCTATTTGCCTCTCGTTTGAGAGAGAATTATGCAATCCCCACCCGGTGTTGGGTTCTCCATTCGCCGTGAAGCGCCAAGCGCCCCAGCAGGCTTCTGGCCAGCAAGAAACGCCATTGGCATGGCAAGGTCAAGCCCTGAAGCGGACGATTGCCCTCGGAGTGTTAACGGCGCCTGTTTGCGAGCCCCTCCAAAAGCAGCGGACCATGGCGCAAACCTGACCGCACGCCGAGAACGTCCCGGCTGTCTGAGGGATGCGGGAAGACCTACTCCGCCGCTTCGGTCACCTTTAGAGGTTCAACCCGCGCCGCGCAGAACTTGAACTCCGGGATCTTGCCAAACGGGTCCAGCACCGGATTGGTGAGCAGGTTGGCAGCCGCTTCCACATAGGCAAACGGCAAAAACACAACCCCATCAGGAATGCCGCCCGTTGCCCGTGCCGCCAGCTCAATGGTGCCGCGGCGGGTCTCCACGCGAACAAAGTCTCCGGCTTCAAGGCCGAACCTTGCCATATCGGCCGGACTCATCTGAGCCGTCGGGGCTGGCTCAATCGCATCCAGAGCGCTGGCCCGGCGGGTCATCGAACCGGTGTGCCAATGCTCAAGCTGACGTCCGGTGGTGAGCACGAAGGGGTACTCCTCATCCGGCTGTTCGTCGGGGGGAATAACCTCGGCTGGAACAAACTTGCCGGTGCCGTCCGCTGTGGGGAACCGGTCTCCGAAGACAATGTCCTCACCCGGCTGATCAGGACCAAGGCACGGATAGGTCACCGCGCTCTCCACCATCAGCCGGTCCCAGGTGATGTTGTCGAGCGACGGCATCGCCTCTTTCATCTCGGCAAAAATGTCTGCTGGGCCATCATAAGACCAATCCAGACCGATGCGATTGGCCAGCTCCTGGGTGATCCACCAGTCAGGCCGCGCATCGCCCGGCGCATCGATGGCCTTGCGGCCCATTTGCACCGTCCGGTTGGTATTGGAGACCGTGCCGTCCTTTTCCGGCCAGGCGGTGGCCGGCAGGATCACGTCGGCAAACATAGCGGTTTCCGTCAGGAAGATGTCCTGGACCACCAGATGGTCGAGCTTGGCCAGGGCTTCGCGGGCATGCCCGGCATCAGGATCCGACATGGCCGGGTTCTCGCCCAAGACATACATTCCGGTAATGTCGCCCTCATGGACCGCGTCCATGATCTCCACCACCGTCAATCCGGGTTCGGGATCAAGCTTGGTTTCCCAAAGCTCTTCGAACTTGTTGAGATTCTGGCTTTCGCCCACCTTGGCATAGTCCGGGAACACCATTGGGATAAGCCCGGCATCAGATGCCCCTTGCACATTGTTCTGGCCGCGAAGCGGATGAAGGCCGGTCCCTTTACGCCCGACCTGACCGCACATCAGGGCCAGAGAGATCAGACAGCGCGCATTGTCCGTGCCGTGCACGTGCTGCGAAACACCCATGCCCCAGAAGATGATGGCCGCTTCAGCGCGGGCATAGGTGCGCGCCACATCGCGCAACACATCAGGCTCGATGCCACAAATCTTGGACATCTTCTCCGGGGTGTAATCGGCCAGGTGCGCTTTGAGCTTCTCAAATCCGTCCGTGTGAGCCTGGATGTACTGCGTGTCGTAGAGCTCTTCTTCCACGATCACATTCATCATGGCATTGAGCATGGAGACATCGCCGCCCGGCTTGAACTGCAGCATGTGGGTGGCGTGTTTTGAGAGATCATGGCCCCTGGGGTCCATCAGGATCAGCTTGGCGCCTCGCTTGGCCGCCTGCTTGAAGTACGTGGCCGCCACCGGGTGGTTGCCGGTGGGATTGGCGCCAATAACGATGATCACATCACTGTCGCGCACAGCCGTGAACGGGGCGGTCACCGCGCCTGAACCGATGGTTTCCATGAGCGCGGCCACCGATGAGGCGTGGCACAGCCGGGTGCAATGGTCCACATTGTTGGAGCCAAAACCGGTGCGCACCAGCTTCTGGAAGATATAGGCCTCTTCATTGGAGCACTTGGCAGATCCAAAACCGGCCAGCGCTTTGCGGCCCGTACCTTTGCCCTCACCGTCGCGGATGGTTTTCAGTCCGTTGGCCGCCAGTTCCAAAGCCTCTTCCCAGGTGGCTTCCCGGAAGTTTTCCAACGGCTTGGTCGGGTCCATATCCGGATGAGCGCTCTTGGGAACGCCCTCCTTGCGGATCAGCGGCTTGGTCAGGCGCTCCGGCGAGGCCACATAATCAAAGCCAAACCGGCCCTTCACGCAAAGCCGGTTTTCGTTGGCCGGCCCGCCGCGGCCTTCCACCCACGCAATCTTGCCCTCACGCAGCTTGTAGGTGATTTGGCAGCCCACACCGCAATAGGGGCACACCGAGTTAACTTCATCATCGGATGTGCGCGCACCGCGCCCGTCTTCATCTACGATCGAAGCCGGCATCAATGCGCCTGTGGGACAGGCCTGCACGCATTCACCGCACGCCACGCAGGTTGACTGACCCATGGGGTCGTCGAAATCAAAGACGATCTTTTCTTCAGCGCCCCGTCCCGCCATTCCGATCACGTCGTTCACCTGGACTTCACGGCACGCGCGCACGCACAGATTACAATGAATGCACGCATCCAGGTTGACCCGCATGGCCGGGTGGGAGCTGTCGGGCGCCGGGGCCGCCCGCTGAGGGAAACGACTGGCATCGACGCCCATCGCATTCGCCCAAGACCAAAACGAAGATACGGCATCATGGGCATCTTCTTGGGCCGGCTGGTCGGCCATCAGAAGCTCAAACACCATATCGCGAGACTTCTTGGCGCGCTCGGTCTCCGACTTCACCACCATGCCTTCCGATGGAGTCCGGATACAGGAGGCGGCCAGGGTGCGCTCGCCGTCGATCTCCACCATGCAGGCCCGGCAGTTGCCATCGGCGCGGTAGCCCGCTGCATCTTTCCAGCACAGGTGCGGAATGTCGGTTCCGGTGCGCTTGGCCACCTGCCAGATGGTCTCACCAGGTTCAGCAACAACGTCCTCACCGTTCAGGGAAAAGGTGATTTTGCCGGTCATTTGTCAAACTCCTCGGGGAAGAATTTCATCACCGTCAGAATGGGGTTGGGCGCCGCTTGGCCGAGGCCACAGATGGAGGCATCCATCATGGCTCCGGAAAGCTCGGTCAGGAGCTCCTGATCCCAATCGCCGCCTTTCATGATTTTCGTGGCCTTTTCGCACCCCACACGGCATGGGGTGCATTGGCCGCAACTCTCATCTTCAAAAAAGTGCAGAAGGTTCAGCGCGGCATCGCGCATATCGTCCTGATCGGACATCACGACGACGGCGTGGGAGCCGACCAGACAGCCAAGCTCAGCCAGTGGACCGCCAAAGTCCAAGGGCACATCGCCTTTGGAGGCGGGCAAAATCCCGCCAGACGCACCACCCGGCAGATAGCCTTTGAACGTGTGGCCTTCCAGCATGCCGCCGCAATAGTCATTGATGAGCTCGTTCACCGTAACCCCGGCTGGCGCCAGAACCACGCCAGGCTTCTTCACGCGTCCTGACACAGAATAAGAGCGCGCACCCTTGTGGCCCTCTTTGCCTTGGGAGGCGAACCATTCAGCGCCTTTTTCCAGGATGGCGGGCATCCAATAGACCGTCTCCACATTGTGCACCAGCGTGGGGCGTCCGAAGACACCCACCTTCGCCACAAACGGCGGACGATGCCGTGGCAACCCGCGCTTGCCCTCGATGGATTCGATCATGGCGCTTTCTTCGCCGCAGATATAGGCGCCGGCGCCGCGCCGCAGTTCCACATAGCCGGGTTCTACAATGCCGGCCTCTTCAATGGCCCTGATCTCATCGGCAAGGATTTTGAGCACGGTCGGGTACTCGTCGCGCATGTAGATGTAGACCCGCGCAGCCTCCACCCCCCAGGCGCCGATCAGCATGCCTTCGAGAAACTGGTGCGGCCGGGTCTCCAGGTAGTGCCGGTCTTTGAACGTGCCGGGTTCGCCCTCATCGCCATTGATGCACATGTAGCGCGGACCCTGCTCCATGCGCACGAACTTCCACTTTTGACCGGAGGGAAAGCCCGCGCCGCCAAGGCCCCTGAGGCCGGCGTCCAGCAGCTCTTCAATGACAGCGTCGGGCGTCTTCTCGCCGGCCCGGCAGGCCTCCAGACATGTGTAGCCACCTTCCGCTTTGTACTCATCAAGGCTCTGATAGGGGGCCACGTGAGGTTTCACGTCCCGGGTCTCAGCGGCGGCCAGAAGGCTCTCCGTTGTCACATGGTCCAGATAATTCTTACCCACCGCAGCAGCGGGAGCGCAGTGGCAACGGCCCATGCAGGGTGCTTTCAGCACGCGTACATCCTTGCCCGCTTTCTGTTTCAACTCGGCAATCAGCTCTTCCGACCCGGCCAGGGCACAGGACAAGGAATCGCACACGCGAATGGTCACTTCAGCCGGCGCCTCCTCGCCCTCTTTCACCACGTCAAAATGATCGTAGAAGGTGGCGACCTCATAAACCTCAGCCATGGGGATGCCCATGTGCTTGGCCAGGGCGGCCATATGGGCGGCCGAAAGGTGACCATATCTGTCCTGGATCACGTGCAGATACTCAATCAGATGATCCCGTTGAACCGGGCGGTCGCCCAGTAGAGCGGTCACCTCATCAAGCGCGCTTTGATCCACCTGCCGGCCCTTGGGAAAGCCCCGGGGTTTGCGCTTTTCACCCTTGCCGCGGCCAGGGCGGAACGGCTTGAATTCAGAACTGGGATGATGCGTGTTCATAAGCGGTCCAAAAGGCTTTTCTCATCACTGGTGTGTGGTATACCACAGAAATACGTCAATGAAACCAGCGATCCGATTGATTGTTTCTGTTAGACGATAGGCGAAAATCGAGCGAGCAGCCTCGCCCTTTTGCGGCGAAAAGCTGTAATTAGCGACCAATCTGCTGGCAGGCAATGGTCAGGATCAGCAAAATGAACACAAGCATGTCAGTCATTCTCGACACCCGAGGCCTAAAATGCCCCTTGCCGGTGTTGAAAGCCCGCAAGAGCTTGAAGTCGCTAAAACCGGGCGAGGTCCTCACGGTTGAGGCCACTGACCCCATGGCGGTGATTGATTTTCCCCATTTCTGCCAAGAAAGCGGCCATGAGCTGGTCAGCCAGGCCCAAGAGGGCGAGCTTTACATTTTCAAGATCCAAAAGCGCTGAGATCAGCTCAGGCCAAGCCCGGCCTGCACGTCTGCGGTCCAGCCAACCGAGGCACCTCCGGAAGCTTCGATCACCGGACGTTTCATCAAGGTCGGATGCTCGGCCATCAGCGCAACCGCCTTGGCTTCATCCACATCCACTTTGTCCTGCTCCGCCAACCCGCGCCAAGTGGCCGATTTTGTGTTGAGCAAGGGCTGCCAGCCGAGCGCCTTGGCCCAGGCGGCGATCTGATCGTGGCTGACACCATCAGCCCGCACATCCACAAACTCATGCGCGATCCCCGCCGCCGACAAGGCCTTCAGCGCCTTGCGGCAGGTATCACAGTTTTTCAAACCATAAAGTTTCACGCTCATTCTTCAAGCAAGCCTCCACTGCGCAAGGACAAGGTCTCATCGCGGAACGCAGCGCCCGCACCCTGGCTGCGGTCTGTGAACGCGGCAAAGATCTTCTCCAATTCCGCCTTTTGCACGTCGCGTGTAATGAACACCAGGCGCGAGCGTCGGTCCTCATCAGGCCAGGCCTGCAACTGCACGGGCGGATGGAACACGTGCTGCACGCCATGAATGATAAAGGGACGCTCCTGGTCCTCTTCGATCTTCACAATGCCTTTCACCCGCAAGAGGTTCGGCCCGTGATAGGAGCGCAGCAACTCCATGAACAGATCAAACGACGGTGCGCTGATCGGTTGATCGGAGGCGATACAGAACGCCTTGATGTGATCATCATGCCGGTTCACATCGTGTTTATGGTCATGCCCGTGACCGTGTCCGTTTCGGTCCACGCCATAGGCCTCTTCAGCCAGCCAGCGCTTTACATCCGGGGATTTGCTCTCCGGATCGTAAAGCCCTGCGTTAAAAAGCTTTTCAGGCGTTGCTTCTCCGCACAGCGTGTCCAGAATGCGCGCCGCCGGCGCCAACTTGCGCAGGCGGACCACGAGGGAAGCGAATTTCTCTTCGCCCTCAAGCCCCACCAGCAGGTCAGCTTTGGACAGAACCAGCCGGTCCGCCATGGCCACCTGCTTTACCGCTTCTTCCTGGGCATCCAGTGTTGCTTCTCCGTTAACCGCGTCCACCACGGTGATCACCGATTCAAGCCTGTAGCGGGCCACCAGCCAGGGATGGTTCATGATCGTGTGCAGTATGGGTGCTGGATCTGCCAGGCCAGTGGTCTCGATCACCACCCGGTCGAAGGGCTTGACCGTGCCCTCATCACGCCGGGTCATGAGATCGATCATGGTGTCGATCAGATCGCCGCGAATGGTGCAGCACAAACAGCCCGACGACATCTCCATCACGTTTTCATCTGCGGTTTCCACCAGCAGATGATCAAGCCCGATCTCACCGAACTCATTGATGATCACCGCAGTCCCCTCCATGGCGGGATCCTGCAGGAGCTTGTTGAGAAGTGTGGTTTTTCCCGCGCCCAGAAAACCGGTCAACACGGAAAGAGGCACTGGTGCCTTGGTCTGTGTGTCGCTCATCCGCTCACCCTAGACGTTTGAGAAACTTTCAGCGAGTGGAGACTTTCTTACCGCTCTTTTTGGGACGCTTCTTGCTGCGCTTGCGCTTCTTTTTCTTCTTGCGCAGGGCACGCTTCTTTTTGGCAGCGGCTTTGCGCTTGGCTTGCACCGCCTTGTGATAGGCATCATCTGCCACCGCCAGACTGGCCATATAGTCGGGCGAGAGAACGCTGCACCGTTTGGATTTCGAGTTGAAATGGCCACACAGACGGGTGGCCTGATCTCTGGAGAGATTGCCAAGGGCGGCGATGTAGGTCTTTTCAGGGCGCTTTCTGATCAGGCCGTGATTGCCCCCATGCACCACATTCAAAGAATTGAGCAGCCGAGTGCGCAACAGCTTGTAGGCCGCAGCAGGGCGCTCGTACGTACCGAAGGACGCAGTCCATTTGCGCTTCAGCCTGTACGGCCGGATGGTGCGCCAGGAGGCCCGCCGCTTGCACACCACCGAGGCCATGTCCTTAGGCAGGTGCGTTGCAGAGAACCCCTCATTGCGCACGCTGTCCAGCGGAACGCCTTTGAAGACTGCGGCAGCCCGCTTATAGCCTTCATCGTAATCGTCATTCTCAGCAGAAGAGGCCGAAGCCACTTTCGGTGCAGCCGTGCCGGTGGCCGCTTCCAGGATCTTTTTTGCAGTGGCCGCCCTCTGTCCGCCGTTGCGGGCTCCCAAAACCACAGCGATGAGCCGCCTGCCACCCACGGTCGCACTGGCCACCAGATTGGAACCGGAGTTGCACACATATCCAGTTTTCAGGCCGTCCGCCGCCTCCCAACTGTTCAAAAACGCGTTGTTGCGGTTCGACAGTTTGCGCTTGCCCACCTTCACAAACCGCGCACTGAAATAGTCGTTGTACTGGGGGAACTCGCGGACGATCCGGCCGCCCAAGATAGCCATATCCCGGGCCGAGGTGATCTGGCGGGGGTCAGGCAAGCCGTGCGGATTGGCAAAATGGGTTGCCGTCATACCGAGGCTCTTGGCGGTGCGGTTCATCAGCAGCACGAAGCGCTCCACATCGCCCGCCACGCGCTCAGCAATGGCCACGGCCACGTCGTTGGTAGAGCGAACAAGCAATGTTTTCAGGGCCAGCCCTAAGGAGATGGATTGACCCGGCAAGAGGCCAAGCTTTGAAGGCGGTTCGGCGGAAGCGCGCGGGGACATCACCACTTTGTCGGTGAGCTTCAGGCCACCTTCCTTGATGGCATGAAATGTCACATACGCCGTCATCAGTTTGGTGAGGGAGGCCGGATACCAGGGCTTGCCGGCATCCTTCTGAGACAGAACCTGGCCCGTTGACGGGTCATAGACGATGTACGGTCCGGCCCACGCTTTACTGGGGAACACCAGCAACACGCAACACACGATGGCCAGCAGCGCAAAACGCGCAAGAGCAACGCCGAATCTAGTCACCTGGGGTCACCTCACCCTCTAGCCGGACCGACAAGCCGATCGTTCTCAGAATCGCTTGTTCAGCCCTGTTCGGCCGGACCTCTCAAAGTAAAAGCCCATCTCCGGCCATCTCTTTCTAGACGTTAAACCTACCTAACACCCAGCCGCGGTATCATCAACCGGCAAGACGCGCCAGTGGCAAAATATCCAAGTAAATCTTTAGGCTAACGCGTCCGCCAGGCCCGGCATCTGGAACTTAAGGCCGTCCAGCTTGCCCACAACCCCGGCCGCGCCCGCCTCATCGAGCTCGACCAAAGGAGGCCGCACCGTGCGCCATGCCTCATCGCCGCCATGGTGGGCGACGGTGGCTTTGAGCGCCGGTATGGGAGCATATTCGGTCACAACCGCGCGCACCTTATCCAGCTCGGCTTGCTTTTCCTCCGCATCATCGGCTTGCCAGTTTGCAGCTAATTCGGCGATTGGGCCCGGATTGATGTTGGCCGTGGCCGAGATGCAGCCGACGGCGCCATTGCGCATACCGTCCAAAAGGAAGGTTTCCGCGCCGGGGAACACTTTAAAGTCCGGGAAGGCATCCAGCATGGCTTTGGTGTTCGCCCAGTCGCCGGAAGAATCCTTGATGCCCACAACCGTATCAGGATACCGGGCAAGCAACTGCTCGATCAGGTTCAACGAGATCGGAACGCCTGACACTTGCGGAATGTGATAGAGGCAGACACGCAAGTCAGACGATCCAACATGCTCGATCACCGAAGCGTAAGCCCGAAACAGACCTTCATCGGAAACGCCCTTGTAATAAAACGGCGGCAGCATCAGCGTGGCAGCACACTTGTGCCGGGCCGCGGCCGCAGAGAGCTTGTACGCATCCGGCAGCGCGCAGGCACCATTGCCCGGCATCAGCTTCTCCGGTCCAATGCCCGCCTCGACCAGCAGGTCGAGCAGCTCGATGCGCTCCTCCACAGAAAGGGAATTGGCTTCTGAATTGGTGCCGAAACAGGCGAGCCCCGCACCCTGGCTGACCACCCACTTGCAGAACTTCACATAGCGGTCGTGATCGACCTCATAGCTCGCGGTGAAGGGCGTTAAAACCGGCGTGAACAGCCCCTTTAGATCATCGACACCAGGCATTTGGCTTCTTATCCCTTGTTCAATCATTGCGGTGCTGCGAGTGCTCCAGCTCAATAATAACCATATAAATAATTGATATTATTGAATTTTTAAGCACGCACCCGGGCGCTTTTAACACCTAATCACACCATGTTCAAGCGATCTTGTCCTATTTCGCCAGCCGGACGCTGTGTTAGGATGAACCAACGCTCAGCAAATCGGCAGGGCCTGCAAGCAGGAACGTGATCACGTGACAAAGTCTGTCCCTCTCTGGCTGCAGTTTGTGGTGTTGGCCGTCATATTGGCCGGCGGCGGCCTCCTTTGGCACAGCCGCGCTGAGGTGAGCGCCACTCTGGCTCAATGGACCGGCTCAGCGGCGAAGCAGAGCTCCGGCACCGCTCAGAGGCGCTCCGGGCGGCCTGTCCCGGTCATTGTTGCCGCCGTGGGCGAAGCGCGGAACGACGCGCTCATCACTGCCGTAGGCACCGCTCGCGCACGCCGCTCAGTTATGCTCCATGCCAAGAGTGACGGCGTGATCGTCTCCTTCCAGCAGCGCGCCGGGGCGAGAGTCAAAGCCGGACAGACGGTTTTCGAGCTCGACAGTAAGCAGGCCGTGCTGGCGGTGCAGATTGCCGAAAAGCGGCTGGAAGAAGCGCGCCGTCTTTTAGAGCGGGCCAAGCTTTTGAAGCGCAACCGCGTGAACTCCAGCGCGAACGTGGATGACGCCACAGTGGTGGCCGAGCGCGCCGAACTTGAGCTCAACCAGGCACAAGAAGCGCTCCAGGATCTCACGATTGTGGCGCCGTTTGACGGCGTTCTGGGCCTGCCGAAGGCCGAAGCCGGCGACCGGGTGACGGCCGCCACGCCCATTGCCTCGTTCGATATGCGCGCTGAACTGCTTGTGGAATTCGAAGTGCCTGAGCGGTATTCCGCCCGCCTTAAACCCGGCGATGAGATCGCTGCGGTCACCCCAAGCCACGAGCGCACCCGCTTTGCAGGCAAGGTTCAGTATATCGACAGCCGCATAGATCCGCTCTCCCGCACGGTCACCGTTCGGGCCATCATACCGAACAAACAGGACGTTCTGCGCCCGGGTATGTCCTTTGTGGTCGAACTCGTACTACCCGGCAACACCTATGCCTCAGTCCCGGAGCTCTCTTTGCAATGGCGCAAGGGCGAGAGCTTCATTTGGACCGTTCAAGACGGCGCAGCTCAAAAAGTCCTTGTAACCACCGTAAAGCGCCTCAACGCCGTCGTTCTGGTGGACGGAGACGTAAAGCCCGGTGATCAGGTGATTGTGGAAGGCGTACAACGCCTCAGACCGGGGCGAAAAGTGGAGTTCGAGCGCTCCCCGGAGAACGACCCGAAGCCCGCCGAAGACATCTCCGCCAAACCGAAAGCCAGCAAGGAAGGCTAAGCTGCCGTGGAGAAGACCAACGATCTACCAGGTTTGAGCGTACGCCGGCCTTACCTGGCGATTGTTATGAATTTGCTCATCATCGTGGCAGGTCTGGGCGCCATCTTTGGCGTGGAAGTGCGTGAACTTCCCGATATCGACCGGCCCGTTGTAACCGTGCGCGCCGAGCTGCCCGGCGGCTCGCCGGAAACCATTGATGCGGAAGTCACCAGCATAATCGAAGGGGCGGTGGCCAGGGTCAATGGCGTGGTGGAAGTGCGCTCTTCCAGCGAAGAGAACAATTTCCGCATGCGGGCGTTCTTCCGTCCCTCTGTCGACCTGGTCACAGCCGCCAATGATGTGCGTGAAGCGGTCAGCCGTGTGGAACACCTCCTGCCTCAGGGTGTAGAGAACCTGTTCGTGGTGAAGGCCGATTCGGATGCATTCTCCATAGTGCGTCTGGCGGTTTCCAGCGATCAGCTCTCCATAGATCAGCTGAGCACGCTGGTGGACAATGACGTTATCCCCGAGCTCACCGCCATTGAAGGCGTGGCCGATGTCACCGTCTTTGGGGAACGCAAGCGGGTCCTGCGGGTGGTGATCGATCCCTTGCGCCTTGCGGGATACAGCCTTTCTGTGGCCGATGTGGTGAAGGTGTTGCAAAGCGCCGACTTTGACATTCCGGCCGGCAGCTTCAAATCCGACGAGCAGGAGGTTTTGGTTCGCGCCAACACGTCCGTGACCCGGCCCGATGCCATTGAGCAGTTGGTGATCCGCGATCCGGTGCGCATCCGCGATATCGGCCATGTGTTCTTTTCACCTGACGATCCGAAAAGCATCGTTCGCCACAACGGCCGCGGTGTCATCAGTATGGGCGTGATCCGCCGGGCCCAGTCCAACACGGTGCAGATCTCCGGTGACATCGGACGCACCGTAGAACGGCTCAATGCCAGATTGAAGACGGCCGACATTGCGGTCACCATGGATGCAGCGATCTTCATCCGTGGCGCCATCACCGAAGTGCTGATCAGCCTCTCCATGGCCGTACTCATCGTGGTGGTGGTGATTGCACTGTTTATCGGCCAATGGCGGGCAGCCCTCATACCGGCGGTGGCCATCCCCGTGGCGCTCATAGGCACCGTCGCCGCCATTTGGCTTCTGGGCTTCTCCCTTAATCTGATCACCCTCCTGGCCCTGGTGCTGGCCACCGGCCTGGTGGTGGACGATGCGATCGTGGTCTTGGAGAACATTCAACGCCAGCGCCAGTTGGGCTTGCTGCCCCGCGCCGCCGCCGTACTTGGCACCCGCCAGGTGTTCTTTGCGGTGATCGCCACCACCGCCACGCTGATCTCAGTCTTCGCGCCGATTTCTTTCTTGCCGTCTCAGGCCGGCCGGCTGTTCAGCGAGTTCGGCTTCGTGTTGGCGGTCGCGGTCTGCATCTCTTCATTTGTGGCCCTCACCGCCGTACCCATGATGGCCTCGCGCCTCACCCGCATGCCGCGGGCTGCGGGGCAGTCGGCGAAACCCAGCTTGGCCGCCCGCACCTATGCAGGCTTGCTCGACAGGATCTTGGCAGCGCCCTTGGTGGTTCTGGGGCTCTGCAGCCTGGTGATCGCCGGCGCCCTGATCGCCTATGAAAATCTCGGAGAAGAACTGGTGCCCGAAGAAGACCGGGGTCTGATATCGGTGTTCCTGACCGGCCCCGATGGCACCGGCCTCGATTACACAGACCGGCAAGTGGAGAAGGTGGAGGCCATTCTGCAACCCTATGTAGATCAGGGCATTGCCAAGGGCCTCTTCACCATCACCGGGCGCTTCGATCCCAACCGGGGGCAGTTGGATGCAGCCCTGATTGACTGGTCCGAACGCACCATCTCAGAAGGCGAGATCGCCGATGTCGTAAACAAGAAGCTGAGCAAGCTGCCTGGCGCCCGGGCCCGCATGCGCCGGGGCAATAGCCTGGGCTTGCGCAACGCTGACGGAGGCATCCGCTTCGCACTCACCGGCGCAAACTATGAAACCATTGCCGGGGCGGCAGATGCCTTCGTGATCGCACTGGAGCAGAACGTGCCTGAGGTCCAGAACCTGCGCGTTGAGTTCCGGGCCACCCAGCCGCAGATCTCCGTGACCATAGACCGGCGCCGGGCAACCGACCTCGGCGTGCCGCTGGAAACCCTGGGCACAACACTGCGCACCTTGGTGGACAACTCGGAAGTGGCCGAACTCTCGATCAACGATGAGCGCGTGCCGGTCATCCTGCAGGCCAGTGCGGGCGCCATAGACGACCCGTCCGACCTCACAAGTCTGTATGTGACCTCGTCCAGCGGGCGCCTGGTCCCCCTGTCTCAACTCGTGACCTTCAAAGAGTATGCCGTGGCCGCCGAGCTTGACCGCCATGGCCAGCGCCGCGCGGTTGAGATATTCGGCGACGGGGTGGACGGCTATTCCTTACGCCAGGCCGTGGATGCGGTTCAGGCGGAAGCCGACAAGAGCCTGCCACCCGGGATCGGCCTCCTCTTCCTTGACGAGGCCGCTGCGCTCAACGAAACCTCCTATGGGGTTCAGATCACCTATCTGATCGCCCTGGTGATCGTATTTCTGGTGCTGGTCGCCCAGTTTGAGAGCATCACCAGCGCGCTCGTGGTGTTGCTAACCGTGCCGTTTGGCGTCTGCGCCGCTATCTTTGCGCTGACCTTCACCGGCATCTCCATCAATATTTACAGCCAGATCGGCATCTTGATGCTGATCGGTATCATGGCCAAGAATGCCATTTTGATGGTGGAGTTTGCCGATCAATTGCGCGAGCAGGGCCGGTGCGTTGCCGAGGCGGTACGGGAAGCCTCAATCGTGCGGCTGAGGCCCATCGCCATGACCATGTTTTCAACCGTTCTGGCCGGCCTGCCGCTGATCCTCGGCAGCGGTGCGGGTGCGGAAGCGCGAGGCGCCATTGGCTGGGTGGTGTTCGGCGGGTTAGGGATGGCCGGCCTCTTCACGCTCCTGGTGACGCCGGCCTTTTATGTGTTGATTGCGCCCCTCTCGCCGCCGCGGGCGAGCGCAGGTCAGCAATTGGAGAAGGAGCTCCGCGGCGCTGAGGCACCTGCTGAATAACCCGGCTCAGGCCGTTCTGTTCCGCTCCATGAGCTCATCAAGCCCTTGAGGCTTAAGATCTGACCGCAAAGGACAAAACGCCTGCGCGCAGCCATGGCTGGCACGGCATTCTGCTTCGGTTTGATTGAGACGGACGGATTGACCAATTTCCCCGCACTCTTGGCTCTTGGGCTCGAACAGTTTGAACATGTGTTTACCCTCTTTCGACGCCCCAAAGCATACGCGCGGCAAACCCCGCGCGGATTGATCCAGATCAATGCTGAAGACCGCTCACCCCCCTACCTTCGCATCTGTACCCAAGTCAGGTGACGCGAGGAACTTCTATGAGCGGATTGGTCAAGTCAGTTAAACGATGGCTCAAGCAGCAACAGGACGCTGACTTCTTGAGGACCCTGCCCGCGTGCGGCTGGGCCGACCTCGGCGCTGACAAAGGCGACATGATGCAAATAACCTCAGGGCCCTCATGTGTCCGCGAACGCATGAGAGCCATGGCTGCTGCCTATGGGTTGGAGCCATCAGCTCTCAGCAGTGAGCACTGGCGTGAAGTCGATATGGCCCGCGCATGCGCCACCTGCCGGTCCACGCGGGCCTGCAAGCGCTGGCTCAAAGGCCCGAACCTTGATATCGCCGAAGCTGGCTTCTGCCCGAACAAGGCGCATTTCTCCGAACTCAGCGGCACCGATCTTGCGGCCCTCCAAGCTGAGCAGAACACCGCTGCCGCAAAGCGTGAAGAACGCCTCCATTACGTTTAGCGCAAAAGAATCCTGTGATCTAAACGCGCACCGGGTTTGACGCCGGCCCGCCTTTGGCCCCAGACTAAACGCTCCAAGACACCCTTTCGGCGAAAGGGAGGCCTAGCGGTGGCCCTGCGTTGGGGCATGCAGTGTTGAATGCCGGGTTAAACTCACTGGCAACGCGCGCCGCCGCTCATCAAAACGGAGAATAAGATGAGCAAGCAAAAATCCATTATCCTTTCCCGGCGCACGGTTCTGGCCGGCGCCGCCAGCGCGGCCGCCATGGGCATTCTGCCGGCCGCCGCCGCCGATGAATTGAAGGTCGCGGCGATCTACACCGTGCCGGTGGAGCAGCAATGGGTGGGGCGTATTCACAAGGCCCTCAATGCAGCAAAGGACCGCGGCGACATTACGTATGAGTGGTCTGAAAACGTGGCCAACACCGACTATGAGCGGGTGATGCGCGAGTATGCGGAAAAGGGCGTTCAACTGATCGTCGGCGAGGCCTTTGCCGTGGAGCGTGCGGCGCGCAAGGTGGCCAAGAACTATCCTAAGGTGGCCATGCTGCTGGGCTCCTCCTTCAAACCGGCTGAGCCTAACTTCTCAGTGTTCGACAACTTCATCCATGAACCCAGCTATCTCACGGGCATGATTGCCGGTGCCGAAACCAAATCCAACCTGATTGGCATGGTGGGCGGCTTTGCCATCCCGGAGGTCAACCGGCTGATGCACGCCTTTATGGACGGTGCCCGTTCCGTAAACCCCGACGCCAAGTTCCTGGTGACCTTCATCAACTCTTGGTACGACCCGCCCAAGGCCAAGGAAAGCGCCTTTGCCATGATCGATAAGGGCGCTGATGTCATGTATGCGGAACGCTTTGGCGTTTCCGATGCGGCCAAGGAACGGGGCATCAAGGCCATCGGCAACGTGATCGACACGGCCGGCGACTATCCGGGCACGATCCTCGCCAGCGCCATCTGGCACATGGAACCCACCATCGACAAAGCCATCGCGGCAGTAAAGGCCGGCACGTTCAAAGCTGAGGACTACGGCGTCTACAGCTTCATGGAGCATGGCGGCGGCAGCCTGGTTTACGACGACAAGCTGGTGTCTGCTGAAATGGTGGCCGCCGTGAAAGCGAAGGAGAAGGAGATCCTCAGCGGCGCCTTCACCGTGAAGATCAACGACGAAGAACCCAAGTCCGACGGCTAGTTCTTTGGCAGGCCAACACCGAAAGGCGCAAGCTCATGACGAGCTTGCGCCCGTTGTCTTAAAGATCGCGGGCATCACCAAGCGCTTCGGCGCGCTCACTGCCAACGAGAACGTCTCACTCACGCTTCATCAGGGTGACGTGGTGGCG
Organism: Hyphomicrobiales bacterium; assembly: GCA_028285595.1. Classification (GTDB taxonomy): domain Bacteria; phylum Pseudomonadota; class Alphaproteobacteria; order Rhizobiales; family CAJQND01; genus JAAEUE01. Next base: position 34,656 of record JANQOW010000149.1, read on the forward strand.
CTGCTCGGCGAAAACGGTGCCGGCAAGACCACTTTGATGAACATTCTGTTCGGTCACTACGTGGCCGATGAGGGCGAGATCCTGGTGGCGGGCGCGGCCGGTGCGCTGGAACATCTGCCGCCCGGCTCCCCCCAAGCCGCGCTTGATGCGGGCATCGGCATGGTGCATCAGCATTTCACGCTGGCGGAAAACCTCACCGGATTTGAGAACATCCTTTTGGGTGTAGAGCCCATCTTCGGTCTTGCCCGTGGACGCAGCGCTGCCCGCGCAAAGATTGAAAAGATCGTTACCGACAGCGGCCTGGCGGTTGATCTGGACACACCCGTATCCTCGCTGACCGTGGGGGAAAAGCAGCGGGTGGAGATCTTGAAGGCTCTGTTCCGCGATGCACGGATTCTTGTGCTGGATGAGCCAACCGCAGTGCTGACCCCGCAGGAATCCGAGGGCCTTTTCCAAGTTGTCGAAAAGCTGGCCGCCGCCGGCCTGACGGTCATCTTCATCTCTCACAAGCTGCACGAGGTGCTGGCCGCCTCCCACCGGATCGCGGTGCTGCGGGGCGGTGTGCTGGTGGGTGAGCTCACCACCGCGGATGCGGACCGCGGCAAGATTGCTGAATTGATGGTCGGCCGCGAGGTTCCGGCGAGCCAACGCTCACCTATGAGCCCGGGCGCGGCTGTGTTGAAACTTGATGAAGTCAAGGTGAGCGGCAGCGATGCCAGGCGCACCTTGCATGCCGTCTCCATGGTGGTGCACGAACGCGAAGTGGTGGGAATTGCCGGGGTGGCCGGAAATGGGCAATCGGCTCTCGCGTCGCTGATTTCAGGGCTTGTGGAGCCTGAAGCAGGACGCGTTGAGTTCTGCGGCGATGCGGTCACCACATTTTCCCCGCGCACATTCATGTCGGCCGGGATCGGCAGGATCCCCGAGGATCGCCATCACGACGGAGTGGTGGGCGCGATGACCGTTGCGGAAAATCTGGCCATCGAAACCCTCAAAGATGCAAGGTTCTCTCAGAACGGATTTCTGCGCTTCAATGGCTTTCAAAGCCACGCGCTGGAGGCGATCGAAGCGTTTGACATCCGCTGTTCGGGTCCGGACGCGCCGACGCGCCTGCTGTCGGGAGGCAACATGCAGAAGCTCATTCTGGCGCGGGTCCTGGAGAACGCGCCAAAGCTCATTCTCGCCAACCAGCCCACACGGGGGCTGGACGTGGGGGCCCAGACCGAGGTGCACAAACGCCTGCTCGCCGCGCGCGAACGCGATGCGGCGGTGATCTTGATCTCCGAAGACCTGGACGAGCTCTTCACGCTCACCGACCGGATCTACGTCATGCATGCCGGCAACCTGGACGATGCCGGCCCAACCGATGCGCTCGACCGGGCCGCGGTTGGTCTCATGATGGCGGGCCACAGCGCAGAGGCAACAGCCTCATGATCCGCCTTGAACCTCGCACCACGCCCTCGCGCACCCTGGCGCTTCTGGCGCCGTTTGCCGCCGTCGCATGCGCACTGGCGCTCGCCGCCATCCCGCTGTTGGCGGCCGGGCAGAACCTGTTTGAGGCCTATGGGCTCATGGTCAAAGGCGCATTCGGATCTGCCTTTGCATTCTCCGAAACGCTGACCCGCGCCACGCCTCTGATTCTCACAGGGCTTGCCGCTGCCGTCGCGTTCCGCGCCAAGCTCTGGAACATTGGCGGTGAAGGCCAGTTCTATCTCGGCGCATTGGCCGCTGTAATCGTGGGCACGGGCGCCGTGCCGGGCCCCGCTTGGGTGCTGGTCCCGCTCGTGCTGCTCGCCGGCGCCTCAGCAGGCGCCATAGGGCTCATCGGGCCGGCCTACCTGAAAACCCGCTTCAAGACCGATGAGGTGGTGACCACGCTGCTCCTGAATTTCATCATCCTCCTCATCGTTCAAATGGCCCTCCAGGGCTGGTTGAAGGACCCCATGTCCCTGGGCTGGCCCCAGTCGGAGCCCATCGTGGATGAGGCCACCCTGCCCGCGCTGTTTGAGAAGTACCGGGTGCACGCAGGCCTGCTTGTCAGCCTGGCGGCCGCAGCGGTGATCACAATTGTCATGCGCCACACCGTGCTGGGTTTTGAGCTGAGGGCCGTGGGCGAAAATCCCGATGCAGCGCGCCATGCGGGGATCTCGGTCAACGGCACCATGCTGAAGGCCGCGGCCATCTCAGGGGCCCTCGCCGGCCTTGCCGGCACCAGCGAAGTGATCGGACTGAAGGGGTATCTCACATCCGACATATCGCCCGGCTTCGGCTATGCGGGTATTGTGGTGGCCATGTTGGCCAGGCTCTCTCCGGTGGGCGTTGTGGTCTCCTCGATCTTTATCGCCGGCGTCTTCGTCGGCGCCGATTCCATGAGCCGGGCCATCGGGGTTTCCAGCTATCTGGCGGATCTTGTGGTGGCGCTCGCCTTGCTCTCCGTGCTCGTGGCTGGCTTCTCCATCCGCTACCGCGTGCGCTGGCTGGGCCTTCGCGGCGGGGAGGCCTGACGTCATGGAGTTTCTCGAGATCTTCCTGTCGGCAAACTTCTGGGCGGCCGCCATCCGCATTGCCACGCCGCTGATCTTCGGCACTCTGGGGGCATTGATCTGCGAACGGGCCGGCGTCCTCAACCTTGGGATTGAAGGCATCTTCACCGCCGGCGCCATGGCCGGCTGGATGGCGGTTTGGCTCGGCGCAGGCCTCTTCGGAGGCATCCTTGTTGCCGCCCTTGTGGGGGCGATGATCGGCCTGATCCATGCCATCCTGACCGTGCCCTTGGGTCTGTCTCAGCACGTCTCCGGCATTGGGGTCACCATGCTGGCCACGAGCGCAGCCTACTTCACCTACCGCACCGCCCTGCCCGATGTCACATCACCGCCGCGCATTGAGCCGTTTCAGCCGCTCAACATGCCACTGCTGTCCGATCTGCCGTTCTTAGGCCCGGCCCTCTTCCAACACACTGTGATGACCTACATCGCCATAGCTCTGGTTTTTCTCGTCGCTTGGGTGATGGCCCGCACGCCCTTGGGGCTTGCCATTCGGGCGGTGGGCGACAACCCCTCCTCCGTCGACAGCCAGGGTCTGTCTGTCTATGGCCTGAGAATTGGCGCCGTGATGGCCGGCTCAGCCTTGATGGCCATCGGAGGGGCATTCCTGACCATGGCGGCGTTTGATGCCTTCTTTTTCGGCATGGTGAACGGGCGCGGCTGGATCTGCATTGCCCTTACCGTGTTTGCCTCATGGCGACCGAAAAAGGCTTTGCTGGGCGCTCTCCTGTTCGGAGCGTTTGAGGCCTATCAGGTACGCCTGCAAACCGAAGTGGGCGCAGTGGTGCCGGGCGAGATCTTCCTCATGGCCCCATACGTGTTGTCGATCATCGCCCTTGTCATCGCCGCACGCGGCGCGGATTATCCAAGAGCGCTGCTGACCCCATGGTTCAAAGGACAGCGGTGAGCAGGAGCATAACCTCATGAGCTTTGAACTGATCATACGCGGCGCAACCTTGCCCGATGGCCGCAGCGGCATGGATATCGGTGTGCGCGACGGTAAAATTGTCACCGTGGAACGCAGTCTTGAGGCTGAGGCCTCCAAGGTCATCGATGCGGGCGGATTGTTGGTCTCTCCACCGTTTGTGGATCCACATTTCCACATGGACGCCACGCTTTCGCTCGGCCGTCCACGGCTCAACCGGTCCGGCACCTTGCTGGAGGGCATTGCTCTGTGGGGCGAACTGAAACCCCTGCAAACTGTGGAAGAGATTATCGAGCGTGCTCTGCGCTATTGCGATCTGGCGGTTTCTCAAGGCCTGCTGGCGATCAGGAGCCATGTGGACGTCTGTGATGACGAGCTGAAAGGCGTTGAGGCCCTGCTTGAGGTCAGATCCAAAGTGGCCCCATACATTGACCTTCAGCTCGTGGCGTTCCCTCAGGACGGCCTCTACCGCTCACCCACCGCAGAGCAAAACCTTTTGCGCGCGCTCGACCTTGGAGTGGATGTTGTCGGCGGCATTCCCCACTTTGAGCGCACCATGGCCGACGGTGCCCGCAGCGTTAAGGCATTGTGCGAGATCGCCGCAGAGCGGGACCTGCGCGTGGATATGCACTGTGATGAGACGGACGATCCCGTCTCCCGGCACATCGAGACACTGGCCTATGAGGCGCAGCGGCTGGGGCTTCAGGGCCGTGTGGCAGGCTCTCACCTGACCTCCATGCATTCCATGGACAACTACTACGTCTCCAAACTTCTGCCGTTGATGCAGGAAGCCGGCGTTGCCGCCATCCCCAACCCGCTGATCAATATCGTCATCCAAGGCCGGCACGACACCTATCCTAAGCGCCGGGGCATGACACGGGTTC
>JANQOW010000053.1 GCA_028285595.1 Hyphomicrobiales bacterium
GGGCGAATCACTTCAAGAGCGCAAGTCACCTCAGCCATGAGCATTGCGGATCAAACGGAGAGCAAAGCGGGCAAGATCCTGGAGATCTTGAGGGTCTACCTGGAGCCCCGGGTCCTTCTGATCTTGTTCCTGGGCTTTTCGGCGGGTCTGCCGCTCGCCCTTTCCGGCGCCACCCTGCTGTACTGGATGGCCGAGCTGGACGTGGATCTGGGCCTGATCGGCCTCTTTTCCCTAGTGGGCACGCCCTATACGGTGAAGTTCTTCTGGGCACCGGTGGTGGATGCCTGGAAGGTGCCCGTCCTGTCGCGCCTGTTGGGACGGCGCCGCGGCTGGCTGGTCTTCTCACAATTGCTGTTGATCGTGGCGATCATCTTCCTGGGCAGCTTGGACCCCCTCCAGGTGCCCTGGTGGGTGGCTCTGGGGGCTTTCCTGGTGGCGCTGTCCTCAGCAACCCAGGACATTGTGATCGATGCCTTCCGGGTGGAAAGCCTGAACCAGGATCAACAGGCCGCCGGCATGGCCAATTATGTGGCCGGATATCGGGTGGGCTATCTGGCCTCCAGCGCCGGTACTTTGATACTTGTTGAATATTTCCAGCGTTCCGGTGTGGATACCTCGTTCATCTGGAGCTACGCCTACACCATCATGGGCGGCCTCATTCTGGTGGGCCTGGCGGCCGTGCTTTTGTCCAAGGAGCCGGCATCGTCCGCAGCGTATGAGGAAAAGCTGGCCGCGGAGGAAGAAGAAGGCACAGACCAGCTGACCCGGCTTTGGAAAACCGCGTTCGATGCGTTTGCCGACTTTCTGACAAAGCCCTATGCGGTCGTGATCTTGGCCTTCGTTTTATTCTTTAAATTCTGCGATAGTTTCGCAGGCGTTATGACTGGGCCGTTCGTGGTCAAGATCGGTTTTGACCGGGCTGATTACATCACCATGGTCAAAGGCGTCGGGTTTGCGGCTGCCCTGCTGGGCGGCTTTGCAGGAGGGCTTTTGGCCAAGGCCATGCCGCTGGTTCAGGCCCTCTGGGTGGCGGGCATCCTGCAGATGGCGTCCAACCTGGTCTTCGCTTGGCTGGCCTGGGTGGGGGTCAACTCAGCAGCGCTGGGCTTTACCATCATGGTGGAGAACTTCACCGGTGGCATCGGCACGGTGGTGTTTGTGGCCTATCTCTCCAGCCTCACCCAGAACGCGGCCCACACGGCCACCCAGTTCGCCCTGCTCACCTCGCTTGCCGCGGTGGGGCGCACCTACATTTCTTCTGTTTCCGGTTACGTTGCGGATGCCACGGGCTGGATCATCTTCTTCATCATCACAGCGATCGCCGCCGCCCCCGGCTTCCTTCTGCTCGCCTGGCTCCAGAGCAAGGGGCACTTTGCAGCGCTTGAGGAGGAGAGGAAGAAAAGGGAAGCTGCCGGGGAATAGATCCCGCGTTCGCAAGGGCGCGGGCAATCTAGCTCAAAACGGCCGCCGCGCCTGCATGGCGGCCGCGAGGGTGCCTTCATCGAGATAGTCCAGTTCCCCGCCCACCGGCACTCCGTGGGCCAGACGTGAAACCGAAACCCCGCAATCACGGAGCTGATCGGTGAGGTAATGAGCCGTGGTCTGCCCCTCCACCGTGGCATTGACCGCAATGATGATCTCTTTGACCTCGGACGCCGCGGCCCGCGCCAGAAGCGAGGCAATATTGAGCTCGTCGGGGCCAATCCCATCGAGCGCCGACAGCGTGCCGCCCAGAACGTGATAGCGGCCCTTCACAGCCGCCGCCCGCTCCAGTGCCCACACATCGCCCACCTCTTCCACCACACAGATGATCGAAGGGTCCCGGCGCGGATCCCTGCAAATGGTGCAGGGGTCCACCGTATCAATATTACCGCAAACGGAGCACTCGACCACCTTGGCTCCAGCATCCTGGAGGGCTGCGCTCAAGGGTTCCAGCAACCGGTCCTTATTCTTGATCAGATGCAAGGCCGCACGGCGGGCCGAGCGCGGGCCGAGCCCGGGCATTTTTGCCAGGAGCTGTATTAAGCGCTCAATCTCGCTGCCGGTAATCTGCTTGGACACGAGGGGTAAAGTCCGCCGGCTACAAGCCCAGATTCATGCCGGGTGGAATGGGCAGTCCGGCCGTGGCTTCCTTCATCTTCTCAGCCACCGCCGCATCCATGGCTTTGCGCGCCTCGCCGTGGGCGGCGATAATCAGGTCTTCCAGGACCTCTTTGTCATCTTCAGCAAACATGGACGGGTCGATCTCCAGCCCGCGCATTTCCCCCTTGCCGTTCAAGGTCACGACGACCAGGCCGCCACCGGCTTTGCCCTCCACCAGGGTTTCCTCCAGCGCCGCCTGGGCATCCTGCATCTTGGACTGCATTTCCTGGGCCTGCTTCATCAGCTTGCCAATATCGCCAAGGCCTTTCATCTGAGCTCCTTAAAGTTCGGTATCTGGATCATCGAGATTTTCCGCATCCAACGGCATATCGGAAAGATCTCTCACATTTACAATCTTTGCCCCCGGGAAAGTCTCCAGCACGGCCTGAACCGACGGCGTTTCCTGTGCCTCGCGCAACAGGGTTTGCTCGCGAGCATCGCGTTGATGGGCAATTGTGGCCTCGCCCGCCTCATCGCTCACCGAAACCACCCAACGTGCGCCGGTCCACTGCTCGAGGCGGCGCATCAGTGCGTTGGGAAGTCCGCGCGGTGCGTCGGGCTCCAGGGCAATCTCCAAACGGCCGGGCGCAAACCGCACCGGACGCACGTGGGTTTCAAGTTCGTGCTTCAGCTTAACGTCGCGCCGCTCACCCACCAGAGCCACCACATCGGCAAAACTTGAAAGCTCGGCAGAAGCGGGCGGAGGCCCCTCCGGGTTGGGGCCAGCGCCTGGGCCCGGATCCGGCACCGGCGCGAGTTGCTGGGTGGCGCGCGCTTCAGTCATCGGTTCTGGCGGAGGCGGGGCCTGCTGTGGTGCGGGCGCGGCACCCGCCGGCGCCCCCGATTGGGCCATGGTCTTTTTCACGGCGGCTTCCGGCGTTGGCAGATCCGCCACATAGGCCATGCGGATCAGCACCATTTCCGCCGCAGCTATGGGATTGGCCGCCACATTCACTTCAGGAATGCCCTTCAGCAGCATTTGCCAGGCCCGGGTGAGGATGGGCATGGAGAGGTTGTCGGCAAACGATTTGCCCTTATCGCGCTCAGCCTGGGAATGCGCTGCATCGTTCAGCGCGTCCGGCACGATCTTTAGCCGTGTGACCCAGTGCACCAATTCGGCCAGATCACTCAAAACCGTCGCCGGATCAGCGCCCAGATCGTTCTGCTCTTTCATTTCCGCCAGCGCACCGGCAGCATCACCTTTCATCAGGCATTCGAACAGATCGATGATCCGCGCCCGGTCCACAAGGCCCAGCATCTCGCGAAGCTGGTCGGCCTTCACCTCAGCGCCGCCAAACGCAATCGCCTGATCCAGCAAGGACAGCCCATCGCGGACGGATCCCTCTGAAGCCCGGGCGATCAAGGCCAGAGCTTCTTCTTCGGCCTTGGCATTTTCCTTTTCGGCAATCTTGCCGAAATGCTCCACCAACAGATCCGCGTCCAGCCGGCGCAGATCAAAGCGCTGACAGCGGGACAGAACCGTGACCGGGACTTTACGAATTTCTGTGGTGGCAAAAATGAATTTTACATGCTCCGGCGGCTCTTCCAGGGTCTTCAACAGCGCGTTGAAGGCCTGGCGCGAGAGCATGTGCACCTCATCGATAATGTAGATTTTGTAGCGGGCCGAGACCGGCTTATAGCGCACGCTTTCAATGATCTCACGCACATCCTCAATCCCGGTGCGTGAGGCCGCGTCCATCTCAATCACATCCACATGATGAGATTCCAGGATGGCCTGACAGTGCAGCCCAAGCTCGGGCATCTCTATGCTGGGGCCGGCATCTTCAGCCCCCTCACGGGCATAGTTGAGCGCGCGGGCAATCAGGCGCGCTGTGGTGGTCTTACCGATCCCGCGCACGCCGGTCAGCATATAGGCTTGGGCAATCCTGTCGGTTTTGAAGGCATTGGAGAGGGTCTGAACCACCGGGTCCTGACCGATCAGGTCTTCAAAGGTTTGGGGGCGGTATTTGCGGGCCAGCACCCGGTAGGCGCCCGGCGCCTCGGCGTGCTGGGAGTTATCGCTGCTGTCGGAGGACAATCGCCTAAGCCCTGAGGTCCCTGCCGGCCCCGGCCTTTGGCCCGGGCCGCTGTTTGCTCTGCCTGCTTCTTGGTGGCCCCGGCAGAGTTCTGCGTGAGGTGGGAGATTGGACAGGCAACCCGCGCCGAGCTCGTTAGGGCTGCTTCCTTCCGGATCTGACCCGATTGGCGAGAGACACGCCTGCCGCCAACCTCCCAACAGCACTATATCAGATATGGCGCGCAAAAGAGCAAGTGTTTCGCGCAAGAGAAGTTACCATTGCGCACAATCAGCCCACGTGCCACGGTGACGCCCCTTCGGAACGAAACTCAAGTCCTACCTCATGAGCACCAGCAAATTTGGCCAAAAGGTCATCACGTTCAATGGCGGAGTGATCGACCGCGTCGCCCCCCAACGCGCCGAGCCCGGCTATATAGAGGGCCTGGCGGCCTCAGACGCGGCCCGCACGATCTGTTTTGCCAACGACCGCGCTTTGATCGATGTTGAAGCAAACCCGCCCCGGGCCTGGCGGACGGTCAACGGCGCTATTGAGCGCAAAGAGCCGGTAAAGCGCATGCTATTGGGCCTGGAGCCGTCCGGCGACCCGCTGTTTGCCCAGTTCGTTGAGCATGATGAGGACGGCCGGCCCGCGGGCGATGTGCCCTCATCGGTGAAAGCCATCGATTTACGCAGCCTCGCCTCCCAGGACCTGGTGAGCGTGGAGGAGTTCGGCATGCTGGCCTACGCCCGTTCCATGCTGAACTGGCACGCCACCCACCAATTCTGTGCCTATTGCGGCGGGAAGACCCATATGGTCGAGGGCGGCGACCGGCGCAAATGCGAAGACTGCGGGCGCGAGCACTTCCCGCGCACCGATCCGGTGGTGATTATCGTTGTGTATCAGGGCGATCGCTGCCTTCTGGGGCGCAGCAAGAACTTTGTGGAGGGCATGTATTCGGCCCTTGCCGGGTTCATGGAGCCGGGCGAGACCCTGGAAGACGCAGCCCGGCGCGAGGTGCTTGAGGAAGCCGGCATTCATGTGGGCAAGGTAAGCTATGTCATGAGCCAGCCCTGGCCCTTTGTCTCATCGCTGATGATGGGCCTGTTGGGCGAGGCGTTGGATGACAAGATCGATATCGACCCCCATGAATTGGAAGATGCGCGCTGGTTCAGCCGCGATGAAGCGCAAAGCTTGCTGGACGGCACCCATCCGGACGGGCTGAAGGCCCCGAACCCCTTCGCCATCGCCCACCATCTGCTGCTGGCCTACTTGCAGAAGACGTGAGGGCGACCACAAACACTCGTCATCCCGGAATTTTGCACAAGCAAAATATCCGGGACCCAGAAGCAGCAGGGTGAGATCTGGCGCCTCTGGGTTCGCGGGAATGACGGGAAAGATCGTTCGCGAGGACTAAACCCCGCCGTTCCGCTTCGCAGAATGCTCAATCCTGTAAGGGTGCGACTTATACACCCCTAGAATCTTCAGCTCCGCGGAGAAGAACGAGAGCTCTTCAAGCGCAAACTTCACGCCCCGATCATCTGGATGGCCTTCAATGTCGGCGTAAAACTGGGTGGCGAAGAACTCACCCTCAAGCTGATAGGATTCCAGCTTGGTCATGTTGACACCGTTGGTGGCAAACCCGCCCATGGCCTTATAGAGCGCGGCCGGCACGTTGCGCACTCTGAAGATGAACGTGGTCATCACCGGCGCGTCTTCCGGTTCCGCATCGTCCGGCGTGGTGGATAAGGTCACGAACCGGGTGGTGTTATGGTCCTCATCCTCAATATCTGCGCGCAGGGTCTTCAGCCCGTAAATTTCAGCGGCAAGTCCGGTCGCAATCACAGCTCGTGTGGGGTCCGGGTTTTCGGCGAGTTCCTTCGCCGCGCCGGCCGTGTCCACGGCCACAACCGCTTCCAGTCCCAGCTCGCGGATAATATCCCGGCACTGGCCAAGGGCGTGCACATGGCTGTGCACCGTCTTAATGGTCTCCAGGCTCGCCTCTTCGCAGGCCAGAAGCTGGTGGTGGATGCGCTGGAAATGCTCCGCAATGATGTATGTATTGGAGCCCGGCAGCAGATGGTGGATATCGGCCACGCGCCCGGCCACGGAATTCTCAATGGGGATCATCGCCAAGTCCGCATCACCCGCTTTCAAGGTGGCAAAAGCATCCTCAAACGTGCGGCAGGCCACGTGCTCCCAATCAGGATAGCATTCGGTGCAGGCAATATGGGAATTGGCACCCAACTCGCCCTGAAATACGATTTTCTTGGCCGGTGCAGCGTTCACAGCAGTGTCTTTCCTTTGTCGAGCGAGGCGGGCGCCTCATTGGGGTGAGGCCGCACTAGGTGCCAGAAGCGCGCGGGCGCGGTCAAGGTCGGCTGGTGTGTCCACCCCGAAAGGCACGGTGTCCACCAGAGCGACGGCGATTTTCATCCCATTGTCCAGCGCTCTGAGCTGTTCGAGCTTCTCGGTGTTCTCACGCGCGGACACCGGGAGGGACACAAACCGCTCCAATGCCTCGCGCCTGTACGCGTATATGCCGATATGATGCAGGTGCGGGCCGTCCCAATGCTCAGGCAAAACACGCACAAAGTCTTCCGCCAGGCTCACCGGCGCATCCCCCTCAAACCGGGCAAGTGCCTTCACCACATTGGGGTTCCCCAGCTCTTCAGCATCATCAATGTGTGCCGCAAGGGTGGAAATATCCGCCTCCGTCTGCCGAAGCGCGCTTAAACAGGTGCGGATCGCTTCGGGGTCAATCGTGGGCAGATCGCCCTGCAGATTGACCACATAACGGTACACACCGCCCGGGTCCACGATGTTGAGGGCCGCAGCGATCCGGTCAGACCCGGACGGCAGTGCCGGATCGGTCATGACCACTTCACCGTTGGCCATTTCCACCGCTTCAACCACTTCCGCGTCACAGGCCGCCACAACAACAGGGCCCACCTCAGCCGCTTCCCCGCGGCGCACGACGTGCACAATCATCGCGGTTCCGCCGATATCGGCCAGCGGTTTGTCCGGCAGCCGGGTGGAGGCCATGCGCGAAGGGATCAGCACAACTGTCTCGTCAAACACGCTCATTTGAAAAAATCGGTCCGGGAGGCCATGGTTGGGATAGTCAAAAAGACGCAGGCAAACTGCGCCAGCGCCGCTTATAAATGTTGCAAGGCGGCCATGAAAGCACTAGTTTTCGCCGAAATTTCCTGCGGGGGCCGTCCGATGTATTGGGGAGGGCGAGGCCTCGCGGCTTCCAGAGGGTGAACAGCGCGATGATGGACAGCTTTGAGTTCAACAAGATTGCTGGGGCAATTCTGTTCAGTTTGCTCATTATATTGGGCTTAAGGGCCCTTGGCGAAACGGTGTTTCACGTGGCCGCACCGGAAAAACCCGGTTATGTGGTTGAGGTTGCAGAAGAGGGCACAAGTGCGGCACCGCAAGAGGTTGCCGAGGCAACCCCGCTGGCCCAACTGCTGGCCGCTGCAAACGTGGAAAAGGGCCAAAGAGGCTTTAGAAAGTGCTCAGCCTGCCACAAGGTGGATCAAGGCGCCGCGGGCGGCGTTGGCCCGAACCTTTATGGCATCGTGGGCAAGGCCAAGGGCGCGGTGGAAGGATTTGCCTACTCGAAAGCTCTGCTCGAAGCGGCCGAATCCAAAGGTCCCTGGACATACGAATCGCTAAACGAGTTCCTGATCAAACCGAAAGATTACATCCCGGGAACGAAAATGGCCTTTGCGGGTTTGAAGAAAGAGACCGACCGCGCCGACATGCTGGCCTATCTGAAGTCGATTTCGCCTGACGCTCCGGACTTTCCAACCGAATGATGCAAGTCCCATGGGCTGGCTGATCAAGCCAAGATGACAAAGATTTAACACCGGTGGACCTTCCGCCGGTGTTTTCATTTGTGGCATTAAGCGTATCTAAGACGAAGCGTAAGCGAAGGATATCCGCCCCATGGGACGTTACAGCCCCCGCACATCCGCCTCTACCCTGGCCGTCGCCGCCTTGCTCCTGGCCGGCGCATTGACCCCTTGGGCCCAGGCCAATGACAAAGTCTGGCGCCACGGCGCATCGCTCATCGACGGGGTGAAATACCCCAAAGACTTCAAACATTTCGATTACGTCAATCCAACCGCACCAAAAGGCGGCTCGGTGCGGTTCGGCGCCACCGGCACCTTCGACACGCTGAACCCGATCCTGCCGAAAGGCAATCAGGCCACCGGGTTGCGATTCACGTATGAGACCCTCATGACCCCGTCATTCGACGAGGTGAGCACCGAATATGGCCTATTGGCCGAAGCGCTGTCTTACCCGGAAGACTATTCGTCGGTGACCTACCGGTTACGCAAAGAAGCCAGGTGGCACGATGGCAAGCCGATCACGCCTGAGGACGTGATCTGGTCGTTCAACACGATCAAAGAAATCGATGTACAACGCGCCTTCTACTACAAGCACGTGAAAACCGCTGAGAAGACCGGCGATCACGAAGTGACCTTCACCTTCGACCAAACCGGCAACCGCGAATTGCCTCAGATCGTCGGGCAGCTCCTGGTTCTTCCCAAGCATTGGTGGGAAGGTACCGACGCCACCGGCAAGAAGCGCGATATCCGCGCCTCCACGCTGGAGCCCCCGCTCGGCTCCGGTCCCTACCGGGTTTCCCGGGTCGACCCCGGCCGCTCCATCGCCTTCGAGCTGGTTAAGGATTATTGGGGCCGCGATCTCAATGTGAATGTGGGCAAATACAATATTGCGGAGATCCGGTACGAGTACTTCCGCGACAACACCGCCCAGTTTGAGGCGTTCAAATCAGGTTCGCTTGATTGGCGCTCGGAGAATACCGCGCGCGTGTGGGCGACCCAGTACGAATTTCCGGCTGTGAAGAACAAACAGGTGGTTCGCAACACCTATGAGAACTCGTTCCGGACCAGCGGGGTTATGGTGGGCTTCATCCCAAATATGCGCCGGGAGAAGTTCCAGGATGTGCGCTTGCGGCAGGTCCTGGACCTTGCGTTTAACTTTGAAGAGATGAACCGCTCCATATTCTATGGCCAGTATGAGCGCATCGACAGCTATTTCTACGGCAGCAGCCTGGCGTCCGAAGGTTTGCCGGAAGGGCGGGAATTGGAAATTCTAAAAAGTTTGAAGAACCCGATCCCTGAAGAGGTTTTCACCACGGAGTTCAAGAATCCCACCGGCGCCAACCGCTCCGACGAGCGCAAGAACCGCCGTGCCGCCCTGCGCCTGCTCAAAGAAGCGGGTTATGAGATCAAAGACGGATTGGCAATTGATCCCAAAACCGGCCAACCGCTGACCATTGAGCTGTTGTTGAACGGTCCCACGTTTGAGGGCATCGCCCTGCGCTACCTCAACAGTTTGAAGCGCGTTGGCATCACCCTGAAACTCCGCGTGGTGGACAGCTCTCAGTTTATCGAGCGGGTCCGTAACCGCGAGTTTGACATGATGTATGCCGGCTGGGGCCAGTCGCTGTCTCTGGGCAACGAGCAGCTTGACTATTTCGGCTCCGATGCCGCCGACAAGCCCACCTCACGCAATTATGGCGGCATCAAAAATCCCGCCATCGATGAGCTGATTCAGCTCATCCTTAAAGCCAAGGACCGCAAGGAACTGGTGGCCATCAGCAAGGCGTATGACCGGGTTCTGTTGTGGAACCGCTATCTGATCCCCGGGTGGACCTTGCGGGCCTCGCGGATCGCCCGCTGGGACAAGTACGCCCACCCCGACCCGCTGCCGGAGTACGCCGTGGGGTTCCCAACGATCTGGTGGTACGACGAAGCCAAGGCGGCAAAGATCAAACAATGATCAAACGGTCCCTGATAGGCGCGCTCGCCGCGCTCGCTCTCCTCGCAGCCCCCGCCGCGCAGGCCGAGCCCAGCCACGGCCTCTCGGCTTTCGGAGATCTGAAATACCCTGCCGGGTTCACGCATTTTGACTATGTGAACCCGGACGCGCCCAAGGGCGGGCGCCTGTCCATGATCGGCACCTCTGCGCGGATCACGTTCAACAGCTTCAACTATTACATCCTGAAGGGCGATGCCGCCCAAGGTCTGCCCTTCCTGTTCGACACACTGATGGTGCGTGCCTGGGACGAGCCTGATGCGGTTTACGGTCTGGTGGCCGAAACCGCCGATGTGGCCGATGACGGCCTGTCGGTCACCTTTGCTCTGCGCAAAGAGGCGCGCTTTGCAGATGGAACGCCGGTGACGGCAGAGGATGTGGCCAACTCACTCACCCTGCTGAAAGAGAAGGGCGATCCGCGCATCGCTCTCCAGCTCACCAAGATCACCAAAGCAGAGGTTTTAGGCCCGCATGAGGTGCGTTTCGTCTTCGCCGAAGCCACGCGGGATCTGCCTTTGGTGGCAGCCACCAGCATCCCGGTGTTCTCCAAGGCCTATTACACCGAGAACGATTTCGCCAAGACCACCCTGGAGCCCCCCTTGGGTTCAGGCCCTTACAAGATCACCGACTTCAAGCAGGGCCGCTACGTGACCTTTACCCGCCGGGACGATTACTGGGCCAGGGATCTGCCGGTGAACAAGGGCCAGTTCAATTTCGATGAACTGAGATACGAGTATTTCCGCGATCGCACGGCGCAGTTTGAAGCCTTGAAAGCCGGCGCTTTCGATCTGCGCGAAGAATTCACCTCCAAGGTCTGGGCCACTCAGTATGACATCCCGCCGGTGAATAAAGGCTGGCTGAAAACCGAAACCCTGCCCGATGAGCGCCCATCCGGTGCACAAGGCTATTTCATCAATATGCGCCGGGCCAAGTTTGCCGATCCGCGGGTGCGTGAAGCCATCGGGCTCGCGTTTGATTTTGAGTGGACCAACCGCAACCAGTTCTACGAGCTCTATAAGCGCACCCACTCCTTCTTCGAAAACTCTGCCATGAAGGCCGATGGCCCCCCGTCCGCTGCAGAGCTGAAGCTGCTGGAGCCCTTAAAGGATCAACTGCGCCCGGAAGTCTTTGAAGATCCCTTCATACCGCCGGTGTCCAACGGATCTGGCCAAGACCGCAAACTGCTGCGCAAGGCCTCGCGGTTGCTGAAGGAGGCCGGCTGGGAGGTGAAGGACGGCAAACGGGTCAACGCCAACGGTGAGGTTCTGCAGATTGAGTTCCTCTCCTTCTCTCCCACCTTTGAGCGGATCGTGGGTCCCTATATCAAGAACCTGCGCATCCTCGGGATCGACGGCAAAATGCGCCTGGTGGATCCGGCCCAATATGAAAGCCGGCGCAAGTCGTTTGATTTCGACATCACCACCAGCCGTTTCATTGTGCGGCAGACGCCGGGGATCGAACTGGAAAACTATTTCGGCTCGGCCTCAGCAAAGATCAACGGCAGCTTGAACCTTTCGGGTATTTCCAGCCCGGCCATCGATGCTTTGGTGAACAAGGCGGTTAAGGCCAAGTCCCGCGATGAGCTCAACACAGCCGCTCGGGCTTTGGACCGGGTGCTCAGAGCAGAACATTTCTGGGTGCCCCACTGGTACAAGGCCTCTCACAACATTGCCTATTGGGACAAGTTTTCCAGGCCCGAAACGAAGCCGCGTTTTAGCCGCGGCATTATCACCACTTGGTGGTACGATGAGGCCAAAGCGGCCAAGCTGAAAGCCGCCAGGAACTGATTTTATATGGGCGCCTATGTACTGAGACGTTTGCTGCTGATGATCCCGACCTTGCTCGGGATCATGTTGGTCAGCTTCGTCATCATCCAATTTGCTCCTGGCGGGCCGGTGGAGCGGGTGATTGCCCAGCTCACCGGAACGGATGTGGGTGCCACGGCCCGGGTGGGTGGCACGGCGGGGGGGGACTTGGGCGGCACCGGTCAGGCCCAGGGCCAATCGGCCGGCGATCAGGGTGGATCATCCAAATATCGCGGCGCCCAAGGCCTTGACCCGGAGTTCATTAAGCGGCTGGAGAAGCAATTCGGCTTCGACAA
Organism: Hyphomicrobiales bacterium; assembly: GCA_028285595.1. Taxonomy (GTDB): domain Bacteria; phylum Pseudomonadota; class Alphaproteobacteria; order Rhizobiales; family CAJQND01; genus JAAEUE01. The sequence goes on from JANQOW010000053.1 coordinate 12,118, forward strand.
GCCGGCCCACGAACGCTTCTTCTTGATGCTCAAGAACTATCTCACCTTCAATTTCGGGGAGAGTTATTTCCGGGACATATCGGTCATTGATCTCATCATAGAGAAAATGCCGGTTTCCATATCCTTGGGGCTATGGATGACGCTTTTGTCCTATGGGGTTTCAATTCCTCTGGGCATTCGCAAAGCGGTGAAAGACGGCACCAGGTTCGACGTCTGGACCTCAGGGGTCATCGTGATTGGCTACGCTATTCCAGGCTTTCTGTTCGCGGTTCTGCTCATCGTGCTGTTTGCCGGCGGATCCTTCTGGGACATTTTCCCGCTTCGAGGGCTCACCTCTGATGGCTGGGAGCAAATGTCCTGGCCGGAGAAAATCGCAGACTATTTCTGGCACCTGGTTCTGCCTATTGTCTCCATGGCCATCGGCGCCTTTGCCACCTCAACCCTGCTCACCAAGAACTCCTTCCTGGATGAGATCCGCAAGCAATACGTTGTGACTGCCCGCTCCAAGGGCCTGTCTGAACGCCGCGTGCTCTACGGCCATGTGTTCCGCAATGCCATGCTGATCATCATTGCCGGCTTTCCCGGCGCCTTCATCGGTGCCTTCTTTGCCGGCTCATTCCTGATCGAAACCATATTCTCGCTGGATGGCCTGGGACTGCTCGGCTTTGAATCCATCGTGAACCGGGACTACCCGGTGGTCTTCGCCACGCTTTACATCTTCTCGATCATGGGCCTGATCGTCGGCCTGATTTCCGATCTCACCTACACCTGGATCGATCCGAGGATCGATTTCGAAACCCGGGAGGTGTAGGCCGCTATGGACAAAAAGACCGACGAGACGATTGCCCCGACTGGAGGCCTCACCGCCGGCGCTGCAGCGCCTCTCCACGCCCAGCACGATGCGGGAGGCTGGCTCTCGCCCATCAACCAGCGCCGCTGGAACAATTTCAAAGCCAACAAGCGGGGCTATTGGTCATTGTGGATCTTTCTGATCCTGTTCTTCGTCTCCCTTTTCGCTGAGTTCATCGCGAACGACAAACCGCTCCTCATCAAGTATGACGGCGGCTACTACATGCCAGTGTTCAACACGTACGCGGAGACCACCTTCGGCGGCGAGTTTGAAACCGAAGCCGACTATCGCGACCCCTATGTGACCGAGCTCATCGCAGAGAAGGACGGCTGGATCGTCTGGGCGCCCATCCGCTATTCCTACAACACCGTGAACCTGGATTTCCCCGGCTACAAGATCGTCGATGGTGAACGCAAAAAGGCCGGCTTCCCTGCGCCACCCACATGGCAGATTTCCGGCGACATCTGCCCCGGCACGGACGAACAAACCCAACGCTTCTGTCAGTTGAGCAATTGGAACTGGCTGGGCACAGATGACCAGGGCCGCGATGTGGTGGCCCGGCTGATCTACGGCTTCCGCATTTCAGTGATGTTCGGTCTAATCCTGACCCTCATTTCGTCGGTGATCGGCGTGGCGGCCGGCGCGATCCAAGGCTATTTCGGCGGCTGGACCGACCTGATCTTCCAGCGGGTGATCGAGATCTGGACCTCTGTGCCCTCGCTCTATCTGCTGATCATCATTGCCGCGGTGATCGAGCCCAATTTCTGGATTCTGCTCGGCATCTTGCTTCTGTTCTCCTGGGTGGCCTTGGTGGGTGTGGTGCGCGCGGAGTTCCTGCGCGGGCGCAACTTTGAATATGTCAATGCGGCCCGCGCCCTCGGTGTCTCCAACCGCGTCATCATGTTCAAGCACTTGTTGCCCAATGCCATGGTGGCCACCCTCACGTTCATGCCGTTCATCCTGAACGGTTCCATCACCACGCTCACATCGCTCGATTTCTTGGGCTTCGGCCTGCCGCCCGGTTCCCCCTCGCTCGGCGAGCTGCTGTCACAGGGCAAGAACAACCTCCAAGCCCCGTGGCTCGGTATCTCCGGCTTTATGGTGATCGCCACAATGCTCTCGCTGCTCATCTTCGTAGGTGAAGCCGTGCGCGATGCGCTGGATCCCAGAAAGACCTTCGTATGAGCGAGACCCTTTTGACCGTCACCGATCTCTGCGTCGATTTCCGCCAAGGCGGACGCAGCACCACGGCGGTGGACCATGTGTCGTTCGACATTAAGGCGGGTGAAACCGTAGCTTTGGTGGGAGAATCCGGATCAGGCAAATCGGTTAGTGCGCTGTCTGTCATGCAGTTGCTGCCCTATCCGGCCGCCCACCATCCCAAGGGCTCTATTCTCTTCAAGCAAACCGAGCTGATGCATCTGCCCGAAGAAGAGATCCGCGCCATCCGGGGCGACGACATTGCCATGATCTTCCAGGAGCCTATGTCTTCGCTCAATCCACTCCACCAGGTGGAGCGCCAGATCGGTGAAATTCTCCAAACCCACCGTGGAATGAGCGAAACGGCATCGCGCGCCCGCGTGTTGGAACTGCTGGATCTGGTGGGCATCCGCGACCCGGAAAAGCGTCTCTCGAGCTACCCCCACCAGCTTTCCGGCGGCCAGCGCCAGCGGGTGATGATCGCCATGGCGCTCGCCAATGAACCCGATCTGCTGATTGCCGATGAGCCGACCACGGCCCTGGATGTGACCATCCAGGCTCAGATCCTCATGCTGCTCAAAGACATCCAGGCCAAGCTCGGGATGGCCATGTTGCTGATCACCCATGATCTGTCCATCGTGCGCAAGATGGCGAACCGGGTGAATGTGATGAATGGCGGCAAGATTGTAGAACACGGGCCCACAGAGAAGATCTTCACCAAGGCTGAGCACCCCTACACCAAGCAGCTCCTGGCCGCAGAGCCGAGCGGCGATCCGCCTGAGCCCAACGAAGAAGCACCCGTCGTCATGGAGGCCGATGAGTTGAAGGTCTGGTTTCCGGTGAAACGCGGCCTGATGCGGCGCACAGTGGATCACATTAAGGCGGTCGACGGCGTCACCCTCAAAGTACGCGCCGGCCAGACCTTGGGTGTGGTGGGCGAATCCGGCTCCGGTAAGACCACATTGGGTCTGGCCATGCTGCGCCTCATCTCATCGGAAGGCCGCATTGCCTACGTGGGCAACGCCATTGACGGCTATCAGTCCACCCAGATGCGCCCCTTGCGCAGCGATCTGCAGATCGTCTTCCAGGACCCGTTCGGCTCCCTCAGCCCGCGGCTCTCCATCCGCCAGATCGTGGAAGAAGGGCTCATTGTCCAAGGCCAGGGCCTGACCTATGAGCAGCGCGCTGAGCGCGTTGCCAAGGCGCTCAATGAAGTGGGCATCGATCCGTCCGCCATGGAGCGCTATCCGCATGAGTTCTCCGGCGGCCAGCGCCAGCGCATCGCCATTGCCCGTGCCATGGTGCTGGAGCCTAAGTTCGTCATGCTGGACGAGCCCACCAGCGCGCTTGATATGTCGGTGCAGGCGCAGATCGTGGATCTCCTGCGCCAACTTCAGGAAGACCATGGTCTGGCCTATCTCTTCATCAGCCACGATTTGAAGGTGGTGCGCGCCCTGGCCAACGAGGTGGTGGTGTTGCGCAACGGCAAGGTGGTGGAGCAAGGCCCGGCGGCGGACATCTTCGATGCACCGCAAACCGATTACACAAAGGCGCTCATGTCTGCAGCCTTCGATTTGGAAACGGCGCCGGAAGGCGTGGTGGCACAATAGGTTTTGCACATGGCCGTTCTTTTCGTTCTGAACCGATACAATGCGTCCGACTGGGCCGACATGATGCGCGAACGCGCGCCCGATCTGGACATTCGCTTGTGGCCGGACGATGTGGGCAACCCCGAGGACATCCGGTTCATCGTCGCCTGGAACCCGCCTGAGGGCGAGCTGGCCAAGTTTCCCAATCTGGAGGTCATCTTCTCCATGGGGGCGGGCGTGGATCACCTGATGAAGGATCCCGCTCTGCCCAAGGTGCCCGTGGTGCGGGTTGTGGCTGGAGACCTCACCAAGCGCATGACCGAATATGTGGTGATGAACGTGCTGCTGCACCACCGCCGCGTTGCCCTCTATGACAGCCAGCAGAAGGCGCGCGCATGGACCGAGCGCAGTCAGCCCGCAGCCAATGAGGTCAGGGTCGGCATCATGGGCTTCGGCGTGTTGGGTCAGGATTGCGGCATTCTCCTGCGCGATCTTGGGTTCCATGTGGCCGGTTGGAGCAATGGCCGCAAGCACGTTGAGGGCATCGAAAGCTTCGCCGGCGGTGCGGAGCTCGACGCTTTTCTCGGCCGCACCGACATCTTGGTCTCGCTGCTGCCTCACACGCCGGATACGGACCGCATGCTGAACGCGTCTCTCTTTGCCAAGCTGCCTCAGGATGGCGCGCTGGAGGGACCGTTCCTGATCAATGCCGGCCGGGGCAAAGTTCAATGCGATGCAGACATCCTGGCCGCCCTGAATGACGGCACGCTCAAGGGCGCCTCGCTGGATGTGTTTGAAGAAGAGCCCTTGCCTGCAGACAGTCCACTCTGGGCCCACCCCCAACTGGTGCTCACTCCCCATGTGGCGGCAGAGTCCTCGCCGGTCGCGATTAACGACTACATCCTCGATCAACTTCGCGGCTATGAACTTGGCGAACCCTTGTCTAATGTGGTGAATGCCGAGCGCGGCTACTGAGCAACGCCGTCTACGCCAAAAGAGATCTTTAAGCGCCATGTCGCAAAATCCCGTCTTCGTCGAAGCCACCCGTGGTGGCTTTGTTGAAAGCCAGCATCGCGGGGCGTTTGCCGTGGTGGGCCCGGGCGGCGACTTGGTCGCCTCCTTAGGCGACATTGAGCGCCCGGTCTTTCCCCGCTCTGCCATCAAAGCGTTCCAGGCCCTGCCCGTTGTTGAGAGCGGTGCAGCTGACAAATTTGGCTTCACCCCTGAGGAGATCGCCCTTTGCTGCGCCTCTCACGGCGGCGAGCCCCGCCACACGGAAACAGCTCAGCGCATGCTCGAGAAGGTGGGGCTCAGCGCAGATCATCTGGAGTGCGGCGGCCACTGGCCCACCCACCAGCACACCACCAACCGGATGCTGTCGAGAGATCAACGTTTCGACCAGCTTCACAACAACTGCTCGGGCAAACATGCCGGCATGATTGCGCTTGCCGTGCAGTTGGGTGTCGAGCCGGCCGGATACATTTCAGTGGGCCATGCCGTGCAGCAAGCGGTCAAGAACACCATTGAGACCATGTGTGAGACAGACCTCAGCACAGCCCCCATGGGCATTGACGGCTGTTCCGTGCCCACCTGGGCGTTCCCTCTGCGCAACATGGCCCTTGGCTTTGCAAAGCTGGCAGATGGACCGGAGCTTTCTGAAACCTCACGTGCCGCTGCAGACCGAATCGTCGAGGCCGTCCGCGAGCACCCGTTCATGGTGGCCGGAACCGCACGGGTCTGCACGCTGCTGATGGAGAACGTTCCCCGGGCCTTCGTGAAAGTGGGGGCGGAAGGGGTTTATTGCGCCGCCATTCCCCATGCCGGACTTGGCGTCGCGCTAAAGTGCGACAGCGGCTCCTCCGAGGCGGCGGAAATCTCCATTGCCAGCGTGCTCTGCGCCCTGCCGGTTTGGACGAACGCAGAGCGCGAGGCGCTCTTAGGGTTCACGTCACGGCCCCTGCGCAACCGCCGCAACACCGAAGTGGGCACCCTGCGCCGGGCCCCGGCGTTGGCCGATCTCTCCATTGAAATCTGAGCTGAACGCCGTTTGCGGCACGCAACTGCCGCTCTTGCGCCTTTGCAATCGGCTTTCGAGACCCTATTTTTCCCTTATGGAACTGGCCCCGGCAGAAACATATGATTTCAAGCGCACCGGCGGCGGCGTGCTGCTCATCGCCTGCGGGGCTTTGGCGCGCGAGATCATTCAGCTCATAGAGCTCAACAGTTGGCGCCATTTCGACGTCACTTGCCTGCCCGCCAAATGGCACAACACACCAGATCTCATCCCGGAAGGGGTGCGCGGCAAGATCCGCGAGGCTAAGGGCAAGTATGAGAAAATCTATGTGCTCTACGCTGACTGCGGCACAGGAGGCCTGCTTGATAAGGTCTTGGAGGAAGAAGGCGGCGTGGAGCGCATTGGCGGGCCCCACTGCTATTCCTTCTTCTCCGGCAATGCCCTGTTTGAGGCGCGGGGCGACGAGGACATGCGCGCGTTCTTCCTAACGGACTATCTGGCCCAGCACTTTGACAAGCTGATCTGGGAAGGCTTCGGCATCGACCGGCACCCGGACATGGTGTCCTTCGTCTTCGGTAACTATGAAAAGCTGATCTATCTGGCCCAGGCCCCTACGGACGCCTTGAAGGAAAAGGCCGAGGCCGCCGCCAACAAACTGGGACTGGCTTACGAGTACCGCGAAACCGGCTATGGCGATCTGGAAACGTTTATGCGGTCGGCGGGGTAGGTGTCTTATCCAGACCCCAGCGCCGCCTTGATCAGCGCTTTCGCCTCACCGGAATCCCATTCCGCCGGCCCAAGCAACCGGCCGATCTCGCGCCCTTCGCGGTCAATCAGCAAAGTCGCCGGCAAGCCGATCACGCCAAGCTTCTGCAGCGCATCGCTGGTCTGATCCACATAAAGGCCGAGAGATGAAGCCCCGACTTCCTCCAAGAATTTGGCGGACGCTGAAAGCCCTTTGCGGTCCACACTCAGAGCCACCACCTCAAACTGATCACCGCCGAATTCCTGCTGCAGCCGGTTGATCGACGGCATCTCGTGGCGGCAGGGCGCGCACCAGGTGGCCCACAGATTGAGCATCACCACCCGGCCCTTCCAATCGGACATCTTCATGGGCTGGTCTTTGCCATCCTTGAAGGGAATATCCGGAACCGCGGGCAGGTCCGCCTTCACCACAAAGTTCTTCATCTGGCCGGTGGCCAGCGCCTTGGTCACTGCGCTGGAGCTGCCCGCTGCCGGGGCGCTTGCCGTCTGCGGAGTTTCCTTTTCGCCGCCCATAAACATTGAAGCAGCCAGTGCGGCAATCACCGCACCAATCAGAACCGGCACCAGAAGACGGTTGCGGGTGGCCTGATTTTCCTTGTCTTTTTCTGTCATAGGAACGATTAGGTGTCTTTCATTGCTTTGCCCGGGATAGAGCACGATGACCAACAGAATGTGGGGCGGACGCTTCTCCGCCGGCCCCGACGAAATCATGACCGAAATCAATGCCTCCATTGATTTCGACAAACGTTTTGCCGCGCAGGATATAGCAGGCTCGCTGGCCCATTGCGACATGCTGGCGGCCACCGGCATCATCTCTGAGGCCGATGCAGCAGAAATTAGGCAGGGGCTGGCCACAATCCAAACTGAAATTGATCAAGGCACGTTCACGTTTTCGCGGGCTCTGGAGGATATTCACATGAATATCGAAGCCCGGTTGGCCGAATTGATCGGCCCGGCGGCGGGCCGCCTCCATACCGCGCGATCACGCAACGACCAGGTGGCCACCGATTTCCGGCTTTATGTGCGCGATGTGCTGGACACCTTCGATGGGCAGGTCAAGCAACTCCAGCTTGCCCTTGTGGCCAAGGCTGAAGCCCATGCGGACACCATCATGCCGGGGTTCACCCACCTGCAGTCTGCCCAGCCGGTGACGTTTGGCCACCACTGCCTGGCCTATGTGGAAATGTTTGCCCGCGACCGGGCCAGACTGGCCGATGCCCGCGGGCGCCTCAATCAATCCCCGCTGGGCGCAGCGGCCCTAGCCGGCACCTCGTTCCCCATCGACCGAGAGATGACCGCAAAAGCGCTTGGCTTCGACGGCCCGGCCCGCAACTCGCTTGATGCGGTATCAGATCGGGATTTCGTCCTGGAAACCCTGGCCGCAGCGAGCATTTGCGCCACCCATCTGTCGCGACTGGCAGAGGAACTGGTGATTTGGTGCACCGCGCAGTTCAGGTTCGTCAAACTCTCCGACAAGTTCTCAACCGGCTCCTCCATCATGCCTCAGAAGCGCAATCCGGATGCCGCAGAGCTGGTCCGCGCCAAGGTGGGCCGCATCCTGGGGGCCCTCAACGCGTTGATTGTGGTGATGAAAGGCCTCCCGCTGACCTATTCCAAGGACATGCAGGAAGACAAAGAGCCGGCCTTCGATGCCTTTGACAGCCTGTCACTGGCCCTGGCCGCCATGACCGGAATGGTGAGCGATCTGGAACCACAGAAGGACACCATGCATGCCGCCGCCTCGTCCGGCTATTCCACCGCAACCGACCTCGCCGACTGGTTGGTGCGGGTGCTGGGTCTGCCGTTCCGCGAAGCCCATCACGTGACCGGCGCCATTGTGGCCTTGGCGGAAGAGAAGGCCTGCGGCCTGGACGCGCTGGATCTGGCGGATATGCAATCCGTGCACGCAGAGATCACAGAGGACGTATTCTCTGTTCTCAGCGTGGAAAACTCCGTGGCGTCGCGCACCTGTTTTGGCGGCACCGCGCCAGACAATGTGAGAGACCAGGTAAAATTCTGGCAAGACGCCTTAAGGGACTGACTCAGAGGCTATTTTGCGCTAGAAGATGAGTGAGTTTCGCGTGCTGGGGCGCCAACGCGCCCGTCGGGAGAGGATAACGTGCGGCTGACACGGTTTGCCATACTAGCTCTAATGCTTGCTGCCCTGGGGCTGACGGCCTGCGGGCGCGCGGGCCCACTCGAGCCGCCACCGGGCTATGAGAAGGACGAGGATGACACCACCATCCTGGATCCGCTTATCGATCCGGATGGTCCGAAACCCTCCAACTAAGCCATGCATCATTTCGATTATCTGAACGGCACACTCCATGCCGAAGGCGTCAGCCTTGCTCGCATCGCAGAAGAGGTGGGCACCCCGTTCTATTGCTATTCCAGCGCCACTCTGGAGCGCCACTTCAAGGTGTTCGACGAAGCCTTTGAGGGCGTCGACCGCATGGTCTGCTACTCGCCCAAGGCCAATTCGAATTTGGCTGTGATGAAGACCCTAACCGATCTGGGCGCCGGTGCCGATGTGGTCTCAGAAGGTGAGCTGCACCGGGCACTCGCGGTGGGGATCGATCCGGCAAAAATCGTCTTTTCCGGCGTCGGCAAGACGGCCGCAGAGATGCGCTTTGCCTTGGAGATCGGCATTGCCTGCTTCAACGTGGAATCAGAACCTGAGCTTGAGCTGCTCTCCAAAGTGGCGTCCGGTATGGGGATCGAGGCTCCCGTATCCATCCGTGTGAACCCGGACGTGGATGCCGGCACCCACGAGAAGATCACAACTGGCCTGGCGCACAACAAGTTCGGGATTTCCTACACCCGGGCCGAAGAGGTCTATGCCCGCGCCGCCGCCCTGCCAGGCATTAAGATCACCGGCGTGGACATGCATATTGGCAGTCAGATCACGGATCTGGAGCCGTTTTCCAAAGCTTACAGCCTGATGGCCGAGCTGGTGCACACCTTGCGCGCTGCTGGCCACACCATTGACCATCTCGATCTGGGCGGCGGTCTCGGCATTCCCTATCGCGGCACCAATGACATCCCGCCTCATCCGGATGAATACGCCGCGATGGTCAAGCGCACCGTGGGCGATCTTGGCTGCAAGCTGGTGTTTGAGCCGGGCCGCATGATTTCGGGCAATGCAGGTATCCTGGTGACCAAGATCATCTATGCCAAGCCTGCCCAAGACCGTACGTTCCTGATCGCGGATGCCGCCATGAACGATCTCATCCGGCCAACGCTCTATGATGCGTTTCACGAGATTTGGCCGGTAGATCATAAGCTTAAGGACGCACCTCCCGTGACGGGCGATCTTGTGGGTCCCGTCTGCGAGAGCGGCGATTACATCGCGCGCGACCGAGACCTCCCCGACGCCAAGGCCGGTCAGCTCCTGGCAATCCTATCTGCCGGCGCCTATGGGGCGGTGCAGGCAGGGACCTACAATACCCGCCTTCTGGTCCCCGAGGTGATGGTCAAAAACGATCAATATGCGGTGGTCCGCCCCCGGCAAACCTATGAAGAGCTGATCGGCCTCGATAAACTCGCCGCCTGGCAGTAGAAAAATCAATACGGAACAATCGCTTAACGCCGTCACGAAACAGTGAGGCAAAGCACCGCTATTCCTGTCGAATTGCTGTCAAATCGTGCTAGTATCTTCAGGCAATGAACCTGAAGCGCACACCGGTCAGCATCGACCAGAAGTTGGACGCAAAAATCTCCAGGGCCAGGCTTGTCCTGCTCTGGGAACACTTCTGGACGGCCTCCTTCCCCCTCGTCTGCGTAATTGGCGTGTTCGCTCTGGCCGCCGTCTCCGGCGCCCTGGAGCTGTTGCCGCGCGAAGTGCATTATGTCGCTCTCGGCGGCTTCCTGATCGCTGTTGGCGTTGCCTTACGCCCGCTGTTCTCATTGCGCATGCCGGATCGCGATGAAGCCCTGCGCCGCATCGAGGCGGTCTCCGGCGTGCCGCACCAGCCGGCTACTTCCTATCGCGACACCATTGCCGGCGCCCCCAAAGACCCCGCCGCCCGAACTTTGTGGGCCGCGCACAAGGACCGCTTGGCGAAGCTCATTTCAGCGCTCAAATCCGGCTGGCCCAGATCGGCCCTCGCCGAAAAGGACCCCTTTGGCCTGCGCTATGGTCTGGTGATGGCCATTGGCGCCTTTTTCGTTTTGAATGGGGGCGACTGGTCCGACCGCGTTCAGCGCGCCGTGGTGCCGGCCAGCAAGGTCAACGTTGCCCTTTTTATGGATGCCTGGATTGCACCCCCCGCTTACACAGGTAAGGCACCTGTATTCTTGGCCCGCGGGTCTGCATCGCGCGATTCCATTGAAGATAAGGCCCCGGAAAACTTCAAGGTCGCTGCCAACAGCGAACTCGTGGTTCGCCTGAATGGCGCGTTTACCCCGGTTGCCCGGGTCGAGGCCAGCGGCAGCGGACAGCCACCGGAAAACTCAGAGCATTCTTTCAAATCAACAAATCCGACCGCCACGCCGGATGAGACCAATCCGGGCGCCAGCGAATTGCGCCTCAGCTTGAACCGGCCACAAAATGTGTCGGTCATTGAAGACGGCAAAGTGATCGCGTCCTGGAACTTCACGCTGATCGCGGACAACAAACCCGAGGTCAAGATCTCCGGTCTGGGTCAAACAGCCGATGGCACTCTCCGTTTCGATTACGAAGCCTCCGACGATTACGGCGTGCGCGATATCACAACCACATTCAGCCTGTCATCGGAGGAGAAGGGCAAGAACAATCTGGCCATGAACCAGAAGCTCTTCCCGCCACCCAACTTCGCGGTGGATCTTCCCCGGGTGGACCCGAAAAAGACCGATGGCAAAGTGTTCCGCGACCTGAGCGCCCACCCCTGGGCCGGCATGAAGGTTGAGATGCGGGTCACGGCCAGGGATGCCGGCGGCCAGTCCAGCGACCATGAAGGCGCCCCGGAACTCATGACCCTGCCTGAGCGGGTGTTCACCGAACCTCTGGCGCGTGCAATCGTGGAGCAACGCAAGGCCCTGATCAGCAACACCGACGATGCTGCACTGGTCTCCCGGGTTCTGGAAGGCTTCACCATCTACCCCAAAGACATGCTGACCCAGAGCGGAGTTTTCCTAGGCATTCGCCTCGCCAACCGTCTTCTGGTGCGGGCGGAGAAAGACGAACAGTTCCGCGATGTGGTGGATCTTCTCTGGGAAATCGCCCTGACCGTGGAAGACGGCAATCTGTCTGACGCAGAGCGCCAACTGCGCAAACTGCGCCGGGAACTGGCCAAAGCTCTGTCCGAAAACGCGCCGCAGGAGCGCATTGCTGAGCTCATGAACAAAATGCGCGAAGCAATGGACCGCTACATGCGCGAAATGGCCAAGCAGATGCAGCGCAACATGCGCGAAGGAAAGATGGAGCGGTTCCAGGGCCGCCCAGACCAAATGATCTCCAGCCGCGATCTGCAAAAGATGATGGATCAGATCGAGAAGCTGGCGCGTTCCGGCAATCACGATGCCGCCCAGAAGCTCTTGTCGGAGCTGGAGCGCCTGATGGAGAACATGCGCCCGGGCATGGCTCAACAGGCCCCGCAGCGCGACACTCCAACCTCCCGCGCCTTGCAGGATCTGGCTGATCTGATGCGCCGACAACAGGATCTGATGGATCAGACCTTCCGCATGCAGGACGGCCAGCAACAACGTGGTCAGCAGCAACAGCAAGGCCGCAATGGCGAGCGCTATGAGGATCAGCAAGGCCAGTCCGGCCGCTCCCAGGGACTATCGCGCCAGCAAGGTGCGTTGGGGGACGTGTTGCGCGAGTTGATGGAGTCCTTACGCGATCGCGGCGTAAACCCACCTGGCTCCTTGGGCGAGGCTCAAGGCGAGATGCGCGGCGCAGAGGGTGCCTTGAAGGACGGTGACCGCAGCACGGCGCTCGGAAAACAGGGCGAAGCGTTGAGCAAGCTGCGCCAGGGCATGCAAAATATGGCCCAGGAAATGATGCGCCAGGGCACCGGCAATCAAGGCAATTACGGCCGCCATGAAGAAGGCCGTGAGGGCGGCGATGATTTCGACCCGCTGGGCCGGCCGGCTCCAACAACCGGCGAACAGCAGGGCCCCCGCAAAGACATGGTGCCGTCGGAAGCCGCCGTGGAGCGCGCCCGCGAAATTCTCCGTGCCTTGCGTGACCGCTATTCGGACCCGCAACGTCCGAAGATTGAGCTGGATTATCTGGAGCGCTTGCTGCGCAACATTTACTGAGCCGCGCCATCCATATCTGTGCCCCCATGGCCAGCCGGATTGGTCATCTTCGCGGCACTCTCCTCTTGCCCACACTCAATGATAAACTCCACCGCCATGTCCAAGGTCCTCATCGTCGTTTTTGATGCCCTCCGCCCGGAGTTTGTGCGCCCGGACCTCATGCCCAACCTGTGCGCGCTTTCAGAGCGCGGCACGCGTTTTGTGAACAGCCGCTCCACTTACCCCACCGAAACCCGTGTGAACCAAACGGCCGTGCTCACCGGTTGCATGCCGCGCAAGCATGGCATCGTGGGCAACCGCTTCCCCGAGCCGGAAATCGCGCCAGGCGAAGTCGTCAACACCGGCGCGGACGCCGAGATCGCAAAAGCATTCGCGCAAGCCCCAGGCGGCCTCATCCAGATGCCAACGATGGGCGAACGCCTGGCTGCCGCAGACCGCACCTTTGCATCTCTCAGCGCAGGCACTCCGGGAGGGGGACGCCTGATCAACCATCGAGCCGAAGGCCATGGCACTTTCCGCCTGGCCATGCGCTGTCCTGAGGCAGCCAGGCCGGACAACGCGCTTGAAGAGATCATCAGGCGCATTGGCCCCATGCCGGACTATATCTTGCCGGCAACAGATTGGATCACATGGGCAGTGGACGCCTATCTGGACTATGTGGCGCGCGATATCGATCCCGACGTGATGTTGCTCTGGCTGTGTGAGCCAGATGAAAGCTTCCACTTCCTGGGGATCGGGCACGAGGGGTCATGGGCAACGATCCGAACCGCCGACACCCAGTTCGGACGCATATTGGAGACCCACGATAAGGCTCTGAAGGCCGGTGAGGTGCATATCATCGCCCTGTCGGACCACGGCCAGATATCCCTCGCAGAAGAGCCCCTGGATCTGCCGGCCCGCTTGACCGAGGCAGGGTTCGCGACAGCCAGAACTCCCGGCCCAGAGACAGATTTCACGGTGGTCGTAGGAAATGCGGGCGGCATATGGGCCAGCCCGGCTGCAAAACCCAAGGTGCCGGATTTGGTGGAGTGGCTCATGAGCCAGGACTGGTGCGGCCCGCTGTTCACAGCCGAAGGGGCGGGCGGGACACTGACCAACGCGGAGATTTGCTGCGACCACAAAAGAGCCCCCGATATCAGCCTGATCCTGCGCAGCGACGATGCTCCCAACGCCTGGCAGATTGCCGGCACCACCCGCCATGATGCCCCCTATCCTGTGGGCGGCGGTTGCCATGGCGGTCTGAGCGCCCACGAGTTGCAGAATGTGCTGGTGCTCGCCGGGGCGCAGATTTCGGCCGGAGCACAGGCCGCAGCGCCGGCAGGCAACATAGATGTGCTCCCAACGGTTCTGCATCTGTTGGGTCTGCCCGCGGCCGATGGTCTGGATGGCAGGATCCTCGCCGAGGCGCTGATCGGCGATCACCCCGAACCTCCAAAGACCAGCAAGCACACCCTGTTGGCACCCAACGGTCAAACCCACCTGTCGGTCACCGACTACGGCCCTCAGCGCTATCTCAACAAGGCATGGGCGCCTTAGCAGAATTCAGGTGCGTGGGCACCGTTTTCCCCCTAACGTCAGTGCTGCATTGAGGGTATGGACTCGGCCTAATGACTGACGCGTTGGACAACACCATCACAATTCTTGAACGCCTGGTGAGCTTTGACAGTATCTCCGGTAAGCCGACCCACGGCATCGTTGGCTACATTCAGGACTATCTCTCAAGCCAGGGCGTTGAAAGCACACTGAGCTACGATGACGCCGGAGAGCGCGCCAACGTGTTCGCCACAATCGGCCCTGAAACCGACGGCGGTGTTGTGTTGAACGGCCACACGGATGTGGTCCCCGTGGCGGGGCAGAACTGGAATTCAGACCCCTTCAAACTCACCCGCGACGGCACGAGGCTGCACGGTCGCGGTTCGGTGGATATGAAAGGGTTTTTGGCCTGTGTCCTGGGCGCCGTGCCCACCTTTCAGGCGGCAGGCCTGAACAAGCCGATCCATATGGCCTTCTCCTATGATGAGGAAACCGGTGGCTATGGAATGCCCGTTCTCCTGGAGCACATGGCCGGCAAGGCCTTCCGTCCGGCGGTGGTCATTGTGGGTGAACCTACGGAGATGAAGATCATTACCGGCCACAAGGGCGGCTATGAGATGCGCACCGAGATCACCGGCTTTGAGGTGCATTCATGCGATCCCTCTAAGGGGGTGAATGCCATCTCCGCGGCCATGAAGCTGATCTCGAAGATAGAGGAGATCGGCGCACGCTTCGCGGCAAACCCCTATCCCGGCTCACCCTACGACCCACCCCACACCACCTTGAACGTAGGCATTATTGAAGGCGGCGCGGCCCGCAATGCCACGGCTGGATGGTGCAATTTCGATTGGGAGTTCCGCCCGATGCCCGGCGAAAACGGCGATGAAGTGGTGGACGAGTTGAAAGCTTACGCGGAAACAGAATTGCTGCCCCCCATGAAAGCGGTGAACGGGGCCGCTGCGATCAACATCATCACCGAAAGCCCCGTCCCACCGCTCAACGACGCCAATGCGGCAGAAGCGGCTGCCTTTGTCAGCGAGGTCACGGGGCTCAACAGCCAGGGTGTTGTCTCCTTTGGCACCGATGCGGGCTATTTCAGCGGCGCCGGTTTCTCTACCGTGGTGTTTGGCCCCGGCAGCATCACGCGCGCGCATCAACCCAATGAGTACATAGAGACGGGCGAGCTGGCTCAAGGTCTCGATTTCATGACAAAGATCGCACAGCGCCTCTCCCGGTGAGACGGCAAAGGAGCTTGCAGCATGGCCTTTCAAAAAGCCTTCTCTCCAGCGGAATTCCAACGCCGGGTCACAGACGTGAAACGGCGCATGGACGAGAGTGGATTTGACCTTTTGATCTGCCAGGATCCGGCCAATATGGGCTGGCTCACCGGTTTTGACGGCTGGTCGTTCTACACTCCGCAAGCGGTCGTAGTGCACGCCGAAGAAGCCTGGCCCATCTGGTTCGGCCGCGCTCAGGATGCCAAGTCAGCCCACATCACCACCGATCTTCCCGCCCCCAACATTATCGGTTTCTCCGAACCCCTAGTGCACCACGCCACGGAGCACCCGTTTGACGAGTTGTGTGCCCTCATCATTGACCGCGGATGGGGAAACGCCCGCATCGGGGTGGACTTTGATGCGCATTACTACACCGCCAGAGCCCACCAGCACCTGGTGACCGGCCTACCCAACGCCAAGATCTCAGACAATCGCGAGCTGGTGAACTGGGCGCGCCTGGTGAAATCGCCGGCCGAACTCGCCTATATGCGCGAAGCCGGGCGCATCATCACCGACACCATGAACAATGCCCTAGCCAAACTGGCTCCGGGCGTGCGCCAGTACGAGGTGATCGCCGACGTCTATCATGACCAGATTACCGGTTTTGAGGGCAAGTTCGGCGACTATACCAGCCTCTGCCCTCTCATTCAGGTGCGCGAAGGCACCAGCACACCTCACCTCACCTGGACCGACGAGCCCTTGCCCGACAGCGGCCTTGTGGTCATGGAACTGGGCGCCGCCCGGCGTCACTATCATGCCCCCCTCACCCGCACCGCGCATATCGGCAAGCCTCCGGACCAGATGGTGAAACTCACCGACGTGATCATCGAGGGCGGTGACCGGGCGCTCGAAGCAGCCAAACCCGGCGCCACGTGCGAAGAGGTGGAGGCTCTCTGGCAGTCGATATTGAACCGCAACGGCTTTGAGAAGCCCAGCCGCGTGGGCTATTCCATCGGCCTCAACTATCCCCCTGACTGGGGCGAGCGGACGGCAAGTTTGAGGGCCGGTGACAAGACGGTGCTTGAAGCAGGCATGTGCTTTCACTTCCAGTCAGGGGTGTGGCTGGATGATTTTGGAGCGGCCATTTCCGAGCCCTTCATCGTCACCGAGCAGGGCGGAGAACGGATCTCTGACGTGGTGCGGGAACTGGTTGTTCTCTAGGCCACCCTAGGCCACCGCGCGGGCGAGAGCACACTGCGACCACAGCTCGCTCAGAGCGTTCACCAAAGCATCAATGTCTTCGTCAGTATGCATGGGCGAAGGCGTAATGCGCAGCCGCTCGGTGCCCTTGGGCACGGTCGGATAGTTGATGGGCTGCACGTAGATCCCGGCATTTTCCAAGAGCCAGTCGGTGATCCACTTACACTTCACCGGATCGCCCACGATCACCGGAACAATGTGGCTCTCGTTGGCCATATAGGGAATGGCTTGCTCATCCAGGCGCCGGCGCAAGATGGCCACACGCTCACGCTGAGCCAGACGCTCGGTGTTTGAGGTTTTCAGATGGCGGATCGACGCCAATGCGCCCGCAGCCACAGAGGGCGGCAGCGCGGTGGTGAAAATGAAACCTGATGCAAACGAACGCACAAAATCGCAGATGGTCTTGGACGCGGCAATGTAGCCCCCCATCACGCCGAACGCCTTGCCAAGCGTGCCTTCGATCACATCAAGGCGGTGCATCAAGCCTTCGCGTTCCGCAATCCCGCCGCCGCGCGGTCCGTAGAGGCCAACCGCATGCACTTCATCGAGATAGGTCATGGCTCCATGGGCTTCAGCCACATCGCAGAACTCGGCTATCGGCCCAATATCCCCATCCATGGAGTAGACGCTTTCAAAGGCGACGATTTTCGGGCGTTCAGGAGCGATTTCAGCAAGTTTGCGGTTCAGATCCTCAGGGTCGTTGTGCTTGAACACATGCTTTTCCGCACGCGAATGGCGGATGCCCTCAATCATCGAGGCATGGTTGCCTGCATCAGAGAGCACAACGCAACCGGGCAGCCGCGAGGCGAGCGTTCCCAGGGAGGCCCAGTTGGATACGTAGCCTGAAGTGAATATCAGGGCGGCTTCCTTACCATGCAGGTCAGCCAATTCGGCCTCCAGCTCCACGTGGTAATGGTTGGTGCCGGAGATGTTACGGGTCCCACCCGCACCAGCACCGCAGCGCTCAATAGCCGTCTTCATGGCGCCGATAACGTCCGGGTGTTGTCCCATGCCCAGATAGTCGTTGGAGCACCACACGGTCACTTCACAGGTGCCGCCGCCATCGTGTCGGGTGGCACGCGGAAAACTGCCGCGCACCCGCTCAAGATCAGCAAAAACCCTATAGTTTCCGTCATCCCGCAACTGATTCAGTTGGGCGGACATCTCTTTATCGTAGTTCATCTTATCGTCACCATCGACGCCATCTTACACCTACCGGTTTACACCGAATATGACTTACGTCACACGGCCTGCCAATGGGACAAATTGTTATCCTGCTCGGTGCGTTAAGCAGAGCGGCACCGGCAATGGACAGCAACCGTACGTCAGAATGGCGGAGCACCTTGATTCTTGCCGGTCGTCTGTGCAAGCTTAAGACACAAGCTGCCGGTCGAGCAGAAAAAGCGGAGGAGGAACCCCATGAAAAGATTTCTATCCATTGTTGGTGCTTGCGCACTCGGACTAGCCTTAAGCCATGCCGCATCAGCCCAGGACAACTGGTATCCTTCCAAGTTTGGCAAGGATGATCAGGCCGGGCGTTCGAATCTGATGACGCCGGACCGCACGAAAGCGGCCATGCAGTACATCAAGGAAGGCAAGGTCCTCTCGCTTGCCCGCACCTATTCTGCCAAGATGCCATTGTTCGGGCATCGGGTTTTTGCGGTGCGCGGAACGGGTGGGCTAGCCGGCGGACCGTTGGGCGACAACCAGGTCACGTGGATGGATGACACTCTGACTGCGGAAATCGGCCAGGTCGGCACGCAGTTTGATGGCCTTGGCCACATCGGCATCGGCAACAAGTTCTACAACGGTATCGCTGCGTCGGACGTGTTCGGCACCACCGGCATGAAGAAGCTTGGCATGGAACACATCAAGCCGTTCTTCACCAAGGGTATCCTGATCGATATGGTCTTGTACAAAGGCGCGCCAATGGATGGCGGCCAGGAAATCCGCGTCGAGGACATTGAAGGCGCACTGAAAAAGCAGGGCATGAGTGCAGACTCAATCGGCGAAGGCGATGTGGTCATGTTCCACACCGGCTGGGTGCGCCACTGGATCAAGGACAACGCGACCTACAACGGTGCTGTGCCGGGCGTCGGTATCCAAGCTGGACGCTGGCTTGCAGAGAAAGGTGTCGCGGTCGTAGGGTCAGATACGTGGCCGGTCGAAGTGGTTCCCAATCCGAACCCCAAGCAGGTCTTCCCTGTGCACCAGATCTTCATTACCCAAAACGGCATGTTCATTCATGAGAACGCGGCGACGGAGCGTCTCGCCGAAGCCAAGGTTTATGAGTTCGCCTACATCTTCAACCCGTTGGCGGTGGAAGGTGGTACCGGTTCTCCGGGCAACGCTCTGGCGGCCTACTGACACCGATCATAACACTTGTTCCGTCCGGCTTTCCGGCCGGGCGGAACCCAGTTGCTCCCCGCGGCTATCATTGAGCCAGCATGTCCACCAAGCGGGACATGAAAGCTTCTCCCTTGCGGAACTGATCGACAGTTATGAACTCATTGGGTTGATGCGCCTGGGCAATATCGCCTGGGCCGCACACCACAACAGAGTACCCGCGCTCCTGAAACTGGCCAGCCTCAGTGCCGTAGCTGACGACATTGGTGCCATTGTCACCAGTGAGCTGCCGGGCGAGCGCTTCTGCTGACCCGTCCTGCTCGGGAACCAGGCCGGGCACGTCGAACTCAGGCACTTTGTGAATGCCGGCTTCTGAGTTGATCGCTTTCATCTCAGCTTCCAGTTCAGCGATCTTTGCCTCAAACCGTCTGACCCAATCTTCGGCATGCTCTCCGGGCACGATCCGGAACTCAAGCTGGAAACGGCAATCCTTGGCGGTGATATTGTGCGCCGTGCCGCCAGAAATCTGGCCCACATGCAGCGTGGTGTAGGGCGGCACAAAATCAGCCGCCAGAGGGCTGGGCGCCTTGGCGGCGTTCTCGGCATTCACCTGATTGGCCCAGTCAATCAACTTGGCCGCCATCATGATGGCGCTGACGCCAGTATGAACCAGCGAAGAATGCACCTCGAAGCCTCGAAAATGCATTTCATAACCTATGCTGCCCTTGTGCCCTGTGACCACCTTCATCATGGACGGCTCGCCCACAAGCACTGTATCGGCACGGGGCAAACCTCTAGACACCATATGGTCGATCATGGGTGGTGCGCCGGTACACCCGACCTCTTCATCATAGCTGAGGGCAATCTGAAGAGGCCGCTTGATATCGCGCTCCAAGGCGAGTGGCACGGCGGCAAGCGCCAGGGCATCAAACCCTTTCATGTCGCATGTGCCGCGCCCGTGAAGTTTGCCGTCACGCTCGATCACCTGGAACGGATCGGTGTCCCAATTCTGTCCTTCAATCGGTACGACATCTGTATGCCCGGACAGAACCACGCCCCCATCCACCTCCGGACCCACATGAGCATAAAGGGCCGCCTTTGTCCCATCCGCGTTGGGGACGCGAATGGATGGGATGTCAAAGCTGTTAAGATAGGTCTCGACGAAATCGACCAGTTCCAGATTGGAGTCTGAGCTGACGGTAGGAAACGCAACCAGCTCGTCTAACAGTTCACGCGCAGTCAAATTCATGGATCATCTTCGTTGAAAGCCCATAGACTGCCTGTTGTAACTCCGATCACGCGATGGCTTCCAGTCTGAAAATCGTCGAGCCTTGATCTTTCCGTATCGCGGCCTTCTCCGTTACTCCGGAACAATCTCACCCGGCAGAGAATTGACCGTCATGGTCTCGCCGGGCCGGAAGTGAACAACGGACCGGATCGATTTTCCAGCCTTTAGAAGATCAAAGGCGGTGTTAATCTGGCTATGGGTCATATTGTGCGTGATGTAGGGATCAACACTGAAGTCACCGCGCATCCACTCATCAACCATTCCCGGCAACTCGCTGCGGCCCAGCACTCCGCCAAACGCAGTACCGCGCCAGACCCGCCCCGTGACCAGTTGGAACGGTCTTGTGGAGATTTCCTGGCCGGCGCCCGCAACGCCGATGACGGTGCACTCGCCCCAACCTTTGTGGCAAGCCTCAAGCGCGGAACGCATCAGCTCCACATTCCCGACCGCCTCGAAGGTGTAATCCAGACCGCCACCTGTCATCTCTACAAGCACATCCTGGATCGGCGCATCATAGTCCTTGGGATTGATGCACTCCGTGGCGCCCAATGCTTTTGCCAGCAGGAATTTTTCCGGGTTGATATCGATCCCGATAATCTTGGAGGCGCCATTCATAACGGCACCCTGAATGACCGCCATTCCCACAGCACCCAGCCCGAACACCGCCACGCTGGCACCGGCTTCCACCTTGGCCGTATTTCGCACCGCGCCCATTCCGGTGGGCACGGCGCAGCCCATAACCGATGCTTTGGCGAGCGGTGCTTCCTTGGAGATCTTGGCAACAGAGATTTCAGGCAGCACGGTGTATTCGCTGAACGTGCTGGTGCCCATATAGTGCAGGATCTGCTTGCCCTTGTAAGAGAACCGGGAGGTCCCATCCGGCATCACTCCCGCACCTTGGGTCTGCCGGATGGTTTGGCACAAATTGGTTTTGCCCGACTTAATGTAGGGGCAATCCGGATCCTCCGGGACGTAAAGAGGGATCACATGGTCTCCGGGCACCACGGACGTGACGCCTTTGCCCACTTCCTCAACCACCCCGCATCCTTCATGGCCCAGGATGCAGGGGAACAGGCCCTCCGGGTCTTCCCCGGATAAAGTGAATACGTCGGTGTGGCAAAGACTGGTCGTTACAATTCGGACCAGAACTTCTCCCTCCTTGGGGCCTTCAAGATCGATTTCCTCGATCTCCAGTGGACGGTTCGGTTCCCAGGCAATTGCAGCACGCGTTTTCATGGCGAATCTCTCCCATTTTCATTGAATGTTTAGTGAAGGGTCTCCTGGCTCGCCGATCCTTCAGGATCAGCAACGGGATCGAGGACCGCCACCAGCCGCGTTTCGCCAGTGCCTTCAATCGGCGGCGAGCGGTGCAGGAGGTTGGCCCCCGACCCTTCGGGCCAGAGGGAACCGCGCAGGAGGATCGGGGATCCCGTGGGCACGGTGTAAATCCGCTGAGGCGTCCCGGTTTCGGTTGAGAAGCCGTACTGCGTGCCAGTCCCCCGATAGGTGCAGATCAGGCGCGCGGAAACAGCATCTTTATGGAACTTTCGGCAAGCATTGCTCGCAACCACGTCCAGGCGCAGCAGCAAATGCTCAACACGCATCAACTCAGCGAAGATATGGGCCAGGGCGGCAATATCATCAATCAACAGAGCCCGCTCAGCGCAGTCCGGTGTTTTGCATATCTCGCAAATATGAGACGCCGCATCCCGCACGTTTTCAGGCCGCAGGATCAATCGGGCCGACGGCAGATGTTCCGGCGCCAGCGCATCGATCCAGCTCTGAAAGGTGCGCAACGGTTGGCGAGGCCAGATGGCGGCGGCGCAATCCACACTGTGGATCACCGACAAGCCCTCAGGCGACTGCGCGACGGCGACCGCAGCTTCGGTGTCCACCTGCCCAACGAGCGTCATGCGGCCGTCTCAACGCGGCGCCAAGCCGGGAAAGGGTCCGGCAAGTCTGGCAGATTGTCCATGCCGTATGCCTCATCCTCAGGCACCAGAGCTGCATCCAACCGCGCTTTCAAAGCCGGCCAGTCGATGCCGGCTCCGATGAAAACAATTTCCTGACGCCGGTCGCCCCACGGTTCCTGCCAGTGAGCGGCCATGTTGGCACGCGCACTGGGGTCATCGGGCCATCGGTCTTTGGGTACTGCGGCCCACCAGGGCCCTAACGGCTGGACAGAAGACAGAGCACCTGCGAGGGAGTATTCGAGCGCCCAGTCCGGCTGGGAGGAGATCCAGAAATGCCCCTTCGAGCGGATCACACCCGGCATCGGGCCGTTCACCAGAGCGTGAATCTTCTCTGGATGAAACGGTTGCTGTGCCCGGTAGACGTAACTGGTAACTCCATACTCCTCTGTCTCCGGCGTATGATCTGCAAAGCCATAGAGCTCTTTGACCCACATGGGGTACCCATGCGCTTTATCGAAGTCGAACAGCCCAGTATCCAGAACGCGGTCGGCCGGCACGTTCGAATGGTTGGTCTCTATGATCTCCGCATCGGCGTTCAAGCTCCGGATAATCTTGCGCGCGGCATCGACCTGATGAGGCTCGGCGTCGTCAACCTTGTTCAAGATCACCACATCGGCAAACTCAATCTGATCGGTAAGCAGGTGCACCAGCGTGCGCTCATCTTCCTCGCCCATGGTCTCGCCGCGATCCTGCAGGAAATCGTGGCTGGAAAAGTCCTTGAGCAGGTTCACCGCGTCTACCACCGTGACCATCGTGTCCAGGCGGGCAACATCCGACAGGCTCTCCCCGTTCTCATCGCGGAACTCAAAGGTCGCTGCAACGGGCAAGGGCTCTGAAATGCCTGTCGACTCGATTAGCAGGTAGTCAAAGCGCCCCTCGGCGGCCAGACGCCGAACCTCGGCCAAAAGGTCATCTCTCAGGGTGCAACAGATGCAGCCGTTGGACATCTCTACCAGGGTCTCATCGGTTCGGCTGAGTTCTGTGTCCGCCCGAACCAGATCGGCATCGATGTTCACTTCCGACATGTCGTTGACAATGACCGCAACGCGGCGCCCTTCCCGGTTATTGAGGACGCGGTTCAAAAGGGTCGTCTTACCCGCACCGAGAAATCCAGACAGAACGGTGACAGGAAGTCGTTTTTCTGACGTATTCATTGAGGCCTCGTTGATGGATAATCTTGATTGCGCGCGTCAATTGGATCACGCATTGCATTTCCTGGCAGTTCCTCCCCGCCCGTCGGCCAGGGAGCCATGCGCTTCAATTCGGCGAAAATTGTTACGTTATAACATCACTTTTCTCAAGTGAATTCTTGAGATAATCCCGCGCAAACCCATCATGTGGATCGGGACAACAGACACAAAGGGATAGCGCGCTGAACGAGGTGCTCGCCCGTTCAGCGCTTGGAGACGATAGAATGTACGCCTTGCTTGGCTCTGGTGGTTAGAGCGCCTCGTGATAGAGCCGCTCATAGTCTTCGGCCGTCGCCTCACGCGGATTGGTGCGATGGGCGAGGTCAGCCAGCGCATGGTCAATGCATGGCGCAATCATGGCCTCTTCGACACCCATCTCCGACAGGCTCTTCGGCATACCGATCGACTGGTTCATGCGCTCAATCTCGGCGGCCAGATCTGCACCGGGTGCAAGGCCCATCGCCGTCCGCAGGCGTTCGTACTTCTCAGCCGGAGCGGACCCCTCGTTGAAGCGCAAAACGGACGGCAATAGCACGGCGTTTAGCGTGCCGTGATGCAGTCGCGGTTCAGAAAGACGGCCCAACGCATGGCTCATCGCATGCACTGCGCCAAGTCCCTTCGGGAATGCCAGCGCACCTTCCGTGGAGGCCATCATCATTTCCCATCGCGCAGTGCGGTCAGAGCCTTCATGCACAGCCCGCTCAAGATGCCGCCATCCACGCCACAGCCCATCAAGCGCGACACCGTCCGCCGGTGGGTTCACACTCGGCGAGAGATATCCTTCGATACAGTGGGTAATCGCATCCATGCCGGTGCCCGCTGTGATGGCGGAGGGAAGCCCAAGCGTCAGCTCAGGATCACATACGGCCGCGATCGGCACGAAACGTGGACCGCCAAAGGCAATCTTTCTTCCATCATTCAGCACAATAACAAAGCCGACGGATACCTCCGACCCGGTTCCCGATGTGGTTGGTACCGCCACAACAGGCGCAATATCTTTCACATGGCGGTTGCCGCCGGCAAGCGGGTCGTATGTTGCCAGTTCACCGCCGCTCCCTGCCAGAAGCGCCACGCCCTTACCCAGATCCATGGCCGAACCGCCACCCAGACCCAGGACACCATCACAATCGGCGGCCTTGTAGACCTCAAGCGCTGCAACGGTTGCTTCCTCGGTCGGGTTCCCGGGGGTTTCGTCATAAACTGCCGCAGAGACAGCATCCCCCAGCACGTCTTTGACCGTATCGAGAATGCCGGCAGCCACAACGCCCTTATCGGTCGTGATCAGTGGTCGTTGCACCCCGGCACGCGAAAGCACCTTTGGCAGCATCTGCACGGCGCCAAAATCAAAATGTGTGGTTGTCAGATAAGTAAGTAACGCCAAAGCCGCCTCCTAAAACCGTCGCACCATTGCGACACTCCGTGCTAACGCGCCACATCGCCGCCCAACGCACGGCGCCAAGTATGATCAAAGCAGCAGGACGTGGCAAGGTGTGGAACACTGCCGGGAGAGCCCGCAGCCTGCGCAGGATGTCGCATAGTTTTATCACAAGGGGTGGTGGCCGGAACGTCCGCAGCCTAAAGTGCACGGAAAAGAAGGAAGAGAGCCAGCTATGTCAGAAAATCCCATCTTGTTCCGCAACGCAACACTCCTCGATGGCCGAGCGGACGAGGCCCTTTCAGATCATGATGTCCTGGTCGCGGACGGCAAGATCCAGGATGTCACCGCCTCGCGGCTCTCCACATCCGGTGCGGAGGTTGTGGATCTGGCAGGCAAGACATTGATGCCGGGCCTGATTGACTGCCACGTCCATGTGATCGCGACCGATATCAACCTCACCGCAAACACCGAACTGCCCAACAGCCTGGTGTCTGTGCGTGCGGCAAAGCTCATGAACGACATGTTGATGAGAGGCTTCACTACCGTGCGTGATCTGGGGGGCGCGGATATCGGCCTTAAGATGGCGGTTGAAGAAGGCAGCATCATCGGGCCGCGTCTGATCATTTGCGGCAAAGCCCTCTCTCAAACCGGCGGGCATACGGACTATCGCGGCCGTTTCCATCATCGCAGCATCGACTATTACAGCGATAGGGTTGGTGCTCTTGGCCGGGTTGTTGATGGTGTGGATGAGTTGCGCCGCGTTGCACGCGAAGAGATCATGGGCGGGGCTGAGTTCATCAAGCTCATGGCAAATGGAGGCGTTTCTTCGCCAACGGACCCAATCGCGTTCCTCGGATTCTCCCGCGATGAGATGAAGGCGGCGGTTGAGGAGGCCCATAACCATCAAACATATGTGGCCGCTCATCTCTACACCGATGAAGGCATCAGACGCGCTCTTGAGTGCGGGGTGATCTCCGTGGAGCACGGCAATCTCATTAAGCCTGACACTGCCAAGTTTCTGAAAGAGAGTGGCGCCTTCGTGGTGCCAACCAATATTGCTTATAACGCCCTGGCAAAGGTCGGCGCGGACCTTGGATTGCCGCCGGAATCGGTTGCCAAGATTGAAGAT
The DNA here is from genome assembly GCA_028285595.1 of Hyphomicrobiales bacterium. Taxonomy (GTDB): domain Bacteria; phylum Pseudomonadota; class Alphaproteobacteria; order Rhizobiales; family CAJQND01; genus JAAEUE01. Next base: position 38,093 of record JANQOW010000053.1, read on the forward strand.
GTGCGCAGTGCCGGTCTCAAAGCCTTAGAAACGCTCGCAGATGCCGACGTAATGATGGCCTATGGCAGCGACCTTTTGGGCGGCATGCATCCTTACCAGTCAGATGAGTTCATCCTGCGCTCTCGCTACTTGCCGGCAATGGAAGTTGTGCGGTCCGCGACGATCTACGCTGCAAAAGCCGTACGCGCTGAAGGTGAGATCGGGAGCATTGAGAAGGATGCCCACGCCGACTTGATCGTCGTGGACGGTGACCCACTCGCCGACCTCTCGCTGCTCACCGGTCAAGGAAAGCACCTACCGGTGATCATGAAAGGTGGAGCATTTGTGAAGCGCGAACTTTAGGAGCGCCGAGTTCGACGCTTAACCGCTCAGAAGCCGTCTGCTTTGTGGCCCAGAAAGACCTTGGTCACATCCTCAACCACATCCCAGGTGACGCGGCGACCGTCACGCGACAAGATACTGTCTCCAGGTCGCAGGTCGTAAATCTGACCATCAGTGTGATCGGTAAGGCGGCAGTGACCAGACAGGATCGTCATCAACTCATCACCCTGTTCAGTGCAGTCAACAACGCCTTTCGTGCAGCGCCAGATGCCAAACCGCACGGTGTGTCCCGGCCCCCCAAAGTCGAACCGTCCAGATGCGCGTGGCGTGCCTTCCTTGATTTGATAGTCCGAATCCGGGTTGTCAAACGGCCAATCGTCCAACTGGCCAACATCATCACCTGGCTTGTACATAAACATTGGGGTTCTCCAGATGCCGCTGTCGTCCATTGGGCTGGAACCGGCGACAAAACTTTGTGTGGTTAAGCTCTTGCAGGGCCGTTAGGGTCCTCGGGAAGCGGATAACCTGAACCGACCGGTGACGCAACCTACCCAGGCGATGAGCATCCGGCGTGACGCTTGTGCCGGTACATGTAGGCCGTTGCAATCACATTGAGGAACCGAGCGATGAACCACGACCAGCAGCCCCAAGACAAATTCTCAAGACTTCACGACGCACTCTGGGAGGCCATCGGCTCCCAGAACGCCAGGTTTCAGGAATTCCCAGTTGAGCAGCCAGAGTTCTCACCGGTTGAAGAAGGCTATTCCGACGCAAAAGTGGGCGACGATTTTCCCGTCATGAAGCACCTTGACGAGGCGCTTAAGATCGCCGGCGAGCATGGGTTCAAGAAGATCGCAGATGCCTTTGCGGAGGTCTCAGGCGAATTGCCCTGGTCGCAAAACCCTCGCTACACGGAAGCCAATGGCGGGTTGAACCTCTTGAACGGCTATGCCTATGCGAGCCTTTCTGGCCCTGAAGGGCCCATCAAGTGCATCGCACCGCGTGGAGGCTTCTACCTGATGGGCCCGGATGTGTTCTATCCAGACCATAACCACGCCCCAAGAGAGGCATATCTGGTGATGACGCCCGGGGTCGAGTGGCGTTTGGATAAGGGTGATTGGTTCCAGGTCGAGCCGGGTGATGTGATCTACCACTCCCCCTGGCAAATGCATGCCATGCGTTCAGCGGGCAACCCTGTCTTGGCCTACGCAGTTTGGCTTGAGCCCGGCAATCGCCTTGATATTCAGTGGAGCGAAGACCGCGAAAGCGCCTAGGCCGGCGCCGCTGCACTTACATCAATCTCGATCACGAGCGCCGGATCGAACAAGGAAACGATGACGCCCGTGACGGCACAATGCATATGCTCGCCCAAATGACGGATCCGGGCCTCGCGGCTGAGCGGCAGATTATCGCGATCGGTCAGATGCATCTTGAGCCGCACAAGATTGTCGGTGGTCATGCCGACACCTTCCAGAAAGCCCGCCACGTTCTTCCAGGCTTGATTGATTTGTGCTGCAGGGTCCTCAAGCAGTTCACCGTCCTTGGTCACTCCAATGATGCCGGAAGAGAAGACCAGGCGCTCAGATGGGCCCACCTCAACCGCGTTATAGTAGAGCCCAATTGGAGAATAAATCTGCTCGGGATCGAATTTTCTAATCATGAGCCCCTCACGTCCTGACGGGTGACATGCCTTTAAGTGCCGCATTGAACTCGGCGAGGGACGACATCTCATCCAACCTAAGAACAGCCTGCAGCGTTTGTTCCAAGTTTTCGTCAGAGATGTCCAGATTCAATGAGGCCGTCTCTCTGAATTTCTCCTCAAACTGGGCGCGCACAAGATCACGACCAGGAGCGCCTGTCCACAGGCCAACGCTCGCACTGGCCCGCCGGCCATCCTTCATGACCACCTCAACCGTGTCCGGGTCCTGCGGATCAACATTGATCTCAGGTCGCCGCGGTTGTCTGGTCGACACATCGACCCTCCCCGCGAGAGCCAAAATATCCTCACGCTGAACCGCTGCGTCACTGAAATCGGCAATCCGGTTGGCACCGGTGACCAGCCCGAGCGCGACGCAATAGGCCGTGCTGAAGAGGGCCTCCGTGCGGTCTTTGGGCACACCAAAAGGCAAGATGGCGAGGTGGAAGTCCGGCAGCGATGCCGAAGCGCTCGCAACATCGTCTGCAGACTTGATACCCAACTTGCCATGAAGCTCAATCGAACAATCGACGGATCGGTGCGTATAGCCACAGGATGGATAAACCTTGGCGCCAAGACCGAACTCTACAATAGCCCAGGGATCGCCCAACTTTGCTAGGGCCCCTTCGAAATTGGCTTTCCCTCGCGGCACCAAAAGGGTTCGAAAACTGACATCACCGTCGAGCGCGCCCGTATAAGCAGTAGCACCGGACCGCCCCAGGCTGGCCGCCACGAGCCCGGTCTTGGCCGAGAACCCTGCGTGCAGGGGTTTGGCCGATGTGCCGAACTGGCTGACATAGCCTGAGCCAAGCGATGTGGTCAGCGAAAGCGCAGCCGCCACTGCACGTGAGTCCAACCCCCAAAGCCTGCAAACCGCAGCAGTGGCGCCGAAACTGTCCAGCGTGCTCGTCGTGTGCCAGCCAAGATTGTAATGGCCCATATTGACCGCTTCACCGAGACGGAAGATCACCTCAAGTCCGACCAGATACGCGTCCAACAGGGCCATACCCGGCACATCCTCCCCAAGCTGATGAGAGGCTGCCAAAACGGCCGGCACCAATACGGCACTTGCATGATCATTGGCTTGGAGAGTGTAGTCGTCCAGATCATAAGCATGGGCGGCCGCTCCATTCGCCATCGCGGCCCACGGCGGCGGCAGACTGTGTTCCGTGCCATACACCGGCGCCGTGCCGGCACCCCAATCCTGTGCCGCTGCTATGGCCGCCTGGGGGGCAACCGCATTCGTTCCAAGAAGCATGCATCCGATCGTATCCAAAAACGCGCACTTTGCGCGTTCGATCGCGCCTGCGGGGTGCTGCACAGAGCTCACACTCGTAACGAACTTTGCAAGCGTGTCGATCGCCACTTCAGACATAACGGCTCTGCACCTCACAAAACACGGCAAAGCCGGTTGGCTTCAAGCAGTGCGGCGTGGATGTTGCGCTGGGCAACAGCATCGCCAATGCGGTAGAGCTGGTACGACCCTTCCGTATTCTCGCCCTCCGGCTGCGGTTCCAACTGCACGAGCGCTTCAACATCGAGATCACCGAGGTTTCTGGATCCTGCAGACAGGTCGTGAAACGGCCCATCGGCGGGAACAGTGCAGGTTTCAACGATAACTTGATCGAACCGCCGTTCCACAATGGTTCGCGAAAAGTCGTTCCACAAGCTGGCAACCAGCAAATTGCCGTCGCGTCGAACCCCCTTAAGGCGGTGGTTGGGCGTTAAGGTCGCGCCGTTATTGTAGAGGTTCCGCAGGTAGACCGGGATGTTCTGGCCACCAATGTTCAGTCCCACTTGCAGATCGGGGGTCACAATCTCAACGTTCGCCCCGTTGGAGGCAAGCCAGTCGGCGGTTGCAACGGCTCCATGGTTGCCGGTCTCATCATAGACAAGGACATTTTCACCAGGGCCCGTCTCGCCGGACAAAACCTCCCAGGTTGAGACGGTGAGCTCTCCACCGCCATTCTCCAATTGAGCATCCGGCACACCTCCGGTGGCAACCACCACCACATCGGTCTGCTCATCCAGCGCTTCAGGCCCTTCCACATAGCGGTTCAGGTGGACCGCTACGCCCAACACCTCCAGTTCTTGCGCCAACCAGTCGGCAATGCCGATCATATCCTTCCGCCAACCGGCCCGCGCAGCCAGCACAATCTGCCCACCCAGCCTGGCACCTGCCTCATAGAGGGTGACCTTGTGCCCTCTCAACGCGGCCACCCGGGCAGCTTCCATGCCACCTGGTCCCCCGCCGATAACAACCACCTTCTTTTGCGCATCGGCCTTCGCAATCTCATGAGGCAACCAACCGTCCCGGCCGGTTGAGACATTGTGGACGCAAAGCGTCTCTCCACCGGCGTAAATACGGTCGATGCAGTAACCAGCCCCGACGCAGGGCCGAATGCGGGCTTCCTCGCCGCGCATCAATTTGGACACAAGGTGGGGGTCGGCCATATGAGGTCGCGTGAGGCCCGCCATATCCACGTACCCCTCGGCTATGGCCCAATCTGCCGTGGCCGGATCAGACAGACGTGCGGCTTGGAACACAGGCAAAGCGCTCGCCTCTTTAACTCTGCGGGCCAGTTCCACATATGGAGCGGCCTTGTAGGCCATGCCTGGGAACGTCTCGGCAAGCCCGTGGAGCGAACCGCCGTAGGCGCCGTTGATGTTGAGAAAATCCATTGAGCCGTGTGCACCGATCATCCGAGCAAGTTCGACCCCCTCCTCTGACGGCATGCCGTTCTCATTGGTTTCATCAGCCGCGAAACGGACGCCGACAATAAAGTCGTCACCAACGCGCGCGCGAACCGCCTCCATGACCTCAATCAGAAACCGCGCCCTGTTCTCCAATTCGCCCCCGTAATCATCCGTTCGCGCATTTGACAGGGGAGAGAGATATTGCCCCAAGAGATGAGTGGTCGCCAAAATCTCGCATCCATCCAAGCCGCCCTCACGACACCTCAACGCGGCTTCGGCAAAATCCTTGACGATGCGGGCGATGTCGTGTGTCGACATTTCGCGGGGCACGGAGTGATGAGCCGGGTCGCGGATAACGCTTGGCCCGATGGTTGGGAGCCAGTCTCCCGCAGCCCACCCGGTGCGCCGGCCCATGTGTGTGATCTGGCACATGAGACCTGCGCCATGTTGGTGGACCCGCTGGGCGAATTCACGGAAGACCGGGATAATGCTGTCATCGCCCACATAGATTTGGCCGTAGATGGATCCGGAATCCCTGCTGATGTTGGATGACCCACCAAACATGGTCAGTCCGATGCCACCCTTTGCCTTCTCCTCATGGTAGGCCTGATAGCGCTCACCAGGTTTGCCGGCCTCCGCATAGCCGGGCGCATGCGCAGTTGAGACCACGCGGTTCTTAAAGGTGCGCCCGCGGATTGTGATTGGAGACAACAGGTTTTTGTAAGCGCTCATTTAGATCTCCCAGCATTGCTCCACACATCGCGGGCGCGAAAAACAACATCCGCAAAAGGCAAAAACCAGGGACTTCCCCGATGCCACCATCGATTGGGAAACCCTGTCTTAGTGAACGCCGTCTCTCCGTCGCGGTCCCCGGCCATCAACAGGGCTGCTTTGTGGCCCAGATAGGGTGCCATGGCATTGCCGCTGCCGGAGTAACCCATGGCATGCCAAACGCCATCTTCTTTGCCGACATGGGGCAGGAAGTCGAAGGTGAACCCGGTTCTGCCGCGCCAACTATGAGAGAATCCGACGCCTTTCAGTTCGGGAAAGATCTGCGTCATCAACCCTCGCAGCTCAGATTGTGCAATAGACTCAGGGGCATTGAACAGAGCCGCACGCCCACCGAACACAAGCCGTGTCCCATCTGGTGATGCCCGGTAATAGCAATGTCGTTCCCGGCTCTCCGCCACCATGCGCCCTCCTGGCAGGAGATCTTTGATCCGGTTCTCGCCGAGAGGCTCGGTGACAACAATGAAGCTCGGGATCGGAACAATGCGCCGCTTCAGTGTCGAAAGGTGAGATGGGGTATAGCCGTTTGTGGCCACCAACACCTCGCCGGCGCGGACCCTTCCGCGGGGCGTATCGATGACAACTCCCGCATCTGCCTGCTGCACACTTGTGACCGGCGTGTGCCCTTGGACCAGTGCGCCGGCGCGCTGGGCAGCGTTCAGAATACCTTGCACCCATTTGGCCGGATTCAGTCCACCATGCCTTGGAAAAACGATGCCGCCCGAATAGAGATCGCTGTTGACCTCGTCGCGCTGACGGGATTTCGGCACCATCTCCGCTTCAAGCGGGATCAACGATTGTAGGCGCTCAAGCCCCCGTGCCGAACTCTCATATTCCGATGGATGCCAGAGGCCGCGAAATCTTCCGGTCTCCGCGAAATCACAGTCAATCTCTTCTTCGGCGATGAGGTCCTTGACGAAGTTGGTGGCGTTCAGATGTGCTTCTGTCAGCAGATCAAGGGCCGTCGCCTTACCGAACCGTGCCTCCATGTCGTCGATAGACATGCGATGCCCCCCACCGATCATCCCGCCATTGCGGGAACTTGCACCGATGCCAGGCGCTTCGGCGTCGAGAACCAGAACCGCTTTACCTTTCTTTGCCAATGTCCGCGCAGCGGAGAGGCCCGTCAGGCCGGCCCCAACGATCACAAAGTCAATGTCCTGCGGCAACGGGGCCTCTTTGGGCGACGTTGGCTCCCCTGCATCGTCCCACCAGTAGGGTTCAAATTTCATCGTTGCCGATTTCACGTGAGCGGCGCTCCACAAATGCGTTCAAAGCTTCCGCGCGATCTGCTTCCAGGTTTGGTGCTTCGTAGGCCGCCAACATTTCCTTCCACTTGGCGTTGGCGCGGATAGCGGTATCGGGCGAACCATCAGCCTCCCAGAACTCATAGGGTCTCCAGTCTGACAGAATGGGAGCGTGAAAGGCCGTCTGATACCGGGCCATTGTGTGCGAAGACCCCAGGAAATGCCCGCCGGGGCCAACTTCTTCAATGGCGGCAATCGCTTCCTCTGCATCGCTGAAGTCAATACGGCCACTGAGAGCCCCCATCATCCCGATCATTTCCGCATCAATGATCGTCTTTTCAAAACCTGTGGTAAGGCCGGCCTCCATCCAACCGTGCGCATGATAGACGCAATGCGCCCCGCACAGCACACCAGCCCACAAGGAGAACATTGTTTCATATGCGCCCTGGGCGTCCGGGGCATTGGAGCTGGAGCCCAGCATGAGGCGTTGGGGAAGCTTATAGCGGCGGGCCATCTGACCGTTCGACAATGTACCGGTGACGGTTTCCGGCACACCCATGGCCGGGGCGCCGGACTTCATGTCGATCGGGGTGGTCAACACACCATAAAAGCAAGGAGCACCGGCGCGCACCATCTGAAGAAAGGCAATGACACCAATGGCCTCGGCATTACATTGGATGAGACTTCCAGATAGCGTTATCGGCGACATCGCTCCGGCAAAGGCGACGGGCGAAATGACGTTCGCCTGGCCGTTCGCAGCCATTTCCATCGCACCTTCCAGCAGCGGTTCATCTACAACCAAGGGGGAGTTCACGGAGATACTGGCATGCAGTCGGGGCTCGGCTGCGAGTTCATCACGGGTTATGCCGTGGGCAAGTGCGGTCATCTCCAGACTATCGCGCACACGCGTTTCGCCGATCGCATAGACACGGGTCACCTTGTCGGACAGCGTCTGCCACGAGCGCATGCTTGTCAGATGACGGGTGTTGACGGGAGTGTCGATCGGCTCGACCGGATGGCCGGAATGGAAGGCACACGTTGGGATCATTTGGTTGAGTTTGACCAGATCCTCGAAGTCCTTTTGCGTTCCGGGGCGGCGGCCGCGATCCATGTCCAGCACGTTCGGCGCAGAAGACGCTGAACCGAAGTGAATATCGCCGCACCCAAAGTGGAGATCGTGAGCACGATTGCGCGCCCGCATGGTGAATTCTGACGGCGCCAAAGCCAGGAAGTGTTCCACCACTTCTGGCGGAAAACGGGCGATGCCCGTCTCCCGATCAACCGCGCAGCCATTGGCCTCCAGGATAGGCCAGCTCCTCTCCGCCATAAACTTCAGCCCAATGCGCTCAAGAACCTGAAGCGAGAGTGCGTGAACTCTTTCTTCTTCTTCTGCGGTAAGCAAGTCGATCGGCGCATAGGGCCGCTGAATGGGCTTGAACGTCGGCGCCTCCGCAGGGGCTACCTCTTTGGTTCTGCGCCCTTGCCGTCGGGCAGACATGAGAGACCTCCAAGCATGTAATCGCTGAACACTAGGCCTTTCAGTCCATGCTATCACCTGATATTGTATAATTTCAGATATAACAGTTTCGCATACCTTGCTGTGAGATTTGCCGACTTACAAACGTTTATCGATGTCATAGAGCATGGCGGCATGACCCAGGCGGCCGCCATTAACGGCGTCTCACAACCAGGGATCAGCAGGTCAATACGAGATCTTGAGACGCGTATGCGCGCGACGTTGTTGCGCCGCACCGGGCGCGGCGTGGAGTTGACCCCTGCTGGTATGGAGTTTCTCGCCTTTGCAAAATCCAGCCTAAGCGCGCTCGAAGACGCCAAATCAAGGATAATGGAGGTTTCCGGCAACATTCCCGAGAGGTTGCACATTGCCATTCCGGACCGGCTTGGGTCTGTGGTGTACCCGGTCCTCTATCGCCAATTCATGCTGGAGCTTCCCGAAGTTGCGGTTGCCGCCACAGAGACCCTAACGGCGGATATGATTGACGGCATTAACGCAGGGCGCGTGGACTTGTCAGTCTCCTATCTGCCGACGATCCCTGGGGCCTACGGTGGCGAACCCGCCTTTCGCGAGAGCCTCTATTTGGTGGAGAGAAAGACCAAAACGGTCAGCAAGGACGTCACCGTCTCCCTTGCCGATGTCGCTAAGCAACCTTTTCTTCTGAACCACCAGGGCAGCGCCTACCATCGCCTCATAGATGCCGCGTTCTCAGCAGCCGGGCACAAGCTGATCGTCGCCAGAGAGTTTGAAACAGCAGAGAGCTTGCTTGCATTTGCATGCGAAGGTGAAGGCGTGACGATCCTTCCTTACAGCAACTTTCGCACGGAGGCGCAGCGCGGCGACGTTATAGGGCGGCTCATAACTGACCCGGGGATTGAGCGAAATGTCTACGTTCACGCCGGGCGACACTTGGACAACCGCACCGCAAACCTCGCCCGCGGCATCATTCTGCGCTGTCTCAATGAGATCGCCGAAAGCGTCCGCTGGTCGCCCATGTAAACCGCGCTGACGGAGCTGAATGGACAGTGATGTCTTGACTTGGCGCCTCCGTCAACGGACATAGCTTTTCGACAGTCCTTTCAGAAAGACACAAAACATGGCTCGCAACACGCAGGTTGTCCTTAGAAACAGGCCGGGCACCCGGCTCGCCGAGACCGATGTTGAATTGGTTGAGCGCGATATACCGGAACTTGGAGAAAATGAGTTTCTTGTTGAGAGCAAATATGTGTCGATCGACTTTGCCATGCGGGGCTGGATGGCAGCGGGCCGGTCCTATGTCCCCACCCTTGATCTCGGCGCGGTGGTGCGCGGCTGTTCGGCAGGAACCGTTATCTCATCGCATAACGAGAGCTTTCCTGAGGGCGCTCAGGTTTGCGGCATGCTCGGCGTTCAAAGCCATGCCATCAGTGACGGAACAGGTGTCTACACAGTTAACCCGGAGCAAGCTTCGTTAAAACGTTGGGCGGGCGGCCTAGGGCCGACCACTGCCCTAACCGCCTATCTCGGGCTTCTCCATGCGGGCCGACCAGAACAGGACGACACCGTATTCGTCTCCGGGGCCACCGGGGCCGTTGGCTCATTGGTCGGGCAAATGGCAAAGCTCAAGAAATGCCGTGCAGTGGGCACGGCCGGCAACGCGGCCAAATGTGATTTTGTTGTGAGCGAGTACGGATTCGATGCGTGCGTCGATTACACAGCAGACACTCTTGCAGATCAGATTGCGGAGGCGTGCCCGGACCGCATTGACGTGCTTTTTGAAAATGTGGGCGGTGCCCTGTTTGATACCAGCCTGTTGCAGATGAACACGTTCGGGAGAGTTGTCCTGTGCGGCTTCACATCGGACCGCACCGCGCCGGAGCCTTATGGAGTGAAGAACCTCCGCGCGGTGCTGATGGAGCGGCTCACCATGTTGGGGTTCATCTTGTTTGAGTATGCCGACGGGTATCAAACCGCGGCGGATGATATCGGGGCCTGGTTTGCTGACGGAAAACTGACATTGCAAGGGGATGAAGAAGTGTATCCGGGGGGCTTGCCGGCGTTCGCCTCCGCACTGAACCGGGTGCTGGATGGACAAAACACCGGGAAGGTCATTTTGGAGATTTAGGACTCTCGCAGCCACCTGGCCCGGTCGCTGTTCTCAACAAAAGCCTGTTTGATCAGGGCGATGGTGTGACGCACCAATGGGTTTGCCGCAGTGGAGCTGCCAGCAACCGATATGCCGCGGGTAATGGTAGGCTCAATGATCTTGCGAGCGACGAGTTCGCCATTTTCGACCTCTTCCCAAAGATTGCTGTAAGGCAGAATGGTGAGCCCTTCCCCTTGAGCGGCAAAAGACACATGGGCATGGATCGTTTCCAGCTCGCGCGCCACAATTGGCTCGTGGCCGGCCTTGCGCATGCTGTCTTCGATCAGCCCTCTATAGTGTGCGGGCCTTGACTGCAGCAAAAGAGGATAGGAGGCGACCTCTGCCATCGTCATTGCGGTCGCGTCTGTGCCCAAAAGGGCGCTTGAGCCGAAAGCGTAGAGTTCTTCATGGCCCAGTTCCTCTGAGGCTAGGTTGGGCGGCTCAGGCGGCGTGTAAAACACACCCACATCCATCTCACGGGCCGCAAGCATGTCTTGGGTCTGGATGTTCAGGTTTTCAAAGACATGGATCGACGCGTTGGGAAACGCGTTTGAAAAACTCGTGACCAGCGGAGCCATGATCAGACGTCCGACCCGCATCGGTATGGACACATTTAATGCACCGACCTCGGTGCCACGGAGTTGTTCGGCGCACTCCAGCAACTGATCGTACTCCAAGATCACTGAAGATGCCTGCTGCAGAAACACCTCTCCGGCCTTGGAAGGCTTTACGCCCCGCCCTGTTCGCTCAAACAGCTTGACCCCATGCGTCTCCTCAAGGTCCCGCACGATCCGGCTGAGAGATGCTTGGGCAACACCCAAACGAGACGCGGCCAGCGAAATGGATCCCGCCTGCTCAACGGCCAACAACATCTGCAGGTGCCTGATCTTCATGTTGCCTCATCATGCTCAACCGGCCTGATATTACAATAATGTTATAGCTGATGCTCTGTTTTTGTGGCTTGTTCAAACCCTGCCGGCGCTATTCGATGGTCGTGGGAATTTCGGCCTACATGCCCCTTTAAGAGGAGTGGAATGGGACCTGCGATCCGATCTAAACGCACCCGGCGCCGGCGCGACGCTCTTGCAGACCGTGAGCACAGCGCTCCGGTGGAAATGCCGTCAAGGCACGGTCTTCCGCCGGCTGAAGTTCTGACCGCAGAGCAAATCGAAGATGTTCATGCTTACTCAACGCGCCTTCTTGAGGAGGTGGGCATTGAGTTTATGCTCCCAGCCGCCTGGGATATCCTGGAAGCGAACGGTGCAAAGGTCGATCGCGACAGCGGCATGGTCAAAATGGATCGTGGGCTGGTTGAGCACTGGGTCTCTAAGGCTCCGAGCACGTTTGACTTAAAGGCGCGCGAGAGCTCTCGCGATATCAGCTTTGGCGGAAAAGAGATTGCCTATGGTTCGGTCGCCAGCGCGCCGAATGCCTTGGATGCGGAACGCAGACGCACCGTAGGCAGTCAGTCCAGTTTCCGTGACTTGCTCAAGTTAAGCCACACCCTCAGCACCTGTTCCTTCTTCTCAGGTTATCCCGTCGAGCCGATAGACCTTCCGGTAAACACGCGCCATCTGGATTGCTACGCTGATCTCCTCACGCTGACGGACAAGCCGTTCAGGATTTATGCAATCGGTGAGACCCGGGTGACAGACGCGCTCGATATGGTTTGCCTTGGCCACGGGATCAACCGCGACGAACTAAGAGAAGCACCGCGCCTCATCACAAACCTCAACGTAAACTCGCCTCTACGCGTTGATGCACCTTTGCTCGAGGGCGCAATGGAGATGGCCAGAAACGGTCAGATCGTCGTCGTCACGCCAGTGGCGTTTTCCGGAGCCATGACACCGATCACTCTGTCCGGAACCCTGATTCAGTTTAATGCAGAGTGCCTTGCCACGATCGCGTTCCTCCAGATGGTCCGTGCCGGTGCGCCGGTTATGTATGGCACGGTGTTCGCGAACGTGGACATGAAGTCCGGCGCACCGATCCTCGGGTCCGCTGAAATGAGCACAGGCATGATCGCCACCGGCCAACTCGCGCGGCGCTATGGCATTCCCATGCGGGGCTTTCTTGGATCATCCTCCAAGGCGCCTGATGCTCAAGCTGCCTATGAGACAATGATCTGCTTGTGGGCCAACGTCTTGGCTGGCGTGCACTGCGTGTTCCACGCTCACGGCCTTTTGGATACCGGCTTGATTGCCTCGTACGAAAAAGCCGTCCTGGATTCTGACCTGATTGGAATGATGCAGGTTGTCTCTCCAACCGTTGACTTTTCAGATCTCGACGAAGCGTTCGATGCCATTAAGACCGTCGGTCCCGGCGGACACTTCCTGGGAGCAGACCACACCATGGCGCGGTACAAGACGGCGTTCCACACTCCGCTCCTTTCCGATTGGCGGGCATACGAGTTTTGGGAAAGCGACGGCGCAAAAGACACCGCCGTTCGAGCGACCGAAAAGTGGAAGGAGTTGCTTGATAGCTATGTGCCGCCGGATCTTCCCGCCGGCCGAGCTGAGGCCCTTGAGGAATTCGTCATCCGGCGCAAGCAGGAAATCGGAGACATGGACATATAAGATGGCATTGGCCTTGGACGCAGAACCGATTGGCCAGACGGCAATCCGCACATTGGCGGCGTTTATCGCCAATGCACCGCGCAGGTACGGACCGGTGGCGCGTGAGCGGTCGCGGTTTGCCATTCTGGATACGGTCGGATGTATGATTTTCGGTCAATCGAGCCCGGAAGCTCAAGCTGCGTTCGCATCGGTTTCCGGTTGGGGGACAGGTCCTGCAATGGTGGTTGGCAAAGACGTTGGATTGCCGCCACCTTGGGCTGCTTTCGTGAACGCCACCGCGGCACATGCGCTTGACTATGATGATTGGGACGATCCATCCCTGGTCCACACCAGCGCGGTGTTGCTACCTGCCATACTCGCCGTTGCAACGGAGCGGGAAGCAGATGGCGCAGACGTTTTAGACGCACATATTGTTGGCGTTGAGACGCTGCTGCGGATCGGAGAGGCCGTTAACCCAAGCCACTACTGGAACGGATGGCACGCAACATCAACGATCGGTGCCATTGGCGCAGCGGCTGCCGTGTCACGGATGTTGGCGCTTGATGAAGATCAGACAGCAAATGCCCTGTCCATCGCAACCAGCATGGCCGGTGGCTATGTCAGCCAATTTGGCACCATGACAAAGCCCATGCATGCAGGTTTTGCCGCCAAAGCAGGAGTTTTCGCCGCTGCTTTGGCCAAAGCAGGCACCAGTGCCCAAGAAGCCGCGCTCGATGGCCCGGTGAGCTTCAGAAGCACAACCGCCAACGTGGATCAGGAGGCATTTTTCACAGCTTTCGGAAAGCTGGGAACACCGTGGGCGATCGAAGAGTATGGGATGCACATCAAGCTTTACCCCTCTTGCGGCGGCACGCACCGGGTTATCGAAGCCGCGCTCATGCTAAGAAAAGACAACCAAATCGATCCCAGCCGGATTCGGGATATCGAAGTGAATGTGCCTGAGTTCCTCATCGAGCTTCTCCCCTACAAAGTCCCGAACACCCGCCCGGAAGCACTCTTCAGTTTGCCTTATTGCGCAGCGGCAGCATTGATGTGGGGAAAAGTGGGGATCGACGAGTTCAGCGATGACGCAATCAACGATGGCACCGTCCGCGCTATATCAGCCCGGGTTCGCCTAACAACACGCGCGTTCAACTATCAGACCCACCTCTTTGTGAAGGGCAATTTCGACGTCGTCACTGTTACCACCGAAGACGGACGCACGTTCAGCGCCTCGATCGACATTCCGTACGGCGCACCGCCGAGATTTGCAGATCAAGAGACCGTTGAGCGGAAATTCATGGATTGCGCGCGCCGGGGTCTGCCGGAAGATCAAGCCACACAGATCATGGAGTTGCTGCGCGCACCTGCAGCCCAGTGGGCTCCCTCAGATCTCTGTAACCGCATGACACCTCTTCAAAGCTAAGCCAGAACTCCAGAATGAATGAAAGGGAGAATTTATGACAAAGAAACCTGAGAAAACCGCACAAGTAGGCGACAAAATTGTCTTCGGCTCCATGCCAGATGCCGACAAAGAGTTTGTGGTCGATGCCCTGAAAAAAGGAGCCACGCGCCGCCAAGTGATGGGTTGGTTGATGGCCATGGGCGCAACCATTGGTGCAGCCGGCTCCATCGTAACAAGCGCGACCGAAGCCATCGCCGCCACGCCCAAGAAAGGCGGCAAGATTCGTATGGCGTGGGACCAACATGGACCGGGCGACACCCTGGATCCGGCCGGTTACCTCAACACATTGGACTATTGCCGCGGACGCATGATGTACAACAGTCTCGTGCGCTTCAATGATGACCTGACGGTGCGCGGCGAGTTGGCCACTTCGTTTGAAGCCAGTCCCGATGCCAAAACCTGGACGTTCAAGATCCGCAAGGATGTGGAATGGCATGATGGCAGCAAGCTAACGGCAGACGATGTTGTCTACTCCATGATGCGCCATGTGGGAGAAGATTCAAAATCGGCCGTCAAGGTTCTCTCCTCTCCAGTGAAAGAGTGGAAGAAAATCGACGAAGAAACCGTACAGGCAACGTGCCACCAGGGCTTTGCAGAATTGCCGGTTGTGCTGGCCACATTCCACTTCAAGGTCATCAAAGACGGCACGACCGATTTCACAAATCCGACCGGCACCGGCCCGTTCAAACTCAAGGAGTTCAAGCCTGGCATTCGGGCGGTGCATGTGCGCAATGACAATTACTGGAACGACGAGGCCGGACCATATGTGGACGAGATCGAGTCATTCGGCGTTACAGATTCGGTTGCGCGTGTGAACGCACTCCTGTCTGGGGATCTGAACATGATGGGCAATCTCGATCCCAAGGCTATTGCCCAGGTGGAGCAGACCGATGGCGTAGAAGTCTTCGAGGTGCCCTCGGGTCGGTATCCCTCGATCACTTGCATGGTGGATCGCGAGCCCGGCAACAATCCAGACTTCGTCCTTGGTTTGAAACACCTCCAGCGGCGGGACCGTGTTCTCAAAGTCGTCCAAAAGGGCAAGGGCAGCATCGGCAACGACCAGCCCATCGGCGAGCCCTATGGTGCAGGCTATTGCAAGGACCAGGTGATCAGGCCGTACGATCCTGAGAAGGCCAAGTTTCACCTCAAAAAGTCCGGCATTACGAGCGCTGAGGTGAATGTCGCAGAGATCTATCCGGGTATGACCGATATCTGCCTCATGCTGCAGCGCGAGTGCGCCAAGGTTGGGTTCGAACTCAAGATCAAGAAAGTCCCGAATGACGGGTACTGGGGTGCGGTCTGGATGAAGACGCCCATGAACGTGGTGGCTTGGAACATGCGTCCAAGTGCAACCATCATGATGGGTTTGGCGTACAAATCCGACGCCAAATGGAACGAAACCGGATGGAAGAACGAGCGGTTCGACCAACTCCACACCATGGCGGTGGCAGAACTTGATGAGAGCAAGAAGTACGAGATGCTGTGCGAGATGCAGAAACTGATCTCCGATTATTCGGGCTCTCTTGTCCCCACAACCGCCAGCTACGTGGACGGCATCTCATCCAAAGTTAAGGGCATGCCCCGCGTGTCTCTTGCCGCCCTGGGTGGAATGGAGTGGCCGGAGTTTGTCTGGCTTGACTCATAAACCAAGCAAAAGCCGCCGCATGGTTTCGGACATCGTTTCCAGCCGTGCGGCGGCTCACAGAACACGCCCGCCCTACCGCGGCAGTCGACCAGAATAAACGCTCAAAGGGCACCTTGACTTCGCAGCTCTGCGATATCGGCCGAGGTGTATCCTAAATCTGCCAGCACCTCTTCGGTATGTTCACCAAGTTCCGGTGGCGCTGCGCGAATTTCCGGTCCATCCGTGTCGGACATGAACGCCGCCACCGCGGGCTTGTAAACGCCGTCTTTTGCATGCGTGCTGGAGAACTGGCCAATAGCTGACCGGCTGGCAATCTGATCGCTCTCCAACGCCTCATTAAGGGTACGGACCCGTGCCGCGGGGAGACCCGCCTCAATCAAGATCAATTCCCACTCATCGGCCGACTTGGTTTTCAGGATCTCGATCAGCACCTCTTCATCTTGCTTACGGCGGGCAACCATATCCGGTGTTCGCAGGCTCTCCACCTCTTTGGCCAGATCTGATCGGCCAAGCGCCGTCCAAAGCTTGGCGTATTGGGCGGGTGTGGCAGCGCCAATCATCAAAATCGCGTCTGCCGTTTCATATCCCCCATAGCCGGCAAAGGGTATGCGTGCATATTTCGTGCGGCCAGGGGTTCTGCCCGTTGTGTTTGTATTAAAGACACCAGAAGACATCATCATCAGGGCCGCATCCAACATGGCCACATCCAGGTGCTGTCCTTCGCCCGTGCGCTCACGTCGCAATAGCGCAGACGATATTGCGAACGCTGCCTGTGCACCTGTGCCATAGTCCAGCACAGGCGGACCGACCAGAACAGCATCTCCGTCGGCAGGGCCGGTTTGCAACATCATTCCGGAGTAAGCCTGGATTGTGTTGTCGAACGCGGCATGCGCCCGTTTTGGCCCGGTCTGCCCAAACCCGGTCAGCGAGCAGTAAATGATGTCGGGCTTTAGTGCTTTGATATCCTCGTATCCGAGCCCCAAGGCGGCAAGTTTTCCAGAGCGGAAGTTCTCAACAATCACGTCCGCAGTTACAGCCAGTTTCTTGAAAACCTGTCGCCCGGCCTCAGACTTCAGGTTCAACGTGATGGCGCGTTTGTTCGCCCCCTGGGACTGGAAATGAGAACCCATCATTGCCGCGTTCAGGTCCCCCACGGCACCGATCTCGCGGTTCATGTCAAAGGCATCTTCATGCTCGATCTTAATCACATCCGCCCCCAAAACAGCCAACTGGTAGGTGGAAAACGGTCCGGCCAGCACATGCGTTAGATCAAGAACCCGAATACCTTCAAATGCCTGCATGTGACCCTAATCTCCCTTGCTGTTCGGCGCACCTGAACCATAAGACGGACGTGATCCGGTTACCACCTTACTGTGATCGTGTACACTTGCTCATCACGCCACAAGTCGCGCCGCGGAATAAACATACCTGGGCTGGACGGATGGGCTTGGAGGGCTGAGCGCAAAATCACCGAAGCCGACTAGAAGAAACCGGACGATCGTGGTCTAAAGAGAGCGCATGCACGACATACAAAACCAGGCTCCGCCGCGTGGCGCATTAGCTGCACTGGGTGGTGGCTACTTCACACTGGCCGTTGCGTCCTTGTCTGTGGTGGGCCTGCTTGGTCACATGTCCGACGGGCTGGGGGTGAGCAAATCCGACATTGCTTATCTCGTGACGGCGTTCGCACTCACCTACGCGCTCGCCGCACCCACACTTCAGATACTGGTTGGCGACTTGGATCGGCGCACACTGATTCTCGTTGGGTTGTGCACGATCGCAGCAGGTGCAGTTACAAATGCTGCTGCGTGGACGTATGAGATCGCGCTAGCTGGCCGCTGCATCATGGCCATCGGCGCCTCGGTCGTTGGACCGATGGCGTCGGCGGCCGGAGCTGCGCTTGTCGCTGCCGAACGCCGCGGGGCTGCGCTTGGAACCGTCTTCGCAGGCTTTACGATTGCCACGGTCACCGGAGTACCTCTTACAGCCTTTTCCGGCGACATGATCGGCTGGCGTGCAACGATGGTGTTGATCGCAGGGCTAGCGCTCACCATTGCGCTGGCAGTGGCGGCAACCGTTCCCAGCGGAAGCCGAGGCACAAGATCGGACTTTCACTCCGTGGCCAACGCATTGACCGGCAAAAGAACCGGCTTGGCGCTCGTGGTCACACTCTTTCAGATGGCCGGGCAGTTTGTGACGTTCGCCGTAATTGCGGCTTACATGGTCGACCGGTTCGCTCTAACGGAAAGTTCCGTTCCACTCATCCTGTTCTTGTTTGGTGTTGGCGGTATCGTTGGGAACGTGATTGCCACACGCTTGGTTGACGCCATGGGACCTGAGCGGTTGATACAGAACAGCCTCTTGATCACAGCGGCGATCCTGCTGATGCTCCAATTTGCGCCGGCTAATGCTGTTGTTGGAGTATCACTGATGTTCGGCTGGTCGATTGCCGGAATGCTGATTTACGCACCGCAGCAGGCACGTTTGGTGGCGCTTGCGCCAGAATCGGGGAACCTGCTCCTCGCCCTGAACGCGTCGATGCTTTATGCGGGCATGGCAGGTGGGGCGCTGTTGTCAGGTATACTCTACCAAGCCACCGGGGCCGAATACCTTGCGCTGGGGTCCTCTCTCCTCATGCTCATGGGAACCGGGGCGTTCTTGCTTTCCCGTCGTTTTGCGGAACAGCGTGTGCGGTGACAACGCTTCTCCATCCAGGGAATTACAGTAGGAAACCGATGACCAACACATCCGCTATCGAGCTGCAGGCGCATCTGCATCATCAGTACTTTCTCGGGTTGCAGCTTATGGTCGCTGTCGAAGAAGGCCGTGAGGTAATCGGAGACTGGATGTTTCGCCTGTTTCGCCGACAACATGAAGAGAAGTTCCTCTCCAGCTTTCAAAAGCTTGGTCTCAGCGATTTACCCGACGCGGTTGCTTGCGCAAAATACCATGCTCTGTCCAATGGTGTGGGTGGTGTGCGGGTCGAATACATGGAAGAGACTGAGCAGAAAGCGTGGGTCCGCTTTCGATATCCCAGATGGATGTATGACGGGCCAGCGATCTGCGGCGTCCCCGTTGAAGCAAGCCGAGGTTTCCTGAAGGGCTGGTATGCGCAGAACGGGGTTTCACTGCAAAATCCGCGGTTGGGATTTGTTTGTGTGTCGGAAGATATGACCGGGCAGTTTGGGCTCTGCGGTTATTTTAAAGAGTTCGACCACGCCCTTACGCCGGATGAACGGTTGCAGTTTGCGCCCCACGAGAGACCACCCCCGTTCGACCCCGCAAACCAGCCCGAACCTCCAATCGAACAGTGGACTGACGCGCGCCTGGCAAAGGCCAATCGCAACTATGCCATGGAGTATTGCCGCAATGGCATTCCGGAACTCATCGGCGTGGTAGGGCCCGAGCGCGCATTGGAGATCAGCAAGCGGGCGGCTCGCCTCACCGGATTGCAGCACTATCAAAAAATGGCACAGAGCGTTGAGTGCGTGGATGGAGATGCATCCGACGCCGCAAGGTTTTTGGCCATTGCGTTTGAGGGAATGGGCGATGAGGCCGAACTTGACTTCGGCGCCGACGGGTTAAGCGCAACAGTAAACCAGCGCGGGCTTCGCATTGTGCGTGGGATGACGGGCGAGGAGCGTCACATCGTGCTGGCCTCATGGATCGAACTTTGGCGCGGGGCCGTGAGCTCACAAAGATCGTTCATTGATGTCGCCGTCGAACATCTTGAAGATGCGCTCATCTGGCGCTTATCGCCAAGCAGTCCCGTTTAGTTTGCTGAGGAACAAAGCCCAGGGATTACGCCGCAGCCTCGCTGGCGATCTGTTGAAGCACATGGGTGTAATTCTCAACGCCCTGTGCGCCGCTTATGAGGAATCGCTTTTCAAAGATCATCGCCGGAACGCCCTGAATGCCGCGTGACACCCAAAACTGTTCCGCCTCTCTCACCGGTTGTGCATACCGCTCTTCTTCCAAAACCCGCACCGCTTCTTTCCGGTCAAGACCAATATCGCCGGCACTCGCGGCCAAAACCTTCGGGTCGTTCAGATCGCGCCGGTGAGTGAAGAAGGCAGCGAAGAGGGCCAATTTCGCCTCGTGGGCAAGAGATAGGGTCCCCGCCCAATGAATCAGTTGATGCGCGCGGAAGGTGTTCACCATCCGCATGTCGTCGGCATAGTTGAATGCAAATCCAAGCTCGGCCCCAAGCGCTGTCAGATTGGCCCGAGCTCTCTTGCTGCCCTCCGGTGTGGTCCCGTACTTTTCCGCCAGATGTTCCCTCAGGTTCTCGCCCTCCTGAGCCATTTGCGGGTTAAGTTCAAACGGATGCCAGTGGACATCGAGCGCAAGGGAGACTTCACGCGATGCGGCAGCCAGCTGATAATACCCAATCGCGCACCAGGGGCACACAACGTCAGAAACAATATCGACACGGACGGCGCTCGGATTTGTGCTCATGTAAACAATCCTCGTTCTCGCCCTGTTTCGTTTACACCGATCCACCTAAAGTGGGTGGCCGAGATACACAGGACCGTTGTCTTAGGAGCATAACTTGGTGTTTAGGGTACCAATGTCAATCAGTTTACTTTTTGTAACCTACCATCACCCGTGCGGCGAAAACATTAGGATTGAAACGGAAGCAAACCAGTGAACGATAATCTGCTGAGAGTGAAGCCGTCCCCGATACCCCCAATCAGTCCGGTGCCGGAATATCTCGTGGACGAGGCGTTGGCCGCCGTCTACGACGACACAAAATCGGTCCTGCAAGTGCCGTGGATGGGTGTTGTCACCATGGCCTTTGCTCATTATCGGACCTTCTATGAGACCTTGTGGACAGGGCTGCGAGAGCTGGCCGGCAGCAGAGAGTTCATCACTGCCTGCAGCACTTTAAGGCAAGCGGCTGAGCAAGAGGCCGGCGGACTTGGTGCCGGCCAGCTTTCTGAGAAACTGGGCGCTCACGGATTTGCTGACCGCGAACTCTCCGAGATCCGCGAGCAGATCGAAATTTTCTCCCATGGCAACATGCCCTATCTGCTCATCGCCACAGCCGCCCGTTTGCTATTGGAGGGGCACGAGCTCTCCGCCGAGAGCAAAGTCACCCCGCTCAGACAACACCACGGGCCATCGACCCAAAGCCGACTGACATTGATAGAAGCACATCATGCGGATGCGCCCACGCGGGCTGTCTATGAGGAGGTCAAGGCCACGCTCGGGCTTCCCTTCGTCAATACGGATTACCGCGCCTTGGCGCGCTGGCCGAGTTATTTCGCAATGGCCTGGAGCGATCTTCGCCCGAAAATCGCAACGGCCAGATATCGTACCGCTCTCGACAACGTTCACAACGTTGCCACCAGCCTCATGCAGGAGACGCCAAATCCCGGACAGCTTACCCCGGAGAAACTGCGCGCTGCCGCCGCACAGGACGGCGACCTTGATGAAATTGTCAGCGTCGTTCAGTTGTTCCAATGGCTGCTGCCGGGCCTCGTGGTGAACGTTGCCTACTTCCGCGCGCAACTCCGCCAGAGCTGACATCACGCTCACCACACCCAATCCAGCTCAGTCCCTCGCTTGCAGCTTTCGCTGACCTACGTAAACGCCATATGCCTCACAACCGGCAGGTGACCATCTTTTTGGAGATCTGCAATCTTACTTTGCAGCGCCTTGTCCTCTTCGGAAACGCGATCGTGATGGCGTAGATGATCGGTCCATGATGCCTCGAGCCATGTTTCCACGAAGCGCTGCCCATTCTCCACATCGCGCACCAATGTCCAGCGAAATGCACCGTTACGCTTGCGCGCCAAGCGAAGCTGCTTCATGAGCTCAAGAAACGAAGACTGTTTGTCCGCCGCAACGCTGTACTCCACTTGGATCATGATCGGCCCGCCAAACTCCTCTGCCTCAGCATCCAGAATTGGTTGAGGCCAATGCATGGAAGGGGCAAGGTCAAGAGCCTCACCAAGATTGAGCCTCGCTCGCCACACAAGTGGGATCAGGAGAACGGCGCCCGTTGCCGCAATGAGCAGACTTGAGCTGATGCCGTAGAGCTCAGCCACCTGGCCCCAGATGAGGCTACCGGCAGACATGGCCCCGAAAAAGACAGTCAGGAAAAAGGAAAGACCGCGTGCTCTGACCCAGTCCGGCAGAGCGGTTTGAGCCGAGACGTGAAGGCTTGACAGCACAGCGATCCACGAGAGGCCTGCGAGTGCAGACGCGCCAACCGCGAGCACTTGGTTGTCCACCAGGGCAAAGATGGCCAGCACGACGGCCGTACCGAGCGTGCCGCCAACCACTGTTCTATCTGCACCCAAGCGCTTCTTGAGGGTGGGCAAGACCAATGCTCCCAGTACGGCACCGGCACCAACGGATCCGAGCAATATGCCATAAAGCGTTGGTCCGCCGGACAGAGTTTGCCGGGCGACAAGCGGCAGGAGCGCCCAATAAGCGCTTGCAAACAGAAAGAACGCAGCGGCCCGGATAAGAGTTGAGCGCATTGGCCCGCTGTTCGAAACATAGCGCCATCCGGCCACGATAGCATTGCCAACACGCTCGGATGGAAGGGTCCGCTCTGGCGCTGCCGGCGGTTTCCACCAGAGCAACGCAGCAATAATCACGGCGAAACTTAGGGCGTTCAGTGCAAACGGTGCCCAGACCCCAATCGCAACGATGAGGGAGCCAGCCAACGCCGGTCCGATTGCACGGCTCACATTGATCCCTGCCGAATTGAGCGAGATGGCCGCAGAAAGGTCTGATCGCGGCACCAGAGAAGGCA
Source organism: Hyphomicrobiales bacterium (assembly GCA_028285595.1). GTDB lineage: Bacteria > Pseudomonadota > Alphaproteobacteria > Rhizobiales > CAJQND01 > JAAEUE01. The sequence goes on from JANQOW010000053.1 coordinate 60,918, forward strand.
CGATCGCTTGCCACGCCGGCGCCATGAACGCAGCCGCGCTCCCCAACAAGAATGTGAAGCCGATCAGCAATGCCGGCGTCATCAGGTCTAGTGAGACCAGTATCGCCAGGGACCCAGCGGCAGATGCCGCGAACAGGTTGATACAGATGAGCAGACGGCGTCTGTCGAGGATGTCTGCGAGCGCGCCGGCGAGCAAGGCAAACAGAAAGACCGGAAGCGTCGTCGCGGCTTGAACACCTGCCACGGCAACCGGAGAGCTAGACAGTTCGGTCATCAGCCAGCCGGCGCCCACATCATGCATCCACGTGCCCACGTTTGAGATCACTGTGGCGACCCAGAGGACAGCAAAGGCACGGTGCCCGAACGGAGACCAGGGCGATGGTTTTGCAGGCACAGTCTGACCGGCTGCCGTCATACTACTGCTCCAAGCTCGACACGGGTTGGACCCGCGATGTGAGTGTGACGCGCAACCCGGGCACGAGCGTGCCGTCAGGATTGGGGAACTCCCCCCAGACCGTAATGCCGCCAGCTCTCTCTTCGATACGTGCGCTTTCATAAAGGGCCCGTCCGGCTTGAGGATAGATTTCGCCGGACGGCAGACGAAGACCGAGCTCGATTCTATCAAACAGCTCAGTTATGGACTTAACACCGGCAACCTGAAGCGCGCGCTGACGGTCCGCATAGCTCACGGTGTAGGACACCAGCACCGGATCAAGCGTGTTCATCTCCATCAGAACAGTGCCCCCCTCGGCTTCAACATATGCACCTTGTGAAACGCGCACAGGTCCAACCGTTCCGGTTATGGGGGATCGTACCTGTGTTCTGGCTAAAGCGAGTTCCGCCTTTTTTAGGTTCGCCCATGCACGGTCTCTTGCGGCCCTAGCGATTGCTGCCCCGAGCTGGAGATCGCGGGCCGCAGCCTTGGTTGCTGCACCTGTGCTCGCAAGCCGTTGCCGTCTCTCGGCACTCTCCTCAGCTTGCGCTTGGCGCGCCTCTGCTTCGCTCAGCGCTGCCTTGGCGATGGCAAGCTCGATCTCCGCGTCGGTGTCCTCTAGCGAAGCCAAAAGCTCCCCTGCCCGGACGCGTTGCCCCGGCTTAACATGGATGCGCTGGACGACACCATCAATTTGATTGGCAACCTGCACCGTCTGGCGCGGCGCAATCACGCCATCGAAGGTGAATTCGGCAGCAGCCGCGGCCATGCTGAAGACTGCAAATGCAAGGATCGAGAGCGCGGCGCCGCCTATGGTTCGACGAAGTTTCATTCTGCGGCGATCGCGTTGTCCCGGCCACCCGGCACACCAGGAGCCCCAAACACAGGCACCGGTGACCAGTCCGGCAGCTCCGGCAATGCCGCGGGCGCATGAGCTGCAAAAGCTCCTTTTGCGTGGACGATATGTCCGCCGCTTAAAGTCAAATCGGCGGAGATATCGGCAATCTCATCCTCCGCGACTGTGAAATAGTCACGGTCAAGCACGGCTATATCTGCAAATTGTCCTGGCTTGATCTGCCCCTTAAGCCCGGCTTCGCGACTGAACCACGCACCAGCAGCGGTCCAGTGATGAAGCGCTTCCTCCCGGCTTAACCGATTTTCACTTCCCCAGATCACGTCGCCTCCACGGCCCTTACCCGAAACCGCCCAATGGATCGCCAGCCAGGGGTTATAAGAAGACACCCGTGTAGCATCTGTCCCAGCGGCCAACGGTACACCCGAGGCGATCATCTTGCGCACAGGCATAACCTCACGCAGCGCGGCTTCACCATACCGATCGCGATAGGCCGTCGCTTGGAAAGCGATGCGGTTCTGGTAGGAAATGCCTCCACCCAGCCGAGCGACCCAGTCCATAGTGCTTTCCGAGATGGTCTCACCATGGTCGAAGATCCAGTTGAGATCTTCAAGCCCCTTATCGCGGCCCACCTCCTCCAATACGGTCAGAAGGCGATGTGCGCTCTCCTCATAAGTACAGTGGAAGCGGATTGGCCAACGGTTATCCAACAGGAACTCCAAAACGGGGCGCAGGTCATCTTCCATGCGCTTGGGCAACTCCGGCCGAGGGTATGAAAAGTCCTCAAAGTCATAGGCCGAGGCCACCAGCATCTCGCCGGCACCAACACATTTAAGATAGTGATTGCCTTCATCGGGTTTCACAATGTCATTCCAGCGCTTGAAATCGTCGAGCTCGAGGAGCGGACGCTGCGCAAAGAGCTGGTAGCCGATCCGCACGGTCTGCTCGCCGCGCTTGTTCAGCTCCGTGATAACGCCATAGTCATCCGGATAGTTCAGGAAGCCGCCTGCACAATCAAGCGCCGACGTCAGACCTAGACCGTTCAGCGCGCGGAAATAATGCTTGGTGGAGAGGATCTGCTGCTCCATGTCCAGCTTGGGCGCCATATCGAGCAGCGCGTAGAGCGGTTGAGCATTCGGTCGCGCCATGGCCAGACCGGTAGGATTGCCCTGGTCATCGCGCTCCAGGCGACCTGAAACAAACGGTTCGTAGAAATGCTTGTCGATCCCAAGCGCCCGCAACGCAGCTTTGTTCAGCCAAGCCCGATCATAGAGATGCAGCACGTAGACCGGCACCTCCGGGGAAACGGCGTTTATCTCATCAAGCGTCGGCAAGCGCTTCTCCGCAAACTGGTCTGCCGACCAGCCGCCCACCACCCGGATCCACTGGCCTGCGGGGGTCCGTTGAGCCTGGGCCTTCAGCATAGCCAATCCGTCCGCCAGCGAGGGCACATGGTCCCAGCGCAATTCCATGGCGAAGTTGTTGCCCTGGCGGATGATGTGGGTGTGACTGTCGATCAAGCCTGGAATGACGCGCTGGCCCGCCAGATCTATCGTCTTTGCGCCCGAGCCAGCCTTGTCCATAACCTCCCGATCTGTGCCAACGGCCTCAACCAACCCGTCCCGGATGGCAATGGCTTGTGCATGTGGAGAGTCCGGGTCCATGGTGCTGATGCGTCCATTGTACAAAATGAGATCCGGGTCGTCGCTCATGGTCGGGCTCCCGCTGGGTGTGTGAGAATTGGATGCGGAGGGCCAACCGGTGCGCTTGCGGCACGCCGGCTGGCGTCGGTCGGGTTTTATGCGGCCTTTGCGGGCTCAAGCATCGGACCATGTTCGATGCGCTCAGGCGCTTTATGGACCATGGTGTAGGCGTAATCGACGCCCATGCCATAGGCGCCGGAGTGTTCGCGAACGATATCCATGACCGCATCATAGGTGTCGCGACGCGCCCAATCGCGCTGCCATTCCAAGAGCACTTGTTGCCACGTCACCGGCACCACGCCAGCTTGGATCATCCGTTGCATGGCAAAGTCATGCGCCTCAACGGAAGTTCCACCGGAAGCATCGGCCACCATATAGATCTCATAGCCCCCACCCAGCATGGCGGAGAAGGCGAATGAGTTGTTGCACACTTCGGTCCAAAGACCGGACACGATGATTTTCTTGCGTCCGTTCTGGGCCAAGGCATCGCGCACCTTCTGGTCGTCCCACGAGTTCATGGACGTGCGCTCCAGAATAGGGGCTTCCGGAAACACCGAGAGCAATTCAGGGTAGGTGTGGCCGGAGAAGCTCTCGGTCTCCACGGTGGTAATTGTTGTCGGGATGTTGAAGACCTGGGCAGACTTTGCCAGAGCCACAGTATTGTTCTTCAGGGTTTGTCGGTCGATCGACTGAACACCAAAAGCCATTTGCGGCTGGTGGTCGATAAAGATCAGTTGGCAGTTCTCAGGGGTCAGCAGCTCGAGTTTCTCGCTCATATTTATCTCCAATCGAGGTCTTAGAGGCCAAAACGGCCAGGCAGAATGCGTTTGTCGTGATACCCAGCTAGGTGTGATCCAGCCTCCGGATCCACAAACGATTAGTTCTTGTTCTGAGGCTTAGGTCAGCTAAGGCTTAAGAAGTCCGGAAGCGCACTTTCGGCGATCTCGGCTTCTTGCTTGATCCACTCAAGGAACGCTTCGATGGCCGGTGTTTCTTCGGCACCCGCCTCGCACACCGCATAGTAATTGAGATCCAAATCGAAGCTCGGACCAAACGGGCAGATCAACCGTCCAGCCTGTAGATCGTTTGCAGCCAAACCCACGCGGCCAAGCAGAACACCTGATCCGCCAACCGCAGCATCTATTGCCTGATCGCTATAGGAACTGAAACGAGTGCCACGATTAGCACCGGCAGGATCCAGACCGGCGCTGGCAAACCAGTCCGCCCAAGAGGGGATGTTTTGAAACCACGTCGTCAGGCTTTCATCGTGGATGAGTGGAGCCCGCTGAATGTCCTCAGTAGAGCGCAACGCCAAGCGGTCCGCCAGCCCGGGGCTGACCATCGGAACAAGCCGTTCGGAGTTAAGCCAAACCGCGTGGAGATTGCGGTCTGGCTGATTGCCGAATCTCAAGGCGATGTGCGGTCCCGTCGCGCTGAGCGTTTCAATGTCGAAACTGGCATCGATTTGAACAGCAATGTCTGGATACACATCATGAAACCGGGACAGTCTCGGCGCCAGGCACTTGGTGGCCAAAGGACCGCTGCACGTGATGGACAATGTTTCGCTCTCCGGGGCACGCACGGCTTCCACCGCCACGCGCATCTTCATGAAGGCTTCCGTTAAGCCGCTCTGAAGCCGGCGCCCCTCTCGCGTGAGCGCAACTGATCTTGCCCCCCGATTGAAGAGGGGCACTCTGAGATCATCTTCAAGCGCCCTGATCTGCTGGCTGACGGCAGCCGGGGTTACGGCCAACTCGTCTGCGGCAGACTTGAACGATGCGTGGCGGGCTGCGGCCTCAAAAGCGCGCAGCGCATTTAGCGGGGGAAGACGGCGGAGCGGCATGGCGCTTTCTTCTACTACTCAATGTGTTGCGCGTCGGGGCAGCGAGGTAGCACCACCCCGCGCACAACATGTTTGCTCGGTTAATAGGGCAGATCGAAAAGCAGGAACTCGGTGCTGTCCTGTGTTGAAAAGGTCAGCTCACCGGGCTCGCTAAAGGACAGGGCATCTCCTGCAATAAGGGTTTCCTCACCCACATTGAGCGATCCGGAGATCACCTGAACCCAGACCCCGCGCCCGTCCGCCACTTGATGGCGAACCAGCGCATCACCTGACAGGGCAGACGCATAGAGTTCCACATCCTGGTGAATTGTCACCGATCCATCACGGCCATCGCGCGAGCCGATCAGCCGCAGCTGTCCGTTCTTCTCAGCGGGCGCGAAGTGCTCTTGCTCATAGCCGGGTGCAAGACCATCGCGCTCCGGCACGATCCAAATCTGCAGAAAATGCACGGGATCTTCATCTGACGCATTGTACTCGCTGTGACGCACGCCCGTGCCCGCGGACATGACCTGCACATCACCCGGTCGGATGATCGAGCCATTGCCCATGCTGTCTTTGTGTTCCAGCGCACCTGAAATCACATACGAGATAATCTCCATGTTGGCGTGTGGATGAGTGGCAAAGCCACCGCCCGGGGCCACTCGGTCTTCATTGATCACCCGAAGCGGGCCAAAACCGATGTGCTTTGGATCGAAATAGTGTCCGAAGGAGAATGTGTGCTTTGAATTCAACCACCCAAGATCGGCGGTTCCACGTTCTTCGGCACGTCTGAGAGTGAGGGCCATGATACGATTTCCTTCAATTTTGCAGTAAGATTTGTTCCGTCCGGACTATAGATAGACTGCTCAAAATCAGGAACAATATGATAAAATTCACCCAGACTGCGTCTAAAATGGATACAATAGAGTCATGGACAAACTCGATGCAATGAAGGTGTTCACCAAGGTGGTGGCAAGCGGAAGCTTCGCAGAAGCCGGCCGGCAAATGGGACTGACACGCTCCACAGTGAGCAAGGCAGTTATTGAGTTGGAACAAATCCTAAGCTCGCGCTTGCTCGACCGGACCACGAGAAAGGTCAGTGCGACGGAAGCGGGTCTGGCCTACTACGAGCGCTGCCTCGATATCCTGGCTGACGTTGAGGAAACCGAAGCGCAGGTGGCGCGCCTCCATGATGAGCCTCGAGGCACTTTGAAACTGAACGCGCCCATGTCCTTCGGCGCGCTGTACATGGGTCCAACCATTGCCTCGTTCATGGCGAAATACCCTGATCTCAAAGTCGAGCTCAGTTTAAACGACCGGTTCGTGGATCCGCTGGAAGAGGGCTTTGACATTACGCTGCGGATCGCGGTCCTGGAGGATTCGAGCCTGATCGCCCGAAAGATCGCGCCTGCGCGCCGCGTATTGACGGCTTCGCCAGACTACCTGGATCGCCATGGCATGCCGACGAAACTGGACGATCTTGAACATCACCGTTGCCTCAACTACGGCCATAGCACCGTTTTGCAGCGATGGGAGTTGACCCGGGACGGCAAGACCGTCGTGGTCCCGATCAATTCGGTCCTGTGCGCGAACAATGGCGATGTGTTGCGGGAGGCCGCGCTGAATGGGCAAGGCATCACCAAGTTGCCAACCTTCCTCATTGGCTCTGATCTGAAAGCTGGACGCTTGCAGGTTGTCCTCCCGGAATTCCCCCCTACTGAGCTCGGCATCTACGCGCTCTATGCACCCAATCGTTATCTCGCCGCCAAGTCCAGGCTGCTGATTGACCATCTCGTTGCAGCATTCAGCGGATCGGCGCCATGGGATGGCGCCTAAGGGCGGTCACGCGGCCAAGAGTAAGGTCACCTATCTCAAAGCCCTAGATATCATCGTTTGTGCATCTCAGTGCCCGTCCCCACCTGCGGGGCAATCGCTCACGCACCCAAAGCACTTGGAGATATTGCACCATGACCACGCCCCTTTCCCTTGATCGCCGTGCCTTCTTATCAACCGGCGCCGCCGCCTTGGCACTCACCGGCAGCCCCGCACTGGCGCAAGCTGGCGCCGCGGATTTCGTCCTGATCAACGGCCGCATCACCACCATGGATCCGGCCCGCCCAGAGGCCACTGCCCTGGCTGCGCGGGACGGAACGTTTATTGCCGTGGGAAGTCAGCAGGACGTCGCGCCACTCATCGGGCCGTTTACCCAGGTTATTGACGCCAAAGGAAAACGCGTCATTCCAGGGCTCATAGACAGCCACACTCATGCAATCCGTGGCGGGGTCAATTACAACCTGGAGGTCCGCTGGGATGGCGTCGACAGTCTTGAAGAGGCACTCCACCTCTTGCGGGTGCAGGCCGACCGCACACCGGAGGGCCAGTTCATCCGGGTGGCCGGCGGCTTCTCGGAGTTTCAGTTCAAAGAGAAGCGGCTTCCGAGCGTTGCCGAGCTGGATGCCGTCGCGCCAAAGCACCCGGTGCTCATCCATCACCTCTATAAATTGACTCTCCTAAACAGCAAGGCGATCGACTATTACGGCTACAACAAGCCTGGCCATCCGGAGTATCCCGGCGGCATCATCGAGAAAGACGGCGATGACCCTACGGGTCGCCTGCTTGCGGCCCCGTCAGGTCTATTGATGTACAAGACCTTGGCGGGCGCACCTAAACTCTCCATACGCGATCAAATCAACTCCTCCATTCACTTCATGGATGAGATGAACAGCCTTGGCCTCACCTCTGCCTCTGATGCCGGCGGCGGGGGCATGGAGTTCCCGGACGCCGACCCCTATAAGGTCTTCAACTGGCTCCACAAGAACGATCTGATGACTGTGCGGATCGGCTACCACTCCTTCCCTCAAGTTAAGGGCCGCGAGCTCGATGATTACAAACGCTGGACCAAGTCCATCCGCGCGGGCACGGGCGATGATATGATGAAGTTCGTCGGGGCCGGTGAGAACCTCTCCTGGGCCTCTTACGACTTTGAAATCTTCGCTGACAAGCGCCCGGACATCGATAGCGATGCAGAAGATATTCAGCGCGAAGTGATGACTGTGCTCGGCGAAGGCGAGTGGCCGTTCCGTCAGCACATCACCTACAACGAAACGGGTGATCGTCTCCTGCCGGTCTATGAAGATGTGGCGAAAGGCGCAGGTCTGACTCCCGGCTGGTTCATCGACCACGTTGAGACATTTACAGAAAAGAACTTGGAACGCATCGCGGCTCTTGGCGGCGGCATCGCCATCCAAAACCGCTTACAGTTCCAGGCCGAGGATTTCATCAAGAACTATGGCGCGGAGAAGCTGCGCAAGACACCCAACTTCCGCCAAATCTTGAGCCTTGGCGTCCCGGTGGGCGCTGGAACCGACTCAACCCGGGTATCATCGTACAATCCTTGGTATTCGCTCCAGTGGCTGTCCACCGGGCTCTCCCGCGGAGGCATGCGGATGTACGGGGACGACAACCTACTCACGCGCACAGAAGCTCTGCGGCTGTGGACGGCCGATGCAGCATGGTTTACCGGCGACGCCGGTCGCAAGGGCGCGATCAAAACTGGACAACTCGCGGACTTGGTTGTGTTGGACCGTGACTATTTTTCGGTCACAGACACGGAGATTGCGAAACTGAGATCTGATCTGACGGTGGTGGGCGGTAAAGTGGTCTATGGCAGAGACGAGTTTGCTCAGTACGACCTTCGTCACACGCCACCCGTGACCCCTCAGTGGTCTCCGGTTCAAACGTTCGGCGATAGCCGGAGCTCATGATCTGAAGCACACGAAACCGCATCCGGGCGCCACCTTCGGCCGAACACAAGGGTGGCGTCCGCGCCGTTTTCCGCAGAGCTAACTTGAGGCCGCTGGCGAACTGCGCATCAATGTCTTTTCATGCTGACGGATATGCTCAAGCATGGCATCCATTCTCGTCTTCAAATACTCCGAGAGCCGGCGGACCGCTGGAACCATTGTCCCCGTGCTTGGTGTAATGATTCCCAGGGTACGATTTGGATGATCCAGAGGAACCGGGAGCGCTGAGACCGAACCTTGACGACGCAGCGCGAAGACGACCGTATGAGGCAGGATTGTCAGACAATTGCTGTGAACCACATAGTTCACAACGCTACCCAATCCGCCTCCAGAAGCAACCACTTCAATGCGGCCACCTTCCACCGCTGACAATGCGTTCTTCAGATCGTCGCTGAGTGGGCTCAATGGTGGTGGCGCAACCCAGGGGAACTCCAACAGATCAGCGTGGGACAGGGGTTTGCGCGAACGCAAGGGGTGCCCCACCCTGCACGCCACGACATTGTGCCCCCGGATGAGCGGAATGAACTCCAAACCCGTCTCGGGGTCCAGCATGTCCACGGGCGTCAGGGCCGCATCCAAGCGATCTCCAACCAGTTGTGAGATCAGATCCTTCGGGTAACCATGAACCAACTGAACCGTAACGTTGGGCCGTTCCGCTTGAAACTCGGCGATGAGACCTGAGACGAAGCCGTCCAGAAAAAACGGCGTGCCCCCAATGCGCAACTCGCCTTCGTCACCACTCCTAATCCGGTCGACGCTCTCGGTGGCGCGCTTGGTTGCGGTTCTGATCGCACTGCCTTGGTCCACGAGGCGCCTGCCTATAGGCGTGAGTTTCATTGGTTTTCGAGACCGGGAAAAGATGGGCTCTCCAATGCGCTTTTCAAGCGTTTTGACCACGCGGGACAAACCTGGTTGGCTGGTGCCCAAGCTTAGCGCCGCCTCGCTGAAACCGCCGGCGTGATAGATCTCAGACAGAAGCATCAAGTGCTTTGGATCGAGTTGCATGGCCAAATCTCCAGTTTGCTGAGATTTATTATAACAAATTGTTATCGAAAATCGATTCTTGATATTTCACATAGCCAGGTGTTCCCCCTAACCTCCTCCCATAGACCCCGCTCACTGTCAGCACAGGGAGGTGCACATGACAAAGATTAGTCGTCGACAAACACTTGGTCTGATGGGCGCTACCGCTGTCAGCACTCTGGGCATGCCCAGCATCGGACGGGCCGCCAACAAAGTTAAGCTGACGATCGCTTCAAGTCACCCGACCGTGGTCCCCTGGGTCGGCACCATGCAGAAGCACGTGGTGCCAGAAACAAACAAGCGGCTTGAAGCCATGGGCTCGGACGTGCGTGTCACTTGGACGGAGTCTTATGGTGGTGCGCTCTACAAATTCGACAAGACCCTGGAAGCTGTAGAGCAAGGCCTCACGGACATCGGCTGGGTTGGCACCTTGTGGGAAGAGTCCAAGATGCCCCTGCAAAATGTCACCTACTACGCCCCGTTCGTCTCCGACGACATGCCCACAATGTTGAAGGTGATGAATGAGATGCATGCGGAAATGGCTAACCTGAATGGTGCCTGGGGCCGACAAAAGCAAATATACTTGGGGGCAAGTGGCATTGAGACCTACCACGTCATCTCGAAGGAGCCGATCAACAGCATTGCCGACTTAAAAGGCAAGAAGTTTGCCGCCGCCGGCACAGTTGGCACTTGGTTGAAAAACACCGGCGCGGCCGCTGTGAACCAAGGCCTTCCCGGTTTCTATAACGTGATCAAGACAGGTGTGGTCGATGGAGCGGTGATCTCCAACACTGGAACATTTCCCTTCAAGCTCTACGAGGTTGCGCCGCACATCAACCGGGTGAGCCTTGGCTGTCAGGTGACAGGTGCGATGACAATAAACGCACGGAAATGGAAACGGCTGCCCGATGACCTGAAGAAGGTCCTGACCGATCTCGGTAACGAATACAGCAAAATCCACGGCGGCATGCTGCTTGGGCTTGCCGACACGTTCGAAGGCAAGATGAAAGAGCAAGGCGCCACCGTCAATCAGATGAGTGATGAGGCCAGGGCCGAATGGGCGAACGCCCTTCCCGACATTGCCGGCGATTGGCGCAAGTTCAACGGCGACAAGGGCTTGCCTGCCAAAGAGGTAATGACCCTCTTCCTTGAGAAGATGAAGGCAAACGGCGCAAAGCCCTTGCGCGACTGGAGCGCATAACAGGGCGCCTTGCGCCGGGCCGGTGCGAACCGTCCCCACGCAATTTGCTTTCTTCGCATCGGCATCCAGTGCGGATGCAGCCGCACTCATTAGACGGATGGACCAATGGCTGAGCCTCATATCACCAAGCACGATATCTTAGAGAAGACGTCGCAAATGCTGCAGAAGCAGCTCTACGTCATCAACACCAAACCGGTGAACGGCCTGGGCCCAGTGATGGAACATATCGGTTCTCATTTGGAGTTTCAGGTGAAGATCGAGCAGGAGGGGATCATGTTCGCCGCGGGTCCGCTTTGGGCAGATGATGAAGAAACATGGAATGGCGAGGGTATGGTGATCATCAGAGCCAAAGATCTCGCCGAGGCTCGCTCTATCGCGGAGTCCGACCCCATGCACGCCAGCGGCGCGCGCAGTTTCACCGTCCGCCCCTGGCTCATTAACGAAGGCGGCTTCACCCTCAAAGTCACCTTCTCTGACGGACAGCGGACACTGGATTAACAGCCATGCTCTATGTGATTCACGGCATCGACAAGCCGCAGAGCCCTCTGAGAGAGGACCTTATAGATGAGCACCGGCGCTATCTGGACGCGTCGCCGGTGACGGTGGTCTCCTCCGGCCCTCTGCTGGATGAGACCGATGGGCGGATGATCGGCAGCCTCGTTATCGTTGACTGCGAAGGACGCGATGAAGTCGATGCAATGATGGCAGACGAGCCTTTCAACCTCGCCGGTCTCTATGAGAGCCTGCACATCAATCACTGGCATCAGCGTGTCGGCGCGTTTTCAGAAACCCAAGAGGCAGCAGAATGAACACTCAACTTGCGTCCGACATCACCGACATCCCCGCAGGCCGTCTCTTGTCTGGATCACGTGCACCAGGCTTGGATGTTCCTCTGGCCGGCGGCGGTCAATGGCGCCTCTCCGAGCAAGCGCCCAAGAACTTCACTTTGATCTTGGTTTTCAGGGGCGTGCATTGCAGCTTCTGCCGGCCGGAGGTGGAGAAACTGCAGGCGCTTCGCAGTAAGTTGGCAGATCTCGGCATTGAAGCGTTTGCCGTCAGCATGGATGATGAAGTCCGCGCCAGGCGTATGAGCAACGAGTGGGACTTGACCGACCTGCCGGTGGGATATGGGTTGTCCTTACAGCAAGCTCGTTCCTGGGGGCTTTTCGTGTCGCGCAGAGTGAAGGATGTGGAGCCGGCCGTGTTCAGCGAACCGGGATGCTTTCTGGTGAGACCTGATGGCACCCTTTACGCTCAGTTCCAGTCGACCGCCCCATGGATGCGCCTGGATCTCGACATCCTGCTCCGAGGCGTCCAGATCGCCATGGACCGAGGCACGCCGCCGCGCGGAGGAGAGTGAGCCCATGAGTGGCGCAATGATGCAATCTTCCTTCGAAGTTCAGATCAATCCGGCGAAGATCATCTTCGAGGACGGGGCGATCAGCAAGACGGCAAGGGTCGTTCAGGATCTCGGATGCTCAAAGGCTCTGGTGCTTTCCACGCCGCATCAAGCTGATCAGGCGGACGATTTGGCTGAGCTGATTGGTGAACTCTGTGCGAGCACCTACACAAATGCCACCATGCACACACCCACAGATGTCACCTCCGAGGCACTCGGCGTTCTGGAAGACGTGAGAGCCGATTGCACGATCGCTATTGGCGGCGGGTCAACGACAGGCCTCGGCAAGGCGCTGGCATACCGCACAGACATGCCTCAAATCGTGATCCCTACCACTTATGCAGGATCGGAGGTCACGCCGATCCTCGGACAAACAGAAGATGGGGTGAAGACAACGGTTAGCGATCCGAAGATCCTCCCTGAGGTGGTGATTTATGATCCGGAGTTGACCTATGGGCTGCCCGCAGCGATGAGTGTAACGAGTGCGCTCAACGCGTTGGCCCACGCGGCAGAAGCACTTTATGCGCAAAATCGCAACCCAATCACCTCGCTTCAAGCCCGCGAAGGCATCGAGGCCTTGATCGCTGCGCTGCCGGAGATTGCGGCCGATCCAAAGAGCCCTTCCGGCCGGCGTAACGCCCTTTATGGCGCCTGGTTGTGCGGCACCGTGCTCGGCTCTGTGGGAATGGCCTTGCATCACAAGCTCTGCCACACCCTGGGCGGCACCTTCGATCTGCCGCACGCCGAAACGCACGCGATCATCTTACCGCATGCAGTCGCGTTCAACGAAGTGGCCGTGCCGGATCTCCTGAAACCCATAGCCACCACACTCCGCGCCGCATCCGCCGGCGCAGGCTTGTTTGACTATGCAAAGCAGATCTCCGCGCCAACGGCCTTGAAGGACCTCGGCATGCCGGAGGGCGGTATTGACCACGCGGCGGATCTCGCGGTGTCCAATCCCTATTGGAACCCGCGGGCTTTTGAGCGCTCTCAGGTTCGGCGGATCATCGAGAATGCCTATCATGGCCGCCCGCCGGAGCCTGTAGATTGATGGTTACGCGGCCGCCAGTCTCTGCGCGCACTGCGCTGCCAAGCGCTTGGAGCCGGGATGACTGGCGCTCAGGCCGCGGCCTGTTCCCTCCGCTCACACATATCGGCGGCACCCTCAATGTGATCGGCACCTTGTGGATTGTGATCCTGATGGTGCTGGTGTGTGCCGATGTGACGGCGCGGAGCCTGTTTGATCAACCACTGCCCAGGGTCCCGGAATTTGTCGGCTACTCCATTGTGTCGATTGTTTTCCTGCAGCTTGCCAACACGCTCAACCTGAAGAAGCTCACACGTGCGGATGCGTTTCTTGAACGGCTGATGATCAGCCGGCCCATCGCTGGGAACGTTTTCAACGCCCTGTTCAGTTTTAGCGGTCTCATCGTCCTCTCTCTTATTGCCTACGGGCTCATCCCGGATGCTATGGAGTCTTACGAGTTTGACGAGTATTTCGGCCAACAGGGCGAGATCATAATCCCCGTGTGGCCCTTCAAGGCCATCATGGCACTGTGTGCCGTCATCACGGCGCTGGAGTTTCTCAGTCAGACAATCGACTACCTGATCAAGGCCGTTCGTGACGAACCTGATCATCCAGATGCCCGCAAGGGTCGTCCCGTCGGTTGGCTGGCGATTGCAGCCTTTGGTGGTTTGGCTCTGTTTGGCACCCTGTTTCTTGGTCCCGAGTTGGATCCAATCACAATCGCGCTCTGCCTGATCGCCACTATGCTCATCCTGATCTTAGCCGGCATGCACATTGGCGTGGCGCTCATACTGCTCTCATTCATTGGCGCCTGGTTCATCCGGGATGATTTTGACACTGCTGTTAATCTCTTGAAGATCGCGTCCGCCGGCGCGATCCAAGATCAGCTCTTTGGCGTCGTTCCCTTGTTCGTGCTGATGGGTATGCTGGTCAACATCTCAAATGTGGGCCGAGATACCTTCGACGTGTGTCAATGGCTTTTGGGGAAAATCGCAGGTGGGCTCGGAGTGGCCACTGTGATCGCGAATGCGATCTTTGCGGCCATAACGGGCGTGTCGATTGCATCCGCGGTGGTGTTCACGAAGGTCTCAGTGCCGCCCATGGTGGAGCATGGCTACACCAAAAAGTTCTCCGTGGGGATCGTGGCCGGCAGTTCCGTTCTTGGGATGCTCATTCCACCGAGCCTGTTGCTGATCGTTTTTGGTGTGATCGCGGAAGTGTCCGTCGGCCAACTCTTCACGGCAGCCATTGCACCGGGCATCCTCCTATCCGCCGGATTTTGCGTGGTTATCATTTTGGTCTCCAAATACATGCCGGAGTTTGCAGGTAAGCTGCATCAACCTGATGCGAGCAACGCCCCATCGGCCTGGACCCGTAAACCCGAACACAGCGAAACCATCGCCTCAGCCACCCTGAAGATGATCCCGATCGTGGTGCTCATCCTGGCCGTACTGGGCGGAATCTATGGCGGGTTCTTCACCCCCACAGAGGCCGGCGCTGTCGGTGCATTCTTTGCTTTGATCATCACCTGCATCAAAGCCTGGTACACGCCAGGTATGCTGACATGGTCAAGGTTGTGGAAGGTTTTGATCGACACCGGCCATGTCTCAGTTTCAATCCTCTTTCTAATCATCGCGGCCAACATGTACACCAGGATGATCGCGCTCTCAGGCTTGCCAAACGAAGTGGTCGGCATGATCACTGCTGCAGAGATTGGTTTCTACGGCATAATCCTTCTCTACCTGCTGCTCGTTCTGTTCATGGGCATGGTGCTCGACAGCGTCTCGATTATGCTGATCACGCTGCCGTTGATTTTATCTGCTCTTGCGGGTTTTGAGACGGACCTGATCTGGTTCGGCATCGTCACGGTGGTGGCCGTGGAGATCGGACTTTTGACCCCGCCCTTGGGCCTAACGGTTTACGTGGTGAAAGCCGCGCTCGGTAACACCAAAGTGTCTTTGGGAGAGATCTTTGCCGGCGCATTCCCCTTTGTCCTTGTCATGATTGTGGTCACGGGTCTCCTCGTGATCTTCCCCGAAATCACGGAGATAACCCGTTAACATGAAGAAGAGACCCACTCTCAAAAGTGACGCCCGCGCACTGCTTTTCACTGAGGCGAGGACGGCCAACCTGTTCTTAGATGAGCCTGTTGCGCCAGAGACGCTCAAGGAGCTTTACGAGCTTGCCAAATGGGGGCCGACTTCAATGAACAGTTGCCCAGCGCGAATTGCCTTCCTGACGACGCCGGAAGCCAAGAAGCGGCTCATGCCTGCTCTTTTCGATGGAAACATCGCCCGCGTGGAATCTGCACCCGTCGTGGCTGTTATCGGACAGGACCTGGAGTTCTTTCAGCACCTTCCCCGGTTGTTCCCGCATGCTCCCGAAAACAAGAAGATCTTCGAAGACAATGAGATCGCTGCTCAGATGAACGCGTTCCGAAACGCCACCCTTCAAGGCGCCTACTTCATCATGGCGGCCAGGGCGGTGGGTCTGGATTGTGGTCCAATGTCCGGCTTTGACAATGCCGAAGTGGACAGAGAGTTCTTCAGCGGCACCCATGTGCGCTCAAACTTTCTGTGTTCGCTCGGCTATGCGGAACCAGGGGCGAGATATGATCGCGGCCCACGCTTTGACTTTGAAGAAGTTTGCCAGGTGCTTTGATCCATGAACGCACTTGGAGGATCCACTCAGTCATGACCGTGGTCTTTCTTTTGCTGGCCACAGGTCTCGACATGCTGCTGTGGCTGCAACCAGCGATCAATGGCGTGATGCTTAAACCGACCCCTTAACACGGAGCAAGAACACATGAGTAAGAGCACTGCATCTGGATACTTCACAGAGGCCGACAGCGCTGAAGTTGTGACCGCCCGCAACGCTGACGCACAGAATGAACGGCTCAAACAGGTCATGGAGGTTATCACCCGCCATCTGCATGAGGCGGTGAAAGAGATAGAGCCCACCCAGGAGGAATGGTTCGAAGCCATTCAGTTTCTCACGAAAACCGGGCACACCTGTGATGACTGGCGCCAGGAGTTCATTCTTCTATCAGATGTCCTTGGCGTCTCCATGCTGGTGGATGCCATCAATGCACGGCGGCCGACCGGTGCCACGGAGAACACGGTGCTTGGTCCTTTCCATCTGCCGAATGCGCCGGTTATGGAAAATGGGGGAAACATCTGCCGCGATGGAAAAGGCGAGCCCCTTTATGTGCATGGGACGGTGAAGGATCTGAACGGCAAACCGATCACAGGTGCCCGCTTGGATGTATGGCAGGCCAATGATGATGGCTTTTACGATGTGCAGCAAAAAGGTATCCAACCCGACTTCAACCTGCGAGGTATCTTCGAAAGCGACGCCGACGGCGCATACTGGTTCAGAGGTGTCAAACCCCGGTATTATCCGATTCCTCATGATGGACCGGTTGGCCAGTTGCTGGGTCAGTTGGGACGCATGCCCTATCGCCCTGCCCATTTGCACTACATCATCAGCGCGGAAGGCTATGACACCGTAACCACCCACATCTTCGATCCGGACGATCCCTACATCAACTCAGATGCTGTCTTCGGTGTAAAAGAGAGCTTGTTGGGTAAATTCATCCAAGTGGATGATCCTGAGAAGGCCAGCCAGCTTGGACTAGAGAACCCGTATTGGGATGTGGAGTTCAATATCACGCTCGCTGATCATACCTGACATCGATAGGGACCACCCAGATTCAGAGGCAATTTGTACGGCTTAACCTGAGAGGCTTGCCCCTCGCCGCTAGTGTCAGGTTTCAATGTCAGGCAACTCCGACATCCGGCGCGCAACATAATCGTCGAGCCCGTCCTTTACGGCGATATCAATCGGCGGGGGCTCGTACTTCGCCAGGGCCTGTTTGGCCCAAACAAGTGCAGAGTCGACGGTGCTTGGAGCGCCTGCGGCCGCGTACGCCTCGTAGCTCCCCCAGGCCGGTATCATCGGCTCGATGAATGCGGAGCGATAGTGCTTAACCGTATGCGGGTTGGCAAAGT
>JANQOW010000159.1 GCA_028285595.1 Hyphomicrobiales bacterium
TTGGCAAGGACTTGGCCGCTGCCGTGTGGCCAAGTGCCATGCGGACCAATTGATCAGCGGCCAAGGCATGGAGATAGACGCCGTAAATCTGACGCTTCACCGCTCCCGCGCGCACGGGCGCGGCGAAATAGTCTTTGACGGACTGACTGGTGACGCCGATGAACACAATACGGTTGGCAAGTTGCTTCACGTCCGCCGTGCCGGCGCGCAGCTCACTGGCCTTCACGGTGGGCACCTCTGCCGGGGTCCGCCGGAAATCAAACAGAAATTGATAGCCCTGAGCATCCATGTTCCGGTAACCGCCGAAATCCTTATGCAGCGGTACGTGTACGGCCTCGCCAAGCTTGAGGTGCCTGGGATTGTTCGGCGCGGCTTGGGGGTTGATACCGCGCTCTCTGAGCCAAATCCGGGCGGTCTGTGCCCCTAAACTCGTGGCCACGCTCTTACCATCTCCCGCATAAAGGAGACTGCGCCTTACGAAGGCGTCTCCGCGGTCCGTCAGCATGTCGGTGAAGCCGGTTCTGAGCTTGCTGACAATAGCCGGCGGGGCGCTCACGGTTTTGTCGTCGGTGGCGCCGAACTTAAAGACCCCGACAACGTTCTTCGCCTCTGCCAGAACCTTGTTCAGGTCCTCGGTGCCCGGAGAGACCGGTGTTCCGCGATATATATCAATGGCCACCACGCTGGCGCCCGCATCGAGCCCGGTTTGGACCAGTTTGCCGAGATCACGGTCGGGATAGGGCCAGCCGGCCTTGTCCAGCTCAGGATCATCAATGGCAATGACCGCAACGTTGGGCGGCTGTTCCAAGTGACCGGCCCGCATGCGCAGAAACTGGTCATAGGCTGCAAGTTCAAGAAACTCCAAACCACCGAGTGCCCGCACCGCCAAGACCACTGCGGTTGCAACCACGGTCAATAAGGCTGTCAGCTTCCAAGACAGACGTTCGCTGCCCGGAGACCCGTCATTCTCAGCAGAGTTTACCTCTGTATTGGACTGTAGTTCAGACAAAACCAAGCCTACTCGTGCGCGACATCGTCGAGGCCATCACGATCAAGAATGGTGATCGCCCCCTGGTTCAACTCGATGAGATTGGCGTTTGCCAGTTCACGCAACTGGCGGTTTACGCTCTCACGGGTTGCGCTGAGCATTGCCCCAAGTTCAGACTGATTGACCGGCAGCTCAATGTTATCGGGCTCGTCAGAAGCCTCGCCATAGTGCTGGGCAAAGGCCAGAAGCTTACGTGCAAGCCGGGTTTTCAGCTCATAGAAGGCCGTGTCCTCCATTTGGTCCGTCGTGTTGCGCAATCGTTGACACAAAACGCCGAGCAATTCCGCGGCAAGCTTGGGTTGTTCATCCAACAAGGGCTGAAAATAACGCCGTTCCAAAACCAGATAGACCGTGTGCTCCAGGGCTCTGGCATCTGCCGTGCGCGCCTCGCCGTCAATGAAGGCGATTTCGCCCAGCACTTCGCCCTCGCTGATAATGTTCAACACCAGTTCTTTGCCGGCGATTGAGGTGGATCCAATCACCACCTTGCCGGTGATGATCACCATCATGCTGTCGCCGGCGTCATTCTTGCTGAAGATCACCGTGCCGGGGTCAACTTGCTGCACCTGGGAGTAGCGTGCGAGCTTGTCCAGGTCCTCGCTGGAGAGGTTTTTGAGCAGAAAGTGATTGCGCAAAAGCTGGCTCTTCTCCTCAATGGAGTATGTTCTCATGATCGCTCACCTCACCTTCTCACCCCGGACCATTGTTCAGCCTCTTTTGTGATCGTTCGTGGGCACTGCCCCGCGAAACGCGCCAGCCCCATCAGACCGGTATTCTGGCGGGTTGGCAACACCTGTTCGCTCCTGTGGTCATTGAGCGAGACTTTCGGTTCGTCACACGATTACAGCAATTTCCATTTACAGTCATAGTGTTAGAGCGATTGCTCGTTAAAGCTCATTGCGCAGTATCGAAACAATCGCTACCATTTGCTTGTCAAATCTCGCTATTTTGTAAAGGATCGATATGAAAACTACTTACATAAAAGCTGCCGCTTTCTGCCTCGCCAGCCTGATGGGCACCACAACCGCCATTGCGAACGATCCAATCGCCAACCGGCAAACTGCCATGAAGAATGTCGGCGCGGCAATGCGGGTTGCGGCCGGTATGGCACAAGGGAAAATTCCTTACGACGCATTGGCGGCTGAGCTGGCCATGCGCGTCATGAACTCCACTGCAGCGGGATTTGGAAGCATGTTCCCGGATGGAACCCAAACCGGTGGAGATACCGAAGCTGCCCCCAAAATTTGGGAGGATTCTGCGGGTTTTCAGGCTGTTAACGCCACATTTCTGGAAACTTCAGGCAAGGCGGCTGAAGCTGCAAAGGCCGGTGAAGGCGACTTTAAAGCGGCGTTTGGCGCAGTTGCGAAAAACTGCAAAGCCTGCCACCAAGACTACCGCGTTAAGAAAAACTAAAAGATCTTAGCCCACCGGGGACTGAATCATAACCGTTCCGCAACGTGCTGTGACTGACGTCACATCGCACGTTGCGAAGAACTGTTAGGGTTCCAAAAATCAGTTCAGTGGAAGCCAAGATGACAAAAATCACCAAAAACCTCCTGACAGCCCTGCTCACCGGCGTCGCGTTCAGCGCGCTCGTCCATGGCAGCATGGCTGATTCGCACTCTGCAGCCGGCGCCGATAGCGCCGCACAGAGTAAAGATGCCACCCAAACCGAAGCGAGCGAAAGCGCAACGCCGCCGGCCACGCCGGCTGCCGCACCAGCCGCAGCTCCCGCGGTTGCGACCGCAGAAGCCGCTGCCACAAAGATCGTGCCGCCAACCGATCCGGTTGCCAAGGCTGCGTTTGACGTTCTGGACAAGCACTGCGCCAGATGCCACCAGGTGGGCAAGCTCGGAAAGCGCGAAAAAGTGGCGAGCAACTTCGGCAATGTTCTGAAGCTCGATGAAATGGCCACCGACTCACGTTTTGTGCTGCCAGGCAACCCGGACGCTTCTGAACTGATCAAGCGGACCGCCGACCCGGTGCGGGCCGACATGCCGTATGATGTGCGCAACGCTGAGCTCACGGGTGAGGATTCCGGCTTCCCGACACCCACCTCAGACGAAATCGCGGCGCTGCGCACTTGGGTGAAAGCCCTTGGTGAACAAGTGGCGGCGGCCTGTAAAGCTGAGAACTTCCTCGACAGGGAAGCGATTGTTAAGCTGATCGCCGATGACCTGAACACCCTTCAGGACCACCGGGTGAAAGGCACGCGCTACATCACCCTGACCCATCTGACAAACACCTGCACGCCGGAAAAGAACATGAAGGTTTACCGGCAGGCGGTGGTGAAGCTGTTGAACAGCTTGAGCCAGAATTCAGATGTGATCCGTCTGGAAACAATCGATCCAGCCAAGAGCATCATCCGCTTCCATATTGACGATCTGAAGTGGACTGAAAAGGACTGGACCACTGTCCTGGCCGCCTATCCTTATGGCGTGAAACCGGATTCGCAGCTGTTCTCGTTCCTGCAGACCGCAACCGACACCAAGCTGCCCTACGTGCGCGGCGACTGGTTCGCGTTTGCAGCATCACGTCCTGAGCTCTACCACACGCTTTTGAAGCTGCCGAAGACCTTCGATGGCTTGCAGAAATCACTTGGGCTCAACATTGAAGAGAACCTGAAGAAGTTCCTGGCCCACCGTGCAGGCTTTCAGAAATCCGGCGTGAGCCAAAACAACCGGCTCATCGAGCGGCACACCATTCCCAATGGCGTGTTCTGGACCAGCTACGACTTTGCGGGCAACAAGGAAAGGCAGAGCCTGTTTGAACATCCGCTTGGCCCCACGGGCAAGGACGGTTTTGAACATGACGGCGGTGAGAGCATTTGGTCGCTGCCCAATGGCTTCCACGCCTACTACCTGAACGCCGCCGACGGCAGCCAGCTCGACCGCGGCCCGACGGAGATTGTCCGCGATATCTCGCGCAAGGACTTTGCGGTGACCAACGGCATCTCCTGCTTCGGCTGCCACGATCAGGGCATCCGCTACAACAAGGATGACGTGCGCGACCATGTCATGGCCACCCGGACGTTCTCCAAAGAGACCCGCGACACGGTGAAAGCCCTTTATCCGGATGCGGCAACCATGAAGCGGTTGCTGGACGAGGATCAGGCCACCTGGCGGGCTGCCATGGAGCGGGCCGGTCTCGATCCCAGCCTGACGCTGAACGGCGTGGAAATGATCAACGCTCTGTCCGACCTCTATGAGCGTCAGGATCTGAGCATGCGGACTGCGGCTGCAGAGTTCGGTCAGTTGGAAAGCGACTTCCAGAACGCACTCAACGCTGCCGGCAGCGAAGCCTTTGCGCTGAAACGCCGGCTTGAGCAGGGCCTGGTGCCGCGCGATCACTTTGAAGCCATCTATGCTTCTCTCGTGCCCCAGGTCAGCGAAGCTGAAGTGCTCACGGTTGCTGCTGAAAGCACACAGGAAGCTTCGAGCGATAAGAAAGAGGAGAAGCCCGGCAAGGTCGCGGCTAAACCCGACGCAAAAGATCGCCTGACGTCCGGCTCGTTCCACCTCTCCTTGTTCTCCGACAAGTCGGACTACGTGGTGAAGGACCACGCTGTGTTCACGGTGAAAAGCGAACAGGATTGCTTCTTGACCCTGATCAACGTGGACGGCAAGGACAAGGCAACGGTGATCTTCCCGAACAAGTTCCAGCAGGAGAACTTCCTGAAGGCCGACAAGGAATTCCAGTTCCCCGGCAAGAAGGCCAAGTTCAAGTTCCAGCTCCAGGACCCGGGCAAGGAAACCGTGGTGGCCCTGTGCACCAAGACCAAGGCCGCGGCAAAGAACATCAAACATGACTTTGCCAAGAACGCCTTCACCTCGCTGGGCGACTATGAGAAGTTCGCTTCCCGCGCCATCAAGGTGGTCCCCACTGTTGAGGTGAAAGATGAGAAAACCGGCAAGAAGGTCAAGAAACAACAATTGGCCGGCCGCACAGCCATCAAGTTCCTGGTGAAATAACACATCACCTGGACCCAAGATCTAAACGGCACGATCGCCAAAAAGCGGTCGTGCCGTTTCCTTTTGATCAGTGCTTTTCTCGAGGCGCGCATTTTGCGATAGTGCCCGGGCCTGGCGCACACTGCCAAGGCGGGCTCCTGACTGGCGAGAGGAAGGGCATGCAATGAAAACCGGCGAAAAACACATTCGTTCCCTGCAGGATGGCCGTGAGGTCTATCTCAACGGATCCCTTGTGGAGGACGTGACCAAACATCCCGCCTACCGAAATGTGGTGGCTTCTGTGGGCCGGCTCTATGATTTTCATAGCGCGCCGGAAAACCGCGAGCTCATGTCCTTTGAGATTCCAGATACCGGCGGCCGCGCCAATCGGATCTGGCAATTGCCCGCCTCTTTCGAAGAATTGGTCGAACGGCGTAAAGGTCTGGAGGCCTGGACTGGCCTGCACGCCGGCTTTCTGGGCCGTGCGCCCGATCACGTGGCCTCCTGCATTTCCGGGATGCACATGGGCCGCGAGGTGTTTGAGGACTATGACCCAGCCCGCGCAGCAGCCCTGTCGGACTACTACCGGTTTGCGCGAGATAATGAACTTTACCTCACCTATGTCATCATCAACCCTCAAGCGGACCGCTCCAAAGCCGCTCATGAGCAGGAGAACGAATACCTGACCGCCGGGGTTGTGGACCAGGATAGCGAAGGCATCACCGTGCGCGGCGCCAAGATGCTGGCCACCGGCGGCATTATGGCCAATGAGGTGTTCGTCACCTGCATCCAGCCGTTGCAGCCGGGTGACGAACGGTATGCCATCTCCTTTGCGGTCCCCATGAACGCCAAAGGGCTCAAGATCCTTTCGCGCAAATCCTACGAGGAGAACGCGCCGTCCGTCTTCGACAATCCCATGTCCAGCCGTTTCGATGAAAACGACGCGGTGCTTTACTTCGATGATGTGAAGGTGCCGTGGGACCGGGTGTTCATCAACCAAGACGTGGCGATGTGCCAGAAGCAGTTTCATGCCACGCCGGCTCATGTCTATCAGAACTACCAGGCTCAGGTACGTTTGATGGTGAAAATGCGTTTCCTGCTGGGCTTGGCGCGGCGCATTACCGATGTGAACGGCACCACGTCTTTTCCGCAGGTGCGTGAGACCTTAGGAAATCTGGCTGCAGAATGCGCTATGGTGGATGCTTTGGTGCATGCCATGGAGGTGAAGGGAAGCCAGCGCGGAGCCTACTTCGTGCCGGACCGGCACACACTTTATGCCGCTCAGGTGCTGACCCAACAACTCTACTCCAAGGTGATCACCACCTTGCGCGATCTGGCCGGCGGCGGAATGATCATGCTGCCCTCTTCGGTTGCCGATTTCGCCAATGCGGATCTGCGTGAGTTCATCGGCAAGACCCAAAACTCGCCTGCAGCAGATAGCGAAACCAAAGTGAAGTTCTACAAACTTGCCTGGGACGCGGTGGGTTCGGAATTCGCTTCGCGGCACACGCAGTACGAGATGTTCTATGCCGGTGCCACGTTCGTGACCAAAGGCCACAGCTTCCGAACCTTCGACTGGGACAAATGCACGGCCCTGGTTGATCAGATGCTTGACAGTTATGAGCTTGAGGATGAACTTCCTCATGAGGGGCAAGTTGCAGCGCAGTAGGACATTTCATGGCGATCAACAAAGAACATAAAGAGTTCCATGCAGTGGACATGGACACTGACGGCTGGCACACGCCGGACGGATATCCGGACGGCATTCAGCAGAAAATCCTGGCGGGCGCTCTCGACGAAGACGGCAAGACGGGAAATCGCACCAGACTGTTGCGCTTTGAGCCCGGCGTGTTCACCACGGCGCCCTTTGTCCACGATTATTGGGAAGAGGTGTACCTGGTGTCGGGGGACCTTACGGTTGGCAATGATGAGCAGGGCAAAGGCGGAGAGCCGTTCGCCCAGCACACCTATGCCTGCCGGCCTCCCGGCGTCTATCACGGCCCGTTCAAGTCAGAAAAAGGCTGTGTGCTGCTGGAGACCCACTATTACGACGAAAGCTAGCCCAGAATGGGAAGCTCGACGATATCGTAACCATGGTGAAGGCGCCGATCTAACACCGGGTCCACCAGTTCAAATTCAAACCGGCCCGCAGGACGCACACCGCCTATAGCCGGCAATGTACCACACAACATAAGATCCTCGGGGCTGAAGCCGCCCTTGGCGTCATCTTCCTTGGCATAGAGCTCCAGCAAGGTGTCAGGCGCCAACATGGCGCTCACCTGGCCCTCTTGGTACAAGACCCGCTCACCATCGATTACGGCGTAGGATCTTATCTGGATATCGTCCCAGTGATCGGCCACATCGGCGAGGCGCCACACACTGCCGGCCAGGGGTTTGTCGCACATCTGCTTGGAGAGAGTGACCCCGTGGGCTTCGGCCTCGCGGTCGGTATGGTCCGACCCGGTGCCGAGCCAAACATCTCCCTCCAGATTCAACAGGAAGAACTCTGCCTCGCCGCTGGAGGCCGATCCAATCACCTCAATTTTGTCGGCAAGACTTAAGCAGGAGCAGGACACCCTGTAAAACACGGGCGTGCGCGCCGGACGCGCCACGCCGAGCTCTTCCAGCTCGGCGATGTGCTTCTCCATCGCCTCAACGTCGCGTGCCGTCCAGCCGGCAACGATGGTGCGTTTGATGGGGACGGTGCGGGCCTGCGCGGCACCGTCGGACAGAAGTTCAAAGGTGAGTTCTCGCATGCCCGTTCGTTAGCATGTTTGTGCCGCCGGCAGCGACCCATTTCTCTCCGAGTGGGATGAGAGTGTCCGGACACTGAAAACCCGAAAACCCTGTATCGCGCCGCCATCATGTGGAATAGTACGCACCAGGCAGCGGTGCCCACGGCATTAGATCAGACGGGGAGAGTGTCTTGGACAACCGATCAGGACGCGCTTTTATTGTCCGACCGTTTGGTGAAAAGTCCAACGCAACCGGCGATGCGCCGATAAACTTTGACCTTGTGGACGAGAAGCTCATTGCCGCAGCGCTAGAGAACGTGGGATTGAGCGGCGGCACGACCGGTGAGTTCGTCCACCAGGGCAATATCCGCAGCGACATGTT
Source organism: Hyphomicrobiales bacterium (assembly GCA_028285595.1). Classification (GTDB taxonomy): domain Bacteria; phylum Pseudomonadota; class Alphaproteobacteria; order Rhizobiales; family CAJQND01; genus JAAEUE01. Next base: position 8,116 of record JANQOW010000159.1, read on the forward strand.
CCGTGAACTGCTCAGCGCTGATGTGGTGATTGCTGACATCTCCATACACAATGCCAACGCCTTCTATGAACTGGGTATCCGTCACGCCTTGCGGGATCAGTATACGGTGATGATTAAGTCCGATAGGCGAGGCGATCCTCACGTCTTCGATCTCAAGGCGGACCGATATCTGAGATACAATCCTGACGATCCGGCAGCGTCCGTTGAGGACCTGACCGGGGCTATTCAAGCCACTTTGAGAGAGGACGACGCCGATAGTCCTGTCTTTCAGTTGGTTCCAGGTCTCCCCCGTATAGACCCAAGCAAAGTGATCATGGTGCCCGGAGAGTTTCGCGAGCAGGTGGAACTTGCCTCAACGGACGTGGAGTCCTTGCTGGCTCTTAGGGATGAAGCCTTAGGCAAGCACTGGGAAGCTGCGGGCCTGCGCGTGGTGGGGCGCGCCTTGTTCGAACTGGGCGCTCATGCAGACTCGGCGATGGTCTGGGAGAGCGTGCGTGCTTTCCTGAAGCACGATGTGGAAGCCAACCAGAAGCTGGCCACCAACTACCAGAAACTCGGCAAGCATGACCTTTCGGAACAAGCGGCCAGCCGCGCTTTGGGGAGCAACAACCTGTCAGACTGGCGCCGCGCGGAAACTCACGCGCTCATAGGCAGCAATTGCAAGACCCAATGGCTGAACAATTTCGGATCTGAGACGGACCTGGCAAAACGGCAGCAAACAGCGCTGACATCCCCCTTTCTTGAGCAGTCCATCGAGCATTACATGAAAGGTTTTGAGACCCATCGCAGTCACTACTATTCCGGATTGGGAGCCGTCGCCATGCTCGCCATGCAAATTGAATTGGCTAAGCTGCATCCGGAGCACTGGGAGATACAGTTTGACAGCGAGAGGCAGGCAGATCTGGAACTGGAGACAAGAAGCGAACAGAGAGTTAAGCTGATTGCCGCAACCGACCTGGCCATTGAATCCTCTGTACGCAACTACCCGGGTGATAAGTGGGCCAGAATATCGCGCGCCGATCTCAAACTGATCTCATCGAGCCGTCCGCAGAAGGTCAAGTTCAGGTATGAGCAATGTGCAATGCACGGTGCCCTGAGCGCTCAAGTGCTCATGCGGCAGTTGAAGATCTATCAAGACCTGGCGCTGTTCTCCGAGAACGTCGCGGCCGCGCTTGAGTTTGCAAGCTCACTGGAAGATGCCAACACAAAGCCTTAGGAGCGCCAAGATGGCGAAGAACAAACACACGGTCCTCAAGCCTAAGAAAGCCGGTCAGCGGCGCCTCCTGGCGCTTAGCGGCGGCGGTATTCGCGGTGTGTTGACCCTCGGCATTCTCGAAAGGCTAGAAGCCGAATTGCGGACAAACCTGAAGGCCGGCGCGGGCTTCCGCCTGAACCAGTATTTCGATTTCATCGGTGGCACCTCGACAGGCGCGATTCTCGCCGCCGGCCTGTCGAAGGGCATGTCGGTTAAGGAACTGGTGGCGTTCTATGTGGAGACCGGTCCGCAGATGTTTGAGAAGGAACGCCTGCGCAAGCGGTTCTGGCAGAAGTTCAAATCCGACCCCTTGAAGAAGAAACTGCAGGAGGTGCTTGGACGCTCAACCACCCTTGGCAGCAATCAGCTTAAAACCCTGCTGCTGCTCGTCTTGCGCAATGTCACAACAGATTCGCCCTGGCCGCTCACGAACAACCCGCTGGCCAAATACAATGATGCCAAGCGCAAAGACAGCAATCTGGATCTTCCTCTTTGGCAGTTGGTGCGGGCGTCAACCGCGGCGCCCACCTACTTCCCCCCTGAGACGGTTGATGTGGGAGCGCACGAGTTTGTGTTCGTTGATGGAGGGGTGACGCCCTACAACGATCCGGCCTTTCTGATGTACCGCATCGCAACGGCACCTCCCTTCAATCTGGAATGGGATACCGCAGAAGATAAGATGATGATTGTGTCTGTGGGGACCGGCGTGACGCCGGTGCTGGGACCGGATGCACTCGACTCGCAACGTTCCCTGTTCAGCATCGCCCGGGCAATCGCGCCTGAGCTGATGAGCGGGATGGCCTATGATCAAGACATCAACTGCCGAACGGTCGGCCGCTGTACTTTTGGCGCCGTGCTGGATGGGGAAGTGGGTACCATGGTGCCGCCTGTTCCCTTGAGCACACCGCTTGGCCGGCACTTCCTTTATGCCCGCTACGACCCGGACATCACCCAAAAGGGGTTGGCGGCGCTGGGTCTTCCAAAGATCTCATCTGAAAAAGTATCCCAACTGGATGCGGTTGACGCGGTTGATGATCTGCTTCAAATCGGCCGGACCTACGCAAAGGCGAATGTGAACCTCAAAGACCATTTTGGCCCGACATTCTTGCAGAACTGAGAGACGGATCCCCTGGCTGCATATGAGTGACTTAAGGAAGTACACAAGACGGGCCGACACGGCCGTGACCGCGATCCAACTGACGTTGGAGCTTGAAGGGTTCACCTATCGCAAGTGGGGTGGCGTACAACGGGCGCGCACGGGCGATTGGCTGGTGAAACGCGACGAAGACGTCTACACGGTGGATCAGACATCGTTCGCGAAGTCCTACAAACCGCTCGGCGGCGCCCAGTACATCAAAGCACAGCCCGTCTGGGCGCGAGAGGCGGACAAGGACGGCCGCATCAGCACAAAAGAAGGTGCGACCGACTACAAAGCCGGCGACATGCTTGTCTTCAACGATGCAGAGCAGAGAGACGGCTACGCCATGCCGCGCGCCAAGTTTGACAAGCTTTATCAGCCTGCTTAAGGCGCCATCATGCCGCGTAAGCGTGCATAATCGACCTTGGAGCGGTGACGGCGGTCGAGTGGCACTTCGTTGACCTGCCGCACCTGCAAACCAGCTAGCCCATCCGCACGTGCCTGCCAAACGCCCCTCGCAGGCTCACGTCCCTGGATGGCGAGCATGGGCGGGGTAGAGCCGGGAAGCAACGCGGCCTGCTCAACACCCGGCCAGGACCGAGCCGCCACCTCAGCCTCGAACGGGTAGATCCCGCCGGCCTTCGCTGACCATCGCCCTTTCAGCCACAAGTTCCCATCGCTGTCCAACGCGCCCGCATCCCCGGTCCGATGCCAGATCTGCCCATCGGTGCGCACTTTGTTTTCATCATCCCCGGCCCCGTCGAGATAGCCCTTGTTCACGTGATCGCCAGTCACGACGATCTCATCGTCGATGATCTTGACCGCGGTCTGGGCAACAGGCACGCCTGCTAGCAGTCCCCTACCCTCTGACATATCTGCCCACTGCTTGGCCGAAATGTCTGACGCATGAAGGTGTGAAATGGGCTCCGCCTCGGTTGAGCCGTAGACACATGTCAGCGCGGTTTGGGGCGCGGCGGCCGAAAGCGCCTCGATCAGATCAGGAAATATCGGCCCCCCTCCGGTGAAGATATCCGACAGGCCTGGATCAGAGCCGCCGCGGGCAAGCACCTGGCAGATGGAAGGCGGCACCAGCGCACGCGTTATGGAGTGTGTCCGGATCAGGCTGACGATGGTGCTGGCCTCAGCCTGATCATGCCGTGTCAGTTTCCAGTTTGGCAAAACCGACGTGATCCCTTGCCCCAGGTTTGAAATCACGAACACGGGGAACGCAACCAGATCCGTTTCATCCTCACGCTTGGGCGTCAGCAACTCGGCGACGCAGGCATTCTGCGCCGCCAGGAAACCATGACTGCGCACGATACCCTTCGGCTTGCCGGTGGACCCGCTGGTGAAGGAAATGAGGGCCGGATGCTCAGGCCGCACCTCTTCAAGACCATCGGCTGCCGCACCATCTGTGGCAAGGCGAATATGTTTCCCGATAGTCCACAGGCCAGGAACAAAGAGACGAAGCAGCCGGTAAGCGCCCGCCGCCAGAAAGGCGTCGGGGCGGGTCATCTCGATCGCGTGCTTGAGACCCGCCAATCCCATGGCTGGCTCAGGGAACACAATCACGGCGCCAAGCCGCCAAAGTGCGGCAATGGCGGCGTAAAGATCGATGCCGACCGGCATCGCCACCAGCACGCGATCACCTGTGCCGATCCCCTCTCTCTCCCAACGGCACGCGAGGACACCGGACCGCCGGGCCAGTTCTGCAAAGGTGATGGCCTCACCGGTCCCGGACACAACGGCCAGTTTGTTCGGCGTAGTGGCGGCCGTTTGCAGGAACTTCTCAATGAGGTTCATCAGCGCTCACAATTTGCGGCCCATGAGCGCGTAGCGCCGGAAGATGTGTGCGTCGTGCTGCTTGCTCCGGCTCAAGGATGCGTTGTCTTCATGCATCAGGGCATGGATCACGTGGGCGTGGCCCATGTCCAGGGCCGCGCGGTGATAGGTATCTGCCAAGAGATGTCCAACGCCGCGCATCCCGCTTGCATAGGTCTTCAGGATCGCAGCCGGGGTCACATCGGCCGCAGAGCGGTCGGGCATGCCGAAGAGAAAGCCCACCAGGCCAGCCTCTTCATGATGGGCAAACAGTACATGGCGGGCATCGATCAGCGGCAACACGGGCTCATAGAGCGCCAGAAAGGCGTCTATGTCGATGGGCTTGAAAAACTTGTTGCGGGCAAACGCGCCGGCCGACATCTGGAACAACTGGCGGATCAGACTGTCGGCGTCCTTTCCATCCCATGCGGTCACCGCCACACCGGGTACCGAAACCGGCTCCGCGCCTATAGTATCAACCAGACGGGCGCGGCTGGAGACGTAGCTTGAAACGGCTTTGAACTCAGCATCTGTAAAGCATTGAAGCGTGTGCTCCCCGCTCACCGGTTCCATGAGAAAGGGCGGCGATCCATCGCTCTGCGTGACCACCCGGTAGGCATGCCAAGTGTCCCCGTCCATGGGTCCGAGAACGCCCTGAAACCCCTCCGACTTCAACTGATCTGCAAGTGCGTGGAGCAGATCCGTGCCCGAGGCGGCATCCTCAAACTGCACCCCGCCGATTGCTGCGCACTTCAGTCCCTCCCAGTCCGGAGCATCCCGGTAAACCAGAGCACGGGCGCCGGCGTGGCGGATTTCTTCAGGTTCTGGCATCAGGCGAGCACTCCTTTGAACACAAATATGCCCATGGGCAAGATGAGAGACAGCCCGAAGGCTTTGAAACTGCGGGCGCGCGCAAACCACTCCGGCTTGAGCATTCCAGCCAGGGCAGGCAGTGCGAGCGCGGGAAGGATGACCGGCCACCCAAGGTCAAACCAGGAGGCGGCCTGGGGGTTCTGTTCAGAAATCCAGACCGCCGATGCAACAACGCCCACCATGATAGGCGCCAAAGCAAACCGCCAAGCGCCTTCCAGGGCGAGGCCGGCAAAGGCCAGCCCAACAGCGGCGAAGGTCAGATTGAACAGGTTGATCGCAGATTCGCCCAGCATCTCGCCGGTGATCAGCCATGCCAACGCAACGCCGGTGGCAATCAAGATGAGGTTGAAATCCGGCCGTTCGCTCACGCCAGGTCTGGTCCGGCGCGCCACCAGATGCATGGCGATTGCAAAGGCCGGCAAAATGGCGTTTTGCCATTGGGTCACAGACAGCACCAGCAGCATCAAAATGGCATAGCCACGGGCCGCCTGAGAAGAAATTTTCACGCTGTGCGCAACCGATTGCACCAGCAGGATGGTGCCAATGAACGCGGCAGCAATTGCGGCCAGCTCGGCTGGACTGGTGTCCAGATGACTGGCCAGGAAAAGGTGCGCTCCAATGGGCACGAACAGATTATCGAGGCCGTTCCAAGAATCCGCCTCGACAAGGGCACAGAACGCCGCGATGGCCAGCGACAGAACGATCACATTGACCCGGTCGGCATCGGTCATGAGCAATAGAACGATCATCGCGCATAGCCAGGTGACCACGAAGAACGCCGCAACGCCTTCGAAGCTCTTGGCGCCTCCTTCAACCGCAAAGCGACTGCGGCCGTAGGTCGTGCCGATCAGCGCGGAAGCCGTGTCGGACAGTGTGATGACAAGCAACGGCAGCACATAAAGGACAGGTTGGCCTTCAGAGCGAAAGAACAGAACGCCAATCGCCACAGCCAGGTAAATCTCCCCGTGGGACTTGCGTTCCACGTCATGCAAAACGGAACCAAGATGCGCCAGCCGCGCCAGGTTTGTGTTGCGCAGAACGAGCAGCAGCACGGTTGCCAGAACAACAAAGACAATGACCGGCGCCGGGCCGGAGAACAGGGCTGGAAAGGTCAGCGCAGTACACCCGGTGGCCACATGCACCAGCTTGCGTTGCACCTCAGGCCCTATGCCAAACCGGGCTGAGAGGCGCTTCACACACCACATCAGGCTAAGGAGACCCGCCGTGATGAGGAGCATAAAAGCCAGATCATGTGGCGTCACGCTCACCGCACCTGCTCCACCACAAAATCGCTGTAGAAGAAGGCCTTGTCCATGGCGGCGCCAGCACGCTCCACATCCTGCAGCGTTTCGACCTTGTCCGCATGAGCTGCCGGCACACGACGCGGCACCATCATGTTCCAGTACACCAGACGTGCGCCAGGATGCGCAGCGCTTAAGATGGAACCATAGACGGTCTCAAACGTGGCCTCAGTCATGTACTCGAAAATGTCGGAGAGATTGAAACCGTCGGCCTTGTCTCCGGTCGCAATGAACGTCTCCAGAGCGCCGAACCGCAGCTCAAGCCGATCAAGCCGGCTCCGAATGGTCTCGAAATGCTCCTCCCGCCAGGCCAGGGGAAGCGCCTCACCGTGGGTGCCGGTCAGGATCCAATGGAGATAAGGATTGTCGGCGGGCTCCAAGTCGACCGCCGCATGTTCAATCCGGCGCGCCACATGCTCCGCCAGACTGCCCTCCACATGCGCGAAGAACGCCGGATCTCTGCCGAGGCGGCCCATGACGAAATTTGAGAAGAATGTCTTCAGGAGCAGCCGCCAGCGCCAGTTGTTCCAGCGGTTGTCGAGAAACACCCGGCGTTCGGAGTGAGGCTTGCGTTTGAACACATCTTCAAGGGTTGATCTCGTCTGAGCAAGCGGCAGGAGATAGCGCTGAAAAATCCGGAAGTAGCGCTCAAACTTGCCGGCCCCTCCAAGTCCAAAACGATCGACCTCGTCTTTCCGCTCGCTCCAGAAAGCCTGATCAGCTCCCTCAAGATGACGGGCGGCCTGATCCAAATGGTGCAGACGATCTGCAGATGGCCTTGCTCCCATAAGCTCCAGAAACGCGCTGTGGCTGAGATGCTGGTAGGCCTGGATGCGGATGCGCAAACAAGCGAGCTGGGCGTTTGAAAGATCGACGGTAACAACGCGATCAGGGTCGAGCGTCAGCATGGCCAAAGCATTGTCGCCGGCCGAGCAAATGGAGACAAGCGTTGCGCCCCTTTGCTCACCCAGACCCATCAGCAACACGTCCGCGTCTTCCCAGAGCTGCGCGTAGCGGATGTTGTCAAAATCAGCGTGGCTTGCGATCTCCGCTTCCATCAGGACAGCCTCTTGACCGTGCCGGCTGCGCCATCAACCTCTATGGTCTCACCGTCCTTGATCCAGTCCATGGCGCCCTTCAGTCCGACCACACACGGTATGCCGAGCTCCCGCGCCACGATGGCAGAGTGAGACAGCAAGCTGCCCCGCTCCACGACGATGGCCGATGCGTTGCTAAACACGGCGATCCAGCCAGGATCGGTGTGCCGAGCCACGAGGATGTCGCCATGCTCCAAGCTCTGGGTGCGCGGGTCCCGGATCACCCGGGCGGTCGCGGTCACGCATCCCGGCGCGCAGCCGGTGGCTGTTTTGAGCGCGGAGGTGTCTTCAGGTGCTGACGTCCGTGAGACAAAAGCTGCTGTTCCGGCGAGTGCCGCGCCTTCCACCATTAAGCGCTCATCGGGGTCGGGGCGTTGGCTGGAGTGCTCCATCTCCCGCTTTCGCATGGCCGCCACCTCGGCAAGGTTGGGGCTGACCGTGAACCCCTCGATGTAGCCCAGCACCTCCGGCACCGTGAGATTGAAGATATCGTCCGGGGCCTCAATGACCCCGCGCGCATAGAACTGCCGGCCCACAGCTCTGAACAGGTGCCGCGCACGGCCAAAGATCCGCGTGCGTTCAAACCGCAAGTTCTCCCGGTCGCGGACGCGCTTCTTCGCCCATTCAACAAAGGTCTTTGCAATCGCCCGCCGCAAGGGCCGGCCCTTGAACAGATCGTTCAGATCGACGTGGGGCTGCGCATCGTGTGCATTGTGGTCTTGCTGCAGTGAAGCGGCGGCCACCGCGCGATAGAGCGGCGCCGGATCGCGGTCCAGTGTTACGCTCTCAAGCTTCAGCTCTTCGGTACAACGGTCGGCAAACCGGTCCAGATAGTCCTGTATGGCTTTGCTAAGCTCGTCGTGCTCGGCAAGCCCGCTGCCATCGCCTTCCGCCAGTTGCTGGCGCAGCGCTTCGTTACCGTCCAGCAGGCGCCCCATGTGACGGATGCGCTGGGCCGGTTCGGCGGAAACGATGTCACCCTGGCCCACCATGATGTCGTTGTGCACTTCAAGACCTGGTTGGCCGGCCCACCTCTCCAAGAGCTTTCGCGACCCACCGAACGCCATCATGCAGAGGAAGTCGTTCACCAACGGGGCATCCCAACGGTCAAGCAAATCGGCCTCAATCCGGCGATATTCAGCCGCCAACTGCGTGAGAGGCATATCATCCAGCGTGGCCGCCGGTTCAGCCAGCGCGGTGTTCAGCCTGCCGTAAAACTGCTTCACGGTTCGGTCCAACCGGAAGGCTTCATAGGCCAGCCTTGCGCCCACGCCAGCGACCTTGGCCCACTCTTTGATCAGCCCGAACCCCTTGGCAGGCGGCGGTCCGATCCCGGCCGCAATGGTCTCCGGCAAGGGCTCGCCGACACCCATCATCGTTTCCATGTGAGACCGGTTGATGGAAAATCCGGGCAGCAGGGCAAGGGCCCGGTACCAGTTGATCAGATTGTAGTAGACCCGCCCGTCAATGCGCGCGAGCATATTGTCGAAGACAGCCGCATTTGAGGCAATCGAGCGCTCATCCACCCCCACCAGGCGCACAAAGGCGCGGTACACCCGGGAATAGGCATACTGGGCAAAACTGTAGGTGAGCGGTGAAACCAGGCCCGGATAGCTCTCAATGATGTTGGAGTTATCGAAAACGGTGATGTCCCGGTCGGGAATCGGATGCGGCCGTAGAGGCGTCGTAATGGGCCGCGACTGCAAGAGGTAAAGCTCAGCATCGTCAAACGCCCACTCAATGTCCTGCGGGCCCTCACAGGCCTGTTCTGCGGCCTTGGCGAGTTCGGTAAGCTGCTCCAGGTCCTCAAATGACAGCACGCCACCCTCCGGCCCGTCCAGCACCGCGCCGGTCTGCTTGTCGATCAGATAGGTCTCACCATCCTGCTCGCCGCCGACGAGCTTGTCTCCAAGGCCCGCCGTTGCCGAGATCACGATCTGATCTCGGCGCCCGCTCACCGGGTCTGCGGTGAACGCCACGCCCGCGCACCTGGCGTTGACCATTTGCTGCACGATCACTGCCGGCGCATCTCCGGCGCCGTTCAATCCCGTTGAGGCGCGATAGGTCGCCACATTGTCTTCCAAGCCGCTCTTCCAAACCTTGGTGCAGGTGGCCGGGACGCGGTCCGCCTTGAGATTGAGGACGGAGAGGAACTGCCCGGCGTGAGAATGACCTGCGCCGTCTTCTTCCACCGCCGAGGACCGCGCCGCATAAGGGCCGGAGCCAATCTTGTGCAATCCCTCCAACAGGCTTTCGCGCGTCATCCTGGAAAGGCCTTTGGCGGAAAACGCGCTCGGCTCAACGACCAGGAAATTGGGAACGTTGAAACCCTTTGCGCTCAGGCGCATGAGAGCCGCCGCCTTGCCGCCGACCCTTTCCACGCCCACCGCGGCGTCCATGTGGAGAATCGGCCCTGATGTCATGGGACCCCCGCGGCGATGAACGGCGCGAAACCGGCCAGGCAATAGCAGGCGAAAACCCAAAGACCTGCAAGCGTGTCGATACCCTTCTGGCCCTTCACCGTTGGGGCTTTCGCAAACCGCAGCGCGAAGAAGATCACAACCAGCAACATGATGAGCCCCGGCCCGGCGACCGAGAGCGGCGCCCGCACGGCAATTCCCACGCCGGCCAGCAGGAGCCAGGCCACCGCACACACGGCAACCCAAAGCCAAACCGCACGCGCCGGGCCGAGCAATGCTGAATAGGTTTCCACGCCCGGACGTTCGGATTCGGGTGCCCAGGTTTTTCGGCCAAGCTCAAGCACGCAGCCATTGGCGAAACTTAGCGCCAGAAACAGCCAGAGACCTGCGGGTGGGCCGCTGGAATGGGGCAGCCATTCAGAGGCGGTTATGTATAGATCTATTAGCGGCATAATCGCCATGTGGGACACCAGATAGAGCGCCCAGCGGGCCTTCAACCAGTCCGCCACGAAGAACTCGTGGGTCATAAGCGCAAGCCAGAGCCATACGCCGAAGAGCGGCACGAGCAACCACATGTAAATCGATGCCGTAAGCGCGATTGCGCAGACGGCGCCGAAGGCGGCGAGCTTCAGGATAAGGCTCAAGCTTACCAAGCCGCTGGGTATGGGGCGCTCCGGGCGATAGGTGCGGTCATCCTCCAAGTCCTTGAACTCGTCGCACGCGCGCATCTGGAAGAAGATGATCAACGCAACCAGCCAGACGGCCACAAACACCCAAAGCCCCGGCAGCGCCCGGTCAGCCAGGTGGGCTGAGACGCTGATGCTGGCCGCAGAGAAGACCGCGAGCAGGATCGCCGTCTTGAAAAGCGGGAAGCGGTCTTCCTGATAGATCCAGAGGCGCTTCAATAGGGTCTCGCCCGCAGCCGGATGGCGCGGGAGGGTGTTGGCCTGTCCGCTCATCTCATGCGCGCCAGCTTCTTATGCGCCCGCGTGAAATGTCCAGCGGCAATGGCGGCGATGATGGAGATCTCACCGCATAGACATAAGGCCGCCGTGACTTCCGCCAAGGCCGCTGCTTTGCCAGGGCCCTTCAGGCCGAGAATGGAAAGACCCGCCGCCTGGCTCGGGAGAGACGTCCCTCCGCCCACGGAACCCACCAGGATGTTGGGCATGGTGACGGAAAAGAAAACGGCATCATCGCGGGCTTCCATCCGGGTGAAGCCCACGGCAGATTCCGAGACGCACGCGATATCCTGACCGGTCGCCGCATAAAGCGCCGCCAAGGCATTGGCATAGTGGGCCTGCGCACCCAGTTGACCACTGAGCACTGCTCCCAATCCGGCCACGCGCCCATAGGCCAGCATGGCGTCAGGCTCTGCGCGCAGATACCGCTTGATCAGCGCAAGAGGGATCTCAACGCTGGCCGTCACCTTCCGACCCCGGCCGGTATGCATGCCCAGATAGGACGCCTTCTTGTCGCCGGAGAAATTGGCTTCGATGAACCAATGCAGAGGATTGATGGGCGAATGTTGGCTGATGTAATCGCACACCGCTTCTGACGCGACCGTCACCATGTTCTGCCCGGCGGCATCGCCGGTCGTGTAGCGGCACAAAAGGAACACGATGTCGGAATCGATGAACGGCTCGATGGTCACCAGCTTTCCGTACCGTGTGGTGTTCTCGGCGGCCGCTTTCAGATGTTCAGCATTCTGCGCAACCCAGTCCACGAACAGGCCGGATTGCAACACATCTGAAAAGACAAAGGCCGGCGTCCGTAGAACCCCTTCAGACAGCATGGCAACGCTGATGCCGCCGGCCTTGCTGGCCACGTCCGCGCCCCGCGCATAAGACGCAACCAAAGCGGCTTCACTTGTCGCCAGAGGAATGAAGTAGTCACCGTTTGCATTGATGCCATTTACCCGGACCGGACCGATCAGCCCCATCGGGATTTTGACCGTTCCGATGAGATTTTCGATATTTTGGCCATAAGCTTCTGCTCGGGCGAGGGAATGGCTATCGGCAATTTCGGCCCGGGCACCCTCGTCGGCCGGACTGTCCGCCAGAAGCTGGTCCCAAATTGCTTCAATTGAAGACCGGCTGGCCGTTTGGCGCATTCTCAGCCTGCGCGGTGCCGGCCGATCAGGATCAGGCGCCAGTTGCTCAGCGAAATCCGTTCGCTCAGACCGCGCTCTGAGATGGTCCAGCATGGCCAGCACATTTGACGGTATCAAATTCACCCCGGTTCCACTCCCCAGTTGCCGTGGACGATCCCAGACCGCCACATGCGGCTAATGTGCATAATGTAGCATTCTTGGATGAATGAATGGTTGCCCCGATCGATCAAAGGCCGCCTTGATCGATGTTCAAAACGCCTCGGGTCCGATGACATAAGATCGGGAAAAATCAACGCCTTAGGAGGTCTGGAGCGGGCGATGGGGATCGAACCCACGACATTCAGCTTGGGAAGCTGACGCTCTACCACTGAGCTACGCCCGCACCGTGCCTCACGTTCGCTGCTTCGAACGCAAAAGGCAAGCTGGAAACCACATCTCGGGTGCTTTAATGTGACTCCGGATAGATAAATGTGTGGAGGAAGACGCGATGGCCATTATGAAGGTGATCGAAATCATGGCGGATTCGGACCGGTCATGGGATGACGCAGCGGCAAACGGGATCAAGCAGGCGGGTAAGTCGGTGAAAAATATCCGCTCCGCCTGGGTGCAGGACCAGAGCTGCGTGGTCAAAGGCGATCAGGTGCAGAGCTATCGCGTTACCCTGAAAATTACCTTTGAAGTCAAGAGCTAAGGGCATACCTCTTAGAGTACGAAAAATCCGTCTACGGAAGCTTTTGACGCGCCGCTCGCGATAACGTGCCTCCCAAAAGCCCTTGATTGACAAAGGCGTGAGGACGGACACTTTGCGCTTTGCCGCAGTGCACTTTGGCTTTAGGGTCCGGCTCCATGAGTGAACAAGTCTTAGACACACGCCCGGCGCCGCCGCATTTGGACCCTCAGAAGTTCTCTGATCCAAAAATCACGGCGAAGGGGGAAAAGCGCGCTGAGGTGGCTCTCGAGCGCCTCGACACTCTTTGGATCAATACCGGCACCCTGTGCAATATCGAGTGCATCAACTGTTACATCGAATCGAGCCCAAGCAACGATCGGCTGGTGTATTTCTCACTTGCCGACGCCCTCGCGCTCATGGATGAAATCGAGCTGCGCGGCCTCGGCACGCGCGAAATCGGCTTTACGGGCGGTGAGCCCTTCATGAACCGCGATATGCTGGCCATGGCAGATGCTGCGCTGAAGCGCGGTTTTGAGGTTTTGATCCTCACAAACGCCATGCAGCCCATGCTGCGCCCCAAAGTGCGCGAAGGTTTGCTGGCGTTGAGGGAAAAGTATCCCACGATGCTGACCTTGCGGATCTCGCTTGACCACTACACCCAAGCTCTCCACGAGCTTGAGCGGGGCCCAAAGTCTTGGGACAAGGCCTTGGAAGGTGTGGATTGGCTGGCGGAGAACGGCTTTCAGCTAGCCGTGGCCGGGCGCACCTGCTGGAACGAGACCGAAGAAGATGCCCGCAAGGGCTATGCCCGCCTGATTGCCGAGCGCGGCTGGACCATCAATGCGGACGATCCGATGCAGCTCGTTCTGTTCCCGGAAATGGACGCAACCCTGGATGTGCCTGAAATCACCACCGATTGCTGGGGTATTCTGGGCGTTAAGCCAGAACACATGATGTGCGCCACCAGCCGGATGGCGGTGAAACGCAAAGGCGCCTTGGCCCCTTCGATCTTGCCCTGCACGTTGCTGGTCTATGACGATGAATTCGATATGGGCCCCAACCTGACAGCCGCAGCTTCTGCAAACGAGGGCATGTTCGAAGAGGGAAAGGTCAAGTTGAACCATCCTCATTGCGCCCGATTTTGCGTATTGGGCGGCGGTTCCTGCACCGGAAGCTAGCCGAACGCGAACGCCGGGCGTTGACCCGGCTTGATTGATCGCCTATCTCAACTTTATGGCGATTATGGACATTATCAAAATCCCTGACCCGGTCCTCAAAACCGTGGCCGATCCCGTGGCTGAGGTGGACGATGACGTGCGCCGGCTCATGGATGACATGCTGGCGACCATGTACGATGCCCCCGGCATCGGCCTGGCGGCCCCTCAAGTGGGCGTGTTGAGCCGCGTCATCGTGGCGGATGTGGCCAAGCGTGAAGCCACGGAAGATCACCCGGAAGTCGAACCGGAGCCCATCTTCCTGGCCAATCCGGAGATCATCTGGCAGTCAGAAGCCACGTCAGACTACGAGGAGGGCTGCCTCTCCATCCCGGAGATTTATGAGACCGTCACCCGCCCGGCCGAGGTGACCGTGCGCTATCTGGACCGTGACAACGAAGAGCAAGAGCTAAATTGCTCAGGCATCATGGCCACTTGCCTGCAACATGAGATTGATCATCTGAACGGCGTGTTGTTCATCGATCACATCTCGCGCCTGAAGCGGCAGTTGATCATGCGCAAGTTCACGAAAGCCAAGCGGCTCGCGGAAGCCGGCTAACCTCAGATGCGCCTTATTTTCATGGGAACGCCGGACTTTTCCGTTCCGGTGCTGCAAGCGCTGTTGGACGCTGGCCACGAGGTGGCGTGCGTCTATTCCCAACCGCCCCGCCCGGCCGGTCGCGGCATGGAGGCGCGCAAGTCTCCGGTGCACCGGCTGGCCGAGACGCATGGTCTGACCGTACGCACCCCGGCCAGTTTGAAGGCCGACGAAGACCGGCGCGCGTTTGCCGAAGTGGGCGCCGACGCGGCTGTGGTCGTTGCCTATGGATTGATCTTGCCCGAGCCCGTTCTAACGGCGCCCAAGCATGGCTGTTTCAATGTCCATGCCTCCTTGCTGCCGCGCTGGCGCGGTGCCGCCCCCATTCAGAGGGCGATCATGGCGGGCGATGCGGAGAGCGGCGTCGGCATCATGCGCATGGAAATGGGTTTGGACACCGGTCCGGTCTGCCTGGAGAAGAAGGTGCCGATTTCCGCCAATATGACCGCCGAGGAGCTCCATGATCGCTTGAGCGTTGTGGGCGCTGAGGCGATGACGGAGGCCCTGGGGCGCCTTGCCGACGGCAGGCTCGACTGCAAGCCGCAGACCGATGAGGGCGTCACCTATGCCGCCAAGATCGACAAGCACGAAGCCAAAATCGATTTCAGCAAAGCGGCAGAAGAGGTTCACAATCACATTCGCGGCCTCTCGCCCTTTCCCGGCGCCTGGTTTGAGTTGCCGGGGCGCCAGGCGGTGCGGATCAAGGTTTTGCGCAGCGAATTGACGGAGGGCCAGGGCGCCCCTGGAACCGTCCTGGATGAGGCGCTGACCATAGCTTGCGGCGATGGCGCGGTGCGGCTCGTCTCCGTGCAGAGAGCGGGCAAAGGCGCCATGAGCGCGGCAGACTTTCTGCGCGGCACGTCCGTTCCCGCCGGCACTTTGGTGCAGTAGGGCAACCATGGCGCGCTATCGCATCACCGTTGAGTATGATGGCGGGCCCTTCTGCGGCTGGCAAATGCAGGACAACGGACCCTCCGTTCAAGGTGCGCTGGTGGACGCGCTCGGCAAGCTGTCTGGCGAAAAGGCTCAGGTCTTCGGCGCGGGACGCACCGATGCCGGCGTGCATGCGCTGGGCCAAGTGGCTCACTTCGATCTCTCCACGATCTGGCGGGTGGATAAGATCCGGGACGGGCTGAACTTTCACTTAAAGCCTGCGCCCGTGGCGGTCCTGGACGCAGCAGAGGTGGATGATGAGTTTCACGCCCGCTTCTCCGCCACCGGACGTCACTACATTTACAAGATCATCAGCCGCCGCCCCCCGCTGACCGTCGAAAAGGGGCGCGCGTGGCGCGTGTCCAAGCCCTTGGATGCGGATGTGATGCATGAGGCAGGGCAAGCGCTGGTCGGCACGCACGACTTCACCACGTTCCGCTCCGCTCATTGCCAAGCAAAGTCACCTTACAAGAGCATCGACGTGGTCAGAGTGTCCCAAGAGGGCGACGCCATACTGATCAGGGTCAGCGCGCGATCGTTTCTGCACAACCAGGTGCGCTCTATCGCCGGTAGCTTGAAGATGGTGGGCGAGGGACTGTGGTCCAAAGACGATCTGCAAAGCGCGCTTGAAGCCGCCGACCGCAGCCGGTGCGGGCCTGTGGCCCCGCCCGATGGTCTTTATCTCACAAAGGTGGATTACCCTCTCAGAGCGGTTGGGGCAGACCGAACACCTGTTCAATCGTGACCGCCATCATATATTCCAGGAACACCACTCCGGCGGCGACGAAACCGCTGCAGTCAAGCGCCTCGCGGGCCACGTACCATGCGTAGACAACCAACCCCAGGAAGACAAAAAAGCCGAAAAACATCGTCGTTTGCAGGCCCAACACGCCCAAGCTGTAGAGCAACACCGGCACCAGGACCAGGCCAACGGCGATCACCGAGGACCAGTTATAGGCCGTAACAAACCGCATGTAATTGTGGCTGAGCTTCAGTGCACGCGTGACCGCCAACATCACCGCAACGAAGGCCACCCATTGAAGGGTGAGGTTAACCGCTTTCCGGGACACGACGGCCGCGGCACTCATCTCTGGGTCTTGGCGCAGGGCAAAGTCTGCCAGCGCGAACACCGGCACAACAAACAGCATGGCCGCAAAGGAACGCCAGAACCCGTCCTCGGTCAGATTGAAGTTCTTTAGACCGCCAGCATCGCCCCGCAACAGGCGGGCTGCACCAAACACAGAAGCAACGATTTCATTGGGACCTGGCAGCGCCATGCTAAAGGGCCGCCTCGCGATTGAAGTAGCGGTCAAGCACGGCCCGGTAGGCTCGGGTCAGGGTGTGAAGATCATCCACCGGGACACGCTCATTGACCGCGTGAATGGTCTTGTTCACTAAGCCAAATTCCACCACCGGGCAATAGTTCTTGATGAATCGTGCATCCGAGGTGCCGCCGCCGGTGGAGAGGGAGGGCGAGACATTTGTGGCCCGCCGAACCGCTTCCTGCACGGCGTCAAGATCCGGGCCAGGCTCGGTGACGAAGCTGTCACCGCTCACAGAAATCTGCAGCGTGTAGTCAACATCGCCGCAACGCTCGCGCACCCAGGCCTCGATGGTTTCAGGGCTGTGTTCGGTGTTGAAGCGCACATTGAACTTTGCGGTGGCCTCTGCCGGGATCACGTTGGTGGCCGGGTTGCCCACGTCAAAGCTGGTGACCTGCAATGTGGACGGCTGAAAGTGCGCCGTGCCCTGATCCAGGGGTTCCGACATGATAGCATCGACAATGCGGGCAAGGCGCGGCACCGGGTTGTCGGCCTTTTCCGGGTAGGCCGAGTGCCCCTGAACACCGCGAACCGTGAGCACGCCGTTGAGGCTGCCGCGGCGGCCGTTCTTGATGGCATCACCCACCTGCTCCGTGCAGGACGGCTCGCCGACAATACAGAAATCGGGCACTTGGCCGTTGGCCGCCATCCACTCCAGCACTTTGCGCGTGCCGTTTATGGAAGGACCCTCCTCATCGCCGGTGATCAGCAGGGAGATGGACCCGTTCGGGGCGCCCGCGTTGTCGTTCAAGAACGCAGCGGTTGCCGCAAGCCAGCAGGCGATGTTGCCTTTCATATCGACCGCGCCGCGCCCATAGAGCACGCCATCTTCCAAAACCGCATCGAACGGGCCATGGCGCCAGAGCTCCGGATCGCCCGGCGGGACCACGTCGGTGTGGCCGGCAAAGCAGATGTGCGGCGCGCTGGTGCCGATGCGGGCAAACAGATTGTCCACATCGGGTGTGTCTTCATCAGAAAACGGCAGGCGCCAGCACTCAAAGCCCAGGCTCTCCAAGGCCTGCTGGAGCCAGGTGAGCGCTCCGCCCTCCTGCGGCGTGACGGACGGACAACGGATCAGCGCTGTGGCTGCAGCCACGGGGTCTGAGAAAGGGGAACCGGTTTCAGCCATATGAACTTGCTTAGCTTTTGGGTTTTATACGCCAGATTTCTGCGTTGGATCGGGGCCCCATTGATTGTCGCCCTGGGTGCCCTTCAGAATGCCTAACTCTATCAGCGCAAACACCATCACACAAAGGTTTGCCGTTTCCAGCACCTTGCCGAAGAACGTGGGCGTGCGCAGGTAAACGCCCTCGATCACCTCATGGCTGGCGGTGATCCCGAAAGTCTCCCCCAGCAAAATCAGCGCGTAAGGGGTTAGGAACAGGGCAACCAGCCAGAGCGGACGGTCCCGGTCCTTCAACCGTTTGATCATCAGAGCAGAGACAGGGTAGAGCAGGCACATCCCGATCAACGCGTTGATGCGGATGAGAGAGCTCTCGCTGAAGGGCACGTCTTCGTCCAGGAACAGGAACACCGTGGCAAAAATGATCACCACGGCCAGCACGGTCAACAACAGCGTGCCGCCCCAATAATGGGAACGGGGGATGCGGCCTTCGAAACCGAACAAGAAGTCTTTCATCAGACGGCCCCCTGGGCCCTAGTCGCGCAACAGATCGTTGATCGATGTCTTGGACCGGGTCTGCTCATCCACGGTTTTCACAATCACCGCGCAATAGAGCGAGGGCCCCATGCTGCCGTCTGGCAACGGCTTGCCCGGCGTGGTGCCGGAGACCACGACCGAATAAGGCGGCACGCGGCCCATGTGAACCTCGCCGGTCGCCCGGTCGATGATCTTGGTGGAGGCCCCAATGTAGACCCCCATGGAGAGCACAGCCCCCTCGCCCACCACAACGCCTTCAACCACCTCAGAACGCGCGCCGATGAAGCAATTGTCTTCGATAATCACCGGACCGGCCTGGAGTGGCTCCAGAACGCCGCCAATGCCAACACCGCCAGAGAGATGGACGTTCTTGCCGATCTGTGCACACGAGCCCACGGTGACCCAGGTATCGACCATCGTGCCGCTGTCTACAAAGGCGCCCAGGTTGACGAAGGACGGCATCAGAATGACATTCGGCGCGATGTGGGCCGAATGGCGCACCACGCAGTTGGGCACCGCCCGGAAGCCGGCGCTGCGGAACTCGTCCTCGCCCCAACCTTCGAACTTGGACGGCACCTTGTCCCACCAATGCGCTCCGCCGGGGCCGCCGGAGATTGTGGTCATGTCATTGAGCCGGAACGACAGCAGCACCGCCTTCTTCAGCCACTGATTGACCACCCAGCCTTCGGCGCTCTTTTCGGCCACGCGGGCCTCGCCCTTGTCCATAAGATTAAGGGCTTCGTTCACCGCATCGCGGATCTCGCCTTGGGTTTGCAGGTTGACCTCATCGCGATTGTCGAACGCTGCTTCAATGGTGGCCTGCAATTGTTGCGTGCTCATGGACTTATCTACTCCGGATCAAAAAAATCACTTGGCCCTTATCAAGGGCGCCGCCGTTATGCGATGACTTTATCTTCAGTGCAACACGCTGCAACAACTTGAGGGAACTATTCTGACAATGTTTGACACACCGAAGCTCACGCGCGAGCGCAAGACGCCCTTCCCCACATCGGAAGAAGACATCATCAGGTCCAGCTTGCAGCCTCACACGCCGCAAACCCAGTCGCCGGTCTATGAGCTTGCGTTCCACGATCCAGATTTCCTCTGCCGCGAAGAGCTGAGGCCGGTGCGCCTGCAACTGGAGCTGCTGAAGCCGGAATTGATCCTCCAGGAACACGGGATCACCTCAACCGTTGTGCTGTTTGGCGGCGCGCGCATTCCCGCTCCCGGCGCAGAGCCTGGCGGCAAGACGGAGATTGCCAAGAAGAACCTTGCCGCGAATGCCCATTTCTACGAAGAAGCCCGGCGCTTTGCTGTGCTGGCGTCAGAAGAAGCCCTCAAGCGAAATCAGAAGGAATATGTGGTGGTGTCGGGCGGCGGCCCCGGTGTGATGGAAGCGGCCAACCGCGGCGCGGAAGATGCAGGGGCTCTCTCCATCGGTCTCAACATCGTGCTGCCGCATGAGCAGGCGCCCAACCACTACGTTTCGCCTGAGCTCTGCTTCAACTTCCACTACTTCGCCATCCGCAAGATGCACTTCCTCATGCGGGCCAAGGCCATTGCCGTGTTCCCCGGCGGGTTCGGCACGTTGGACGAGATGTTCGAAGTGCTCACCCTGATTCAAACCGAGCGGGTCGCGCCCATGCCCATCATCTTGTTCAACGAGAAGTTCTGGCGGCGCATCGTGAACTTCGAGGCCCTGGCGGAGGAAGGCACCATCTCGCCGGAAGATCTCGACCTCTTCCAATTTGTGGAAACGGCGGAAGCCGGTTGGGATATCATCAAGCAGCATTACGGTCTTTAGAGGCACTGACGATGAGCACGCATGGGTATGAAGGCGGCCGGTTGAACCTGCCGTTCGTTGGCATCTGTACGTTCGGCAAGTTTCCTTACGTGGAAGACTGGGACGCCATCGATGCGGACGTGGCCATCCTGGGGGCCCCGTTCGATTTCGGCACCCAATGGCGCGCCGGGGCCAGGGGTGGTCCGCGCGGCATCCGGGAAGCCTCCACCCTGTTCTCGTTCGGCCATGGCGGGGCCTATGATCATGAGGACGACATCACCTATCTGCCGGCCGGTGCGGTGAAGATTGTCGATATCGGCGATGCAGACATCGTTCACACAGATACCCTGAAGAGCCACGCAAACATTGAGCACGGGGTGCGCAAGATTTTGGACGCCGGCGCCGTGCCGATTGTCTTGGGCGGCGATCATTCCATCAACATCCCCTGCATCAACGCCTTTGAGGGCCAAGAGCCCGTGCACCTGGTGCAGATCGATGCGCATCTTGACTTCGTGGATGAGCGCCACGGAGTGCGCTATGGCCATGGCAACCCCATGCGCCGGGCGGCGGAGAAGGACTATGTGACCGGGCTCTCACAGATCGGTATCCGCAACGTCTCCTCAACGGCCAAGGAAGGCTATGAGGACGCACGCAGCATGGGCTCGGACATCTTGTCCGTCCGCCAATTCCGCAAGATGGGAGTGGGTGAGGTGCTGGCGCGCATCCCAAAGGATGTGCGCTATTACGTAACCATCGATATTGACGGCTTTGATCCCTCCATTGCGCCCGGCACCGGCACGCCGAGCCATGGCGGTTTCCTCTACTACGAGGTGCTGGAGCTGCTCGATGGCCTCTGCAAACAGGGGAACATTGTGGGGCTGGATCTTGTTGAAGTTGCTCCTGACTATGATTTGACTGGCACAACGTCGATTCTGGCGGCACAAATTCTCATGAACACCATTGGACGGATGATGCACCACCGGTAAAGCCAGATGAGATCACAGGGCAAACTTGCAGCACTCCTCATTTTACTGGCGCAGCTTGTGCTCGCCAGCCCTGCGGCTGCGGAGGATGTTGATCTTGAGCTTGTGCTGGCGGTGGACGGTTCGGGCAGCGTCAACGAGCAGGAGTTCGGCCTGCAGCTCGGCGGTATTGCGGCAGCGTTTCGCAGCCCGCGCATCCAGCGGGCCATCGCCCTTGGGCCCCTGCGCAAAATCGCCGTGGCGCTGATGGTCTGGTCGGATGCTGCGTTCCCGAAGGTTCACACCAAATGGTACGTGATTGATGGTGCGGCCAGCGCGGAGACCTTCGCGCGGGTTGTAGAGACCTTCTATCCGCGCACCGGGCGCAATCAGGGCCAGGGCGGCGGGGGCACCGGGATCGGGTCGGGCGTCGCCTTTGCCCTGGATATGCTGACGAAGAACGAGATCAACGGCACGCGCCGGGTGATCGATGTGTCCGGCGATGGCATTGAGACCGAGCCCTGGTATGGCAAAGCGGTGATCATGCCCCAGGCCAAGGTTATGGCCGCCGCCCTGAAGGTGACCATAAACGGTCTTGCCATTCTGGCGGACTTCCCCAGGCTCGATGAGTATTACCGGGACAATGTGATCTCCGGAAACGGCGCCTTCGTGATGCAGGCGGCCGATTTCGTGGACTTTGAAGAGGCCATCAAGGAGAAGCTTTACCGGGAGATTCTGGTGGTCATCGGTTCAGGCGAGCCTGAGACGAAATATCGCCCTGCACAGGCCAAACACGATCTGATCTATAGACCGGAGGGCCAGATATCGGCCCGCCTGTCTGAGGGAGATGAGAGCGATGGCTGACGCCAATTGGGGTATCGATAACGACTATGCAACATTGCGCCATGTGCTGCTGGGCAAGCCCGAGCACTACCGCTGGGTCGATGCAGGACCGCTGACAAAGCGCACCTTACAGAACGCCCACAAGACCGGCGTTGAATTCGACCTCCAGACGGCCATGGCGCAGCACACCGAGATGGTGCGCATCTACGAGGATGCCGGGGTCACCTGCCACTATCTCAGAGCCGACGAGGTGCTGCACCGCAACTTCTTTGCACGCGATTCAAGCTGCATGACCCCCTGGGGCGCTCTGATCTGCCACATGCAGCTCAAGTGCCGGCGCGCCGACTATGTGACCGCCATTGAGTTCTATCAATCCAACGATATCCCCATCTGGAAGATGGTGACCGCCGGGCACTTCGAAGGCGGCGATCTGGTGATCTTGAAGCCAGGCCACGCGCTGGTCGGCTATTGCGGCGAGCGCTCAGAGCAGGAGGGCTCAGAGCAGGTGGCCGCATGGATCAAGGAAAAGGGATGGGATGTGGAGGTGGTGCCCATCCCTGCTCTCTTCGTCCACCTGGACGGCCTGCTGGTGCCGATTGAGGAAAACCTCGCCGTCACCTGCCTGGATGCGCTGGAGCCCTGGGTGATCGATTGGCTAACGACACGGGGCTATGATTTTATCGATGTGAGCTTCAAGGAAGCCAAGGGGCTGGGGGTCAATCTCGTGCCGCTCGGCAACAAGAAGATCTTGTCCATGAAGGGCTCCGACGGGCTGAACGCCAAGCTGCGTGAGCACGGCTATGAGGTTTATGACCCGGACATGTCCATGTTCACCCTGGGCGGTGGCGGGGTGCATTGCCTCTGTCAGGCGCTGGACCGGGACCCGGCTTAAACCCCGCATTTCCCGCTCCTCTGCGAAGGCAGGGGTCCATAGCTCGATTTCTCCTGATGCTGAGAAGGTCCCTGCTTTCGCAGGGACGCGGTATCGCCCCCTTGCGCGCACAAAGTAAACCATCAAGGCCAAATAGCGCGATTCTGGCTTCTAAATCAGCGCTTTACGCGAAATTGGGTTCGTTCGGATATACAGACAATTTGGCGGATTTTCGCGATTAAGCCAACTAAAAAGTGGCATTTAAGCCGGTACGATCTTCGACAGGAACCCTGCCAGATCATCGGTCACATGATGCACATGCTCGGTATTGCCCGTGTCATCATTCAGTTTGTTGATCATGGCCGCGTCTTCATTGTCGTTATCGTGCACCAGCACCGTGGTCATGCCCATATCGTGCGGCACTTCCAGATTGCGGACAATGTCCTCAAACATAGCCGACCGGTTCGCCGCCACGCCCGTGTGAGACAGAAAGGCCTCATAGGTGGGGCGCTGAGGCTTGGGCACATAGTCGGCGGCCTTGATGTCGAAGATCTCTTCGAAATGATGGGTGATGCCGATTTCCTGCATGACCCGTTCCGCATGAGCCACCGTGCCGCTGGTGAAGATCAGCTTCCGGCCCGGCAACCTGGAAATAGCCGCATCCAGATCCGGGTTTGAAAGCAGAACCGAATGATCGATGTCATGCACGAAGCCCAGAAAGTCATCGGGCTTCACATTGTGCTCCAGCATGAGCCCGCGCAGGGTGGTCCCGTGTTGATAGAAGAACTGCTTTTGGATCTTCCGCGCTTCAACCCGGTCGATGTCGAGCAGGTCCGCGATGAACGTGCCCATGCGCACATCAATCTGATCGAACAGGCGGCTGCGAGACGGGTACAGGGTGTTGTCCAAGTCGAACACCCAGGTGTCCACATGCTCAAATGCTTGCTTCGAGGCCATTCTTCCCTCAATCCAAATCGAGCGTGCTGAGGCGCGTGCCCACGCCATGCTCGGTAAAAAGTTCCAGCAACACAATATGGGGCACCCGGCCATCCAGGACCACCACGCCATCCACCCCGGCATCCACCACCGACATGCAGGTCTCGATCTTGGGGATCATGCCGCCCTTGATGGTTCCGTTGCTGATCAGATCACGGGCGCCCTGCAAGGAGAGTTCACGCACCAGCTCGCCTTCCGCGTCCAGCACACCAGCCACATCGGTGAGCAGCAGGAGGCGCTTGGCGTTGACCGCAATCGCAATGGCGCCGGCAAACGTGTCCGCATTGATGTTGTAAGTATCGCCTTCCTTGGAGACGCCCAGAGGGGCGATGACGGGAATGGCGTCGGAGTACACCAAGGTCTCCAGCACAGTGGCGTTCACCTCAGACGGCTCGCCCACAAAGCCTAGATCAAGGATGCGCTCAATGTTGCTCTCAGGATCCTTGCGGGTGCGGCGCAGCTTGCGGGCCCGCATCAGGTTGCCGTCCTTGCCTGAGATGCCGATGGCATACCCGCCGGCCTTCTGGATGTCGGCGACCACCTGCTTGTTGATGGACCCGGCCAGAACCATCTCCACCACTTCCACGGTCTCCCGGTCGGTGACGCGCAAGCCATCCTGGAAGTCAGACTTGATCTGCAGGCGCTCCAGCATCCGGCCGATCTGCGGGCCGCCGCCATGGACAACGATGGGGTTCACGCCTGTCTGCTTGAGCTGAACAATGTCGCGGGCAAACTTCTGAGACAGTTCCGGGCTGCCCATCGCGTGACCGCCATACTTCACGACGACGGTCTCGCCATCATAGTTCTGCATAAACGGCAGCGCTTCCGACAGGATGCGCGCCTGGTCTTCGCGGGTGATGTAATCAGGCAAACCCGAGCCTGCGCTCTCGCTGCTATCGTCTTCTTCAATTGCCATGGTTTCGTCCGGCCCACACACTTCACTCAACTCCTGCTTATAACCGAAAGTGGCCCGCTGGGAACCTGATGATTTTTCATGCGGCCGCTTAAGCGACCAGCAGCCTTGCCACCTCGGCGCGCAGTTCGGCGATGCCGGTGCCCTTCTCCGAGGAGGTCAGATGAAGCTGCGGGTGCGCCGCCGGGCGCTTGCGCAACTGTTCCGCCGTCGCCTTGAGCAACCGGTCACGCTCGGCCTGCTTGATCTTGTCGGCCTTCGTCAGAACCACCTGATAGATGACGGCGGCTTCATCCATCAGATCCATAATCTCAAGGTCGTTGGGTTTGATGCCGTGACGGGAATCCACCAGCACGAACACCCGCCTCAGGGTGGGCCGGCCGCGCAGATACGCTTTGATGAGCTTCTGCCAGGCGGCCACCATGGTCTTCTGGGCGCGGGCATAGCCATAGCCAGGCATATCCACCAGGTGCAGCGAGGGACCGATCTGAAAGTAGTTGAGCTCGCGGGTGCGCCCCGGCGTGTTGGAGGTGCGGGCCAGCGCCCGGCGACCGGTGAGCGCGTTCAGCAACGACGACTTGCCCACATTGGAGCGCCCGGCAAAAGCCACCTCACACGGGGCCGCCTCGGGCAATTGCGCAAGACTGGTTGCCCCCATCATGAAATCACACGGGCCGGCAAAGAGCAGCCGCCCGGCTTCAAGCTCGTCTGCGGAGAAGTCCTGATCTTCTGACATCGGGGGAACGAAGGCGCCGAGCAAGCGGGGCTACTCAGTTTCCTTCGCATCCTTCTTTTTAAAGAAGCTGAAGGTGTCCGACATGTTCTTCCATAGCTCCACCTCAACCCCCTGCCGGCGCATAATGACGTACTGCTGGGCCACAGACAGGGTGTTGTTCCAGGCCCAGTAGATCACCAGGCCGGCCGGGAAACTGGCCAGAAGGAAGGTGAAGAACAGCGGCATCCAGGCAAAGACCTGCGCCTGGATCGGGTCCGGCGGGGCCGGGTTCAGCTTCATCTGGATGAACATGGTGATGCCCATGATGATCGGCCATACGCCGATGATCATGAAGTCCGGAACGCCGAACGGCAACAGCCCGAATAGGTTGAAGATGGTGGTCGGATCCTTGGCCGACAGATCCTGGATCCAGCCGATAAACGGCGCATGGCGCATATCAATGGTGCCGAACAGCACCTTATAAAGCGCAAAGAAGACCGGGATTTGGATCAAGACCGGGAGACAGCCGGAGATCGGGTTCACCTTCTCCTTCTTGTACAGCTCCATCATGGCCTGCTGCTGGCGCTGGCGGTCGTCGCCAAAGCGCTCTTTGATCTTTTGCATCTCCGGCTGCAGCTTCTTCATCTTACTCATGGAGACGTAAGACTTGTTGGCCAGCGGGAAGAACACCAGCTTGATGACAACGGTGGCCAGGATGATGGCAACGCCAAAGTTCCCCACCAGCCCGTGGAAGAACTGCAGCAGGTAGAACATGGGCTTGGTGATGAAGTAGAACCACCCCCAGTCGATCAACAGGTCGAAGTTCTGGATCTTGAACTTCTCCGCATAGCCGTCCACCAGATCCACAACCTTGGCACCGGCAAAGAGGCGGCCCTCCGTTTTGGCCGATGCGCCGGGCGCTATGGTGACCCCTTCACTGGAGAGGTAATCCACGCGGTAAATGTCTTTGCCGGCGACGGGATAGTCACCGAAGCGGGCTTTGAGCTTTTTGCTCTGATCTGGAACCAGTACGACCGACCAATATTTGTCGGTGATGCCCAGCCAGCCGCCGGTGGATTCAAACTGCTGCGGCTTGGTCTCTTCTTGAACGTCGGAATAGTCGATCTCTTCCAGCGCACCATCCAGAACGCCCACCAAGCCTTCGTGCAGGATGAAGAACCCTTCAATATCCGGCGTGTTGTGTCGGGTGACCTGCGCATAGGGGAAGAGGACGGCAGCCTCTGAAGAGGTGTTTTCCACCTCCCGCGCGATGGTGAACATGTAGCCGTCATCGATGGAGATGGTGCGCTTGAACGTCAGGCCCTCGCCATTGTTCCAGGTCAGGGTGACAGGGGTTTGAGGCGTCAGCTTTGCCCCGTCCGGCGCCGTCCAAACGGTGGTTGGGCCAGGCACTTTCGGTTTCGTTGTCCCGGCCGCGATCCACCCGGCATCAACGTAGAAAGGGGTCTGGGACGTCTCAGGTCCCAACAGGGTGATCACCGGGCTGGTGGGGTCCACCCGCTCGCGGTACTGGATGAGGCGAAGATCGTCCAGCCGCGCCCCTCTGAGGTTCAAGGACCCGGACAATAAAGGGGTTTCGATCTCAACGCGCCCAGCCGCTTTGCTGTCTTCTGCGGTGAACGTTGCACCAGGCAACGCATCTGCGCCGGGCTGAGGCACGGCCCCGTCAGGGGACGGGACGGCGGCATTCGGGGTCGCGGCGGGCGCAGAGGGCGTTCCGGTCTGGCCTTGTGTCTGTTGTTCCTGTTGCTGGGCGATTTCTGCCTGACGCTGCTGCTCGCGCATCTTCGGCAGCCCATAAAGCAGCTCCCAGGCGATGAGAACGCCGAGGGAGAGAACAAGAGCCAAAATCAGATTCTTGTTTGTGTCCTTATCCATCCTGCCGCCTGTGTTTGCCCTTTAAAGGGCACCCTCTCTCCGGTTCGTCTCCATGTGGACCTTACGGACCGCTTTGGCAAGGTCATCGCGCAACAGAGCGAAATCACGATCTATGGTCGCCTTGCGCCCGATCAGCACATAGTCAAAGCCCGGACGCCCCGCTTCCGCGAGCTCAAGCCGTGCCGCAGCGCGCAGCCGCCGCTTCACCCGGTTGCGCACAACCGCGTTGCCCACCTTCTTTGTGACCGTAAACCCAAGCCGGTGACCGGCCTCATCGCCGCGGGCGCGCGCCTGCAGCACCACACCGCGCTGGGCCGAATGGGCCGCGCGGGCCGCCGCCAGGAAATCGGCGCGCCGGCGGATGGTGACAGGCTTGTACTGAGTGGACTGGGGCACGGTCTTGGAGGCCGGCATCTGCATGTGAACCCGGCCCTTCAGGCCGGCCTTGCGTTAACAAAAACGGCTACGCTGACAGACGCTTACGGCCTTTTGACCGGCGCCGTGACAACACTTTGCGGCCCCCTTTGGTGGCCTTGCGGGCCATAAATCCATGACGGCGTTTACGAACCAGCCGGCTCGGTTGAAAAGTTCTCTTCACGGGTCTTCTCCATGAGTTTCGGCGTCTTGGGGCACTGTCCCCTTCGCCATGCCGCGAACATCAGCAAAAAGCCGAACAAAATTGCCCGGCAGGCTCAAATTCCGGCGAGTGATCCAGATCGTGCGGGCTTATAGGGAGAAGAGGGCCTAAAGTCAATCAATCCCAGCGAAATCCCTTGCATTTTCCCAGCCATGGTCATGTCACTTCTGCTGACGTATCATCACTTCCGCTTGAGAGGGTATTTTCCGTACACGATCTTTGCGTATTTTGGCATCACGATGCGGCCTGGATGCGAGACCGGCCAGCTGGTGGTGCGGGGGCACTGGAGATGACGAAGCATGGATAACGGTACAGAGACCAAGACAGGCGATGCAAACGAGGCCGCGCCTGGCTTTTTAAAGCGGTGGGGGCCGATCTTTGCGATCGTCGCGGCAGCCTTGATTGTCTATCTGAACGGCTGGCATGAGTATCTCAGCCTGTCCAAAGTCGCGGAAAACCGGGAGTTCCTGCAAGGTTATGTGAGCTCCAATCTGGCGCTGTCGGTTCTGATCTTTGCGGCCATTTACATCGCTGTGGTGGCCTTTTCCCTGCCCGGCGGGGCCGCCGCCACGATCACCGGGGGCTTCCTGTTTGGCTGGCTGCTGGGCGGGATTGTGACCGTTTTCGCTGCAACTCTGGGCGCAACCCTTCTGTTCCTGGCGGCCAGAACCTCCTTAGGTGAAGCGCTCCGCGCCAAAACGGGTGCGACCTTGCAGAAGCTGGCCGACGGCTTTCAGGAGAACGCGCTGAGCTATCTTTTGTTCTTAAGGCTGGTGCCGGTCTTTCCCTTCTGGCTGGTCAATCTGGCACCCGCTTTCCTAGGTGTTCCCTTGGGCACCTATATCATCGCGACGTTTGTGGGTATTATTCCTGGAACGTTTGCTTTTGCATTTCTCGGATCTGGTTTAGGCAGTGTCATTGATGCGCAGAAAGCGGCGAATGATGCCTGCATTGCAGAAAAAGGACCTGAGGCCTGCCCATTTTCGATCGATCCGGGCTCTCTGGTCACCAAAGAGCTGCTGCTGGCGTTCGCCGCCCTCGGGGTTGTGGCCATCTTGCCCGTGATCATCCAAAAGGTGCGTGGGCGCAAAGCGGCGTAAGCTTGACGATTTTGACCAAGGACACTTCATGAGCGAAACATCCAAGTATGATCTGTGCGTCATTGGCGGCGGATCGGGCGGGCTTTCGGTTGCAGCGGCCTCCGCCCAACTGGGCGCCTCGGTGGTGCTGCTGGAAAGCGGCAAGATGGGCGGCGACTGCCTGAACTATGGCTGTGTGCCCTCCAAAGCGCTCATTGCCGCCGGCAAGGCCGCTTACGCTCAGTCTCATTCGGCCAAATATGGCGTGGCGCCGGTGACGCCGAAGGTGGATTTTGAGCAGGTCCACCGGCACATTCATGGGGTTATCGCCTCAATTGAACCTCTGGATTCCCAGGAACGGTTCGAGGGCCTGGGCGTGCGCGTGATCCGCGAGCCGGGGCGCTTCAAAAGCGCCAAGATCCTCACTGTCGGGGACGAAGAGATCAAAGCGCGGAAGTTCGTTGTGGCCACAGGCTCTTCACCCGGCACACCGCCTATTCCGGGCCTTGACCAGGTGCCCTACCTCACCAACGAAACGGTTTTCAACAACACCAAGCTGCCGAAGGATCTGATCATTATCGGTGGCGGCCCCATCGGCATGGAGATGGCCCAGGCCCATGCCCGCCTGGGCTCGAACGTGACCCTTTTGGAGGCCTTCACGCCGTTGGGCAAGGATGATCCCGAGCTGACCAAGTTCGTGCTCAACCAGGTGATCGAAGACGGGGTTCGGATTCTTTCCGGCATTAAAATCAACAACGTGGCCCAGACCAAGGACGGCTATGCCTTGGAGTGCGAATATCGCGGAAAGGCGCAGACCATCACCGGCACGACCTTGCTGGTGGCCGCCGGGCGCGTGCCCAATGTTGAGGGGCTGGATCTGGAGCGGGCCGGCATCGAATATTCAAAGCGCGGCATCAAGGTGGACAAGCATATGCGCACCACCAACAAGAACGTCTACGCCATCGGCGATGTGGCGGGCGGCCTGCAGTTCACCCACATGGCCAACTATCATGCCGGCCTGGTGGTGCGCAGCGCCTTGTTCCCGTTACGCGCCAAGGAGAGCACGGGCCACATCCCCTGGGTCACCTACACCGATCCCGAGCTCGCCAATATCGGCCTCACCGAAGAGCAGGCCAAGGAAGAGCACGGCGACATTCGCATCCTGCGCTGGCCGTTTGCGGAAAACGACCGGGCGCAGGCCGAACGCAAAACTCTGGGGCTGGTGAAGGTGATCATCACGCCGAAGGGCAAGATTCTGGGCGCCGGCATTGTGGGCCCCAGTGCCGGAGAATTGATCCATGTGTGGTCGCTCGCCATCTCCTCAGGCCTTAATATACGGGCGTTTACGGGATATGTGGTACCCTATCCCACGCTTGGCGAAGTGAGCAAACGCGCCGCCATCACTCACTATGCGGGCCTTGCGGAAAACAAGTGGGTGCAGATGGCCATGAAAGTGCGCAAATGGCTCGGATGAGTGTGCTGCGGCTCAGACCGCTGAACGTAAGGAACGTTGGCTAACTTGGACCAAAGAGCCGAACCTGAACGCCCCATTGAAGGTGAAAGCGCGCCAGCGTTGGCGCCGCGCACGGGCTATTTGCGCGGGCTGTCCACCAAGCTCCTGGCGCTCACCATATTGTTTGTGATGCTGGGAGAGGTGCTGATCTTCGTGCCGTCCATTGCGAAGTTCCGCATCGACTGGCTGCAAGACCGCCTGTCGAGCGCCAAGATCGCCTCGCTTGTGCTGGAAGCCGCTCCCGACAACATGGTGCCAGATTCCCTGCGCACACAAATTCTGGAGAGCGCCGGCGCTGTGGCCGTTGCCTTCAAGCGGGGGGAACAACGCTTGCTGCTGCTCAAGCCCAACACCTCCATAAACGTGGAGAAGCATTTCGATTTGCGCACCACATCGGGCATGCGCGCCATCATGGATGCCTTCGATGCCCTGTTCGCCGGCAATGGGCGGATCATCCGGGTGATCGGCAGCAACGACATGCCCGACATCGAGTTCATGGAGATCGTGCTGGACGAGACACCTCTTCGCATGGCCATGATCCAGTTCGGCTTCAATATCCTGGCCCTGTCGATTGTCCTGTCTCTGCTGGTGGCCACCAGCGTCTTCCTGTCGCTCAATTGGGTGATGGTGCGGCCGATGCGCCGGATCACCATGAACATGCTGCGGTTCTCGGAAAACCCTGAGGATGCCAGCCGGGTGATTCACCCGTCCATGCGCCAGGACGAGATCGGCACCGCGGAGCGCGAGCTGCAGAACATGCAGGAAGAAATGGTGCATATGCTGCAACAGAAGACCCGTCTGGCGGCCCTGGGTCTGGCGGTGAGCAAGATCAGCCATGACCTGCGCAACATGCTGGCCTCTGCCCAACTGATCTCCGACCGGCTGATCCTGATCGATGATCCCACGGTGAAGAAATTTGCCCCCAAACTGATCATGTCCCTGGACCGGGCCATCGATTTCTGCGCCCAAACCCTGAAATATGGCCGCGCCCAGGAAGCCCCGCCACGGCGCGACCATTTCTTCCTGAGGATGATCGTGGACGACGCGATCGACGCCACGGCCCCGCAAACCTCCCACAAGGTGGTGCTTTTCAACGACGTGCCCCAGGATGTGAAGATCGACGCGGACCGCGAACACATTTTCAGGATCCTCACCAATCTGATGCGCAACTCCGTGGAAGCCCTGCAGGAGCACGTTGCCGCGAATGACACAGAGGGCGAGATCCGTCTCAACGCCTGGCGGGAAGACGACACCGTGACCATTGAGGTGCGCGACAACGGCCCCGGGGTGCCCGAAAAGGCCCGAGCACATCTGTTTGAAGCCTTTCAGGGCTCCGTACGGGCCGGCGGCACGGGCCTCGGCTTGGCGATCGCCTCTGAGCTGGCGCGCGCCCATGGCGGCAAGGTGGAGCTGAAAGACCGCCCCCAGGGCGCCCATTTCTGGGTGATCATTCCGGACCGGTCAGAAGAAAGCTCCGACGGCCGGCGCGGCGAATTGGAGATGGCGTAGAGGGCTCTGAACCATTGGCGCGCCCCGCGTCCTTGCGAACGCGAGGACCTTCTCAGCCAAAGGACACATGTGAGCTATGGGCCCTCGCGTTCGCAAGGGCGCAGTGTACACTACACCTCACTCAACCCGAACCACCGTCCCCTCACGGCGTGGATCTGCGCCACCATCCAGGCCGTCTGCCGTCACGCGGATGCCATGCAGGCCGCTGTTGAGGCTGCGGATTTGCACCTGGTGACCACGCTTCTCAAGCTGGCGGGCGAGCTTCGCTGCGCTGGTGCCTTTTTCCAGATCCGTCTTTCCGTTCCGGTTGATATGGTGTGGTAGATTGATCGCGTCTTGCGCCGAAAGGTTCCAGTCCATCAGCCCGATCATGGCCTTTGTGACGAAGCCGATAATCCGGCTGCCCCCCGGAGAGCCGATGGCCGCAAACAGCTCGCCGGACGGCTTCAGGATCAGGCTGGGGCTCATGGACGAGCGCGGCCGCTTGC
>JANQOW010000013.1 GCA_028285595.1 Hyphomicrobiales bacterium
CCAATGCTCGGCGGGGAGAAGCTCATCGAGGTGCTCCGCGCCCAGGAGAGCCCGCCGCGTATGGTGGTCTACTCCCACAGCGAGGGCCAGGACATTCCACGAAAAGCCATGGCCGCCGGCGCTGCCGGGTTTTGTGCGCGCAGCGAGCCGGCCGAGAAGCTGTTGGATATCGTGGCTGATGTGGGCCGGGGCAAGATGGTGTTCCCCTTCCTGGATGTGCGTGAGCTGCGCCAGGATCCCATACACGCCCTCACGGCCAAAGAGCGGATCCTCCTCGCCGCTCTCGCCAAGGGCAGCACCAACAAGCAACTGGCAGAAGAATTCGGCATCTCCGTCAACACGGTCAAATTCCATCTGAGGAACCTGTTTGAGAAACTGGATCTCAACAACCGTGCGCAGGCCATTGCGTTCTATTATTCATCCGTACACGCACAGACGGCCCTGCCGAGCACAGACACCCAAGCAGACCTCCCCTAGCGCACGCCCTGCGTCATTTGCGACCTTGACGACGGGGCGAATTTTGCCCCTTTACCGCGCCCTGTTTTGTGACAGACGCAACAAGGCGAGGATGACCCCATGAGCTTTCACACTGTAGACCAAGCGCCCGGCAGGCTAAATCGAAGCGAACTCGCCGTGCCTGGAAGCCAACCCCAACTCTTTGAAAAAGCAGCAAAATCAGATGTCGACGTAATCTTCCTCGACCTTGAGGATGCGGTGGCTCCCGACGACAAAGTCGAGGCGCGCAAGAACATCATCCAGGCCCTCAACGATATCGACTGGGGACGCAAATCCATGTCCGTTCGGATCAATGGCCTGGACACCCACTACATGTATCGGGACGTTGTGGACGTTGTTGAGC
Source organism: Hyphomicrobiales bacterium (assembly GCA_028285595.1). Lineage (GTDB taxonomy): Bacteria > Pseudomonadota > Alphaproteobacteria > Rhizobiales > CAJQND01 > JAAEUE01. The sequence continues at coordinate 860 of JANQOW010000013.1, forward strand.
AAGCTGGAGAGCGTCTTGATCTCATCATGATTCCGAAGGTGGGAACGGCCAGCGACGTCTACGCCATCGACATGTTGGTGACCCAGATTGAAGACGCCATGGGCCACAAGAAGCGCATCGGTTTTGAGCACATTATCGAGACCGCATTGGGGATGCAAAACGTCACCGAGATCGCCGCAGCCAGCCAGCGTAATGAGTCCCTGCATTTTGGTGTGGCAGACTACGCGGCCTCCACGCGGGCGCGCACCACCATCATCGGCGGCGTGAACCGGGACTATGCCGTGCTCACCGATGCGGACGATAATGGCGGGCGCGATGTGCACTGGGGCGACATGTGGCACTACGCCCTTGCGCGCATGGTCGTGGCCGCAAGAGCCAACGGCTTGCGTCCCATCGATGGTCCTTTCGGAGACTTCTCAGACCCAGAGGGCTACAAGGCCGCCGCCCAACGCGCTGCTGTGCTCGGCTGTGAAGGAAAATGGGCGATCCACCCCTCACAGGTTGCCTTGGCCAACGAGGTCATGAGCCCTTCGGACGCTGATGTGACCAAAGCTGAGCGCATCATTGAAGCCATGAAGCAAGCTGCCGCCGAGGGCAAAGGCGCAGTGTCGCTCGACGGGCGCCTGATCGATTATGCCTCCATCCGCCAAGCCGAAGTTCTGGTTGAAAAAGCAGCACAAATCGCTGCGGGCTGACCGGAAGAACAGGGGTTCGGCCGGGTCCACCCCGGCCGAATCTCAACTATATTTTTACCAATACTTTTAAACCTTTCGTTATCATAAAATACTGAAACGATGATTTCTGAACATCTGTTAGTAATTATCCAAACGATCTCCCCTACAACGGCACGCATAGTAGATTGAGCGCCAAACAAAACGCGCCCAAATGCATGATGCTGCTCTGCTATTCCGGCTAATCCGGAATGTCTTCTTTCTATAAATCAACAATATTCCATAGGGACGCAAGTAGATGAACAGCATCAACACAAACATTGCCGCCATGACGGCGCTTCAGGCTTTGAACAACACCAACAAGCAATTGTTGGAAACCCAGAGCCGCATTTCCACCGGTTTGTCCGTGGCAACCGCCGCAGACAACGCCGCTTACTTCTCGATCGCCACGACCATGCGCTCTGACAACAAGGCTTTGGGGGCCGTTCAGGATGCGCTGGGTCTGGGTGCCGCAACGGTGGATGTGGCTTACACTGCACTCGACAGCACCTTGAAGGTGGTTGACGAGATCAAGACCAAACTGGTTGCTGCCCGCGAGCCGGGTGTTGACCGTACAGCCATCCAGGCTGAAATCTCCGAGCTGCAAAACCAGCTCACCAGCATCGCAACCAGCGCCACCTTTAACGGCGAGAACTTCCTCAACGTTGATTCCGGCGCTGCTGACTACAACACAACCAAGAGTGTGGTTGCTTCGTTCACCCGCTCTGGCAGCTCTGTGTCTATCGGCACCATCGGCATCGACATCACGTCAACTGCACTGTTTGACGCCGATGCAACAGGTACCGGTATTTTGGACACCTCATACAACCTGACCAGCACGGGAACCTTCACGGTCTCAACGCTCGACATTTCAGCGCTGACCGACTCTGCTGCTGATCTCACGGATCTGGAAGACATGATCCAAGGCGTCGACACGGCTTACGGCCTGGTCACCACCGCAGCCGCTAACCTGGGTGCAGCCAGCACCCGGATCGAGCTTCAGTCGGAGTTCGTAGGCAACCTGATGGACGCCATCGACCGTGGTGTAAGCCAGCTGGTTGACGCGGATATGAACGAAGAATCGACGAGACTGCAGGCGCTGCAGGTGCAACAGCAGCTTGGCATTCAGGCGCTGAGCATTGCCAACTCCGGCAGCTCGAACGTACTGGCACTCTTCAGATAACAATCAGACAATAAGACTGACTTTCACAAACTGGGCCGCATTCGCCACATGGCGTTTGCGGTCCTTTTGGTTTTCGGGCAGGCGATCAGTAGTAATTCTGATCGGGCTCGGCGTCCTTGCGTTTGGCGATGAACGCCTGAAGCGCCTCGTCAAGCGCCGGATCAAGTCCAGGGTCCTGGTATTCCGCCAAAAGGGCTTTCCACTGGCCGTTCGCCCGCTGGGCCGCATCCAACCCGCCTTCCGCGCTCCATTGCTCAAACGAATTGCTGTCGGCCGATGACGACATATAGAAGGCCGATTTGAAGTTTGCTTGGGTGTGCTCGCTGCCCAGGAAGTGCTGCCCTGGCCCCACCTCCTGGATCGCGTCAAGAGCCAAGGCGTTCTCAGACAGATCGATCCCTTCGAAGAAGCTGGCCACCTTGCCGCACAGATCTGCATCAATGAGCGTCTTTTCAAAACTTGTGACCAGCCCCCCCTCCAGCCAGCCCGTGGCATGGTTGATCAGATTGGCGCCAGCGAACATGGCCATCAGGAGACCCCAGGTGGCTTCTTGCTCCGATTGGGCATCGGGCAGCTTGGAGGCCGACAGCGTGCCCACGGTGTGAAGCGGCACGCCCAGACGCCGGGCGAGTTGGCCCGACGCCAGCACCATCTTGCCGGCTTCCGGCGTTCCGAAGGTTGGAGCACCGCTCTGCATGGACATGGTGCTGGCAAAACTGCCCATGAGACATGGCGCGCCGGGATTGATCATTTGAACCAGGCAGAGCGAAGCCAGAGCTTCGGCCAGAACCTGGGTCAATGTGCCGGCCACCGTGCACGGGCTCATGGCACCGGCCAGTGTCCAGGGGGTCGTCGCCACCGGCTGATTGTTGCGCGCATACACCTTCAACGCACCGGACATGTTGGCATCCATGACAAGCGGCGCATTGGTGTTGCTCACGCAGTAGAGCACCGGGTTCTTTTCCAGGAACTGCCTGCCGAACACGATTGCCGCCATATCCACGGCGTCCTGCGCCCGCTGCTCGCCGATAAAGGCTCCCATGAAAGGACGGTCGGAGTAACGTATGTGGGTGTAGAGCATATCCAGATGCCGCTTGTTGGCGGGAAGGTCCACCGGTTCGCACACCACACCGCCGGAATGATGCAGATGCGGGATCATCTGATGCAGCTTCACCAGGGCCTCAAAATCTGCAATTCCCGCATAGCGCCGGCCAGTATCCAGGTCATGCACAAAGGGCGGTCCCCAAGCCGGGCACAGGACGGTGTTTGCGCCGCCCAAAATCACGGATTTATCCGGGTTTCGGGCATGTTGGGTGAAGCTCCGCGGGGCAGAGCGCTGGATGATCTGGCGGCACATGCCCAGCGGGAAGCGGACCCGGGTGCCGGTGACATCCGCTCCGCCGTCACGAAAGATCTGCAGGATCTCCGGATCGTCCACAAACTCCATGCCGGTTTCCTGCAGCAGCCGGTCCGCGTTGGCCTCCAAAAGGCTCAGCCCTTCCTCATCGAGCACATCGAAGGTGCCCAGCTTGCGCGCAATGTAGGGCGCTCCAGATGGCGCAGTAGTGCGTTGCCCACCCTTCCTGGCCTCGCGTCCACCGCTGCGGCGCCGTCCCGTTCCGGCTGCCGAAGAGTCCTGTTTGGTCATGCCCCCATTTCACTCAGCCAGGGCTGGGCGCACAATCGCCCAGTTGCTTCATAAGACAAACTAATGTTTGATCGTCGCTCCGTTTCGTCAATCCTGCAAAGCCAATGGCAAAAACAAATCCTTTTGAATTCAATCTGTTCCGGGCGATTGAGGTCTTCGTGGCCGTGGTGGAAACCCGTCATGTGACCCAGGCAGCCGAGATGCTCGGCATCACCCAATCAGCCGCCTCCCAACAATTGCAAAGCCTGGAACGGGCACTGGGCGTTCAGGTGATCGATCGCACCACCCGCCCGGCTCAGCTGACCAAGTCGGGCATCGCGCTCCACAAGCGGGCCATGACCATCTTAAGCGAAGTGGAGAGCCTGCGCGCCGAGGTGCGCCAGATCGGATCTGTTCCCCTGCCCCAACTGCGCATCGCCATGCTGGCGTCGATTGCCACCACCTTGTGCCCCGTTTTGGCGGGTCTCGCGCGCGACCGCTTCGACATTCCCGAGCTGATCCTGACCGCAGGGCTCTCCAGCGACCACCAGAACCTTTTGCGCAGCCGTAAGACCGACTTGGCCATCACTTCCGACACCCTGTTTGAGATTGAGGGCCTCGCCCGCTATCCGATCCTGCGCGAGCAGTTTCTGCTGGTGGTGCCGAAGGGCTGTAAAGGCCCGCTCGATGACTTGGAGGCACTGGCCAAGACCCTGCCCATGGTCCGGTTTACGCGTGAGGCCGTCGTGGGCATGCGCACTGACCAGCATCTCAGTCGGGTGCGGGTCAACCTGCCCCGCTTCATCGAAGGCGACCGGTCGAGCATTGTCATGGCGCCTGTGGCCGCCGGTATGGGCTTCACCCTGCTGACGCCAACGCTGCTGCTGGATGGCCTTGCAGAGGGCATGGAGATTGACGTGCACCCCCTGCCGTTCGCCGGCTTTTACCGGGAGATCGCGCTCGTGACCCGGGAGCGCGAGTTGGGAGATTTGCCCGATGCCTTTGCAACCGCGAGCGCGCACACCTTGGCGGCGGCCATTGCGGCAAGACTGCCGGACTTGCCGCCCGACAGTCTTCAGCTCCACACCGAGGAGGTTGCGGCCTAGCTGATGCGCACGCTCTTCTTGATCTTACGTATCGTTTGCTACGGGGCGTTAGCGGTGGTGGCGCTCGGCTTTCTCGGGATGATCGTCTTCAGCCAGCCCGACATGTGTTCAAGCTTTTCCACAGGATCCATCAGTTGCAAAAGCCCCGCCATAGAGGAGCTGGCAAAACTCACCATGGGACTGCTTTTGGTGTCCGTCTTCACCGGTTTGCCGATAGTGCTGGCGCTGGGCGGTGTGTTTTTCGCCGTGCGCGATGCATCGCCGCATTTGGTGCGCGCTTACCGCAGGATCAGGCCGCTCCCCGCCGCGGCTGAAGGGGTATCTCAGGCGGCAGCGACAAAGCGGAGCGCTGCGGGCAAATTGGCCCTGACCGGCAAAGTCTTGCTCTATGTGTTCGGCGCTTTCTTCTTGAGCGCAATCATTGCAGGCCTATATGAGGCAAGCTTCAGGTAGCGTTTTTCCGATGCCTGGGCTATTGAGCCGGCTGTTTGGTTTCAACTCAGGACGCACGTGACGTGGCCAAGAATTCTCTCTTGAACATCTTAAACGGCTTGAGCGAGGCCGTCTTCCTGATCGGCGAGAACCGGGAGATCGTGCTGACCAATCCTCAAGCCGTGGAGATCTTCGGTAAAGGATTGGAAGGCCAGAACATCGTAAGGGCCATCCGCCATCCGGACTGCTTGAGAGCCACCGAAGATGCATTGGCCGGTGTTGAGAGCACATCAGCGGTGATTGTTCTGGAACGTCCGGTGCCCACCACCTATCAGGTGCGCGCCGCGCATTTGCCGGAGGACGATATCTTCGGTGCCCGGGCCGTGCTCAGCCTGGCTGACATCTCGCACGTGCGCGAGGCGGAGCAAATGCGCTCAGACTTTGTGGCCAATGTGAGCCACGAACTGCGCTCCCCGCTCACCGCCCTCTCCGGCTTCATTGAAACCTTGCAAGGCCCCGCTAAAGACGATGCCGCGGCACAGGAGAGATTCTTGCACCTCATGGACCGCGAGGCGCAGCGCATGAACCGCCTGATCGGTGATCTGCTCTCGCTTTCCAAGGTGGAGGTGAACGAACGGGTTCGCCCGACCGGCATGGCAGATGTGGTGTCGATCGTGCGCCGGGTGATCACCACGCTGTCGTCCCAGGCCGAGGACGACCAAAAAAAGGTGGTGTTCCATCACCCGGATTTGGTCGCTCCCATTCCAGGTGATGAAGATGAAATCATTCAGGTGTTCCAGAACCTCATCGAGAACGCCATCAAGTATGGGGCGCCCGATACGGAGGTTAGCGTTTCCATAGATGAAATGGAGCGCGTCGCCGGGGTGCGGGGCCCTGCGCTCAGCGTTGTGGTGCAGGATCGCGGGCCCGGCATTCCCGCCGAACACATCCCGCGCTTAACAGAGCGGTTTTACCGGGTGGACGACAGCCGCTCGCGCGATATCGGAGGCACAGGGCTCGGTCTGGCCATCGTTAAACACATCGTCAGCCGTCACCGCGGCCGGCTGATGATTCACAGTGAGCGCAATGTGGGCAGCAGTTTTACGGTCCTTTTGCCCGCCACAACCAGCACCTGATCAACATTTTTATCAGCCAATTCAGGACTGTCACAAAACTGTAATGTAACTGACATACAGCGTTCTCACAGGGCTGTTAGCGAACAGGCCTGGATCGCGGCGGGGCAGCAGATTTCCCCGGGTTGCGCGGCCATTACACGCCATTACGGAGGACGTCAGGCATGTTTAAATCCACCACTTCCATCGCCGCACTCGCGGTGGGCGCATTCGCCCTCACCGCAGCTTCCGGCGCAGCGGTTGCCCGCGATCAGATCAAGATCGTCGGATCTTCTACGGTTTTCCCTTACACACAGGCTGTTGCTGAGGAATTCGCCAACAAAGGCGGTACCGCACCAACTGTTGAGTCGACCGGTACCGGCGGCGGAATGAAAATCTTCTGCAAAGGCATCGGCGAAGCTTATCCCGACATCACCGGCGCATCGCGCGCGATGAAAAAGTCTGAGCAAGACCTTTGCATGAAAAACGGCGTCAACGACGTCACCGAAGTTCTGATCGGCTATGATGGTCTGTCTCTGGCCAACTCCCGCAAGGGCAAAAAGATCGACCTGACCAAAGTTCAGATCTATCAGGCACTGGCTGCAAAGGTACCGGTTGACGGCAAGCTCGTTGACAACCCTTACAAAAAGTGGAGCGACATCGACAGCTCGCTTCCCGATGATGCAATCGTAGCGTACGGCCCCCCGCCGACCTCCGGTACGCGCGACGCGTTCGTTGAGCTCGTGTTCCATTATGTTTGCGGCAAAGGCAAAATGGACTTCTGGGCCAACATGAAGAAGACGGCCGACAAAAAAGCCATGAAGACAGCCGTTAAGAACGACTGCACCTCCATGCGCACCGACGGTCCGTTCATCGAAGCCGGCGAAAACGATAACCTGATCGTTCAGCGTCTGGTTGCCGACCCGAAAGCAATGGGTATCTTCGGTTACTCGTTCCTGTTCGAAAACCAAGACCAGCTTCAGCCGGTGGCCATCTCCAATGTTCAGCCTTCCATGGAAACCATTGGTGACGGCTCTTACGGCATCTCCCGTCCGCTGTACTTCTACATCAAGAACGCACACCGGAAAGTCATCAAAGGCATGGACGACTTCATCACCGAGTATGTGAGCGACGGCGCCATGGGCCCTGGTGGCTACCTGTCCGAGCGCGGTCTGGTTGTTCTTCCGGACGAGCAGTTCAAGTCCACTCAGGAAGCTGCCCGTAAAGGCAAGAAGATGGAAGCCGGCTCCTAAGGCTTTCGCCTTAGAGCACCAAAATTTCGAGGATGGCGGCACCTGCTGCCATCCTCAGCCGCCTAATTTGACGACTTGGGAGGCGGGCTGGGAATAAAACGCGGCGCAAACACAAACGACCGCACAGTCCAATCCGCCACTGACATACTTCCTTTGAGCGGGGACGAGTCATGGTTGGCTACCTATTTCTGGCCATTGCGATTATTTCGCTTGCCGGCTTTTACGCAGGCCGGTCCAAAGCGCAAACGAGTGTGGGCAAGCTCTCAGAGCTTCACTCCTTGCCAAACTTTCACGGCGGGTTCATTGCCGCCTGGATCGGCATTCCCTCGATCATCGTCGTTCTCTTATGGTTGCTGTTTCAAGGCACCGTCATAGACAATCTTCTGTTGAGCTCTCTGCCGGCCGACAAAGTCGAGGGCATGGATCAAGCCCAGTTGTCGTTGGTGCTCAGCGAGGTGCGCTCGGTTGCTGCGGGCAACATTTTTGGGGATCCAGAGCCGCACATTATCGCAGCAGCAGAACGCTACAACAGCTGGTACTCCATATCGCGCTGGTCCATGGTGGCCGTTGCGCTGGCCATGTGCCTGATTGCACTCCTTTTTACACGCTCCAAGATCTCCGGCCGTTTCCGCGCCCGTCACCGGGTAGAACGCATCATGGATGGCATCATGGTCGTGTGCTCGGTCATCGCCATCCTCACCACCTTCGGGATCGTCGTCTCGCTCTTGGTTGAGGCGTTGCGGTTCTTTGATCTGGTGTCTCCCCTGGAGTTCTTCTTCGGCTTGAACTGGGAGCCGCAGATCGCAATCCGCGCCGACCAGGTCACCGGTGGCGGCGCCTTCGGGGCCATTCCGGTCTTCATCGGCACGCTGCAGATCGCCTTTCTGGCCATGTCGGTGGCAACGCCGCTTGGCCTGTTCTCGGCGATCTATCTCACCGAATACTCCGGTCCGAGGTTCCGCAAGGCCATCAAGCCCGTGCTGGAAATCCTGGCCGGCATCCCGACCGTTGTCTACGGCTTCTTCGCCGTCCTTGTGGTCGCGCCCTCCATGCGGGAGTTTGGCGCCACCATCGGTCTCGATATTGCGCCCAACAGTGCTTTGGCCGCGGGTGCGGTGATGGGGATCATGCTCATCCCGTTTGTGTCATCGCTGTCCGATGACGCCATCTCCTCTGTCCCGGACGCCATGCGCCACGGCTCCTATGGGCTCGGCGCGACCAAAGGGGAAACCATCATCAAGGTGCTTTTGCCCGCAGCCCTGCCGGGCATCATGGGCGGCATTCTGCTCGCTACCAGTCGGGCCATCGGGGAAACCATGATCGTTGTGATGGCCGCAGGCATCATCGCCACGCTCACCATGAACCCCTTGGAACCGGTCACCACGGTCACCGTGCAGATCGTCACATTGCTGATCGGCGACACAGAGTTCGACAATCCGAAGACGCTGGCAGCCTTCGCCCTCGGCCTGGTGCTGTTCGTGGTCACCCTCATGCTCAACATTCTCGCTCAGCGGGTCGTCAGAAAGTACAGGGAACGTTATGAGTGATACCGCCTTACATAGCCCTCCCGGTCCCATTCGCTCTCATGACTGGGGCTCTGCTTCGGCCCGCAAACGGGTTAAGCGTCGCTACATGCACGACAGGATCCTGCAATGGGTCGGCCTTGGCTCGATCGGCACCGGCGTCGTGTTGCTGCTCATCCTGCTCTCGTCGCTTGTGAGCACCGGTCTTCCGGCTTTCCAGACCACCAAGGTAGCGCTCGATCTGTTCATCGATCCGAGCCTTGTGTCCCGGGAAGATCCCGGCAAGGGCAACTTCCGCAAGATCACGCGGGATGCGTTCGCCAAATACTTCCCGGATGTGACCAGCCGGAGCGACAAGCGTCAGCTCTATAAGATCATGAGCTCCGGGGCGCCGTTCAACGTACGCAAACACATTTTGAAGAACCCGGAGCTGATCGGCCAGAACATCTCGTACGCCGTACCGCTCTCAGATCCTTACGATCAGCTCCATAAGGGCGTGATCCCAAGGCAGATTGAGGCGCTCTCACGCGGCCAGCAGCAATTGGGTGAGCAGTTGAAGCAACGCAGGCTTCTCAGCCTGGAAGATGGCAAGACCGCCGCCAACCTGACGATCTTCATCAACCCGGAACTGGTCAATGCTGAAGATCCGGCCGGCGGTGACTTTGCGCCCATGTTGGCGGAAGCCATTCGGGCCATCTTCCCGCGGGCCTCTCCAACCATTACCCGCGACATCCTCGCGCCGGACGCCGCCGATACGGTCAAGCAAACGGTGGTCGAGGCGCCTGCGCTGATCGGCAAGACGTTGCAGCTCAAGGTCCCGGTATCGCAGAACTTCGATAACCTGTTCCGCACCGGCGAGGCCATGATTGACAACCCGCGCTTCGGCGACCCCAAGGTGTTCGCCTGGTACGACAGCCTGGCGGAGAGAAACCTGCTGCAGTCCAACTTCAGCATTGAGCTCTTCACAAATGCCGACAGCCGGTTCCCCGAACAGGCGGGCCTGCTGGGCGCCATCGCCGGTTCGTTCTTCTCTCTCGTGGTGTGCTTCCTCTTAAGCTTCGTTGCGGGCATCGCAGCGGCCATTTACCTGGAAGAGTTCGCACCGAAGAACAAATTCACCGACCTCATCGAAGTGAACATCAACAACCTGGCCGCCGTGCCGTCCGTGGTGTTCGGCCTTCTGGGTCTGGCGGTGTTCCTGGGCACGTTTGGCATGCCCCGCTCGTCCCCCTTGGTGGGCGGCATGGTGTTGTCGCTGATGACACTGCCAACCATCATCATCGCCACCCGCGCTGCCCTGCAGGCCGTGCCGCCGTCCATCCGGGAAGCGGCTCTGGGCGTGGGCGCCTCGCGCCACCAGGTGATTACGCACCACGTGTTGCCCTTGGCCATGCCCGGTATTCTGACCGGTACGATCATCGGCTTGGCTCAGGCCCTGGGTGAAACGGCCCCGCTCCTGCTCATCGGCATGAACGCCTTTATCCCGAGCATTGAGAGCATCGGCATTCTGGAGCCTGCCACCGCACTGCCCACCCAGATCTTCTCCTGGGCTGACAGTCCGGAACGTGGATTTGTCTCTCGCACCTCGGCAGCCATTCTCATTCTGCTTGGGTTCCTCTTCATCATGAACGCCACAGCGATCTATCTCAGACAGAAGTTTGAGCGCCGCTGGTAATCCAATTCAACAGCTTTAAAAGCAAGGTGTACGCAAAATGGCTGATGTAACTCCCTCAACGTCGAAGAAGAAATCCGGCAAGGCCAAACCCGCGCCAAAGGGCAAGGCAAAGGCTCCCGAAGCCAAGACCAACGGGAACTCGACCGATGCAACGGGATTGCGTACAAAGACGGATCGCCCCCTTACAAGCAGCAGGCAGGACCTTGCATTGGACCAAAGTACGAAAATCTCCTCAAGCGACGTCTGTGTCTTTTATGGCGACAAGCAGGCCCTGTTTGACGTTAACGTGGACATTCTGAGCAACCACGTGACCGCGTTGATCGGACCGTCCGGTTGCGGCAAGTCCACATACCTGCGCTGTCTGAACCGGATGAACGATGTGATCGACATCGCCCGGGTGACCGGCAACATCATCGTGGACGGCATCGACATTTATGACCCGGATGTGGATGTGGTTGAGCTCAGAGCACGGGTGGGCATGGTGTTTCAAAAGCCGAACCCCTTCCCGAAGAGCATTTATGAGAACATCGCCTATGGGCCGCGCATTCATGGCCTCGCCAGCTCCAAGAGCGATATGGACGAGATCGTGGAGAACTCGCTGAAGCGCGCCGGTTTGTGGAAAGAGGTGCATGACCGCCTGCATGAGCCGGGCACCGGCCTGTCCGGCGGTCAGCAGCAGCGCCTGTGCATCGCCCGCGCCATCGCCATTTCCCCAAGCGTGATCCTGATGGACGAACCTTGCTCGGCGCTCGACCCGATTGCCACCGCCATTGTGGAAGAACTGATCGAAGAACTTCGTCAAAACTACACGATCGTGATCGTGACCCACTCCATGCAGCAGGCCGCACGGGTCTCTCAGCGCACGGCTTACTTCCACCTCGGTTACCTGGTGGAATACGGCGAGACCGACCAGATCTTCCAGGCCCCGAAAGACGAGCGCACGCAAAACTACATTACTGGCCGCATAGGCTAACGGAGCACACTGATGGAAAGCGGACATATCGTTAAGTCCTTCGACGACGATCTTGGACAAATCGAGAGTCTTCTGCTGGAGATGGGGGGCCTTGTGGAAACCCAAATCAGCGAAGCCGTCCAGGCGTTGATGGATCGCGATGTTGAACTGGGCGAGAAGATTCGCGGAAACGACAGGCGCGTGGATGATCTGGAAGTTCAGATCAACGAGTTGACCATCCGGACGCTGGCGTTGCGCCAGCCCATGGCGGAGGACCTGCGCGCGGTGGTGACCGCCCTGAAAGTTGCGGCCAACCTGGAACGCATCGGCGATTATGCCAAGAACATCGCCAAGCGCACCAGTGTGCTGGCCCAAGCGCCCCAGATCGGCTCCTACCGGACAACGATCAAACGCATGAGCAAGCTGGTTCAGGACATGGTCCGCGACGTCTTGGACGCCTATGTGGCGCGCGACAGCCAGACGGCTGAAGACCTTCGTTTGCGCGACGAAGAAGTCGACCAGTTGCACAACACCCTGTTCCGCGAACTCCTCACCTACATGATGGAAGACCCGCGTAACATCACGCCATGCCTGCACCTGTTGTTCATCGCCAAGAACATTGAGCGGATGGGCGACCACACCACAGGCATTGCCGAACAAGTTTACTATCTGGTGACCGGGACCCAGCTCGACGAAGATCGTCCCAAGAGCGACATGACGAGTTACATGTCGGCTGAGCCTGAGGCCTCGAGGCACTGAGGACCACGACAATGCTAGCTTATTCAGACGCAAGTGTTCTGGTTGTTGAAGACGAGGCCGCTCAACGCGAACTCCTGTCTTACAATCTTCAAAAGGAAGGCCTTCGCGTGGTTGCCGCCGGCGATGGCGAGGAAGGGCTTCTGCTGGCCGATGAGGAAGAGCCCGATCTCATCATTCTCGATTGGATGCTGCCCCACGTTTCCGGCATCGAAGTGTGCCGACAGCTGAAACGGCACAACCGCACCAAGCACATCCCCATCATCATGCTCACCGCGCGCGGCGAGGACGCTGATCGGATCCGCGGGCTCGACACTGGTGCAGATGAGTACGTGGTCAAACCCTACTCCGTGACTGTGCTTCTGGCCCAGGTGCGCGCCATGTTGAGGCGCACGCGCCCCAGTTCCATGGGCGAGCAAATGAGCTATGGAGACATCGTGCTCGATGCCGAGCAACATAAGGTGACCCGCGGCGGGAAGCTCCACAAGTTGGGGCCAACCGAGTATCGTCTGCTCACTGTGTTGATCGAACGGCCAGGCCGGGTTTGGAGCCGGGAGCAGTTGTTGGACCGGGTTTGGGGGCACGATTCTGAGATCGACTTCAGAACCGTGGATGTGCATGTGGGGCGCCTGCGCAAGGCGCTCAACCAACCGGGCAAGCCGAACCCTATCCGGACTGTCCGGGGCACCGGGTACTCTCTGGATTACGACGCCTGAGGATCGCGCTCAGCGCGTTTTTTGCACGCACTTCGGACCGCAACACCGGCCGCACGTTTGGCTCATCCTGAGTCCATTATGGCGCCCGCCCAGACGAGCGGAAAGCGCCGGAGCGGCCAGTACCCGGCACTTTCGCGGCGCTCTTGATTCAATCTTTCAAGCACTTGAATCGGCATTGCAAGCAGATGAATCAACCCGGCAGCACCCAAGGCCAAGTCGTTGATTTACCTCGCGAAATCTAACTTGTCAGATAATCGTAAGCCGAAAGCACATGGGTGCGCACGATGTGGAGATACTCCTCCACTTCCACATATTCGTCCGCAGCGCCCATATTGGCGGGAAACGGCCCATACACATAGGCCGGCACATCAATATACCGCCACAGCCTTGCGTCGGTGCCGCCCAGACTCACCACCGGCCTTGGGGTGAACCCTTTAAGCTCTTCCACGTTCTTCTGGATGATGCCCATCATATCACCGTAAGGGTCACAGTATGAGGGCAGGTTGCAGTTGATCTCCTCAAACATGGCCACGGGAAACTCGGCTGCGATCTCCTCGACCCGCGCCATGACCGTCTCCTTGGCCACGCCCACGGGCAGGCGGATGTCCGCCTCAAAGCTGCACTCACCCGGCACCATGTTGACCTTCAGGCCGCCCTTGATGGTGCCGATGTTCAAGGTCACCTTGGGCAGGATTTCCGAGGCGCCCTCTCCCATGGCCGTGTCCGCAGCCTGCTGCCCCTCCAGCAAGGCGGTACGCACGTTGTCGGGATAGTCGAAACTCATCTCCTCCAAGGCTTCCAGGGCGCCGATCAGTTTGGCTGCGATCCGCGTAGCGCTCGGGCTTGAATGGGTATAGGCACCGTGCGCGCCAGGCGTGCGAATGGTGAAGTTGAGCCAGATAGGTCCCTTCTCCCCAAAGCGAATGGAATACGGGCTGGAGGGCTCGCCGTTCAAACAGCAATCTCCATGCACCTCCGGATGATGCTCCATCAGATAACGCGCACCCCACGGTCCAAACGTCTCTTCATCAGAGACGCAGGTGAGCGTCAGCTTGCCTTTCAGCTTATCTTTAATCCGATGCAGCAAGGCATAGGTCCAGATAGATGCGCTGGTGCCCGCCTTCATGTCACAGGCGCCGCGGCCATAGAGCTTGCCGTCCCTGATCTCACCACCCCAGGGCGCGGTGGTCCAGCCTTCCGCATCCGGGTCCTCGCCCACCGGGAACACATCGATGTGTCCATTGAGAACAAGATGCCGCCCGGCTGCAGGCGCATCGAACGAAGCCACCACGTTGGCAAACAGTGGTTGTGGATCGATGATCCGGTAGGCCAGATCATTTGCCTCCAGGAAGCTCTTGATATGGCTGACCGCCTCCGTGGTGTCGCCAGGCGGGTTGGGAGATGGCCGACGGACAAACTCCTGGAAGAACCCGATGATGGCCTCTTCTTCGTCCTCAATCCATTTTAACAGTTGATCGCGCTCGCTCATTTTTCTTCTCCTTAAGGCCGGGAGAGGCCGCCAGAACATTGTCTCTTGGGGCGAACTCCAATAGGTGTTGCATCATCGGACAACTCCCTCATCACCACAAGGTATCCAATGGCTAAGCTTGAGTATTTTTATTCCGCCCATTCCGGGTTCGCCTATCTGGGCTCGGCGCGCTTCAAACAGATCGCCGATGCGGCGGGTGCGGAAATCGTCCACCGGCCGTTCAATCTGAACGCCCTGTTAAGCGCCATAGGCGCCCCAGGGTTCCATGCGCGCAGCGACGCCCACCGGGCCTATTTTTTCAGGCGCGAGATCGCGCGCTGGTCTGAGGTGCGCAATGCGCCCGTGATCCCCATGCGCCCCACCTATCATGACAATGACTACATCTTCGCCAACTGCATGCTCATCGCCAGCGCGAAGGATGGCGGAAATGTGGATGGGCTGTCCCATGCCATGCTGGAGGCCCATTGGCGCGATGATGCGGACCTCTCAGACCATGCGCTGCTGGCCGCACTGGCCGAGCAAACCGGCCACGACGCCGCCGCCCTTCAGCAAGCGGCAGCAACCGAGGAGATCCAGGCGGCCCAAGAAGCGAATACCCGCGAAGCGATTGACCGGAACCTGTTCGGTTCGCCCACCTACTTTGTTGATGGTGACATGTTTTACGGCCAAGACCACTTGGAGCTGGTGGAACGCGCCCTGAAGACGCCGTTCAAAGGCACCTGGCCGTAACGCTCAGCCCACTACGGGCGTCTCGCCGCCGAGCACCATAGCGAAGCGTTCTGCGTCAATATTGCCACCGCTCAGGATCACACCGACGCGTTTGCCGGCCATCTGTTCGCGCTCCTGCAACAGCGCAGCCAGAGCACCGGCGCCAGCACCTTCCGCGATGTTGTGAGTCGCCCGGAACAAGAGCCGCATGGCTTCGGCGATCGTGTCCTCGCGGACCTCAACCACGCGCTCCACGCCTTCGTTTATGGCCTCAACCGCGACCGGATGGGGCTCACGCACCGCCATGCCTTCGGCAAAACTGTCCGCCGCATTGGTGCCCACGGGCTTACCCGCCTCAAATGACAGGCGGTAGGCATTAGCGCGTTCTGAGACCACGCCGATCACTTGGGTCTTGAGCCCCAGGAGGTCGCGCGCGGCCATCGTTCCGCAAATACCTGAGCCCAGCCCGATGGGCACATAAACCGCATCCAACTCTCCGGCCGCCTGGAAGAGCTCCTGGGCATAGGTGCTGACCCCTTGCACCAAATCTTCCTGAAACGAGGCCACCATATCGAGACCTCGTTCTTCGGCGATGCGCTCAGCTGCGGCTTTGGAGGCGATGAAGTCATGCCCGGTTTCGATCAACTCAGTGCCAAGCGCACGCATGGCCGCGTTCTTTTCCTTGGAGTTGTTCTCCGGCACCACCACCACAGACGGAACGCCCTCGCGCTTGGCCGCATAAGGGATGGACTGGCCATGATTGCCGGTTGAGGCGGTGATCACGCCATTGGTCTTCCCGTGCGCCACGCGCCGGCGCATATGGACCAGACCGCCCCGCACCTTGAACGCACCGAGTGGGGTATGGTTCTCGTGCTTCACCCAAACCTCACACCCCAGCTCGGCTGCAAGCACGGGCCAGGCATGCTGCAAGGTGGGCTGGAGCGCTTCATAGACAATGTCCCGAGCGTCTTCGTAGGCTTGTTTGGTTCCGAATTTGAGCATCTGGCACCTCTCGCGATCAGGCGGTGTCCTCCCCTACACGCCCGATGACACGATTACCACGGTTTAGTGACGCTGAGTTTATTGGTATGGGCACGACCGTCTCCCTACATGACGGTCATGATCGAATTCCCAGCGCTAGCCCGGGGAGATTTGGTCGCCTGATCGTTCTGCCGAGTTGCCGCGACCTCCTTCCGCGCTTCTTGCCCCCCTCTATATGGTCAGGCCGGATCTCCCCGGGGTGAGCGGTGTTTAAATTTTCTCTCTCCCGGCTTGACAAGCCCACCTCAAACCCCGATGTCTCGCGCCAACTTCGAGACATCAGGGTTTTCTTTCATGACATCGGCGTTCACGTTTCCCGGACAAGGCAGCCAGGCTGTCGGCATGGGCCGGGCCTTGGCAGACAACTTTCCGCAAGCACAGGCGGTTTTTGATGAGGTGGACGAGGCGCTGTCTCAAAAGCTCTCGACGATCATGTGGGAAGGCCCCGACGACGCGATCACGCTGACCGAAAACGCCCAACCCGCTCTCATGGCGGTGTCCATGGCCGTTGTGCGGGTTCTGGAAGCCGAAAAGGGCCTCGATCTGGCGGCCCAGGCAAAGTTCGTTGCCGGCCACTCCTTGGGTGAATACTCCGCCCTGGCCGCAGCCGGGGTCTTTTCCCTGGCCGATACGGCGCGGCTCCTGAAGACCCGCGGCCAGGCCATGCAGCAGGCCGTGCCCGTGGGTGAAGGCGCTATGGCGGCCCTTCTCGGTCTTGATTTTGCCGACGCCGATTCTGTCGCCAAGGCCGCTGCGCAAGATGAAGTGTGTCAGGCCGCCAATGACAACGCGCCGGGCCAAGTGGTGGTCTCAGGCAGCAAGGCCGCCGTGGAGCGCGCTGTGGAACTCGCAAAAGAGAAAGGTGCCCGCCGTGCCATGTTGCTTCCGGTCAGCGCACCCTTCCATTGCGCGCTCATGCAACCGGCCGCAGATGTGATGGCCGGCGCTTTGGCCGAGGTCACCATGCAAGCTCCCGTCGTACCTGTTATGGCGAACGTGAGCGCGTCCCCCCTCAGCGATCCAGATGAGATCCGCCAGAGCCTGGTGCAGCAAGTCACCGGCATGGTGCGCTGGCGCGAGTGTGTTGAGGCTATGGCGGCTCAAGGGGTCACCACGCTCTATGAGCTGGGCGCCGGAAAGGTGTTGAGCGGGCTCGCCAAGCGCATTGACCGCGAGCTTGCCGCCAGTGCACTGGGCACGCCAGAAGACATTGCCGCCTTCGGGGGCTAACACTTAAGATCGGGAGGTTCAGTCCATGTTCAATCTAGATGGCAAATGCGCCCTTGTGACCGGCGCCACCGGCGGCATCGGCGCCAGCATTGCCAAGGCGCTGCACGGTGCAGGCGCAACAGTTGGGATATCAGGCACCCGCGAGGCCGTGCTGGCCGAACTGGCGGCAGAGCTCGGTGACCGGGTTCACGTTCTGCCCTGCAACCTGGCCGACGAAGAGGCTGTCGCTGCGCTGATTCCCACCGCTGAAGAGGCCATGGGCGGCGTCGACATCTTGGTGAACAATGCCGGCATCACGCGCGATGGCCTTGCCATGCGGATGAAAGACGAAGACTGGGATGAGGTGCTGAAGGTCAACCTCAACTCCTCGTTCAGACTTGCCCGGGCCAGCCTGCGCGGAATGATGAAGAAGCGTCACGGGCGGATCATCTCCATCACGTCGGTTGTGGGCACAATGGGCAATCCGGGCCAGGCCAATTACGCTGCCTCCAAAGCCGGCACCGTAGGCATGTCCAAGGCACTCGCCCAGGAAGTTGCGAGCCGCGGCGTCACCGTCAACTGCGTGGCCCCGGGCTTCATCGAAACCCCCATGACCGATGCCTTGAACGACAAACAACGCGAGACCATATTGACCACGATCCCCACGGGCAGGCTGGGTCACGGTGATGAAGTTGCGTCCGCTGTGCTGTTTTTGGCCAGCGACGAAGCGGCCTACATCACGGGCCAGACCCTGCACGTGAACGGTGGAATGGCAATGATCTGAGAAAGGGCCAGGTTTAGGACACTAAACCGCTGACAAAAGGGCGAATTCTGCGGAATTGCGGCGCAAACAGTCATGCGGCTGTACAGCAACACGTGGCACTTGGATTTCTTACGGGAATTGTGGTAAGCACCCAGCGGAATTCTGGTATCCGGGTCGCGATTCTATTGTCCCAAAAGGTGCGCGCTGGTCACGTGGCGGAAGTACCGCTACGCAGGACCTTGGTTCCCGGCCCAGCACAAGGCCACGCATCCTGCCCGATGGGGGGTAGATGCTTCACGATTAAATATTGAGGACTGAACTGATGAGTGATGTTTTAGAGCGGGTGTCGAAGATCGTCGTAGAGCATCTTGGCGTCGACAAAGATAAAGTAACCGAAGGCGCAAGCTTCATCGACGATTTGGGCGCAGACAGCCTGGATACGGTTGAGCTTGTGATGGCCTTTGAAGAAGAGTTCAGCATCGAGATCCCGGACGATGCTGCTGAGAACATCCAGACTGTAGGCGATGCCTGCAAGTTCATTGCAGAAAACTCTGCCTAAAAAGGCGGGCAGCGGTGGGACCTCTCACCGCTGAGCAAACGGCTCCGATGGCGGGGCGTGGCTAGCCCGCGTGCCGCCATTGTCATATGGTGGATCTGAACAACAAATACCAAGGACGTGGAAATGCGTAGGGTCGTGATCACGGGGCTCGGCATGGTCTCCCCGCTTGCCGATGGGGTAGAAGCCAGTTGGTCCCGCTTGCTGGAAGGCCAATCAGGTGCCGGCGAGATGCAAGGGTTTAAGACCGATGACTTGGCATGCCGAGTGGCCTGCCATGTGCCGCGCGGCGACGGCTCCAACGGAACATTCAATCCCGACCGGGCGATGGAGCCCAAAGAGCAGCGCAAAGTGGATGATTTCATCCTCTATGGCATGGCGGCCGCCATTGAAGCGGTCGAAGATGCCGGCTGGTCTCCCGACGGGTACGAAGACCAGTGTCGCACGGGCGTTCTAATCGGCTCCGGCATCGGCGGTCTGGACGGTATTGCCAGCACCGCACTCCTGTTGGAGGAGAAGGGTCCGCGCCGCGTCAGCCCGTTCTTTATTCCAGGCCGACTGATCAATCTGGTCTCAGGCTATGTGTCGATCCGCTATGGCTTCAAAGGACCCAACCATGCAGTGGTGACCGCATGCTCCACCGGCGCCCATGCGATTGGAGATGCCTCGCGGCTTATTGCACTGGGGGACGCAGACGTGATGGTCGCAGGAGGCGCTGAAGCTGCGGTCTGCCGCATTGGGATCGCCGGCTTTATCGCCTGCAAGGCGCTCTCCACCCACTTTAACGACACCCCTGAGAAAGCCTCACGTCCTTACGATCAGGATCGGGACGGCTTTGTGATGGGCGATGGCGCCGGCGTTGTTGTTCTGGAAGAGCTGGAGCACGCCAAAGCGCGCGGCGCAAAGATCTATGCCGAAGTTGTGGGGTACGGCCTGTCCGGTGATGCCTATCACATCACCGCCCCGGCGTCCGACGGGGACGGCGGCTACCGCTCCATGAAGGCCGCGATCGAGCGCGCCGGCATCGCGCCGAATGAGCTTGATTACGTGAATGCCCATGGAACCTCCACACCCTTGGGCGATGAGATTGAACTGGGTGCCGTTGAGCGCCTCTACGGCGACAATGGCAAGGGCCTGACCATGTCCTCAACCAAATCGGCCATCGGCCATTTGCTCGGCGCTGCCGGGGCTGTGGAGGCGATTTTCTCCACCTTGGCCATTCGCGACAACGTGGCTCCGCCGACGCTGAACTTGGACAATCCTTCGGTTGAGACCGGCATTGACCTAGTGCCGCACCAGGCAAAAGAAAAGCCAATCAACACAGTTCTGTCCAATTCATTTGGTTTTGGTGGCACAAATGCATCGCTGGTTCTCAAACGGTTCGCCGATTGAGGACCGCCAAGCAGGCGGAGTGCATTAGGTGAAACGCGGTCGAACCATCCCAGATCCTGCGCGGCCTCAGCGTCGCGACCGCTCCTTGCGGGTGCCGGCCCGAGACGCCACACCCCCTGGCGGGTTTGACGATGGTCCGCCGCCGAAGAAACGGCGCAAGCGCCCTGTCCTGCTCCGCGTGCTCAATCTTTTCATGTTCTTTGTGTTTTTGGGTGTCGCCGGATTTGTGGCGCTGCACTGGAGCACGCAGCAGTTCACCGTGGCTGGCCCCTTAAAAGAGGCCAAGGATATTGCGATCAAACGGGGATCGGGGACGAGCGCGATCGCCAAGACGCTCTATGCGGAAGGCGTCATCTCCAATGAGCTGGTGTTTCAGGCCGGCGTCCTGGCAAAGCAGGCCCAGAGCAAACTCAAGGCTGGGGAGTACCGCTTTGAGCCCGGCGCGAGCATGGCTCAAGTACTGGACAAATTGGTGCGCGGTGACGTGGTCACCTATCAGATCACAATCCCAGAAGGTCTCACGAGCCAGCAGATCGTCGGCCGTTTAATGGCCAAATCAGATCTTACCGGCGAGATCTTGGACATTCCCGCAGAAGGCAGCTTGTTGCCGCAAACCTATCGCTTCAGCCGTGGCGAAGACCGCAATCAGGTGCTGGAACGCATGCGGGCGGCGCAGAAGAAAATCGTCGAGAAGCTCTGGGAAACCCGGGCATCAGACCTTCCGATAAAGACGCCCGGCGAGGCGCTGATACTTGCTTCAATTGTTGAGAAAGAGACCGGTGTTGCCGAAGAACGCCGGCGGGTCGCTTCGGTCTTTGTGAACCGCCTGCGTAAGGGCATGCGGCTGCAGTCAGATCCCACCATCATCTATGGGTTGGTCGGCGGACAAGGAAAACTGGGACGGCCCATTCTGCGCAGCGAGATCGACAAGAAAACACCCTACAATACCTACCAGATCAACGGGCTTCCCCCGACGCCGATCGCCAACCCCGGCGAAGCGGCGATTGCTGCGGTATTGGATCCTCTTGAGACCGCCGACCTCTACTTCGTGGCTGATGGCACCGGTGGCCACGCCTTCTCCAAAACGCTGGCAGAGCACAATCAGAAGGTCAGGGTGTGGCGCAAGATTGCCGCAAAACGGCGCGAGGAAGCCAAGCAGCAGGCCGAAGCGTCACAAAGCGCCGAAGCGTCCATAGAACCTGCCGCAGCGGCCGCGCCCACCACCAAGATCAAATCCGAACCGCTGGCCCCCACGCCCACTCCGGATGAAGAGCAAACCGCTTCCGCAAACGACGAGACGGTGGCCACCCTCACCCAGTCCGTTCCGGACCTCAAACCCAGCACCGACGGTGAGCCCGCAAAGGCGCAAAACGCCTACTCAGCCGGCGGTCTGCCGCTCCCGCGCCCGAAACCGCAACGCTCTCCATAGCCAAGTGAACCCCGCAGAATACGTGGGAATGCCTTGACGCTGGACCTCTACCTGACGGCGCATTCGACAATTGAATCCCCGCAAGACTTACAATTTTCTGCCTGTTTCTGCTTCGTTTTCGGCTTAGGGCTTGAAAGAACCCGTCATCTGGTATACCACATGCCATAGCCGTTGTTGTCGGTCCTGACCAGGCTGAAGAGGGAATATTAACAATACCAATCCTCTTCCGATTGTGGGTAAGGTGGTTGAGCGGGGTTGCATTGCTCCGTTCAAAACGAAGCCGGGCATCGGCGGCAGATAGTCGGAACTTTTGTGCCCGCAAGATTTGGGAGGATAATCAAATCATGAAATTGCTTGGCAAATTACTCGCAGGGGCGGCGTTGAGCGTTGCTCTGAGCGTAACCGCGATCGGAGGGATGATTGAGCGCGCCGAAGCCGCATGGTCGCCCAAGAAACCGGTTGAATTCATCATCATGGCTGGCACGGGCGGCGGCGCCGACCAGATTGCCAGACTGCTGCAGGGTTTGATTGAGAAGAAGAAACTGTCCCCGCGGCCGTTTATTCCGATCAACAAGCCGGGTGGCTCAGGTGCGGAAGCCCTGCGCTATCTGAAAGACAAGGCCGGCGATGACCACACCGTCCTGGTCACCTTGAACTCTTTCTACACCACGCCGATCATTCAAAAAGATCTCGGCGTTGATATCTCCACCTTTACGCCGATCGGGCGCATGGCGCTGGACACCTTCCTGCTCTGGGTAAACACCGATCGCAAAGACATCACCAGCCTGGAAAGCTATGTCTCGGCCGTGAAATCTGCCGGAAACGCCTGGAAAGTTGGTGGCACCGGTTCCGGTCAAGAAGACTCCATTCTGACCGCCATGATGGAGAAAGAGTTTGGCTACAAAGTCACCTACATCCCCTTCCCGGGCGGTGGCACCGTGGCCAAGAACCTGGTTGGTAATCATATCGATTCAACAGTGAACAACCCGGCAGAGCAAAACGAGTTTATGCGGGCCGGCAAATCCAAGCCTTTGGTTCAGTTCACACCGGAGCGCATGGCGGCTTATCCTGATGTTCCGACCGCAAAGGAACTGGGGCACGACATCGTTTACTTCATGCAACGTTCGGTAAACGGCCCTCCCGGAATGTCCAAGGAAGCTCAAGATTGGTACATCAATCTCTTCAAGACACTGTTTGAGTCCGACGAGTGGCAGAAGTTCTGCAAGGAAGACGGCCTGACCTGCGAGGAGTGGGTTGCGGGTGCTGACCTGGCCAAGTTCCACGAAGAGCAAGGCCGCCGTCACCAAGAGCTCATCGAATCGGTGGGCGCAGCTGCGATCACCGGCGAGTAATCGCACCACAGCACATGTCCTGCCGGGCAACCCTTCTCAGGGCTGCCCGGCAGTCAATCCGACGCCGTAATTGAAGTATTCTGCGACCGAATAGGGGGTGGACTGGTCCAGGCCGTCTGCAGTTCGGGCGCACAGGTCTTAAAGAGGTGGGCAAAGACCATGACGGTTCGACAGGCTGAACTCCTAATGGCAATCGCGACGGTCCTGCTGTCGCTGGGCCTCATGTGGTCTTCGACCGATGGCCTCTCGATAAGCTGGGTGCCTAACAAAGGCCCCGGGTCCGGTTTCTGGCCATTCTGGCTGTCCATTGGCCTTCTCCTCGCTTCCCTGGCAACGCTTTACAGGTGGTTCAGAAGAGCCACGCCGGAATCGCGCTCCGAAGAGCCTTATATCTCCGGGCCCGCGCTGACGGTCGTGGGGGTCTCGGTTGCGGCGCTTTTGGGCCTCCTCATCGGGATCCATCTGGTGGGGATGTACATTTCGCTCTTTGCCTTCATGCTGTTCTACGTGAAGGTCATCGGCCGGCACCCGTGGGGCATCACCGTTTGTCTGGTGGGCGGCACGCCTTTGTTCGTGTTTGGCATGTTTGAGTGGGCGCTCCAGATACCGCTGCCGAAGGCGATTACCGAGGAATGGTTCTATCCGGTGTTCGACATCATGTACGGCACGAACCACTTCTGGGCCTACATGCTGGGCGCCGCAGTCATTGTGGCCGTCTCGGGGTGGTTGGCCCACAAGTTCATCGACCCGCAACCGGGCACTGAGGAGGGTTAAGGGGCATGGAAACCATCCTCGTATCTTTGGCGGGCGGGCTCGCGCAGGCGTTTGAACCGATCAACCTGATGATGATCATCATCGGGTGCGTGGTCGGTTTGTTTGTGGGCGCAATGCCGGGCCTTGGTTCGGTTAACGGCGTCGCCATTTTGCTGCCCATTACGTTTCTTGTCCCCCCGACGGCCGCGATCATCTTCCTGGCCGCCGTCTATTACGGCGCCATGTATGGCGGTGCGATAAGTTCGATTACGCTCGGCATACCAGGTGCCTCCACAGCGGTGGCGACGGTGTTTGACGGACGCCCCCTGGCCATGTCAGGCCGCGCCGACAAGGCGCTGACGGCAGCGGCGATCGCCTCATTCATAGGCGGGACGATTTCCGTCATTCTTTTCACGCTCTTTGCCCCGCCGCTGGCGGAATTTGCCCTGAAGTTCGGCCCGGCGGAAGAGTTTGCCCTCATGGTTCTCGCCTTCGCCACCTTCATCGGTTTGGGCGGTGACGACATTCCAAAGACCATATTCTCCATTCTCATCGGCCTTGTGCTGGCAACGGTTGGCCTCGACATCATTTCCGGCAAGCCGCGCCTCATCTTCTTCGATGCCCCGGGCTTCTTGCGCGGGATCAACTTCCTGGTTCTGGCGATCGGCATCTACGGCATTGGCGAGATGCTGTGGACCCTGGAAACCACGGGCGGCAAGGTGATTGTTCACAAGGTCAAGATGAGCTGGGAAAACTTTGTGGGCAACGTTAAGTCGGTCAAAGAATATATCGGCACCACGACCCTTGGCTCCACTCTGGGCTATTTCGTGGGAACCTTGCCCGCGGCGGGCGCCACCCCGGCCTCCCTGATGTCCTACGGTCTGGCAAAGACATTCTCCAAGGATCCGGACTCGTTCGGCAAAGGCAATGTCTCAGGCGTCGCCGCACCTGAAGCCGCCAACAATGCGGCGTCCACAGGATCCATGTTGCCCATGATCACGCTTGGCATTCCGGGCTCGCCGACCACGGCCATCCTGCTGGGCGGCATGATCATCTGGGGCCTGCGCCCAGGTCCACTGCTGTTCACCGAAAAGCCTGACTTCGTGTGGGGTCTGATCGGATCGCTCTATGTGGCGAACTTCTTCACCGTGATCATCAACCTGGCCTTCATCCCGATATTCGTGCGGGTGTTGACCCTGCCCTTCACCATCCTGGCGCCGGTTATCTTCGTGCTGTGTATTGTTGGCGGCTTTGCCCCCACCCAGAACATGCACGATGTCTGGCTCATGCTGCTGTTCGGCATCGCGGGATACTTACTGCGCAAGCTGAACTATCCGGTCGCACCGGCGGTGCTTGCGATCGTGCTCGGACCGCTCGCAGAACGCTCGTTGCGGCAATCCCTGCTCAGCTCGCAAGGCGATGTCATGATCTTCTTTGAGCGTCCCATCTCCGCCATCTGCATCGCGCTGGCGGTCGGGCTCATGCTCTATCCGATCTATCTGATCATGAAGAAAAAGAAGAAGGCCGACACCGCCGACGAGGCCAGCTCCTAAAGGCGGCATAAAAAAGGCCCGCACAGCGCGTGCGGGCCTTTTAGCGTTCTGGTTGGATCAGAGGACTAGAACAGCCCTTCGATCAATCCTTCGTCGTTCAGCCGGATGGCCTCCGCAGACGGTACACGCGGCAGGCCCGGCATGGTCATAATCTCACCGGTGATCACCACAATGAAGCCCGCTCCCGCGGAAAGCCGCACTTCACGGATTGGCACCGTGTGCCCTGTGGGCGCACCGCGCAGGTTCGGATCTGTGGAGAAGCTGTACTGCGTCTTCGCCACACAGATCGGCAGATTGCCGTAACCTTGGTCTTCCCAGGCCTTAAGCTGGTTCTGGATAGCCTTGTCAGCCGCCACATCGTCTGCCCGGTAGATCTCCTGGGCCACAGTGCGCACTTTGTCCAGCAGAGGCATGTCATCGGGGTACAGCGGCTTGAATTGCCCCTCGCCCGCATCGACGATCTCCACCACCCGCTCTGCAAGCTCAAGCGTACCTTCAGAGCCCTTGGCCCAGTGCTGACACAGCACGGCCTCAGAGCCGAGGCCTTCCACATACTCCTTCACCGCGGCCACCTCTGCATCGGTGTCGGTGATGAAGTGGTTGATGGCCACGATGGCCGGTACGCCAAACTTCTTCACGTTTTCAATGTGACGGCCAAGGTTCACGCAGCCCTTCTTCAAAGCCTCCACGTTTTCCTCGCCCAACTCATCCTTGGTCAGGCCGCCATTCATCTTCAGCGCGCGGATTGTGGCCACGATCACCACAGCTTCCGGCGCGAGGCCCGCTTTGCGGCACTTGATGTCGAAGAACTTCTCCGCGCCAAGGTCAGCCCCGAAGCCGGCTTCGGTCACCACATAGTCTGCGAGCTTCAGCGCCGCCTTTGTGGCGACAACCGAGTTACAGCCATGGGCGATGTTTGCGAACGGGCCGCCATGAATGAAGGCCGGGTTGTTCTCAAGGGTCTGCACCAGGTTGGGCTGCATGGCTTGCTGCAGCAACACGGTCATGGCGCCATCGGCGTTGACATCGCGGCAATAGACCGGCGAGCGGTCGCGTTTGTAACCGATGATGATATCCCCAAGGCGCTTTTGCAGGTCGTCCAGATCGGACGCCAGGCACAAAATAGCCATCACTTCAGAGGCCACCGTAATGTCAAATCCGGCCTCACGCGGGAAGCCGTTGGAGACACCGCCCAGCGAGCAGACGATTTCGCGCAAGGCCCGGTCGTTCATGTCGAGCACCCGGCGCCACGCCACCCGGCGTTGGTCGATCTCTGCCTTGTTGCCCCAGTAAATGTGGTTGTCGATCATGGCCGACAGCAGGTTGTGGGCAGACGTAATCGCGTGGAAATCACCGGTGAAGTGGAGGTTGATGTCCTCCATGGGGATCACCTGGGCGTAGCCGCCGCCAGCCGCCCCGCCCTTCATGCCGAAACACGGGCCCAAGGAGGGTTCGCGAATACAAATGGTCGCGCGCTTGCCGATTTTGTTGAGACCGTCCCCCAAACCAACCGTGGTGGTGGTCTTGCCCTCACCGGCCGGGGTCGGGTTGATGGCGGTCACCAGGATGAGCTTGCCGTCCTTATTGCCGGCAAGGCTCTTGATAAACTCAGCGGAGACCTTCGCCTTGTCATGACCGAAGGGAAGCAGGTGCTCTTCGGGAATATCCAACTTGGCGCCGATTTTGTTGATGTGTTCCGGCGTTGCTTCCCGGGCGATTTCAATGTCGGTCTTGACCATTTGTCTTGCCTTTGTCCTATCCTAGAGTCTGGATCCAATTCGTGTGCCGTTCATGGGCAACGGACTATGCTCCAGAGATGCGTTTTGTCGAGTAGCTTGTCCCAATCAGACCTAATAGTCCGCTCGAAGTTAGCTCAGTTGCCTAGTGAGCTGCCGGCCGAAACCCCAGCCGCAGCAGCCCATTCGGACGCCGGCACTTTGTCGCCGCCCTTGGGCCTGACACGCTTTACGATAATCCGCCCCCCCTGCCCTTGAACAAGGACGCCGTCATCGCTCACGTTTACGACTTCACCTGGGTTTCCGTCGCCATCTTGGCGTCTGGAATCATAGATTTGCACTTCCTGGCCCTGAAACGTGGTCCAGGCCCCAGGCTGCGGGTTGCCCGCGCGGATCTTGTTGTAGGTCTCCGCCACCGGTGCTGACCAGTCCAGTTCCACATCGGCCTTTTTACACCAGCTCTCATAGGTGGCTCTGCTTTCGTCCTGCTGCATGCGCGGCGGATTGCCGGAGCGGAAGGCATCAATAACCTCCAATGTGGAGTCCACCGCTGCCGGGAAGATCTTCTTGAAATACACATCGCCCAATGTGTCGTCCGGGCCGATCTCCACTTCGCGCTGCAGGAGGATCTCGCCCTCATCCAGCCCATCGGTCGGATAGAACCAGCTATAGCCCGTGTTCGTTGAGCCCCACATGATGGGCCAGTTGATGGAACTCGGGCCCCGGTGCAGCGGGAGCAAAGACGGATGGAAACAGATGGAGCCCATCTTGGGAATGTCCCGCGCCGCCTCGGGCACGAAGACAATGACATAGGCCATCACCATCAGATCGGCATTGTGGGAGCGCATTTCCTCCAGCACCGCTTCGTCTTTGAACTTTGCGGGCTGGAACACAGGGATATTGTTGTCGAGCGCACACTGCTTGACCGGATCGAACGGCCGGCCTTCTTTGTCAGGCGCCACATAAACCGCCACCACGTCATCGGTGCCGGCTTCCAACACTTTTTCAAGCGCAGCTTTGCCGAAGGCCTGTTGGCCCATAAAAATGATCCGCATTTAATTCCCCTCCCTGTTGGCCGTCTTTGAGCGGCCCTTTCGGATTTACTCGGCAGCTTCGGCCTTCACCTCGCCCACGGCACCAGAACCGCGGACCCGGTCCAGCTCATCGCCTTCATAGCCCAGAACACTTGTCAGAATTTCGTCAGTGTGTTCGCCAAGCAGCGGTGAGCGCACCACTTCAACTGGGCTGTCAGACAGCTTGATCGGGCAGCCCACGGTCAGATAGGGGCCGCGTTCGGGGTGGTCCACTTCCACTATCGTTCCGGTTTTGCGCAAGGACGGTTCCTCGGCAATTTCCTTCATGGACAAGATCGGCCCCACCGGAATGTCGAGCGGGTTGCAAATGTCCATCACCTCGAATTTGGTCTTGGTCATGGTCCACTGCTCGATGCGCTCAAAGATCTCGTTCAGCTTGTCGAGCCGCTCAGGCGGTGTGGCATAGCCTTCTTTTTCCTTCCAATCCGGCTCGCCAATCACATCGCAGATCTTCTTCCAGACCGCAGCTTGGGTGATGAAGTAGGTGTAGGCATTGGGGTCGGTTTCCCAGCCCTTACACTTCAAGATGCGGCCCGGCTGGCCACCCCCTGAATCGTTGCCTGCCCGCGGGGTGGCATCGCCGAACGGAGTGCCTTCGCCATACTGAGAATACTCGGTCAGCGGACCGGCAGCGAGGCGCTGCTGGTCGCGCAGCTTGACCCGCGACAGGTTCAGAACCCCGTCCTGCATGGCCGCCAAAACCTTCTGGCCCTTGCCGGACTTCTCGCGCTGGAAAAGCGCCGTCACAATGCCGAGCGCCAGGTGGAGGCCCGTGCCGGAATCGCCGATTTGCGCGCCCGTCACCAGGGGCGGGCCATCCAAGAAGCCTGTGGTTGACGCAGAACCGCCGGCGCACTGAGCCACGTTCTCATATACTTTGCAGTCTTCGTAAGGACCCGGGCCAAAGCCTTTGACCGAAGCCATGATCATCCGGGGGTTGAGCTCTTGAATGCGTTCCCAGGAAAAGCCCATGCGATCAAGCGCACCCGGGGCAAAGTTCTCCACCAGCACGTCGCATTCTTTCACCAGGCGCTCCAGCACTTCCTTGCCGGTTTCGTTCTTGGTGTTGAGCGTGATGGAACGCTTATTGTGGTTCAGCATGGTGAAGTAGAGCGAATCCGCGCCAGGCACATCCACCAACTGCTTGCGCGTCGCATCGCCCACGCCGGGCCGTTCCACCTTGATCACATCGGCCCCGAACCAGGCCAAAAGCTGGGTGCAGGTCGGGCCCGACTGCACATGGGTGAAATCCAGAATCTTGACGCCTTGAAGTGCTTGCATTGTTCCCTCCCCAATATCCTGAGAGCTCATCTTGTGGTCTTCACCTGTTATTTCTTAGAAACCACGCTTTGTGGATTGAGATTGCCGATCCGCCCACTCTCGGTCCCGGCCTTTTCATCGATGATGGCATTTACGAGAGTTGGGATACCAGAGTCCAGAGCCTCGTTCACCGCGCGGGTCACATCGTCCGGCGAGGTGGCATAAACCCCTTTGCCGCCAAAGGCCGTCATCATCTGATCATAGCGGCTGTCCTTCACAAAGACGGTCGGTGCCACGTCGTCCCCGCCGGTGGGGTTCACATCGGTACCGCGGTAGATGCCGTTGTTGTTGAACACCACCACACAGATGGGCAGGTTGTAGCGGCATATGGTTTCGATCTCCATGCCGGAGAAACCGAAGGCACTGTCACCCTCAATGGCAAGCACGGGCTTGCCCGTCTCCACCGCCGCAGCGATGGCTGAACCCATACCGATGCCCATGACACCCCAGGTTCCCACGTCGATGCGCTTACGGGGCTGGTACATGTCGATGATCGAGCGGGCAAAATCCAGGGTGTTCGCCCCTTCGTTGACCAGCGTGATGTCCGGGCGCTCCTTAATGATCGTGCGCAGGGCCCCAAGCGCGCCATGAAAGTCCATGGGCACATTGTTGTTCTGCAGCTTGGGCGCCATGCGGGCCACATTGGTTTCCACCTTGGTGCGAATTGCATCGATCCAGTCTTGCGGAGGAGACGCCCAATTGTCTCCCATGCCGTCCATCAACGCGGTCAGGCAGCTTCCAATATCTCCCACAAGCGGAGCTGCGATCTCCACATTCGAATCCATCTCCCGCGGCTCAATATCGATCTGCACGAATTTCTTCGGCGCTTCCCCCCAGGTCTTGCCCTTACCGTGAGAGAGGAGCCAGTTCAGACGCGCGCCGATCATCATCACCACATCGGACTCTTTGAGTGCGAGCGAACGCGCTGCGCCTGCCGATTGCGGATGCGTGTCCGGCAACAGCCCCTTGGCCATGCTCATGGGCAAGTAGGGAATACCGCTCTTTTCAACGAACGCTTGGATGGTCTCATCCACTTGAGCGTAAGCGGCGCCCTTGCCGAGGATGATGAGCGGGCGCTTGGCGCCTTTCAAAACCTCAAGAGCGCGGTCAACCGCATCCGGCGCCGGGATCTGCGCCGGTGCCGGATCGATCACCTCAACCAGAGAGTTGCGCCCCGCCTCTTCGTCCATAACCTGAGCAAACAGTTGAGCCGGCAAATCGAGATAGACCCCGCCGGGGCGGCCGGAGACGGCTGCCCGGATCGCCCGGGCAATGCCGATGCCGATGTCTTCAGCGTGCAGAACCCTGTAAGCGGCCTTGCACAAGGGCTTGGCGATGGCCAGTTGATCCATCTCTTCATAGTCGCCCTGCTGCAAGTCAACGATCTCACGCTCAGACGAGCCGCTAATCAGGATCATGGGGAAGCAGTTCGTGGTGGCGTTTGCCAGCGCCGTCAGGCCATTCAGAAAGCCTGGTGCGGAAACGGTGAGGCAGATGCCCGGCTTTTGCGTCAGATATCCGGCAACAGAAGCGGCATAGCCGGCGTGTTGCCCATGGCGGAACGACAGCACCCGCATGCCTTCAGCTTGCGCCAACCGGCCAAGATCCGTGATCGGGATGCCAGGCACCCCATAGATCGTGTGGATGCCGTTCAGCTTCAGCGCATCAATCACCAAATGGAAGCCGTCCGTCAGAGCCTTTGGCTCAGGGGCTGCCTCGGAAACGCTGCTCCCATCCGTTTGTGTATTCGGCAATGTGTCCGTCGCTACCGCTGCCATCGGGTCTCTCCTTAAGCGCCTGAGTTAAGATCTAGGGATTTGTCCGTCATACCCAAAAATTCAGTCCAGCCGCGCCGCACATGGGCGTGCAAACGCAGCGTGTGTTCGCGCACCAGTTCGGAGGCGAGATCGGCATCGCGATCTTCAATCGCCTCAATGATGTGCATGTGATCAACCACCGAGCGCTTCACCCGGTCACCTTCCGACATGGCCCGGTTGCGGATCGCCCGCATATGCAAGAACAGCCCGTCGGCAATGTCCTTCAGCATTTTGCAGCCTGAAATCTCCAGGATCCGCTGGTGAAACTGTATGTTGGCCTCAGAATATTCATCCAGATGCGCGGCGGCCTCGTCCTTACCGAATTCGGTCACCATTTTGCGCAAGGAGCCGATCTCCTTATCGCTGGCGTTGATGGTCGCCATGCGGGCCGCCATGCTTTCCAGCGCCGCCCAGACGACGATCATTTCCAAAATCTCGTCCAGCGACTTGCGTTTGATGAACACACCCTTGCGCGGCTGGATCTCCACAAACCCCTCCTGCTCAAGGCGGGCCAGCGCCTCGCGCACCGGCGTGCGGGAGATACCCAACTCCTCGGACATTTTGCGCTCTTCAAGACGCAAATCTGCCCCCTCGGCATAGATGTTCATGCTGGTAATGCCGTCCTTGAGCACCTCATAAATGTGGTCTTTGAGGCTGAAATTCAGATCGACGGGCTTCAATGTCAGTTTGCCGGCCATAAGCACACTCTGCAGCAGAAAATAAGGTTCGAGCGCCCGTGCGATGCAGCCTTTGGCAGATCGACAAGCGCCCGTGTATCTGGTATACCATACACCAGAGACCTTTATCCTTCAACCCACTGCGCACGGGGTTCCACAGGCGATGAGCGAAGCGGTTCAATCCGGTGAGTACGGACCTTGGAACCCGGGTTTGAACTCGACCATCCCGCAAAACTTCCTGCCGCTCTCCACGCTCTACAGCCCGCAGAACGCCTCTACTGATCTTGCCGGCGTGAAAGAGCTGAGCGATTTCACGGGCCTGCCGGAGAAAGAACTGGTGCGCTTCAAGGCCGAGCGTCTTTTGGTTCATGAGACGCTGATCCGGGTGATGGCCAACCTATCGGTGCCGGATGGATCGCACTATGGGGATCTCGGCATTAACTTCCGCTCGATCACCGACACCATCCTGACCAAGTATGCAAGCCCGAAGCTGACGGAGATTACGACGGCATTCGAGGATATGCGCATTCGCACGCAAGGCCTTATCGAGGCCGAGCTTGAGGACACGGTCTTTCGGCCGGCGCCATCAGAACCCTCCGGGCCAAAGCAGCCGTCCTTCCTGCAGCGCCTATTTGGCGCCCCGAAACCCAAAGCGCCTCCCCCGCCGCCGGACCCCTTACCGCCAGCCCTGGCGCGATGGCACAGCGCCCGCGACCAGCAGAGCGCAGACGGTGAAACCAAGGCTGCCTATGATGCTCTCATCAAGACCGTCACGGCCATCGCCGCCAAACGCGGGCGTCTCATGGGAAGCAAGGAGATCGTCACCCAGATCGCCCTCACGTTCATCTGTAACGACTACGGCAGCGAGTTGATCGGTCAGATGTTAGAGCCGATCTTCCACACCGCCGTTGAGGAAGAAGGGTTCACCCCGCTTCCCGCACAGCCAAAGCCGGTCATCATGAATGTGAAGGGCGCATCGGCGGCGGGCAAAAGCACGCTCCGGCCCTTGCAGCAGAAACTGGCTGCGCGCATCGGCGTCACCTGGCAGGACTTCGCTCTGATCAGCCCGGACATTTGGCGCAAGTATCTGCTCGATTATGACAGTCTGGGCGAAGCCTCCAAGTATGCCGGCATGCTTACGGGACATGAGCTGGAGATCATCGACAAGAAACTCGACCGCTACATGGCCGCCAAGGCGGCGGCGGGTGCCATCCCCCACCTTTTGATTGATCGTTTCCGCTTTGACAGCTTCGCCTCCCCTGGCGGCGAAGCCGGCGGCCGCTTGCTCACCCGCTTTGGCGATCTGGTCTATATGTTTTTCATGATCACGCCGCCGGAAGCCACAGTGGAGAGAGCCTGGGGTCGCGGGCTCGAGTATGGCCGTTACAAGGCCGTGGACGATTTGCTGGACCATAACGTGGAGGCTTATTCGGGTATGCCCGACCTGTTCTTCACCTGGGCGCTCAACACAAAGAAAAAGGTGCACTACGAGTTCCTTGACAATTCCGTCCCCAAAGGCGAGCGCCCGCGCACCGTGGCGTTCGGATGGAACGGAGACATGACCGTGCTGGACATCAAATGCCTTTTGGACGTGGACCGGTTCGCCAAGATCAATGTGGATGCGGCGACCCCTGAAGAGGTCTACCAGGTGGCCGCCAGCATGGCGCCGAAGGACAACACGCGGTTTCTGAAGCAATGCGCCGAAAAGCTCGACTGCCTCAATCTGGCGGATCCGGAAACCGGCCGCATCTACGCTCAGCTCAGCAACGGCAAGATACGATGGGCTGACGCCGAAGCGCTGCGCAAGCACCGCGAAAACCCGGAAATTCGAGCCGGAATAGATGCGTTGATCCCAGATCTGGATGATGACGTACCCGAAGGAGCTGAACGCGGCAGTTTGCTCGATCAAAACTCGAGCCACACTCTAGGCCAATGGGGCAATGCCGGGTAAGCTGTGCCGTCACTTGGGAATCGGGAATCAGCATGACCCAAAGCACCACACGCGCAAAATCAGCCGTTCTGGCCGCCAATGAAGCGTTCTATGCCGCCTTCCGGGAGGGAGATTATTCGGCCATGGATGCGCTTTGGTCCACCGAGCACCAGGTCACCGTAGGCCATCCGGGGTGGCACCACATCACCGGGCGCGACGAGGTGATGGAAAGCTGGTACCGCATCCTGCGCCTCGGCCGCCCGCCCAAGGTCAAAGCCATCGATCCCAATGTGATCGTCAATGGCCGCTCAGCCATGGTCACCTGCATCGAAGATGTGGGCGAAGTCCGCCTGGTGGCGACCAACACATTTGTGGAAGAGGCCAAAGGCTGGAAGCTGATCGGTCACCAGGCCCAACATTTGCCGGACAGCTAAGCCGCCAGAGCGCGCCTCGCATGCGCCAGACTGAGGACGGTGGCCGGCGCCCGGTTTCGCCTCAATTCCTGTGGCAGCATGGCGTCTCGCACCAACATGAACTGAGCCTCCTCCAAAGTGGGCCAGATCAGAACAGCCAATCCGCCGTTCGCAAGCTCATCGGCTTCCATCAGAGTGATCAGTTCGGGGTCATTGCAAACATCGATCAAGACCTCCAATGGAACGCCGGCATCAAGCCCGTCTCTCACAAGCTGTAAGCGGGCGATGTCACCGTCCGAATAGTGACGCCAGGTACGGTCCCGGTCAGGAGCGGTTTCCAGGAACCCTTTTTTGAGCCAATTACGAAGAGTTTCATATTTTACGCCAATGCGGTCTGCCGCATCACTGGTGGTCGTCATTCCAATAGCTCCCTCTTGAGCCGCTTCCAGATCAAATTTGAGACTACTGGTTTTTTGTTACCCGGTTTTTAACACCCGGTTTGCCCAAAGCCCTGATTGTGGGGAAAAGCGCAGTGGGCTTGACGTTGAGCTAATCATGGATATATTTTATCTATGATTATGGAGCTATGAGATGAAACTCGGCGACGGCGTTGAACAAGCTATCCATTCGGTGACCATGTTGGCAGTTCTGCCGGCCGATGGGCTCCTGTCCGCAGCCGCGCTTGCTGAATTTCACGGCGTGTCCACAAGCTATCTGCTCAAGCATCTTCAGGCCCTCTCAAGAGCCGGCATTGTGGACACCGTCCCGGGCCCAAAAGGAGGCTACCGCCTCGCCAAGCCCGCAGACGAGATCACCCTTTTGGACATCGTCTTGGCGGTCGAGGGGCCAGAGCCGGCCTTCCGATGTAAGGAAATTCGCCAACGCGGCCCAAATCCACTCCCCAAGGAGAGGTTTAACGCCCCCTGCCAAATCAACGCTGCGATGCTGCGCGCCGAACGGCTCTACCGCAACGAGCTGCGAAAGGTCACGGTGGCCGACCTCAACACCAGCGTGATGCAGACCGACGATGGTTCCATCGAAAAACGTGGCTGCGCCTTCTTGGGCGAGCATATGCGCCTATTGCCGTCCTAACCCTAACGCAAACGGAGAATGTCATGAGCGAACGTCTCGATATAATGCAAGCCTCCCCCGACGCCTTTAAGGCGGTTTATCAGCTTGAAAACTTCGTGCAGACCGCATCAGGTCTCGACCCATCTCTGATCCATCTCATCAAGCTCCGGGCCTCGCAGATCAATGGTTGCGCCTATGGTGTCGACATGCACACCAAAGAGGCGCGCCACCACGGCCTCGCCGAGCAGTGGATTGCGCTGGTCTGTGTCTGGCGCGAAGCAACCGTGTTCAGCGAACGCGAACGGGCCGTTCTGGCCTGGACCGAGGCGGTCACGAACATCAGCACGAGCGGCGCTTCCGATGCGGACTATGAGGCGATGCGCAGCCACTTCAGCGAGACCGAAATCGCGAACATCACAGTGGCGGTCGGTACCATCAATGTGTGGAACCGGCTGGCCGTGAGCTTCCGCACACAACATCCTGTGGACATCGCCGCATAGACAAAACCAGCAGCGGCGGCAGGAACTGTCTTCAGCTTAACCACTTTATGTGCGAACGTTGAGCGATGACAGAGGCCGCCGCTGCACCTCCAACTATTGCCAAGCGCCGCTGGTGGGCCGCTCTGCTGCTCTTCATTGTGGCCGCGAGCGGCTATCTTTATGTGGGGCGGCCGGGCAGATATTTCGCAACCCTGGCGTTCTACGTCGGCCTTATCCTGATGATGTTTGTAATGCCTGGCGCGCTGCTCTCTCAGCCGGCGGCCTTTATTGCACTTCTCGCGTTTGCGCTTGCCGTGGCGATCTTCATCATTGTTGACCTCATCAGACTGTCGCGGAGGCAACCGGACTACGAGCTGCGCTGGTACAATCGTTGGTGGATCTATCTCGGCAGCTTTCTGATCGGCATTGTGCTCTCCTTTCTCCCAGAAATTCTGGGCGGACAGGCCAACCAGAGTGTGCGGACCTTCTCCATACCCTCGCTTTCAGGCATGCCGGCCTTGCAGGTTGGGGACATCATCCTCGTCAACAACCACGCCTACCGCCGGGCCAAGCCACAACGGGGAGATGTGGTGGTGTTTACGGTGCCGCGGAGAAAGAACGTGCACTGGATTAAGCGGGTGGTTGGTCTGCCAGGCGATACAATCCAAATGAAGAACGGCCTGCTCTACATCAACGGCACCACTGTAAAGCGCGCACCCGCGGGACGCTTCAAGCGCACCGGCCAGGCCCCATTGGACCAGCACCGCGAGCAACTCCCGGGCGGGCGAACCTATCTGACCTTGGACACCGGTCAATCGGTTGCCGACAACAGCGCTGCCCTCACGGTGCCCAAGGGTCATTATTTCGTGATGGGGGACAATCGCGACAACTCCTCCGACAGCCGCTTTGCCCAAATCGGCCCCGTGCCCGCCAGCCACATTTCGGGCCGGGCCACTGGCATCGTTTTTGCTCTCAGCATCGGGCGGATTGGCGGTTCGCTTTAGGCACTCTCCGCACAGCAAAGTGATCTATCTCACAGCGTCTCTTGAGGAATCGGTTGAAACTGTAAAACCGTTCCAAAAAGAGAAACGGAGGCAACACCGTGATTTACTCAAACTCGACACTGCTCATCTGTGCCGGCGCGGCACTCCTGGCCGCCGCAATGGTTGGCTTGTGCAGGGAGTGGCTCGACATGCGCAAGCGCACCCATGTGCGTCTCAAGCCCGTTGATCTGCCGCCGCGTCCCGGAAGAGGCGGCAGCGGCTTTCTGGATCCCGAATTCGTTGTGATGTCCGGGCCGCAGGCAGGCCTCAGGAAAGTCAATTTCGTGGGCCCGTTCCCGCCCCTTCCCACCAAGAACGCGCTGATATCGGGCTATCTTGATCCGGAAACCAACGAAGTGCGCAGCAGCCGCCAAAACCGTTTGATGGCCTGGCTCATCCTCAGCCTTGGTGGATTAGGCGCTGCCTTGGTGCTCTCGGGGCTGATCGGGTAGCGAAAACCGGTTCTTCAAAAACCTATTCCTGCAACCCTATGATCTGCATGGATAATCCATCCCGCACATGCTGTATCATGGCGGCTTGAGCGTCCGCCGGGGAGCCGGTTTCGATCACCTTGAGCAAGGCTTCGTGCACATCCGGGTCCGGAGGGTCCTGGTTTGTCCGGGTTGCCGCGAACAACCAGAGCGAAATCCCGCGCCCCCAAATGCTGTCAAACATATCCAGCAATGCCGCGTTGCCGGTTTGCTCCACGATTGTCCGGTGAATGTCTCGGTTGATGAGAAACTCCGCCTGAACATCGCGGCTTTGCAGAGCGCGCTCCTCGGCAACCTTCTGGGCAATGGCGGCTATGCGCTCAGGCGTCCGGTTCGCCGCCACCCAATAGGCGCCATAGCCTTCGATCGCTTCGCGCACACCATAGATGTCGCGCACTTCGGCTTCAGAGACTTGCCGGATCGAAAACCCTTTGCGGCCTGACATTTCCAACACGCCCTCCCGTTCCAGCCGAAGCAGAGCTTCACGCACAGGAGTTCGGGAGATATTGATCTCCGCGGCAATCTTCTCTTGAATCAACCGGTCGCCCGGCGCTATCTGGCCGCTGACGATGGCAGACAGGATCTGCTCGTATACATCGTCCGCCAAACGCGGCTGCACATCCGGCATCCGTTTAAACATCAAATTCCTCACCCTTCACCCTGCTGCTTGGACAGGCTCCTTTGTACGGTGTATACAGTATACATGGTTGTGAGAACAGCGTCAGGAGGCGGCCGGTTTGAAAAGATCGGCGCCTATTCGAGGGCCAAGCGGGTTGGTCCCTTTGTCTTTGTGGCCGGCACCACGGCGGTGGAACCCAGCGGCAAACTGCATGCGCCAGGCGATTCTTACGCGCAGACTGTGTTCATCTTCCAGCGCATCGAAGAGGCCCTTCAACAGGTGGGAGCAGAGATGCGTCATGTGGTGCGCACCCGTGCATTCTTCGCTGAAAACGCCGCGGGCAGCGGCTTCGTTAAGGCGCACGGGGAGATTTTCGCCGGCATAGAGCCGGTCACCAGCGGTGTCGTGGCAGGCCTCACGACGCCCGGCATGATGGTGGAGATCGAAGTGGACGCCGTCATACATTCCGAAGACGGCACCATCGCATTCGATTGACGCCGCT
The DNA here is from genome assembly GCA_028285595.1 of Hyphomicrobiales bacterium. GTDB lineage: Bacteria > Pseudomonadota > Alphaproteobacteria > Rhizobiales > CAJQND01 > JAAEUE01. The sequence continues at coordinate 39,342 of JANQOW010000013.1, forward strand.
CGTCCCCATCGAAAATAGCTCAATTCGCACAAACTCTTTCCCCGAATTAACGTCATTTTCAGGTGTAGCTTATACATTTTGTGGCACTTGAGAGTTTAATGCGGGGGCCTCTTCAATGCTTCGAGGCGCATTTTCAGTTGCTGTCCTTGCCGCCCTTTTGGCCGGCTGCAACGCCGACGCGGTGCCGAGCGGCGAGGTCAACGTCAAGAAATTCGTCTCCAAGCTGCGCGGCTATCTGGTCCCTCCGGGTGTCGTGATGACCCAGAGCGAACAGCCGGTGTGGATCCAAGCGGTCACCACGGGCTATTCCAAGTCTGCCAACACGTCCGAACCGTCTGAAGTCACCATGTTCGAGGACGATGTGGAAAGCTGCATCGTGCCTGAACCCTTTCAAGGCGAATATCTGGGCCATGTGTTTTTCAGCCATGCCAAGCAAGCCAGCTCGCTCTACTCCTATTCTGACGACGACCTGGCCAGAAGCGCCAAGTCCTATGTGAAATGGCACAAGCGTGGAAAAGACCAAGCCAAGCGCTACACCAAGCCGGTGCGTTCTATTGACGTGATCGATGTCTTTGTGACGGAGACGTCACAGCCGGTCTACCTGGTCCTTACCTCCCCTTCAAAGGTTCTCTGGAACATCCATCCCGCAGCGGACGTCAAGATCGCCCGCATTGTGCTCATTGGCCACGAGACCGTGGGCGTCGCCACAGACGAGCTCACAACGCCCGTTGAAATCCTGCGCTGCAATCCGGCCCTCCTGCGCGATCCTAAGCCGCACTGGGGCTTTGTGCGCAATGTCCGCCGAAGCGGTGGTCGCGATGATGATCTGTTGGACAAGAACCGGGCGCTGCATCGCAAATTTGCCTTCTGGTACAAGCAACACTTCAATGCCTGGTCGAGCCACAACCAGGTGGTCGCGAACCGGGCGAACCACGCTCTGATCGGCCCTGTGCCAGACGATCTGGACGCCCGCGTGCCGTACAAGCCCATTGCGGAGCGCAAGGTCCGCATGACCAACAATGCCCACCTGGTCATCTCAGACCAACGCGCGTTCAAAACTCTCTATCTGAGCCAAGTCAAGCAACTGGCCGAAGAGATCGCAGGCGGCAGCCTGGACAGCTTGGCTGCGGGGGACTGAGCGCCGGCATCATGACGATACGCGACTGGATCATCTATTCTCTTGGCGGGCTCGTCGTGGCCGGCATCGTTTCGGTTGCCGTTACCCAACATGTGGTGATGGGCAGCATATCACAAATGATCAACGGCAAGGCCTTTGGCAAAGACTACACAATCGAAGGCGTGGACGAGGTCCTCAACTCCCATGACGATTATGGGCCCAGGCGGAATTTCTGGTCGCTTGTGCGTGTCCAAGACATCGACATGCCGCGCCGCTTGCGTGTGACCACGCGGCTGAAACCGATTTACTTTGCTGACACTGCCGATGAGCTGCCTAAGAAAGAGCATCTTGAGATCTTTATGGAGCAGCGGATCGATGGTTATGGCAAGGACGAGTGCGAGGTCCTCAAACAGAGCCTGATGTCGGAATGTGTGCTGGTGAGCAGCACCGTGAAACCGCTGCGAGACGGTCGTTTCTTCGCCAGCATGGTCTTTGCGTTCGTCCAAAAGGACCCGCTGGGGGATTTCGACAAATCCGGCACCGTCAGTTATGCGGAAACCGAGGAGCGTCGCTCCAAACCGGTCAGCTACTACCTGGCGCACAATGAAGGCACGCGCAAGGTCCGGGCAAAGCTCTATGAGCAGATGAGAGG
>JANQOW010000025.1 GCA_028285595.1 Hyphomicrobiales bacterium
GCTCCGGCCAAGCCCGCGCCTGAATCACGTAAAGAGCGCCAGAAGCGCGAAGAAAAGGCCGAGCAGCAGAAGCCCGGCAGAGGTGGCGGTGCAGAACGCCGCCGCGGCAAGCTGACCATCGCCAACGCGCTGGACGACAATGTGCGCCAACGCTCTCTGGCCGCCATGAAACGGCGTCAGGAGCGGCAGAAGCAAAAGGTCTTAGGCGGCGGGGAAGCGCGCGAAAAGATTGCCCGCGAAGTGACCATTCCAGAGGCCATCACCATCCAGGAGCTGGCCAACCGGATGGCCGAGCGTGGGGTGGATATCATCAAATTCCTGATGAAACAGGGCGACATGCACAAGATCACTGATGTGATCGATGCAGATACCGCCCAGCTGGTGGCAGAAGATTTCGGGCACTCGGTCAAACGCGTGTCGGAATCCGACGTGGAAATCGGCCTCATGGGCGAAGAGGACGACCAGGGCGATCTGGTGACCCGGGCGCCTGTGGTGACGGTGATGGGCCACGTGGACCATGGTAAAACCTCGCTGCTTGATGCTCTACGCAACGCCAACGTGGTGTCCGGCGAAGCCGGCGGCATCACGCAGCATATCGGCGCATATCAGGTTGAAACGCCTGGCGGTGTTGTGAGCTTTGTAGACACCCCCGGCCACGCAGCCTTCACGGCCATGCGGGCCCGCGGTGCGAAAGTCACCGATATTGTGATCCTGGTTGTGGCCGCCGATGACGGCGTGATGCCCCAAACCATTGAGGCTCTAAACCACGCCAAAGCGGCCGAAGTGCCGATGATCATCGCCATCAACAAGATGGACAAGCCGGAAGCCGACCCCACACGGGTGCGCAACGAGCTGCTGCAGCATGAAATCGTGGTGGAGAGCTTGGGTGGCGACGTTCAGGAAGTGGAAGTGTCCGCTCTGAAGCATCAGAACCTGGACAAGCTTTTGGAGGCGATCCTGCTTCAGGCTGAAATCCTTGAGCTGAAAGCCAACCCCGATCGCTCTGCCGATGGCGTCGTGATCGAAGCAAAACTCGACAAGGGCCGGGGCCCTGTGGCCACCGTGCTGGTGCAGCGCGGCACGCTGCGGCTGGGCGACATCTTTGTGGCCGGCTCCGCCTGGGGCCGTGTTCGTGCGCTGGTGGATGACCAGGGCGGCAATGTGGATGAAGCCGGCCCGTCGGTCCCGGTTGAGGTTCTCGGCCTCAACACGGCGCCTGAAGCGGGTGACCAGTTCGTTGTCGTGGAGAGCGATGCCCGGGCCCGGGAGATCACCGATTACCGCGACCGCAAACGCCGCGAGATGAAGGGTGCGCCTTCGACCGGAGCCATGTCGCTTGAACAGATGATGAGCAAGCTGAAGGAGAACGAGATCTCCGAGATGCCCATCCTGGTCAAGTGTGACGTGCAGGGGTCCGGTGAAGCCATCACCCAGGCGATCGACAAGCTGGGCACCGATGAAGTGGCCGCGCGCGTGATCCACCAGGCGGTGGGCGGGATTTCCGAATCCGACGTGACTCTGGCCACGGCCTCCAACGCGCTCATCATGGGCTTCAATGTGCGGGCCAACAACCAGGCCCGCGACGCGGCTGAGGCCGCCGGCATCGAGATCCGTTATTACAACGTGATCTACGATCTGGTTGATGATGTGAAGGCGGCTCTGTCCGGCATGTTGTCGCCGGAACAGCGCGAAACTTTCCTCGGCAATGCGGAAATCCTGGAAGTGTTCAACATTTCCAAGGTGGGCAAGGTGGCCGGTTGCCGTGTCACCGAAGGCACCGTGGAACGCGGCGCCAAGGTGCGCCTGATCCGCGACAATGTGGTGATCCACGAAGGCACCCTTTCCACCCTCAAACGTTTCAAGGATGAGGTGAAAGAGGTCATTTCCGGTCAGGAATGCGGTATGGCGTTCGAGAACTACCAGGACATGCGCCCTGGGGATGTGATCGAGTGCTTCCGGGTTGAGGAAGTGGCCCGTACGCTGGATTAGCATGCGCACGCCGCAATGCCGGCGTTGGAAAATCGAAAACTAAAATGAACCGATCTGAGATACACCGGGGGCCGAGCCAACGCCAATTGCGCGTTGGCGAACTGGTGCGCCACGCCCTGGCCGACCTCTTCAACCGCGGCGAGATTGCTGATCCTGCGTTAAGCGCCGGCCTAACCGTGCTGGAAGTGGCGATGACGCCGGATTTGAAGATTGCTCATGCCTATGTGATGCCGTTGGCGGGCGAGGGGCGCGATGAGGTGGTGAACGCGCTCTACAAGCACAAGAAGTTCATCCGCGGGCAGATTTCAAAGCAGCTTGCCCTGAAATACATGCCGGATCTGCGCTTCCATCTGGACAAGACGCTGGATTACGCCAGCCACATCGATGACCTTTTGGACGATCCCAAAGTGGCTCAGGATTTGGAACAGGACGGCACCTAGAGAGCCATGGCCAGACGCAAGAAAGGCGATCGGGTGCATGGCTGGGTCATCCTCGATAAGAGATTGACCATGACCTCCACCCAGGCGGTGGGAGCCGTGCGCCGTCTGTTCAACGCCCAGAAGGCAGGTCACGGTGGCACTTTGGACCCGTTGGCGACCGGATTGCTGCCCATCGCACTTGGGGAAGCCACCAAGACCGTGCCGTTTATCATGGACAGCACCAAGACCTACCGGTTCACGGTTGAATGGGGGGCTGAAACCACCACGGATGATGCAGAAGGCGAAATCACTCAGACTTCAGATCAGCGGCCGGACGAGGCGGCGATCCAGGCCTTGCTCCCTCAGTTCACCGGCTTGATCAGCCAGGTCCCGCCGCAGTTCTCTGCCCTGAAAGTGGATGGCGCCCGGGCCTATGATCTGGCCCGCGACGGCGAAGAGGTTGAGCTGGCCGCCCGAGAGATCTTGATCGACAGCTTCGCGCTGGTTTCCCAACCGGACGACGATCATACCGTCTTTGAAGCGGTCTGCAGCAAGGGCACCTACGTGCGGGCCCTGGCGCGGGATATGGGCCGCGAGCTCGGATGCTTCGGACACGTCTCGGAACTGCGCCGGACGCAGGTGGGGCCGTTTAACGAAGATGATATGATTTTGCTGGATCAATTGGACGATTTGCGCCATAAGGGCGCCGGCCAGGAGGCCATGTATGAGTATCTCCTGCCGCTTGAGACCGCGCTGGACGACATCCCGGCGCTGGCCGTGAGCGCAGAAGATGCGGCGAGACTGAGAAACGGTCAAGCCGTCATCGTGCGGGGACGCGACGCTCCCATCCTGCAAGGAACCATTTTGGTGGAACACAGGGGTGACCCTGTTGCCTTGGCAGAAATGGAACAAGGGGCGGTGCATCCCAAGCGCGTTTTTAACCTAACCTAGAGTGCGCATGGAACGTGCGGCTCTCAACAGATGGAGTACCCGATGTCGATTTCCCCTGAGCGCAAGCAAGAGCTCATCAAAGAATATGGAACTGTGGACGGCGACACCGGCTCGCCGGAGGTTCAAGTTGCAATCCTCACCGAGCGCATCAAAAACCTGACCGAACACTTCCAAGATCACAAGAAAGACAACCATTCCCGCCGTGGCCTTCTGAAAATGGTCTCGCAGCGCCGTAAGCTGCTGGACTATATGAGAGGCAAGCAGGAAGAGCGGTACCAAGATCTGATCAAGAAACTTGGCATTCGCCGCTAGGCAAAGATTGTTAGCCTGTCTCAACCAAATACCGAATACCCGGCCAAGGCCGGATGTTGCTTCAGTCGCGTTATGTAGAGTGAGCAATGCGCCGTATGCGGAGGTCCGCATGGGGCAAACTATCCCTGGGCGGCGGCAATGGGGCCGCCCGTCCATCGTGCCCGATTGGGATGCTGCAAAGGAAAGTTATCGCAGCGCAGGGCACATATAAGGAAAATCCGAATGTTTGATGTTCAAACCGTAGAAATTGAATGGGGCGGAAGGCCGCTCAAAATCGAAACTGGCAAAGTGGCCAGACAAGCCGATGGCGCCGTGATGGTGACCTATGGCGAAACAACCGTTATGGCGACCGCAGTGGCCGACCGCTCACCGCGCGCCGGGATCGACTTTTTCCCACTGACCGTGAACTACCAGGAAAAGGCCTATGCCGCCGGCAAGGTGCCGGGCGGCTACTTCAAGCGCGAAGGGCGCCCGTCTGAAAAAGAAACCCTGGTGAGCCGGTTGATTGACCGGCCGATCCGCCCGCTGTTCGCTAAAGGCTTTAAGTGCGAAACCCAAATCATCGCAACCGTTCTCTCCCACGATCTTGAGAACGACCCGGACGTGGTGGCCATGGTGGCAACCTCGGCCGCGCTGACCCTTTCCGGCATTCCGTTCATGGGCCCCATTGGTGCGGCCCGCGTCGGTGTCATCGATGGCGCCTATGTTCTGAACCCCACCCTCGACCAGATGGAAGACAGTGACCTTGATCTGGTGGTGGCCGGCACCCAAGACGCCGTTCTCATGGTGGAATCGGAAGCCAAGGAACTGTCTGAAGACATGATGCTTGGCGCCGTGATGTTCGGCCATGCTGAAATGCAGTCCGTCATGGACGCGATCATTGATCTGGCAGAACGCTGCGCGAAAGAGCCGCGTGAGGTAGAAGTCAAAGACCTCTCCGAACTGCAAGGCAAGGTGGACGGCCTCGCAACAGATGGCCTGACCGCCGCCTACAAAGAAGCCGACAAAATGACCCGTCAGGACATGGTCGCCGAGACCAAAGACAAGGTCATGGCCGAACTTGCTCCGGAGGATGGCGATGTGGATCCCCTGGAAGTGGGCGCCTGCTTCAAGACCTTGGAGAAGAACATCGTGCGTGGCTCGATCATCGAGACCAAGAAGCGCATCGATGGCCGTTCCCTTGATCAGGTCCGTCCGATCGTGGCCGAAGTGGGCATTCTGCCCCGGGCTCACGGCAGCGCGCTCTTCACCCGCGGGGAAACCCAGGCTCTGGTGGTGACCACTCTGGGCACCGGCGAAGACGAGCAGTTTGTTGATGCTCTGGAAGGGACCTACAAAGAGAACTTCCTTTTGCACTACAACTTCCCGCCCTTCTCCGTTGGCGAAACGGGCCGCGTTGGCTTTACCGGCCGCCGCGAAGTGGGTCACGGCAAGCTGGCCTGGCGGGCCGTTCACCCGGTGATGCCCACCAAGGACGATTTCCCCTACACAATCCGGATCGTCTCGGAGATCACTGAATCCAATGGGTCGTCCTCCATGGCCTCCGTCTGCGGCGCTTCGCTCGCCATGATGGACGCAGCCATCCCTCTGTCGCGCCCCGTATCGGGCATCGCCATGGGTCTCATCAAGGAAGGCGATGATTTCGCCGTTCTGTCCGACATTCTGGGTGATGAAGACCATCTCGGCGACATGGACTTTAAGGTGGCCGGCACCGAGGAGGGCATCACCTCCTTGCAAATGGACATCAAGATCACCGGCATCACCGAAGAGATCATGCGCATTGCTCTGGACCAGGCCAAAGGCGGCCGGGTGCACATTCTGGGTGAGATGGCCAAGGCCCTCACTGAGGCGCGCACCGAGATGGGCGCCTATGCTCCGCGCATCGAGCAGATCAAGATCCCCGTGGACAAGATCCGCGACGTGATCGGCACCGGCGGTAAGGTGATCCGTCAGATCGTTGAAGAAACCGGCGCCAAGATCAACGTGGAAGACGATGGCACGGTGAAAGTGGCCTCCAACGATGCGGAGTCCATTGAAGCGGCGATGACGTGGATCAAGTCCCTCACCTCCGAACCGGAAGTGGGCGAGATCTACACCGGTAAGGTGGTGAAGATCATGGACTTCGGTGCCTTCGTAAACTTCTTCGGCCCGAAAGACGGTCTGGTGCACATCTCCGAGCTGGCCCCGCGCCGGGTGGAGAAGGTGAGCGACATCGTCAATGAAGGCGACGAAGTGAAGGTTAAGCTGCTTGGCTTTGACAACCGTGGCAAGGTTCGCCTGTCCATGAAGAACATCGATCAGGAGACCGGCGAAGAGGCCACTCCTGAAGAGGCTTAAGCGCCTTAGACTTTAGGTGAGACGGGGCCAGTTCCCGTCTTGCCATTCCGTCTTTAATGAGACACAGCTAGGTGCGCGCGAGTTCACGCGCGCACCACATTTTTTTGCATTTCCGCAAGGAGATCCCCCAATGGCAACACCCACCGCAAACTGGTCCTATCCCACAGAAGTCCGCTTCGGCGCCGGGCGCATCGCAGAGCTGGCAGACGCCTGCAAGGCCGCCGGCATGGAGCGCCCCTTGTTGGTCACCGATCCTGGCATTGTTGACCTGCCGATCACACAGAGCGCCTTAGACGCTGTGAAAGCGGGCGGCCTTGAAGTTGGGGTCTTTTCCGATGTGAAGCCCAACCCCACAGCCTCAAACGTGGAAGCGGGCGTTGCCGCGTTCAAAGCCGGCGACCATGACGGTGTGATCGCCTTTGGCGGTGGTTCCGGGCTCGATGCGGGCAAAGTGATTGCGTTCCAGAAGGGTCAAACCCGGCCCATGTGGGATTTTGAAGATATTGGCGATTGGTGGACCCGGGCAGACCCGGACGGCATTGCGCCCGTCATTGCTGTGCCCACCACCGCCGGCACTGGTTCAGAAGTGGGCCGGGCGGGCGTGATCACCAACGAAGAAACGCACACGAAGAAGGTCATCTTTCACCCGAAGATGCTCCCCGTCACCGTGATTTGCGATCCCGAACTCACCGTTGGCCTGCCGCCGCACATCACCGCAGGCACCGGCATGGATGCGCTCGCGCACTGCCTGGAAGCCTATTGCGCCCCGAGCTATCACCCCATGTCTGAGGGCATTGCAGTGGAAGGCATGCGCCTGGTGAAGGACAATCTGCCGACGGTTTACAAAGACGGAACAGACCTTGAAGCGCGGGGCCATATGCTCTCTGCTGCTGCCATGGGCGCAACCGCCTTTCAAAAGGGCCTTGGCGGCATCCATGCACTGTCTCACCCAGTCGGCGCTGTTTATGACACCCATCACGGGCTCACCAATGCTGTGTTCATGCCCTACGTGCTGGTCTTCAACCGCAGTGTCATTGAAGAAAAGATCGGACGCCTCGCTGCCTGGCTTGGGTTGAATAACGCGTCCTTCAACGGCTTCCTCGATTACATCATGCTGCTGCGCGAAGAGGTAGGCATCCCACACTCGATCAAAGACATCGGTATTGAGGATGACAGCAAGTTTGAAACCATGTCCGACATGGCCGTGGTGGACCCAACCGCTGGCGGCAACCCGATCGCTCTGGAAGTGGCCGGCGCCCGCAAGCTGTATGAGCGCGCCCTTAACGGTGAGCTGAAGCGCTAAGCCGCGCTGCCGGACAAGGTTCCAATCGGCCCATAATGTTCCGGACGCCGGTCGCGGAACAGGCCCCAGCCGATGCGCTCCTGGCGCACATGGTCCAGATCAAAGGTGTGGGTCAGCACGGCATCGTCCGTGCGGCCCGCCTCTGCCACCATCTTTCCGGTCCAATCGCAAATGAAAGATGAGCCGTAGAAGCTCATCTCCGTACCGCCTTCAGGATGCTCCGAACCGATGCGGTTCGCCGCCGCCAGCGGCACCATATTGGCTGCCGCATGTCCGCGCATGGCGGTTTGCCAGTGGTCCTTTGAATCATAAGAGGGGTTGTTGGGCTCATTGCCGATTGCTGTGGGATAAAGCAGTATTTCGGCGCCTTGCAGCACCATGCAGCGCGCCGTTTCCGGGAACCATTGGTCCCAGCAGATGCCCACGCCCACCTTGCCAAAGGCGGTGTCCCAGACTTTGAACCCGGTATCGCCCGGGTTGAAGTAGAACTTCTCTTCGTAGCCTGGGCCATCGGGAATATGAGTCTTGCGGTAGATGCCGAGGTTGGCGCCGTCCGCATCGATCATGGCGATTGAGTTGTAATGGGCGTTGTTGCTGCGCTCAAAGAAGCTCACCGGCATGGCGATGCCCAGTTCGCGGGCAAGATCTGAGAAGCGTTGGATGGCCGGATGGTTATCAGGCTCCTCGGCCCGGGCGAAGTTTGCCGGTGTTTCCACCTGGCAGAAGTAATGGCCCTCAAACAGCTCTTGGACCAGCACAACATTGGCCCCTTGACCCGCCGCCTTGCGCACCAGCTCTTCAGCCTTGTCGTGATTGGCCGACCGGTCATCGGAACAGGCCATCTGCGTCACACCAATGGTTACTTCAGCCATGAGAGCTCTCCCTTATCTTCATTCGGCCGCCAATCCGACCACTTCCCGGCGGAACGGCACTTCACCTGGCGCCAGCTCGGGCGCATCCAGCTCCCGGGCATAGCGATGGCCCGCATAGGTGGCCCAGGCGATAGGCGCGGGGGCTTCGGCATCGCCGAAGACTTTGATCGATTGAATGCCGGCATCCGCCCAGTCGGCCTTGCGCCCCTTCAACGTCTGCCAGAGCGCATCGTTGGGATCGCGAGAGGTAACATAGACAACGGCCTCAGCAGCAAGTGAAGACCGCGCGCGTGTGTAGATGCACTCAGTTTCCACATGATCGTCATGCACCGCCGCCAGCGCCTTGGCCGTGACAATGTTCACACCCAGCTCCAAAAGGCGCGCCTGGATGAAATGCTGCTCAAGTGTGTTGAGCGTCCATTCAGAAACATGGACGGACGGGGTCAGCAAGGTCACGGTTGCGCCAATCGCCACCAAGAGTTCCGCCAGGACGCCGCCCATGTAGAAATGATCATCATCGTAGAGCAGCACGTTGCCGCCCGGCAGGGTGCCAGCCATGAGATCATCCGGTGTGTAGGCCGCCATCTGTTTAGAGGTCGGGATGGGGCTCAAGTGGTAGCGCGCGACCGCATCTTTCCGCCAGCTGGCCCCGGTGGCCAGCCCCACATGTTCAAAGCCAAACTCCAGAACTTCATCTGCCGATAAATTGCTGTCGAAGTAGGTTTGCACGTTGGCCATTTGCGAGATCTGATAGTCTCGGTAATCGCGCACCCGGCCCCAAGCGCTGAGGCCTGGCAGCTTGCACTCAGATGCCACGCGGCCGCCGAGCTCGGTTCCCGCCTCGGCCAGCGCCACGTCATAGCCTCGCGCGCCCAGGGCGCGGGCGGCTTCAAGGCCGGCCGGTCCCGCCCCGACGATAAGGACCCGTTCGCTGGGGCCCTTGGCTTGCATGATCTCCGGATGCCAGCCTTTGCGCCACTCTTCCATGAATGTGGGGTTCTGCGTGCAGCGGCTGATGCCGCCGGTCATGTCGCCGGTCACGCAGATGTTGCAGCCGATGCATTCGCGAATGTCTTCAATCCGGCCTTCTTCGATCTTCTTGGGCAAGAACGGATCGGCAATCGAAGGCCGGGCCGCACCAATGAAGTCCAAGATCCCCGATTTGATTTGGCGCACCATGGTGTCGGCAGAGGTGAAGCGGCCAACGCCAACGACGGGCTTGGTGGTCAGAGCCTTAAAGCCGCGCACATAGTCTTCCTGCGCGGCCTCATCCTTAAAACGCGAGGTGCCGGAATCGTCCGGCCAGGTGCCGTGGGTGAAATCCCAGAGATCCGGCAGTTCGGCCAGCATGCCCACCACATCCCGGATCTCTTCGTTGCTGATGCCGGTTTCGCCCAGCATCTCTTCGATCAAGATCCGCACAGGCACCGCGCAGGTATCGCCAACGGCATCCTTGGTGTCCTCAATTAGCTCCTTCAGCAGCCGGGCCCGGTTCTCCAGGCTGCCGCCATACTCGTCTGTACGCTGGTTGGTGCGCCTAGACAGGAAGTGCTGAACAGCGCCGAACGTGTGGGCGCCATAAACGTAGATGAGATCAAAACCACATTTCTTGGCCCGGATGGCCGCATCCCGGTGCCAACGTCTCAGGTTGGCGATATCTTGTTTGTCCATGGCCCGCGCCTGCACCGGATCATAGGTGAACGTGGCAACCGGCATGTTGATCGGCGCCAGAGGCACTTCGCGCGAGTAGAGATTTGGGCTGTTCAGGCCGTTGTAGCAAAGCTCGATCCCCGCAAGCGCATCCTGTTCATGGATCTTGTCGGTAATGCGCTGAAGGGCCGGCATGTCCTGGTCGTCCCAAATGCGCATTTCGATGAACGGCGCAATCTCTGAGGACGGATGGATCTCCGCCTGCTCGGTGTTGATCACCGCCCAGCCGCCCTCGCCTTTGATCTTGCGCATCTCCGCCACGGCCGAAGGGTCCCTATAGCCGCCGCCATTGCAGTGGGGCACTTGATAGAACCGGTTCTTGGCGGTGACGGGGCCGATCTTCACCGGCTCAAACAAAATATCGTAGCGTGGATCGCGGGCCATCACTCACGCTCCCAAATAGCCTTGCAACACGTTGACCGTGTTGATCCCGATTTCTTCCACCGCATATCCCCCTTCCATGACGAAATGCGTGGGCAGGCCCAACCCTGCGATGCGGGCACCGTAATCAGTGAAATCCTCAGACTTCAACTTGAAAAAGCTGATGGGGTCGTTCTCAAAAGTGTCCACGCCCAAGGAGATGATCAGGACGTCTGGGGCATAGTTTCGGATCCGTTCCAATCCTTGGTTTAAGGCGTCTCCCCACATGGAATAAGGTGTTCCGGGCGGCATTGGGAAGTTGAGGTTGAAGCCCTCTCCTGCTCCGGCGCCGGTTTCATCTGCAAAGCCCAGGAAATGAGGAAAGGCATCCATCGGATCCCCATGGAGTGACACAAACAGAACGTCAGCACGTTCGTAGAAGATGTCCTGGGTTCCGTTGCCATGGTGAAAGTCCGGATCAAGAATTGCGACGCGCTCTGCACCTGCATCCAGATAGCCTTGCGCAGCAACCGCGGCGTTGTTGAGGAAGCAGTAGCCGCCATAAAGATCACTTGCGGCATGGTGGCCCGGCGGACGGCAGAGGGAGAACGCCGTGTTCGCGCCTCCTGAAATCAGCTTCTGGCCTGTTTGAGCAATGGCGGCGCTGGCTTCCGCGGCTTCGAACGTCCCTGCCGTGATCGCGGTTTCGATGGCCATGCAGTAATAGCCAAGCTTGCCATCGATATGGGTGGGCTCGCGCTGCTGCATGCGCCGAGCCGGGATCACCGTGGGCAGCGCTTCGCCTTCAAAGCCTTCAGCATCCCAGAGTGCCCAGGCGTTTCGCAGAAACTCCAAGTATGGTGCAGTGTGAACTTTGCGCACCGGCGCCCAATCCAGAGGATCCGGTGCAGCAAAGTCATCGAACCCGCAGAGCTTCAAGCGCTCAACAATGTGTTCCCAGCGTTCCGGGCATTCGAACGGACGCACCAGCTCGCCGCCATAAAGCTCCCCCTTTGGGAAGTGCTTACGGTGATCTTCGCTGCAGATGATTCTCATTTTGTCGCCTTATAGGGATGGACGCTGAAAGCCGAAGGCCGGCTCAAGGGCAGCCGCCACGTTGAAAACCGCCGGCTCATCGTACGCTGACCCTACGATCTGAACGCCGGTGGGGATGTTGTTTTCTGCAGTTCCAGAAGATACAGACATTACCGGACATCGGCTCAACATGTTGAACGGATGGGTCATGACCCAACCGTACTCGCCGTCCACCACCACATCATTGATGCGGAAGTCTTTGTTCCAGGAATCATGATCGGCCGCCACCGCAGGCACGGCATTCGTGGGACAGATCATGGCATCATAGCCTTCCATCTGGGCTCCGAACACGTTGTAAACCTCAACCGCTTTTTCCAAAGACTTCAGGAAATCGTCCATAGTGAACCGCTCGGCGTCTCTCACGGTTTCCAAGGCATAATCGGTCATCAGATCACCGTGCTCCGGGATCAGCCGTTTGATGTGCTGGCCCCACAGCATGGCCAGATAACACTGTGCAGCTTCCTGGCAGCTCTCGTCCCAAGGAAACTGGATCTCTTCGGTTTCCGCGCCGAGGTCTCGCAACTGTTCAACCACGCGCATGGTATTCCGGCGCACTGCATCGTCGAGCTGGAAATACCCCAGATCCACAGACCACGCGATCTTGCGCCCGCGCACCTCGCCCGGCTGTTCTGCAATGCGCATGGCGCCTGGAAGAGACGCAATATCCCGAGGGCTTTGTCCGGCCGAAACATTGAACATGGCGAGGCAGTCGCTCACGGTCCGTGTCATTGGGCCGGAGTGGGAGTAGAAGTCGAGGTTCATCACCGGGGTTTCTGGAATGCGCCCATAGGCCGCCTTCAGACCCACGATGCCGCAGCACGCGGCGGGAATGCGCACAGAACCCCCGATATCCGTCCCTGTACCCAATGTTGTCGTTCCCGCGGCCAGTGCGGCGCCGGTGCCACCGGAAGATCCGCCGGGCGTGTGCGCCAGATTATAAGGGTTGCGGGTAATGCCCCACATCTTCGACTGACACGTGCCCAAGAGGCAGAATTCCGGCGTGGTGGTGCGCGCGTGGATGATGACGCCAGCGTCCATGAGGCGCTCGGCAAAGACATCCGTCTGATCATCGATGTGATCTTTGAAAATCAAGGAACCGCTGGTGGTCCGCCGGCCCTTCAGCCGGATTTCATCCTTGATCACGCAGGTCAATCCGTCCAGCGGTCCAACCGGTCCCGCGCTTGACCTGTAGCGCGCTTCAGATGCGCGGGCCGCATCAAGCGCCTCTTCATAATAGGTATCTGCGAAGGCATTGATTTGAGGCTCGACAGCCTCAGCCCGCGCGATCTGGGCTTGGAGAATCTCTACAGGGGAAAGCTTACCGGATCGGAACAGTTCTAACGCCAGGCTCGCCGGCATGTAGCATAAATCTAGATCGGCCATGGCCACCCGCATCTCTCGCGCAAACGGAAAACGGGCGCACCTTTCGATGCGCCCGCCTCAGGATCAGACTACTGGAGCAGCTTCGTCCAGATTCTGTCGATGGCCTTCACATATTTTGGCCCACAGCTCTTGCCGAACTTTACCGGCACTGAGGGAACGCTCACTTCCGGTGAGTTGGCCATGTCTTCGCCCATGTGCTTGTCAGACCCGGCGATAGGGTTCGCATACTTGGCGAAATCAGATTGAATGGCCATGTTTTCCGGCTTCATCAACCAGTTCATAAAGATCTTGGCGTTTTCGATGTTCTTGGCGCCCTTGGGGATCACCAGGCTGTCGTACCAGCCCACAACGCCTTCTTTGGGGAAGCAATATTTGATCTTGCCACCAGCGAGGCGTTGCTTCATGGCGTCGCCATTCCACGCATTTGAAATGTTGGTCACGCCACTGCCGAGCCGGTCCATGGTGCCTTCGGAAGAAAAGACCTTCACATGCTCTTTCTGCTTTTGCAGCAGAGCCTGAACCGCTTTCAGGTCTTCAGTTTTTTCCGTGCAGAACTCCTGACCGAGATAGATGTGCGCCATGTTGGCCACTTCTTCCGGGGTCTTGAACACACCCACACTGCCCGATGCCTTTTCGTTGGGCTCAAAGAACTCTTTCAGGCTAGAGCAGTCCCCAACGCCTGCGTCAGTGCGGATGGCGTATGAGGTGGTGCCCATTTGATACGGGCTGGAGTATTCCTGCTTGGGGTCCCAAGTTGGATTTTGGAACGCTTTTGCCACGTGCTTGAAGTTCTCCATCTTCGACACCTCAACCTTCTCCAGAAGGTTCTCAGCGATCATGATGGTCACGAAATTCTGGCTTGGCACAGCCAGATCATAGCCGGTCGCGCCCGACTTCAGCTTCGCAAGAAGCGTCTCGTTGGAATCGTAGGTATCGACCGTCACCTTGATGCCGGTTTCTTTCTCGAACTTGGCGATCATGTCCGGCGCGGTGTAGTCGGTCCAGTTGTAGAAGAACAACTCTCCGGCCGCATGTGCCTGGCTCGCAGCCAGGCCGAACGCACCGGCAAATGCCACTCCCAATAGTCTTTTCATCACTCATTCTCCCTCAGAATGCACTCGGCCTGAATGGCCCTCACGTTGACCGTGCCGACCCTGACGGGCTCCTGTGCGGCACGAAATCAGTCAGAAAGACTAGTGCATCCCGCCAGTGAGGGCTAGTAAGAATCCAACAAACCCATGCGCGATTTGGCTCGTTTTTTTAAAAGCACTAGTTCGAGAGAATTGCGGCATGTCTGCCGTTGGCGCGCCGCTTGGGCAGGATAAGCGCGGCGGCGAGGACAACCGCGGCAAAGCCGGCCCAGATCGCGAACTGAATGGAAAAACCAAGCCCGTTCAAGTGCAACCACGAAAGCGCAGGAACCACCACGGCCGTGGTTCCGAGCGACAGAGTATACTCCACGGAGAACACACGCGAGCGCCATCCCATTGGGACATAGGTGCCCACCAGCCAGCTTGACACCGGTATCCAAGCAAACATGGAGAGCACCAGCCCCATGCTGACCGGAACGACGGCAGGTCCCGCCACCCAGGTGGTGATGTAAAGCAACCCTGCCTGGACGCTAAACAGAACGAACAAAAGTGGGCGTACGTCATAGCGGTCCAGAAACCAGCCCACCGGAAGCTGGGCGAGCCCGGCTACCGCGAAGATCAGCCCTGCATAGCTGCCCACTTCAGACAAACTGGAGGACGCATCGGCCAGCCGTTCCGACAAGAGCTTCGGCAGAGAGAGGCTGACCGCGTTGAAAATGACGCCGCCGAACAACGCTGCCGCAGCGACGAAGATCAACACGCGCCAGAGCACGGTGCGGCCTGCAATACCTGCGATCTCGGGGGCAGGCTTGTTTTCAGATCTGTTCCGGTCGGCGTGGCGTGCGAGCGCCAGGTGGAACATTCCCACCGTCACGCAAACAAGCCCAGGCACGAGGAAGCTCATGCGCCATCCGAAGCGCTCGCACAGGAAGCCTGTGCAAATGGCGGCAACGGCCAATCCCATATTGCCCCACACCCCATTCACGGCCAGCGTATGACCCCGGCGCGCGCGGCCTTCGGTGACCATGGCGATCCCCACAGGATGGTAGATGGCGGCAAACACACCCAACCCGGCCAACGCGGCGCTCAAAGCAAAGGGCCCAGGCGCGCTGGCAGCGGCCAGACAGCAGACGCCGCAGCCAATGAAGAACACGCTCATCATATGGGTGCGCGACCACCGGTCCCCCAACCAGCCGGCGGGCAAGGTTGCCAAGGCAAACGCCAGAAACATGGGCGAACTCAAGGCCAGCGCTTCGCCGTAACTCATTTGCCAGTCCCGCTCGATCAACAACACGGCTGTCGGAAAGATCAAAAGCACATAATGATCCAGAAAATGGCCGAGGTTCAGAAACCGCATCCTTACGGCAGCGCTCATCTGGCATCTCCCTGTTGACGATTGCGGCCTGAACGTAGGAGAAAGCGCCTGTGTCCATCTTTCGGCATCAGGTCATGAAATATCGCAAAAATGCCAAACCAATGGTTCTACCGACCGTCGAGGGCTATTCGAGCGAATATCCGCGTGGGCACATTGTCGAGCAGCATACCCATGGGGCCGCGCAAATCGTGCACGCGGCAGAGGGGGTTATGCGTGTGGCGGCGGACGGGTCTTACTGGGTCATCCCTCCAGGGCGGGGATTGTGGGTTCCAGCCGGAGTACCGCATGGGTTTGTTTGCGTCACGGCGGTGGCCGTCAGAACCGTCTATCTGACCGGTGGGCCTCAAGAGCTGCCCACTGAGAGTGAGGTGTGGCAGATCTCCAACCTGATGCGCGAGGTGATCATCCGCCTCGCCGATGGCATGGATGGGCCCGAGAAAGAGCATTTGGTGGCCGTGTTGATGCATGAAATCAACCGCACGGAGACACTGCCTCTACACATAACCCATCCAGTTGACCGACGGGCCAGGCGCATCTCCACTGCCATCGTCGCAGACCCGTCCGACACCACGTCCCTGGAAGCATGGTCTCAGCAGGCGGGCGCATCAGTGCGAACGCTAAAGCGCATTTTCGTGGCCGAGACAGGGCTAACCTTCGGACAGTGGCGGCGCCAAGTGCGCCTGATCGCAGCGCTTGAGCGACTGGCATTGGGTGAGCCGGTGACGGAAGTTGCCCTCGCGGTGGGCTATGAAAGCACCAGCGCCTTTATCGAGATGTTCCGCGAACAGCTTGGCACCACCCCTGGACGCTACTTCAGCGGCGATCATCGATCTTAGTGTGTGCTGACCTTGTCGCCCTTGGCGGAGATGAACCAGTAGGCGCTGATGAAAGCGATGGATATGGCGAGCATCACTGTCGAAATCACGTTCACTTCCGGCGTAATGCCCTGACGGATCATGCCGTAGATGTAGAGCGGTAGGGTGGTCGCGCCGGCCCCGGAGACCATCAACGTGATGATGAAGTCATCAACCGATATAATGAAGGCCAGCATGGCGCCCGCCACAATGCCCGGCGCCAGTATGGGCAAGGTGACATACCGAAAGGTTTCCCAGGCATTCGCATAGAGGTCACCCGCGGCCTGCTCCAACGTGGTGTCCATTCCGTCAAGACGTGCGCGGATCGGTAAGAACGCAAACGGGATGCAGAACACCGTGTGGGCAATGATGATTGAGAGTATGCCGAGCTGGAAACCAATTATTGCAAAGAAGCTCAATGTGGCCACAGCCGTGGCGATCTCCGGGACCACCAGCGGCAGAGTGATCAATCCCAACGACGCGCTGCGGCCTTTGAATTGGCCGCCGCGGCTCAGCGCCAGCGCCGCCAAGGTGGCCAGCACGGTCGCCATGACGGTGGCACAAACCGCAATGATGAGCGAGTTCAGCGCGGCATTCTGGATATCGTCATTGATGAAGGCCCGGTAGAACCATCGCGTGGAGAAGCCTTGCCAAATCTGTGCTCGGTTCCCGTCATTGAAGGAATAGGCCACCAGAACCAGCATGGGCAGATAAAGGTAGAAAAAGAAGAACAGGGTCCAGAGGTTCATGCCCGGATAATGGCCGAGCACAAAGCCTTTGCGTTTCTTCGGAGCTTGCTTGCTCATCGCCCATCCTCCATGGCCCGGCGCTTGGCCGCCGAGCGCGCCTGTATCATGAGCGCCACCATCACCAGCATCAGAAGGCAGATCGCAATGGCAGACCCGAAGGGCCAATTGCGCGACGAGGCGAACTGCAGGTGAATGAGCGAACCAAGCATGAGTTTCTTGCCGCCGCCCAAAAGGTCCGGCGCGATAAACGCCCCAAGGCTCGGCACAAACACCAGAATGCAACCGGCGATGATGCCGGGAAGCGCCAGCGGCGTGATCACTTCGCGCATAACCCTTAACCGATCGGCATAAAGGTCATGCGCCGCTTCGATCAGCCTGAAGTCGAGCTTCTCGAGGCTCGCGTAGATGGGCAGTACCATAAGCGGCAGATAGGAGTAGATGAGCCCGACAGCGATGGCGCCGTTGGTGTACATCATGCCGAGCGAGCCATCGAGCAATCCGACCGCCTTGAGCGGCTGCTCAATCACACCATCTTTGGAAAGGATCAGGATCCAGGAATAGACCCGCACCAACTGGTTCGTCCAGAATGGCAAGGTGATGAGATAAAGCAAAAGGTTCTGCATCCGCGGGTCTTGCCGCGTGATGAAATAGGCCACTGGAAACCCTAGGATCAGACAGCCAACTGTGGCCACGAGCGCCAGCAAAATCGAACGCCAGATGATGCCCAGATAGATCGGGTTGAACACCAAGGTGTCGTCAAAGTCGATTTCATACAGCAGTTGAATATAGGCTTCGACAGAGAACCGCGGTTCCACGCCACCATAAGGGTCGGCTTCCAAGAACGAGAACACCAGCAAGATCAGCATGGGCACGACCATGAAGATGATGATGGTGATGAGCGCCGGCCCAAGGGCGAGTGCGCGGCGGGCGGCTATGCTGCGGGGAAGGTTCATCGGGTCAGTCCACCAGCATCCGGGCGGCGCCGTCCGAGAAGCTCAGCTTCACGTTTTCGCCTGCGACAAACCGGCCCATGCCCGCTTGTGCGTTCTGATCGCGCACGGTGATCACAACGCCATCGCCCACATTAATGTCATAGGCGGTGTCCGTGCCCAGATATGTGGCTTCCTCAATCACCGGCAGATCGTTTGACCGCAACATAGTCTTCTGCAGCGATATGCGCTCCGGGCGGACCGCCAAGGTGACCGCGTCCCCCACGCCGTGGCCGTCGACGATATCCGTCTCAAATTGCAGAGCACCGCCTGTTATGCAAAGAGCCCGGTCGCCGGAAACCTGATCGATGCGCGCTTCGAGAAAGTTCGTGTCACCAATGAAGTCGGCCACAAACCGGTTAAGCGGCCGCTCGTAGATCTCCAGGGGTGATCCGATTTGCTGGATAAGACCGGCCGACATCACGGCAATCCGGTCGCTCATGGTGAGGGCTTCTTCCTGATCGTGCGTCACAAAGATGAAGGTGATGCCCGTTTCACGTTGCAAGGTTTTGAGCTCGTGCCGCATGGCCTGGCGCAGCTTCAAATCGAGCGCCGACAAAGGCTCGTCCAGCAGCAGCACCTGCGGCCTTGGCGCCAGGGCCCGGGCGAGCGCGATGCGTTGCTGCTGACCGCCGGAGAGCTGTGCGGGTTTTCGGCCCGCGAATTCCTCCATCTTCACCAGCGCCAGCGTTTCATTCACACGTGCTCTGATCTCCGGCCCACTCCATTTCTGCATGCGCAGGCCGAACCCGATGTTCTCCTCCACCGTCATATGCGGAAACAGAGCATAGTGCTGAAACACGGTGTTGACCGGGCGTTCATGAGGCGGCAGATCCTCAATTTCTTGGCCGAACAGAAAAATCTCGCCGTCGGTGGGCTGCTCAAAGCCCGCCGTTAACCGCAGAAGGGTTGTCTTACCGCACCCCGATGGGCCCAGGAGCGTGAAGAATTCATTGGATTGAATTTCCACCGAAACATTGTTCAAGGCGGTCACCGCGTTTGGCCCGCTGCCGAACCGCTTGATCACATTGCGCACGCTTAACGCTGTTGCTGCGTCGTCCTCCGACACCTCTCCCTCCCACTACACACCCATCCACGATCAATTGAGCCCAATGGAGCAGGCAGAGTCAAGAAACCAGATTGCCTGCTTTGGCTGCACTGCACACCCTCATTCCATGCCGGGGATCTGCCCATCGGTGATCATCTCCCGGCAGTGGTCTTCAAACGCTTGAAGCAGGCGCGGTTTACGCTCTTGGACCAAAGTGGCCGTGCCGATCCTCATCGGCCGATGTGTGCCGGCAAGCGGAATCTGCTTTAAACTCCGGCCGTCCAAGGTCACAAGACTGCGCGGCCGCACATTGGCAAGCGTATAGCCATATCCATTGGCCACCATGGTGCGCACCACTTCTTGTTGGCGTGAACGGGCATGGATCTTCGGGGTGAGACCTTCCTGATAGAAGATCGACAAGAAATATTCCCGGCTGAAGGGCAGATCCAACAAGATCATCGGCTCACCATCCAACTCAGCCAGCCGGATCGCAGAGCGCTCGCTTAAAGGGTGATCCGCACTCACGAGAACATGGGGCGGCAAAGTGGCAAGCGGCTCAAACGCCACGCCGTCCGGCACCTGCAGGTCGTAAGTGAGCACCAGATCCAAATCCACTTTGCGGAGCTGCGCCATCAGGCTTTCATGATCACCTTCAGCCAACTGCACCTGAACGTCGGGGTGGTTTTCCTGAAAGCGGTGGCACAACTCCGGAACGATCAGAGGAGCCAGTGTGACAAAGCACCCAAGCGCCAGATGGCCACGCACCAGGTTGGTGGCCTCGTTCGCCACATCATAGATGCTGTGGGCTTGCTGCAGCAGAGCGCGGGCCTCGCGCTGCAAGCGGTGTCCCGCAGACGTGAGTGATAGTCCTTGCGCATGGTGGCGCACAAACAGCTGAACGCCAAGATCACGTTCCAGGTGGGAAATGGCCGACGAGATGGAGGGCTGTGAGATGTTGATGCGCTCAGAGGCAAGCTTGATGCTGCCGGTTTCCCCGGTGGCCACAAAATATTCCAGCTGCTTCAGGGTGAAGCGCATGGCCACATCACTCCCTCACTCGTATGAGCCTCGCCTATTGCGCCGCATCCTTCGCCTCGCCCCAGACATTCTCTGAAAGACCAGCCGCGTTATGAGCCGCATCCAGGGGGCCTTGCCAGTCAAAGGTTCGATACACCGCCGCCAGGTGGGCAAAGGGCGGAGACTGGGCGAACAATTGGAAGGTCAGACGGTGACCCGCATAATCAGAGTTCAAAAGATCGCGGGCAAAGGCCAAAAGCTTACGCCGATCATCAGATACCCAGCGCTCGTTGATGGAATAGAACTTCTCAAGCCAGGGGCCTGTCTCAGCGCCTTCAAAAGACGCAGCATCGGGGGTCACGCAAATCTGGCCGCCACACAGCTCGCGGGCTAAGTGCATCATGCGCGGCAGGTTGGTCATGGCATGCACCCGGCCCGTGAAAAGCAGGGACTGGTTCGGCATCAACAATCCGTTGGGGCTCTTCTCTGCCGTTGCAATGGCTGCTGTGAGGTGAGCATTGATGCCCTCACGCCAAACGGCCAGTTCGGCAAGCTTTTCCTGCACGGCCTGCTGGCGCTCCAGGCCGGTCTGTTTCACATTCCACAGAGCCGCGCCGATGATCATATCAGCAAACGACAGAGTGCGCTGAACGAACGGGAAAGCCGAGTAGCGATGCAGCGTCGCTCGTATGAATGTGGCGGCACGGGTGTGCTGATAAAACAGAATGTCCTCCCAGGGCACCAGCACATCATCGAGCACCATAAGCGTGTCGATCTCGTCGAACTTCGATGACAGAGGGTAATCTGCCGCCGGCGCCCGGCCAGTGAAGCCCGTGCGGCAGATGTGCTTCACACCCGGCGCGTTCATGCGGACGATGCAGCCCAGCGCATAGTCTGAGAGCTTCGCATCGCCCCAGTTTGCAATGGTGGGTTTCAAGAAGGCCTGGTTGGAATAGGCCGCCGCCGTCTCATATTTGGCACCTCGAATGATGATGCCCTCATCGGTCTCGCGCACCACATGCACCAGCATGTCCGGATCCTGGTCCTGGGGGCGCTTGGAGCGGTCGCCCTTGGGGTCCGTGTTTGCGGAAACATGGAACGGATCGGTTTTGATGGCCAGGTGGATGTGACGCTCAATGTTCTCCGCGAAACGCTCATCGATTTCGTTGAGAATATCGGCGCCATCCCAAAGCGACCACATCTCACCGATGGTTTCGTCCCCCACCCGGGTAACAACACCGCCAATGTCATTGCACACCAGATCGACCGCGGCACGCTTATCGGCCCAGTCCTGCGCTTCAAAAGGCAGCTTCAAGCCAATAGCGAACTTTTCACCGTCTTCTTCATAGGTCATTTGATCGGAAGTGGCCGCGTCGTGCTGCATGTCGTAGATGCGCGCGCGCACATCCACCAAGGGCTTGAACATCGGATGGCTGGTCACATCTGCCACGCGCTCGCCGCTCATCCACACCTCGCGCCCGTCGCGCAAAGAGTCTCTGTACTCCTGTCCGGTCCTGATCATAGCTCCACCTCCATCCTCGCTCTTGGATTTGAGGATAGGCGGAAGATCCGGTTTTGAAAAATATTTATTGCGTATCCGCTGGATAGGTTTGTTCAAACCAACCGGCGCGGCACCGTTTCGTCGACCCAGTCTTTCTCAAACACCAGTTCATCACCCTCATAGGCCTCAATGCGGGCGCTGATATGAAAGTGGGTTGCGTCCGCCCACATTTCCTGGAAGGTCTCCGTGCGCACGGCCCAACCGTCATCGCGCGAAAGCGTTTGGGTCCAATGGGTCTTGGCGCGTGCCGAAAGAGGATCACCCAGCTCAATGGTATAGGTCTCCCGGCCCACCGAGCCCGTGGTGAGGCCATGGGTGAGGTCTTTGTCTTCGCCGAAATCATCCATGATGGTGAGGGTCAACTCAGAGCCATCCGCTGACCACTCTCTGGTGTTCTGGCCTGGCCGCTTGGTTTCAAGCGCGAGGGCCTCAGCGCTTTCGGGTGGCTGGAAAGGTGTGACGGCATCATTCAGGTCAGCCCTGACCGGCAGATGGAGCGCGCTTCCGGCGGTATGCACGGTCAACGTGGCCGCTTCCGGCGAGGGCCAGATCAATGGCCAGTAGCATGTGGACAGAGCCAGACGCAGCCGGTGTCCCACCGGAACCCGCCAGGCGATGTCATCAAGCTGCACGCGAACACGATAGGTGCGGCCTGGCTCGAGGGCTTCGGGAGTTTCATGGCTGTCCCGGTGACACAGGTTAAGCACACCGTAGGTGATCCGAGTGACCTCGCCCGTCGGGGAGACATCGTTCAGCCGCACGATGATCTGCGCCACCGGTTTGTCCGAGGACAGCTCGAGTTCGGCAACAACAGCTCCGAAGACATCACACGGCGCCTCGGCCGGCGCGGTATCGAAACACAAGGAGCCGGCATCGTCCGCGCTTTGATCGCCAGGGAAATCCGGCCCCATCCAGATGATGCAAAACTCACCGCCCTCCCGTCCGGTTGAGAGGGGCGAGCAGATCTCCAGCTTCAGATCCTCACCCGTTTCTTTCGATAAGACGCCAGCCCCAAGTCGGTAACTACGTATGGAGACGTTGCTCCCAGGCCAGCCATCATCGGCCACCCATCTGCCAGAGCGCTCCGTGTACATGGGCTTTGGCGGCACGCTGTCCTGCACATAAGTGCGCATGGCCGGATCAGTGTCGACGCCGGTCTCCTCCCCCTTCAGCCAATGGTCCCACCAGCGCAAGGCCTCCTGCAAGAAGCCGATACGCGGTTCCGGGATGGCAAAGTGAGGATACTTGTGAACCCATGGGCCTATGATGCCTTTGACGGGCGAGGACAGCCCGTTCACCAGACGGGGCACGGCGTTCGAGTATGCATCGCCCCACCCGCCAACGGCGAGCACGGCCGCCTTCACGCGTGAGAAGTCTTCACAGATCGAGCCGTGCTTCCAATACTCATCACGCCAGGGGTGTCCGAGCCAAACATGTGCCAACAGGGGGTTGTTGTCCAAACGCTCCAGCCAGTTGTCACGCCAGTGAGTGCCATAAAGGACGGGATCGGCCGGACGCGATGAATAGGAGAGCATCGTGGCGGCCCAGCCCAGATTTTCGTTTAAGATACAGCCGCCTTTGTAGTGGATGTCATCGGCAAACCGGTCGTCTGTGGAGCACAGCGTGACCACGGCCTTAAGCGCTTCTGGCTGATGGAACGCCACCTGCAAGCCGTTGAACCCGCCCCAAGAGATGCCAATCATGCCCACAGCACCGCTACACCAAGGCTGGGCGGCAATCCAATCGATCAACGCGAGACAATCCTCCTGCTCTTGGGCGGAGTACTCATCGCTCATCAGACCGTCCGACTCCCCATTGCCCCGCATATCCACGCGCAGGCAGGCGTAGCCGTAGCCCGCAAAATAAGGATGGGTCAGTTGATCGCGCACGGCCGTGCCGTCGCGCTTGCGGTACGGCAGGTATTCCAAGATGGCCGGTACAGGGCGGTCGTCAGCGTCCTCGGGCATCCAGACGCGCGCCGCCAAGCGGCAGCCGTCTGGAAGCGTGATCCATAGGTTCTCGGTTTCCTTGACCGGGCGCGGAAAATTTCTAATCACCGCCATGACAGAAATCCTTCACGGCCCGGCAAATGGCCGCGAAACTCTCCCCGGCAGGTTCACTCATATGGCGCGCGCGAAGATAGCCGTGGATCAATTCAGGCTCTGTTCTAACCTGTGCGTTCACTCCCGCCGCATTGAGCACCTCAGCGTAACGGATCGAGTCATCCAGCAGTGGGTCCAGCTCGGCCGCCACGATGAAGGCCGGCGCCAGTCCTGAAAAGTCCGTCTCCAACAAGGGGCGCGCCAGCTTGTTGTCCCAATTGGGATTGGGACGTTTGCCAAAGTAGACCTCACTGTAAAACTTTACATCTTCAGTGGTCAGTCCCGGCGCATTCGCCATCGTGTCATAAGAGCCGCCCTCTGGTTCGCCGCCATATGCGCCGTAAATCAGCACTTGGCCCGCCACGGTCCCAACACCTTCATCACGCGCCTTGATGGCAATTGCCGCGGACAGTTTTGCGCCCGCACTGTCACCGGCCAGGACGATCCGGCCGGCGCGTGCCGCCGCCCACTCGTATACAGCCCAGCAATCATCCACCGCGGCAGGGAACAGATGCTCCGGCGCCAACCGGTAGTCGACGGCCACAAGCTGGCAGCCGGCAAACGCGACGATCTCCGCGCAGATATCGTCGTGGCTGTCTAAGCCGCCCACAACAAAACCGCCGCCATGGGCATAGACGATCATCACATCAGGCAAGGCGTTGCTTGGGGTATAGTGCCGGACGGGGATCCCGGAGATCTCCAAATCTTCCGCGCTCACGCCTTCCGGATAAGGTTTGAGAAAATGGGCGCACAGCGCATCATAGCAAGAGCGCTGCTCAGCAATGGTCATCATGACCGCGTCGGGTGGGTAGAAACGTTCCGTTTCCGCAACAAACGCCTTTAATCCCGGATCCTTCAACTCGCTCATGAGCAATCCCCTTTAGAGCCCAGGTTAAGGCTGGCATTTGCAGCGAACCTCCCTGAGGATGGATCAAACACAAAGTACTGGTAGGGAACATTGGCCCCATCCGGCAGACATTCCATGACCGCCAGGTCCTGAACCCCGTCAGAATTGAAATCCATAAAAAGGACGCCAACGGTCTCAAGATCAATCACCGGCTTGACTTTGAGCTTGATGGTTTGGTCAGGCAAGGCACCGTCATCAAAACCCAGCCGGATGTTCGTCACTCGGTTGGGCGCAGTGCCGTGCAGCTCGATTGTTATCGTGCCGCCAGGTCCGCTGAAGGGGCCGGTGCAGCGTGCAAGCATGCCAGGTGTTGGCGGAGCATAGACCGAGCAGCTCAGATCGTTTGCAGCAAACGCCCCCCAAGCGGCGGACGATGCGTCCATAAGCACAATGAACGCCAGCAGAAGGCCCCGCATTACAGACCCAGTTTTTTCAAGCTGTGGGCTCGGCGCTGCAGCCACCATTGATACTGCACTGGCCAGTCCGCATAGTTTTCATCAACGCCCATCGCTTGACGCGCATGGAGAGCCCAGAACGGGTTTTGCAGAGCTTCGCGCGCAATGGCGATGAGGTCTGCTGAACCCGACTGCAGCACCTCTTCTGCCTGTGGGCCATCCAAAATGAGGCCAACAGCTTGGGTCAGCATGTTCGCTTCGCGTTTCACCTGCTCGGCAAACGCCACCTGGAAGCCAAGGCCGCGAGCCACATTGGCGTTGGTCGCGCCTTTCGGGCTGTGTCCGCCGGAAGAACAATCGATCACATCCACACCCTCAGCCTTCAAGCACGTGGCGAGCTCAACCGTATCGCTCATGTCCCAGCCGCCCTCGAACCCATCCACGCTGGAGGTTCTGAAGAACAGAGGCTTATGCGCCGGCCAAACCGCCCGCACTGCCCGGGCGGTGTCCAGGGCAAATCGCACCCGGTTGTCGAACGATCCGCCATATTCATCCGTCCTGTGGTTTGAAAGGGGGGACAGGAACTGGTGCAACAAATAGCCATGAGCCCCGTGGATCTCTACAACATCGAAGCCGGCCGCATCGGCACGTGCGGCAGCATCGGCAAAGGCCCGCGTAATATCGGCGATCTCGCCCGCTTCCAAGGCATCGGGCATTAACCAGCCTTCGGTCACCGGCTCAGGGGAGGCAGAGACAATGCGCCAAGGCCGCTCTCCGCGGGCACTATCGGTTTCATCAGGAGGGCCGTTTCCATGCCAGGGCCGCTGCATGGCGGCCTTGCGGCCGGCATGGGCGATCTGAATGCCCGCTTTGGCCCCTTCGGCGTGCAGGAACCTGACAATCCTCGCCCAGCCCTCAGCCTGCTCACCGCTCCAGATGCCTGTATCCCCATGGGTAATCCGCCCTTCGGGAACCACCGCGCTGGCTTCAGTGAAGACCAGACCCGCACCGCCCATGGCGAACTTGGCCAGATGCGCGAAATGCCAATCATCGGGCATTCCGTCGCGGGCGGAGTACTGACACATTGGGGAGATTACGACCCGGTTGCGCAGGGTGATCTCGCGCAAACTGATCGGAGAAAAGAGAAGGGGCATCGACATGCCCCTTCCCTAGATCAAGTTCGACAACTCCCGCAACACTGAAAGTTCAGGAGATCAAAAGGCTGTCCTAGCCCCGCCCGCCTGCAACCTGCCGACGCCGGCGGTCTTGCGCCGGTTGATAAGCCATCTTCACATGATGCTCACAATAGGGGTGGCCAGCCTTTGGCGCAGCTCCGCAAAAGCAAAACCCTTCAGTGCCCGGGTCACCAATGGGCCACCGGCAAGTCTTGTCTGAAAGCTGCAAGATGTTGCACCGGTCGCCGGTATGCGGAAGCTCAACTTCGCGCAAGGGCGCCGGTTCCGCCTCGATAATTGGATCGATATCAATATCTGCATCGACCTTGAGGGCCGTCGCGCCCGAAGAACGGAATGAACTGATCTTCGAGGGGTGGCTCGGCTCGCGCGTGCGGCGCGGCTTCGGCCTTGGTGTGCGCGAAGGTGTGGCGCGACCGGAGAGTCCGAGCCTGTGCACCTTGCCGATCACCGCATTTCTTGTCACGCCGCCAAGCCGAGCTGCAATTTGACTTGCGCTCAGCCCTTCGGCCCACAATTTCTTAAGCACTTCAACCCGATCGTCTGTCCAGGCCATTCTAATCCCTCCATCCGCATCTATATGCGTGCCCGCTCTTCAAGACTCCTTTCTCGACCTCTGAGTCACCCCTGACCAGAGCCGAGTTGGATTCTAAGATACTTGAGAACGCTACATGTCGTAGCCAACTGGCGGCGACAATACTATATAGGCCACAAAAATCGCAATCATCCGCAAACAGGTTTCTTGCGTTTTCCCCAGGAATGCGGCTGATGCGCTTGGTTTTCCACACCCAGGAACGTGGTTAACTTTAGGTTAACAGCCCCCTGACTCGAGGGGCCATGTGGCGGTTTGACTCAGGTGTCGATCTGCATATCCCAGAAGCGGCATACATTGACCGTGGGGGCAGAAAAGGTGTAGGTTCCGCCCTTCGAACGCCGCCTACCAGGCGGCATTTTCATTTGTTTAGAAGGCCCTTAGAGACGAGGAGGGTGCCCGCCATGACCAGCGCTGTATTACCGACCTATGCCAGGACGGATTTTGCATTTGAGCGCGGGGAGGGCGTGCGATTGTGGACGGATCAAGGCGAAGAGTATCTGGATTTTGGCGCCGGCATCGCTGTGACCAGCCTTGGTCACTGTCATCCGCGTTTGGTGGATGCGTTGAAGGCGCAAGCTGAAAAGGTTTGGCATACCTCCAACCTCTACCGCATTCCCGGCCAGGAAGAGCTGGCCAAGAAGTTGACCGATGCCACATTCGCCGACTTTGTGTTCTTCGGCAATTCCGGCGCGGAAGCCATGGAATGCTGTATTAAGACCGCCAGAAAGTATCACTCGCATAAGGGCAATCCGGAGCGTTACCGGATCATCACCTACCAGGGCGCCTTTCATGGTCGCACGCTTGCGACAATCGCAGCCGGCGGCCAGGAGAAACATTTGGCCGGCTTTGGGCCCGTGGTTGATGGCTTCGATCAGGTCCCCTTTGCCGATGAAGAGGCCACAAAGGCGGCCATTACCGAGGAAACGGCAGGCATTCTGGTTGAGCCGGTTCAAGGCGAAGGCGGTTTGCAGCCTTTCCCGGCAGAGTTCCTGAAGTTCCTGCGCCGCCTTTGTGACGAAAAAGGCCTGCTGCTCATTTTCGATGAAGTGCAATGCGGGATGGGCCGTACGGGCCACCTGTTTGCCCATCAGCTTGCTGGGGTTACTCCAGATATTATGGGAACGGCCAAGGCCATCGGCGGCGGGTTCCCGCTTGGAGCCTGTCTTGCAACCGAAGAGGCCGCTTGTGGCATGGTTGCCGGCTCGCACGGCTCCACCTACGGGGGCAATCCACTCGCGTGCGCCGTGGGCAACGAGGTGGTGGACATCATGCTGGAGGACGGATTCCTGGAAACCGTGCGCGAGCGGGCGAGAACGCTCAATCAAAAGCTCTCCGGACTGGTGGCCAGTCACCCGGACGTCTTTGACAGCGTCCGCGGTGAAGGTCTCATGCTGGGAATCAAATGCAAGGCGCCCGCGGGCGATGTGGTGAATGCAGCTTATGGCCACAAACTGCTGACCCTGACGGCCGGAGACAATGTCTTGCGCATCGTTCCTCCTCTGGTGATCTCGGAAGAAGACATCGAACTGGCCATTGACCGGCTGGATGCGGCGGCCTCAGACGTCCGGCCCTCAACCGGGGCTTAACGGCATGACGGCTCCTAAGCACTTCCTCGATCTTTCGGGCGTGAAATCAGAAGATCTCTTTGAGATCATGCAAAGCTCGCGCGCACTCAAATCCGCACGCGCCGGTCAGCCCAAAGGGGTACGCGACGAAGGTACACCGCTGGCGGGCCATGTTCTTGTGATGATTTTCGAGAAACCCTCTACGCGCACCAGGGTGTCCTTTGATGTGGCGATGCGCCAGTTGGGCGGTGAGGCCCTGATGCTGTCCGCGGCTGACTTGCAGCTCGGCCGTGGAGAAACCATCGCGGACACCGCGCAGGTTCTGTCACGCTATGCGGATGCAATCATGATCCGGTCGACGAACCACGACAATCTGATGGAACTGGCGAAACACGCTACAGTGCCTGTGATTAACGGCCTGACCGATCTGTCCCACCCCTGCCAGATCGTAGCCGATCTCCTCACCATGGAAGAGCATAAAGGCGCCATTGAAGATCAAACCGTTGTTTGGTGCGGCGACGGCAATAACGTTGCGTCCTCGTGGATTCATGCGGCGGGCCATTACGATTTTGATCTGCGCCTTGCCTGCCCGGAGCAGTTGCCCCCAAACCAACACGCCTTGGACTGGGCGCGCCAGCACGGGGCCAAGGTTTCGGTGACCACCGATCCTGAAGAGGCGGTGAGCGGGGCCGATGTGGTGGTGACGGACGTTTGGGCCTCGATGGGCGCCAGCGACAATGAATCTCGGCACAATTTGCTGCGACCCTATCAGGTGGACGCCCGGCTCATGGCCAAGGCCAAGCAGGATGCAGTGTTCATGCACTGCCTGCCGGCGAGGCGCGGCGAAGAGATGACAGCCGATGTCATTGATGGTCCCCAGTCTGTGGTGTTCGATGAGGCAGAGAACCGTCTTCATGCCCAGAAGGGAATTCTCGCCTGGTGCCTAGGGGCGAGCCAGGGGCGCTGATCCACCATGAGTGATCCGATACTCACAGACCCGGCTGCTTACGCGCACGGGCTGACCGGTGATGACATGGTCACACCGTTTGAGGTTAAGCCGCTCGGAACGCGTGGGCGCACCGTTCGCCTGGGCGCGTCGATCACGGAACTCCTGGCCCAACATGACTATCCGGACGAAGTGGCGGCGGTTCTGGCCGAGGCGGTTGCGTTGGGTGCGCTGCTCGGGACCACCCTGAAGTTCGACGGCCGCTTCATTCTGCAAACCCAGACCAATGGCGCCATCGACATGATGGTTGTGGATTTCGTGACGCCGGGACAAATCCGGGCCTATGCACGGTTTGACGAAGAGGCCGTCAATGAAGTGTCAAGCGATGGGCCGGTGGACGCCAGTGTCTATCTTGGAAAAGGGCATCTGGCCATGACGGTGGATCAAGGCCCGGATATGGACCGCTATCAAGGGATCGTGGCCCTGGATGGGGCCTCCTTGTCAGAAGCAGCGCATGCCTATTTTGCCCAGTCAGAGCAAATACCCACGAGTGTGCGCCTGGCAGCCGGGCGAGTGGTTACGCCAGGCGCGTCCGGCGGCACACAGTGGCGCGCTGGCGGTATTCTGGTTCAGCACCTGCCCTCCGATGGATCATCGAGCCCCATTGAATTGTCAGCGGGAGACGCGCCGGAAGGATATGAAGCCAAACAGCTTCCCGAGGATGACAATTGGACCCGGGCCCGTGTGCTTATGGAGACTACGGAAGATCATGAGCTCATTGACCCGCAACTGACCACGGACCGGCTCTTGTATCGTCTCTATCATGAAGATGGCGCCACCGCGTATGAGCCGGTGCCCATTGTCTGCAAGTGCCATTGTTCGCGCGAGAGAATTGCAGACGTGCTGCGCAATTTCAGTGCTGAAGAGATTGCGGACACGGTAGAGCACGGCCAGATCACGGTGAACTGCGAATTCTGCTCGCGGTCCTACGTGTTCGACCCTTCAGAGTTTTTGTGATCGGCAGAGTTAGCCGAGCTTAGCCTGCTCGAAAGCCTCAGCGGAGCCATAACGCGCCTCGATCGCCCGCAAGTCTTCGGCTGTGTGAACGTCCACGTAATTTGCCCGGATGACCGCCATATGGGCGCTTAGAAATGTGTTGTAGAGGCAATGGGTCCGCAAGGCACGGATGGCGCCGTTCATGGCGTCGTTCTGATCGATTGAGAACACTTCCCAACACTCCAGGCGTTTCAGGAGCCGAACGGCCTTGTCCAGGTCCCCGGCGCTCATTTCCGGTGAATTGGCCTGGACGGAGACGATGATCTCCGGCTCCACACCCTCCTCATCGCGCAGCCAGGTGTGAGCATGCCGGATGGCTTCGATTTTCGGCGTCGCATCATCTGCCAGCGCATCGGGTCGCCGGATGGTGCGTGCGCCGTGTTGGGTCGCCAAGTGCAGCATCTCATCATCATCGGAGGACACATAGACGGCATCCACCTCACTGGCGTTGAGACAGGCTTCAATGGACCAAACGATCAACGGCTTGCCGAACAGGGGTTGGACGTTCTTGCGCGGCAGGCGCTTCGAACCGCCCCGCGCTGGTATCACTGCCACTGTCTGCATCAGCCCAACACCCGGTTCAAAATGTCTTCGGCAACCACCTTGGCGCCATCAGTGCGGAAGTCATGGTCGGCCATATGGCGCTTCACCAAATCGTACTCCCCATTCAGAAAGTCCAGCAGGGTCGGCCCGAATTTCTCCGCCAGCTTATTGAGCGAGACAAAACTGGCGAGCCCATGCTGCTTCATCAGCAGCATATTGGATTCCATTTCCGGATTAAGCGCCTCGCTCACCAACAGCAAAGGTGTGCGGTGCGCTATGCACTCCGATATCGTGTTGAACCCCGCACGACAGATCACCAAATCCATCTCCGGCATATAGTCCATCAGCACTTCGTTATTGCCGATAAGCGTGACGTTGTCGGCTTGGATACCGAAGTACTCCGGCACGAAAAAATGGATATCATCGAGCTTATGCAGTTGCTCCAACGCCTGTTTAATGTTGACCGACAGAAGCCTCGACCCGCTGTCCAAGATCAGAATCTTGAAGCTGCGCTTGGTTGAAATTGGTGCCGTGTCTGCGCGCATCCTGACAATGAACGGAACCTCCTGACAGTTATCCTTGTAGGCATTTAGGATGTCAGGAGGGGAGAGAGGCGGAAAGTAGAGCTGTTGGGCTGAGCGGGCCTGCTGGTAGAACCGACGCAGCACGGTTGTCCTGACCGGCAAGGGATACAGCTTTGAAAAGAACCAATCCCAAGTATGGTGAGCCACACCGAAGGCAGGAAGCCCCTGACTGCTGGCAATCTCAAAGGCCTCGTAGACAAAATCGGAAACAATGAACGTCTGGTCCGAGAGGTTGTCGTCTGAGAGTATGTGGGCCTCAGAGCGCTCGAGGTAATCTGAATAGTCACGTTTGATCGCCTCAAGATCAGGTGTGCCAGAAGCGGTCTTGGCCCAGCTGATGTTGTTGAACTTCTCTACGAAGGAGACGTTGTCAAATATCAGCTTAGCCGCATGCAAATGGTTCTTTGTTTGCAGTGTGGTGGTGAGCTCAGGACACAAAGCACACAGCTGATCATTGATGGCTTTCTGCCGGACCAAATGTCCAAAGCCCTCGTCAGAGGCATAAATCTTATACTTCATTGCTGGGAAGGTTTACGCCTTCTGAGCGTGAACAATAAAGGTCGAGCACATGAACATGCCACGCCAGTCAGCCGGGTTTGCCTCAAACTCAGCGCTGAGTTTGCGGAACTCATCGCGATCGGTGTGCTCGAAGATCGGAGGCAAAGCGTGGAAGTGATAGAAGTACAATCCTTTCTGCATGAGCCCATGCGCGCTCAAGATATCCTGCTGCACTGTGAGCGGGTTATGATTGTAGGTGTGCACTAAGCGGTCATCGATGGTTTCAAAAACCTTCTCCACATCTTCCACTTTGTGACGCTCTTGCATGTGTGCATCGAGCCGGCGGCGCAGATCTTCGCTGAGCTTCTCCTTGGGAAAGAACGTCCTGTACATGTACTCAACCGAGTAGTCGTTCATCGAGTACATTGAGAAAAGATCGTTCCGCAAGCTGATGATCATGTGGCCACCGCTCGGCAACAGACCGGCAATATTGCCAATGGTCTTTTCGAAGTCCCGTGCATAGTAAACCGCACCCAAGGCTATGGCGCAGTCGTAGACCCCGGTTTCCACCTGTGTGATGTCTTCCATGTTGTCCCGGAAGATAATGTCCGGCGAATAGCCCGCTTTCTCCACGTTCGACTTAGCAACAGCCACCATCTCCTCGGCAAAGTCGAAGCCATCCACCTCATGGCCGGCCTTACGCATGGCCAGTAGCGGATCAGCGGTGCCGCAACCAACGTCGATAACCCGCTTGGGTTTAATCTCGTTCAAGAGGTTTATGAACGTGTTCAAGCGAAACACGTTGGCTGGATACTTAGGAAGATCCAAGTCCGGCGTCACATATTGCTGGCCATAGGTTGACGCCATTTCACCGAACTTTACATAGGCATCAGTCTTCATGCTCAATTCTCCATTGGGGGGCACTCTTCTAACAGGCCCGCGCTTGCTAGTGTGTTGGCCGCCTTCGCCAGTTGCCAAAGCGGTTGCTCGAGCCGGCGGGCAATTTCCAACAATGATGTTCTTCCATCCGAATAGGCCAGAACGTTTAGCAGATCTTTCGGCTTTGGGTCGCCCTTTTTGCGCGCTGTCGGATAGAGCCCATACTTCGACAACTGCGGCTCGCACAAAACAGTGGCTCGGTACGTGCGATTGGCTTCCAGACAAATCAGCGAGAGCTGCAGCAAATCAAATCCGCCTTGAAGCCCGCCAGGGCTGATCAGGTCGAGATTGTCGTCTGATGTATGGTACTCAGGGTAGGCACCAAACTTGGATCGCATGAGCGATGCAACTGGTAGATCGACGCCCGGGGCATTGTATTGACGTTCATCACTGCCGCGATCAAGGAAGGAGTAACACACATAATCCCCAACCTTGTGCTGAAGCACGTGCTGAGCAATTTGATCGCTTATGGTATCGCCGTGGCGCGTGGGCAAATAGGAGTATGTCCGCTCATCGCCAACGCAAGACACGTTAAACCCCGCCACAACAGCCTGTTTCAAGTGATCAAGATTCTGCGACAGATAAACAATTGCGCCAATGGTTTCCGGAATAAAAACAACGCGATAAGTAAACCGACGTTCCGGAAGCTGCTGTAGCCATTTTGCGAGAGCCACCGTGACCACTGGCCCGGACAATTCGTTATTGGCCATAGAGGGATGGCAGACATAGGTGGACAGGAATATCTCCGGCGCATCGGCGACGGTTGCCGGGATCACCAGCTCACCATAATCGAGCTGCCCCGCCTCGTCTAACACGCTGTCAATCTTCACCTGGTAATCGCCGCCTGGAAGCGAATTGCGCTCGCGATCACTCAAACAAAACCCCCACGTGCGCTTATAGTAAGATGTGACGTAAGGGATCGCATCAGGTTGCTCCGGCAACGAATGCAGATGAGCCTGCAAGTCCGCTAGACTGATACGCCGGTCGACCGGTTCAGAGTAACCAACAACGTGAAGATTGTGGCGCTTGAACTGCGCCAACTTCGCTCCGTCAGGCGCTACGATGTAAGCGTCCCGAATTATCCATTCGGGCGGCACCGTCCAATCGAAGCATTTTGTGCCGCTTGGCACCGATTTCAGGGCAAGCTCAGGAACCTCGCGTTGCAGGATTCTCAGAGTCTGCCGCACGCCCTCCCCAGTGATGCTCCGGGGGATCGGAAAAAGCTCCTCGGCCAGCGCGTACATCCAGTTTCCCGTAGCGGCTGCGCTGTCTTGCAAAAAATCAATATTCATTCTAGAGGGCGTCAGATTGAGTTCAGCACCATTTTGCGGGTTTCATCCAGCTCTTCGGGCCGCATGCCAAGTGCTTTTAAGTCCCAATTTGGAAAGCTGGCTTTAGGAGCCAGAAAACGCGTGAACTGAAGCATCAAGATTAACCGCTCTCTGGTGTTGCCTCTGCTGCCATAATGCAAACACCGGGAGGTATCCACAGCGCCAACTGTTCCTTTAGGCCCGATCAAACGATAGATGGCGTCGCGACCCGCTGTGCTTTCCACTGCCTCGTCATCCAGCCGCGCGGAATGGCGGCGGGTCTTTGCAATTGTTGAAGAGGCTGGCGCAGTGAGGAACGTGAACGGGCCTGTGTTTTCATCCACATCGACCACATTCAAGATAACCTTCAGTTGAGATTTGTCCTCACCATCATAGTGATACATTTGACTTTCCGCCTTAGTTTCGTTGGGCGGGGACCACCAAAAATCGACACGCGAGAGCACGGGAACCTGACCAAAGTAATGGCTCGCCAGACCAATCAATTCATCGCTCAGTACGAAATTGCAAACCGGTTTCAGCGCCATCACCTCTTCATCGCCAGCAAGACGTACGAGGAAGTCTGCCTTGCGGTGACCGTCGGGTTTTGTAACACGGCCCGCCCCTTTGAGTTGCTGGAAGAGATCACCCATGGCGCCGGCGGCCTCTTGAGCACCCGGCACAAGATCAGAGGCCAGGATCGCAGCACCATCAGATTGGAAGGTATCGATCGGTGTGGATTTTGGCGGAGCTACCTCTGAAACTTTGCGCCTCCTTTTTTCTTCCTCGCCTGGGGCCAAAACAGATTTCGTACCCACGACGATGGTGTCGCGCAGCGAGCGCGGAATGCCAAACCTTTGCAGAGATTTCTGCATACGGATCGGATCTGCCATCGGCTTGCGGAGCAACGTACGGGTGTCAAACGCCATAACTTCAAAATCCGGTTTTAGTTTGCGGCGAGGATGCGTTCCATATCGGAGGTGATACGCTTGATCGCCCTAAGGTCTTCCTGCGTCATCGCACCCAGATGGGCCTTTTCGTTGGATCGCTGCCAAGCATAGTTGATCGTGTAATGTTTCTCCAGGTACTTGGCGCCGCGGGATGCAGCAATCAGCGCTGCTGCTATCCCAATGGAATGGTCGCTGATCCCGTCA
Organism: Hyphomicrobiales bacterium; assembly: GCA_028285595.1. Classification (GTDB taxonomy): domain Bacteria; phylum Pseudomonadota; class Alphaproteobacteria; order Rhizobiales; family CAJQND01; genus JAAEUE01. The sequence goes on from JANQOW010000025.1 coordinate 35,200, forward strand.
AAAATAGTGTCTTCAAATGTGGGAACGATTACGTCTTCCAAGAGCGTAGGGTATTGGACAATGCAGTGGAGATAGATACAGCCCTTGCGCACGTCGACCGAGGCGACGTCATAGTCATGGGGGATGGAAACGAACACGGTCTTCCCCATTGAGGTCACCTTATCGACCAGCTCAGGGTTTTCTTTGTGCTGACGCGCGGCGATCTTGTAGTAGGCTTGGTCCACCTCAAGGCACCATTGAAGGCGCTCATCGTCAAATGCCGTGGCGAACACTGGCAACCCCACCCTGTCGCCATAGGTCTTCAGGCGTTTGAAGTCCTCAAACGAAAGTTCACGCGACTTCACATAGGGGTCGACAGGCTCAGGCGAGAACATTTCCGCCGGATAGAGCTGCAGCTTTGCCGCATTGGCCCCTGCCATCTTAGACTCAAGGATCATCTGCTCAGCAACGTCAAGATCGTTGCCAAACTGCGGTGAAATCTCAGAAACGATAAACATTTAGGTGCGTCCTGGTTCCGTGTTTTAACGCGTACAATGCCGTCAGGTTTTCTCAATCAGGAAGATCTTGTCCTGCACTTTCGATGCCCGGACGCCGTCAAACCTGGAGAGCAGGTGCTGGAAGCGCTCAATACTCGCGCTGACATCAGACAGAGGCAGAACTGGAAACCGGTGCCCATCAAATGCCAGGTTGCTTTTGTGATCCGGGTTAGCCCAATCCCGCCGTTTCTTGGCCGCACGCACTTTGGCGCTGGCCCAGCCGATGACCTTGCTGTGGACGGCGGAACTTGCACGCAACTGTCCGCTGGTTTCATACTCATCAATGATGCGCGAGATCTGGTCGCTGGCGAGATGCTCGTCTTGCGAATCTATATATGGGGTGATCAGTGCGTCCAGACCCGCGGATTTTTCTAAAGTCCTGGACCCGGCTGCATATTCCTCAACCATCTCAATCAGAGTATCAAAATCGTAGACTTTGTGACTCAGTTTGTTGGGGAGGTTGTCAGCCGCCTGTTCAGATGTCACCGGCTGATAGGAAATCACCGGACTGTCCAAGAGATAGCTTTCCATGCCCGTGGTGCAGCCACTGTGGATCATCACGTCACTGGCTAAGATCCAAGGGTAAACATGACCCTCATAGACCACATGCACGTTGTCATATCCCGCGCCGGCCTCTTTCCATGAGGCATGGCTTTCCGATGGATGAGGTCTGATGATGATCTGCTTGTCTGGGAACCTTGCCGCAAGCTCCGAGACCAACTTAAGAAAATGCTTATAGAGTTCGAGCTTGAGTTCGCCCTTCTTCTCAAACTTTGGCGAATTCGGATTGCCGCGTAACCCAGGATCCACATCTCCCGGGCGGACCACTTCCTGATTTACAAAATGGTTCAGTTTCCCAAAGTTGGAGTTGATCAAGATAAAGCGCCCAAACCGCTCGCGGAGCGCTTCAACGTCACTGTTGAAGTATCCCCTGACCTCCGGACGCGCCATATCGCGCCGTGGGTTTCCTGTCATGTAAACCGGCCCAGGCACCGGATAAGGCGCATTTTGGAGCGTTTCCTGGTTGATCGGACCCCAGGCGAAAAAGGCCGAGACGTTGGCAAACGCCGATTTGGATATGCGGATGGTGTGATACTCGTCTTGGTCAAACGGTAGGGTCGCCTCTTCGTCCCAGGCCATGATCGTGAAGCCGAGGCGCTTCATGATTGAAAACATCAGATCGCTGCTGACCCGAAAGTCCTTGGCAAGATAGAGCCCGGCCGGAAACGAGGTGATGTTGTAGTGAATGGTGTTCTTGCACCCGACATACACCGGAAAGCCGCGTTCGGCCAAACAGCAGGCAAGCAGAAGCTTGGCATCGAACTCGCGTGCCCAGGTTTCGCTCGGCAAAATAATTGGCGTCTTTTCTTTGGTGCTCATCCTACGTCGCACATGATTTGACAAAGGTCTCAAGCCCTGCTGCTTTGGGAGGCTGCCAGCTTGTGCAAACGCGGTCTCTTATCAGACCCTATGCTGCAAGGCCAGCCCGTCGAGGAGCGCTTCAGCCGTCAGGCCACCGACAAAGTGCCGCGTACCTTGGACCGGTTTAAGCCGAGGGCATCCAAGGTTGTTTGAAGCGCTGGATGAGGGCTCTGACCGTGTTGCGTGACCAGCACGATATCGTGAGCCACCGCACCCAAAGCGGAGGTTGATGGGCTTCGGGCAAGTTCTCCCGCATCAAAGATAATCAGGTCGAAGCCGCTAACTCCACCCACCACATGCTCCCGCACCCCACGCTCGTCCAACGTTGGCGCTGCGTCCTGTCTGCATTCTGCAGCGGGCACAAAGGCCACGGTAAGGTTTGGATGCTTGATCATCACGTCACCGGGGGAAACAATGCCTGCTGCAATCTCACCCAATCCCAGCACAGCCGTGTTGGCCAGGGTGGTGGTGAGAGCCCGGCTGGAAAAGTCCGCGTCTACCAGCAAGACCCTATCTCCGCCTGCAGCGGCACTCAGTGCAAGATTCATAGCAATTCCCGGCCGTGCCTCAACTGCGGTGCACGCCCCCACAAGCACAGTTTGGGCAAGTCCGCGGCGCCGTGTGGTGTGCAAATGCCGGTTGAGCTGCCCAATACCCGCACTGGCGAGCGATACGGGGTCGCTGATGACAAATGGGTATAGGCCGCTCGGATCGCTCAGACCCGACACCGTGGCGAGCAGAGGCACAGATAAGCTCGGCGAGGCCGGGGCCGACGGGGCAACGGTGGGCGCAGACACCACTGGTGGTACAGCAGCGGCTGTCGTGGCCGGAAAATGCGTTGCAGCATGGGCATTCATCCGCTCGGCAATTCCTCCGCCGACAGGTGCTGTTTGAGGCGGGCCTGCTGAATGTGGCGGCGCCTCCCGAGCGGGACGGGCCCGCACAAATGGCATTGAGGGACGCGCCAAAACGTAACCTGCGCCAGCAATCAGTCCGGCGCCAAACCCCAGGAAAGCAAGAGCAGGCACAGGCAGCCCGGTGGACTTGGCTGGCGCACTGGCCGCAGAAACGACGCGTATCTTGGTCGGACGGTTGGCATTTTGCTCGCCCAACTGCCGGGTTTTTGCCAGGAACGCCTCATAAAGTGTCCTTTTGGCCTCGGCGACCCGCTCCAGCGCCTTGAGGCTGGACAGGGACTTTTGAGCGCGCGCATTGTCTCCGGAGCGTTTCTGCAGCTCCCGTTCCAGTTCCAGCACGTTGGTTTGCAGACGCACCGCCTCGGCTTTCGCAGAACTCGCAATACGCTCCAACTCAACGTTGATCTGCCGTCCCAGCGAAGCGGCCTGATCACGCATCTGCTTTAGCTCAGGATTGTCGGGATGCAGGATCGCCTGGCGCGCAACCATCTGGGCCCGCAGAGAGGCAAGCCTGACCCGCAATTGCGTAATGATCTCCGATTGGATTGCATCCGCCAGTGTATCAAGGCTTGTGCCTGCGCGTTGGAACCGTTCAATCTGCTCAAACTTGGTGCGGGACTGGGCGGCCCGCGAACGTGCCGCAATCAACTCGGCGCTCAGCTGAGACAGTTGCTGATCATTGAGCAGACTGCCGGTTGGGTCGCTCAAACGGTTTTCAGATTTGTACGTCTCCACCGCGTCCTCAGCGGCTTTCAAATCATCTCGCAACGCATCTAAGCGCTCGCTCAATTTGGCAGCAGCATTGCCCGCTTCAGAGGCCTGGGCTTCTCGTTCGGTGCGCACATAAGTGTCCGCAACGGCCTGGGCAATCCGCGCTGATTTTTGAGGATTTCGCGTCGTTACGTTCACCTCAACCACAAAACTGCCAGGCACGCGGGTCACGCTCAATGCCTCTGCCAACGCCTCCAGCGCCCGTTGTTTGGGGGAAGATGACGGGTCTGAGTTTGCGCCGAGCGCGGCGGCGACGGGGCCCGCATTGATGCCAAACTCAGGATCCAAGGCCAGTTTTTCAGCCTCCACCACGTTTGTCAGAACACCGTCTGACATGATGACTTGGATTTGGCTTTCTACGATTGAGGCGCCTGCTGCACTGCTGGCCTGCTCAGCATCGCCTGAAGCGGATTGGCCCGCGCGTGGGTCGATCAGAATGCGAGCTGAAGCCTGATAGCTCGGCGGATTGAGCACCCCATAGAGCGCAGCCAGCAGCCCGCACAGGCAAGCGATGGCTAGAATTTTCGTCTTTGCCGCCCAGAGCTTCACGCCGACCATTGCAAAATTCAGAGCCTGAGACCGGGCCGGCGGGGCGGCAGATGGGTCAAACGCCGGATGGCCGTCACCAGCAACGGCAGATGCGTTGAAACTGTTCACGGAATTACTCTTTCACCACTTGGCATCCAAAAGCTGCCGTAAAGAGTAGTGCCGCTTGACCTAATGTTTGGTTAAATCTTGCTTACCAAACTGTTCCAACGTGGGGCCGCCGTTAAGACGGGGAGAAAATATACCCTACGCCCCTCACCGTCTTAATCACTTGAGGTTTGGCGGGGTCCTGCTCAATTTTCTTGCGCAATCTGGATATCCGGATATCGATGCTGCGGTCAAACGGATCCCAGTCCCGGTCGTGGGCCATTTCCAAGAGCTGGTCACGGTTGAGAACGCGCCCGGAATGATCCGCAAAGACCTTCAGCAGATTGAATTCCATGGCCGTGATGGCAATCTCTTCACCATCGGCGCCAAACAGTTTGTGTTGGTCGATATCCAACAGGCATGAGCCGAAATGCACTGCGCTTTCAGATGATTTCGCCGGGCCACCACCCGAAACGGCGGCCTGGGCGGTGGTGCGGCGGAGCACAGCTTTGATCCTGGCCAGAAGTTCGCGCAAATCCACCGGCTTTGCCAGATAGTCATCGGCGCCCATTTCCAAGCCGATGATGCGGTCAACCGTCTCCCCCGATGCAGTGAGCATAATGATGGCGGTATCGCCCCGTTCTCGCAGGAACCGGGCGAGCGACAATCCGTCTTCCCCCGGCATCATGATGTCCAGAACGACGATGTCGACCTTTTCTTTATCCACAAGTTCGCGCAAGGCCGGACCGCCATCAACGGCACTGACGCGGTATCCCTGAAGCTCCAGATATTCCCCAACCGTGTCGCGAATGTCTGGTTCATCATCGCAAACCACAATGTGTTCAGCGGTTTCCGCCATGGCTCACTCCGTTTCGCGCAATCCTTCAACCCGCACGCCTATATACCAATTTGCGGGAAGATCATCATCCTTTATCGGTTTCCCGCAGCGCGCTGAACAGATCGCGCAGCTCGCTGGGGCGGATCGGCTTTTCCAGGAAAGGTCGCTGGGAGGCGTCCAGAAAGGCGCGGGCCTTGGGGCTCATGGTGTCGCCGGTGATGAACCCTACCCGCTGCGTGAGTTGCGGATAGTGCTCCTTAAGCTTGGCAAACAAGCTTGGGCCATCCAGGTTCGCCATTTTCAGATCACTGAGGATCACCGCGAAACTCTCACGCTGTATCTTGCGCAAGGCATCTGCGCCTGAGTTGGCCACAGTCACGTCGTGGCCGTCTGAGCGCAGGATTTCAGCGATAAGATCGGCCACGTCGGCTTCATCATCAATCACCAGAACCTGGGTTTTCTTCTCCCGGCCAGGCTCATCCAACGCTTCATCTGCGTTCTCATCCAAGCGCGAAGACGCCGGCAATCTGACGAAGAACGCGCTGCCCTGGCCAGGTTTACACTCCACCCGAATGGAGCCGCCATGGGTTTCGACAATGCGGTGACAGAAGGCCAGACCAATACCGGTGCCCTCACCGACCTCCTTAGTGGTGAAGAAGGGTTCGAATATGCGCGAACGCACGTTCTCCGGAATACCGGGGCCTGAATCATGGATTTTCACCACCACGTCATTGCGGACCGCGTCGTAGCGGCTGACGATCTTAACCCGCTTGGGTCCATCCCACCCCCGCAGCGCCTGCTCTGCGTTCACGATCAGGTTGATAAAGATCTGATTGAGCTGATCTGGATCGCCCCATATGGCGGGCAGATCCGGACTAAGCCGCAAGGCCAACGAAACACCCGACGTCCGCAGAGCATAACCGGCAACCTCCAGAGAACTCTCAACAACGTCATTGACGTTCACGTTGGTTGTCTGAGCGGGCTGCTGGCGCGCCATCGCCAGGAAGGTCTTCACAATGCGGGCGCACCGGTCTGCGGCGTTGCCGATCTTTTCAGCCCTGGCCTTGGTCTTTTCGTCCTGGGCGGTTTCAGTCAACATGAGCGACTGGCCCACCACCACCGAAAGCGGGTTATTGAGCTCGTGGGCAACGCCGGCTAGCAGTTCTCCGAGCGCGCTGAGTTTCTCTGACTGATGCAAAATCTCGCGCTGCCGGTTGAGCTCTTCTTGCATCGTGATGCGGTCGGTGAGGTCATAGGCGTTCGATACCACCACATCCTCACCTTGGAACTCGATCAGACGGCCGGATACAGAGACCCAGCAGGTCTCGCCATTGGTGCGTTTCATCTGGACCTCAAAATCGTCCACAACACCGCTGTTTCTGATCTCTTCAGCGAAGCGTTCGCGGTCGGCCGGGTACAGATAGTGCTCGTGCGAGGTGTCCGCCTTGCCGAACAATTCCACGGTCGCGGGGCTTTGGTAGAGCACCTTGCCATCTCGGGCCCGGGTCATCTGGATGGTTGCTGTGCAAGCCTCCAAAACCCGGCGCACCATTTCATCGGCCTCGCGCTTCATCTCCTGCATCTTCTTCTGTTCGGTGATGTCGGTTCGTGTCGCCACGAATCCACCTTCGCGCGTGGGGCTGATCGCGGCCGAGTACCAACGGCCATCTGACTGTTGGAACTCAAACCCTTGGATGCGTGTGTCCTTCCATGGATTGCCATCCGGCAAACCCCAGTTGGCCGCCTCCGTTGTGAACTGGCCCGCTTCGATCGCCGCCTCAAGAAGATCGTCCAGCTTCGCGCCCGGCTTGTGAAGATGGCCGTTCAAGGGGTTCATCTGCCGGAACAACGAGTTGCACATCACCAAGCGGTGTTCGGCGTCGTACAGGATGAACCCTTCCTGCAATGATTCAATGGCATCGCGGAGCAATTGGTGGGCGCGGCGAGACTCCTCCTCAACCGCCACCCGCTCCGTTAAGTCTGAGATGGTGGAGACCACCACTTTATGGCCGCGGAAATCAGCGTATGCGGCAGAAACCGATGCCCAGAACGGATCGCCGTTTCCATTACACAACTGAATGCGCCGATCGATCACCTCGCCGGAGGTTTCCAAATCCCGATGCAAATCAACCTGATCCTGCGGGCTCACATAGGTGGCGGCCAGGTCTTCGCGAACGCCCAACATCTCGACAGCCGCCGGGCTGCGGAACAGGAATTCTCCATCCTCGATGCGCCGCATCTCCAACGCGGTGGGACAGGCATTGACGAGCTGATGCACGACCGCATCTGCTTCGCGCTGCGCCTCCTCCATGGCCTTGCGTTCGGTGATGTCCACGCGCGTGATCACGAAACCACCGTCGCGGGTCGGCCGACGGGCGCCGGAGTACCAATGACCATCGGAAGTTTGGAAGTCGTAACGCCGCTCGGTAATCACGGCACCGCGCCTGCGTTCGGCCAGCCAATCCTCAACGCGCCCAATGGCATCGGTGTACTGGCCGCGCTGTCCACCAGTGCTCAGGAGGTCGAAATACTCCGTGCCCGGGACAATCTTGTCCCGAAGCAGCGGGTTCATCTCCACGTAGCGCTCGTTGCACATGACCAGCTTGTGATCTCTGTCAAACAGCGCAAAACCCTCTGAGAGAGAATCAATGGCGTCTGTCAGACGTTCCTTGGCGTGGCGGGTTTCTTCCTCCGCTTTCACGCGATCGGTGAGATCCAGAGAGTTGGAGACCACAACCGTTTCGCCCTGGAACTCAATCAGGCGCGCGGAGATGGACACCCAAACCGGCTCCTTGGACGCGTTGTAGAGCTCGACCTCAAAGTCATCCACCATGCCAACCGTATTGAGCAAGCGGATGTACTCCAGCCGATCATCGGGATTGATGTAATAGTCGCGGCCATCCTCCACTTCGCCAAACAAGGCATAGTGCGCCGGGCTACGGTAGAGCAGCTCTGCAGTTTCCACGGTGGACATCTGAATTGGGATCGGACATGCATCCAACACTTGCCGGACCACCGCGTCACTCTGACGTTGGGCCTCCTCCATCAGTTTGCGCTCGGTGATGTCTGAACGGGTAACAACAAATCCGCCCTGGCGGGTCGGGTTGCTGGAGACGGCAAACCAACGGCCATCTGAGCGCTGGAGCTCGTGATTGCTGAGCCGCTCACGGTCGCCGGTCGTACGCTCTTCGATCCACTCGTCCGCACGCTGGGGCGCGTCGAAGAATTCGCCATCCTCGGCGAAATGGTGCATCAGCGCCTTCCATTGCATGCCTGGCTCAAGAAGGTCGGCCGCGCTTTTGTTCATCTCACGGTAGTTCTGGTTGCACATGACCAACCGCTCTTGGTCATCATAGAGCGCAAAGCCTTCGGTGAGAGACTCAATCGCATCGTGCATCAGCTCGTTGCTGAGCCGCACCTTCTCCTGCGCGGCCATACGCTCGGTTTCATCCCGGATCGCGCTCACAATCACTTGCTCGCCTTCAAACTCCAGCACCCTTGCCGAGTACGTGGCCGGGAAAGCTTGACCCGACGCGTTGATCAGATCGCCGTGATACTCCTCAATCTCACCATCGCGCATGAGCTTGCGGATATAGTCTTCACGCTCTTCTTGATCCTTGAAATAGTCTCGCGCGGTCTCCTTTGTGCCCATCAGATCCCAATGGCTTGGGTTGCGGTAGAGAATGGCGCCGCTGCCGATCTTGGACATTTGGATGGGCACAGGACAGGAATCCAGAACCTGACGGACCACCGCGTCCGCCTTGCGCCGCTCCTCTTCCAGGCGTTTGCGTTCCGTGATGTCGAGACGGGTCACCACAAAGCCGCCAACGTGGGTGGGGTTGGTGGAGACGTGGTACCAGTTCCCGTCCGTGTGCTCGAACTCGTGCTGGCGGTATTCCGATCGGTCCAAGGCGCGTTCAGCGAGCCAATCGTCGATCTCTTCCGGTGGCACGGGGAATTGCTGTCGTTCGGCAGTGACCCTCAGGAAGTCAAACCAGTTGACCCCCGGCACCAACTTGTCGGCACATTGTGCATGCATTTCCCGGTAGCGGCTATTGGCCATCACCAGACCGTCGTCCGGGCCATAGAGCGCAAATCCCTCAGACAAGGACTCGATCGCATCATGCAACAAGTTGCGGGTCTCGGTAATCTCCTGCTCGCGCTGCTTTTGTTCGGTGATGTCGGTGCGCGTGACCACAAATCCGCCAATGTCGGTGGGATGGATGGAGATCAGGTGCCATGTGCCATCGGCGTGGGCCAGCTCATAATTCTTGATGAACTCGATGCCATTCTCAAGCCGCGCTTCGATCCACTCCTGCTCGCGGCCAATGGCATCTGCGTAGATGCCCCGGCTGGCGCTTGCCCGCATGAGATCTTCCCAGCTCAAGCCAGGCTGCAACAGATCGGCCACGCCCGCATTCACCTCCCGGTAGCTGGTGTTACACATCACCAGCTTGCCGTCCTCGTCATAAAGCGCGAACCCCTCTGAGAGAGATTCAATGGCATCGGCCAGCATTCTGCGCGCATCGGCCGTTTCTTTCTCGCGGCGCTTCTGATCGGTGACATCCATGATGCCGCCCAGCACCACTTTTCGGCCGTCATATTCCAAGAGAGCGGCATTGCCGGTGACCCAGATTTTGCGGCCATCACCGGTTACGGCCTCAACTTCGTAGCCTTCCAACTGCCCGTCTGTGGCCAACCGCCGAACGATCTCTTTGTTCGCCTCAGGGTCGCAGAAGAACTCGTTCACATAGTTCGGCGTTCCATCATCCTCGCCTGCGGAGAACAGACGATCCGCCGCGGCGCTCTTATGAAGCACTTCGCCGGTTTCGGCATCGTTGGCCCATACCGGCATGGGGTGGCTTTCCAGGAGGAACCGGAAATGGTCTTCGCGTTGCTTTTGCGAGCTCACGTCCGCAATGCCGGAAATCACCACCTCTTGGCCATTGTACTCGGTGCGCCGGATGTTTCCGATCACCCAGAACTCGCGCCCATCTTTGTCTTTGAGAACTGCCTCGTAGTTCTCAATCTCTATTTCATCGCGCAGGCGCCTGCTGAGCACATCATATTGCTCAGGGTCCACGAAATGCTTACGCATATGCCGGTGTTCTTCGGGATTGTTCACGTCCCAACCGAAGAGCTTGGCGGCCGCCGGGCTTTGAAAAATGACATCGCCCGTATTGCCGTCGTTCATCCAGACCGGCATCGGGTGATTTTCGACCAGAAACCCGAAAAGATCTTCACGCTCCTTGCGCTCGGTGATGTCTACAATGCCCGAGATCAGCACAGGGCGGCCATGATAGGTGCCGCAGCGCACATTGGCGGAAATCCAGAACTTCTCGCCATCGCTTCTTTGCATTTGGAGTTCAAAGTCAGTGATCTCGCCACGTTTGGCCAGCAATCTCTTGACGCGCGCGCGGTCCTTCACATTCACATAGTGATCGGTGATGAATTGCGGCTGATCGGGATCCCACATACGGCCCAACAGTTCAGAGGCCGCGACGGTTTCGTAGACGATCTCCGCCGTTTCTTCATCAACCATCCAAACTGGAAGCGGATGCGTGTCGGTTATGCAGCGGTAAATCTCTTCGTTTTCCAGCTTCTCCAGCTGGCCCAGCTTAAGCTCCGTGATGTCTGCGCTGATAAAGGCAACACCGCCACCGGGACGCGGGTGGGACGTCATGAGCTTCCATTGGTTGTCGGCGGTTTCAACCTCAAACGGCAAACCCTCCGGACTGGCCCAACGCTCTACGAGGGATTTCTGGAAAGCTGTACTTTTGCGAACAGGCGCACCATCCACCGTCTTGAAGCGCTGGATGACCGGCTTCAACACGGCGGACGCCGACTTTCCGGTGAGCTTTTCGATTTCGTCCTGGCCGAGATCCAGAAATGCGGGATTGCCCGCTAGGAACTTTTCGTTCGCATCGAACACGGCGAAGCCGGTTGAAGCCCCGGACACCGAAGCATCATGTTTCATAACCTATGGTCCCTTCCCACGGGCGGACCCTAAAAGAAGAGGACGCCCGGTACATTGCGGCATTCTAAAGCCCCTTTGTTTCAGCCTGTTTTCTGAAGACCGGGCGTTTGTTTCAATTGTTTCAGCCAGTCTCGTCCCGGCCCGCACCAAGTGGCTGAAATCCAGGCTCGCCGGCTGCTTTGGCGCGCACGGCTGCCGATACAATCGAAACATGTTTCGCCCGGCCCAGACATTGGACTGAAACAGCCCGCCCTTAAACCTTACCCCACACAAACCACACCTTTTCAGGGACCAAAGACGATGACCACCTTGACGGCAGGTAAAGTTAGCGGCGCCAAGCGCTGGGCCGTTAAAACTGCATTTCAAAACTGGCGCGAACGCATGCGCGCCCGGCGAGAGCAACGCCAGACAATCGATGCCCTCAAATCGCTCAATGCCGCCACCCTGCGCGACATTGGGATCGACCGTAGCGAAATCACCTCGCTGGTGAACAGCCAACCTGAAGGACGGAGGAAGACTTATGACCGCCGCTAACATCTCCCTGCCAGGCCCGAACCAATGGTCCAAACGCACTGGATCACCGGTCTTGGCGCTCCACAGCTCCGCGTCCACAGGCCTTCAGTGGAAGAACCTGAGCGACCATCTGCACGGCCGCCATCGCGTCATTGCTCCGGATCTGCCCGGGTACGGCAAGACAGCCCCGTGGCCCGGAACAGGGCCGGCCAGCGTGGAAAACGAAGCCCGCGCCATCGCCCGGCTGATTAAGGCCGCCGGTGAACCCGTGCACCTTGTGGGGCATTCCTGGGGCGGCGCTCTGGCGCTCAAGATCGCCATGGCGCTGCCGGAGTGGACGTTGAGCCTGACATTGATTGAACCGGCCATTTTCCACTTGCTGCGGGACGCCGAAAATGCTGCAGACCGCGCACTCTTCGCCGAGATCGCCGCGGTGGCCGGGATCGTCTCCAGCTCAGCGGCTGAAGGCACTCCCGACGCCGGCATGGGCAGGTTCGTTGACTTTTGGAACGGCGAAAGCGCGTGGGCAAACACCAGCCCGCGGTTGCGCACAGCCCTCAGAGGTCAGCTCGGCCAAGTGGTGAACAATTTCGCCGCCGGGTTCAACGAGACCTGGACTTTGAGGCAGGCGGCGGCGGTCACGTGTCCAACGCTTATGGTCATGGGGCTGGACTCTGTCCCACTTGCTCAGCGGGTCACAGAGCTGCTGGCAGAAACAATTCCGCACAGCCAGTTGGCAATGATCCCAGGCGCCGGGCACATGGCGCCGCTCACCGACCCGCACATTGTTGACCCTTTGGTCCGCAGCCATCTGGATAAGTCAGAACGCGCATCTCAAGTGCAGACGCCTTCGTCTGAGTTCCATTCATTGGACGAAGCCGCCTGATTGAGCCAAGGGGAGCCGGCATCAGCCCGAACTGCCGGCTCCCCAGGACAAACCACCCCATCACAAAGCTGATCCATGTGCCTGTACGTCCCAGACAACCTCCCTGCCTCAGAAATCCTGCGTTCAGAGGGCTTTAAGGTAAGCGGCATCTCAGAAGGGCCTTTGCCACCGGAGCGGCTCAGGATCGCAGTGCTCAATCTGATGCCCAATAAACAGGACACCGAACTTCAGTTTTCCAGGGTTCTGGCGAGAACCGGTTTCTTCGTGGAGCTGGTTTTGGTGAAGCCGGCCACACATGTGTGCAAGACTGCCTGCCCCGGCCACATGGACCGCTTCTACAAGACCTGGGACGAGGTGCGCGAGGAGCCGCTGAACGGGCTCATCATTACGGGCGCGCCGATTGAAACCCTGACATTCTCAGAGGTGCGGTATTGGGACGAGCTCATCTCCATTTTTGACAGCTCGCGCAAAATGAACCTGGAATGCCTTTTCGTCTGCTGGGCAGCTCAAGCGGCCTTGCATCATTTTCACCAGGTGCCCAAACACACCCTCCCGGAGAAGGCATTTGGGGTGTTTCAGCAGCAGGTGCTTCAGTTCGGCTCCGCCTACGTGCATGGCATGGGATCTCAGTTTCCCTGTCCGGTGTCCCGGAACACAGAGGTGCGCTGGTCCGATCTGGTTGGTCTTACCGACCTTCAAGTGCTGGCCGGAAGTCAGGAAGCCGGACTCTGCCTTGTAGAAGAGCGGTCGGCGGGCGCGCTCTACATGTTCAACCATCTTGAATATGGCGCCGACACCCTTGCGCGCGAATATGACCGCGACATGGAACACTATGGCTCATGTCCGCTGCCGGTCAATTGCTTTCGCTATGATGATCCCTATCTTGGGCCGGAACATAGTTGGCTTGCCAGCTCCGACGCCTTCTTCACCAATTGGCTGAGGGTCGGCGCGCGGCGACGCATGGCCGCCTCCTTCGTGAGCCCGGAGATGTTAAGCGCTTAACTCTCGCGGAAGGCCCGCATGATTTGATCGGTGAGCGGCCGCAAGAGATAGCTCAGCACCGTGCGCTCAGGGGTCTGAATGAAGGCTTCCGCCGGCATGCCCGGTTTCAGCTTTTGGTCTCCGAGTTTGGCGACCTCGCCCTCCATCAGACGCACGCGCACCGCATAGTAAGGCGGCTCTTGGGGATTGCCGCTGGTAATGTCGGCGGAAACCCCCTCGACCTTAGCTTTCAGTTCGGGCGTGACCCGCGCATTGAAGGCCGGAAACCGCACCACGGTCTCCTGACCAACTTTGATATTGTCGATGTCCTGAGGATTGACCTTGGCCCGCACCATCAGGCTATCCTTCTCCGGCACAATCATCATCACTTGCTCACCGGCCGAAATCACGCCACCCACCGTGTGCACTTGCAGGTCATGCACGTACCCAGCGCGGGGTGCAGTCAACTCAATACGTTTCAGGCGAGAGCGGGCCGCTAGCCGGCGCTCTTGCAGCTCTGAAAGTCTGGCCTGTCCATCGCGCAGCTCGCTCAAGACCTCCGTGCGGGCATCTTGATCAACCTGCAGAATGGCCAGTTTCGTTTCGCCAATACGCCCTCTGGCTCGTGCGGCATCGGCGATCAGCTGGCCACGCTCGCCCTCGAGACGGGCAGCCTCGCGCTGCAAGGCCAGAACTCGGGAAACGGGCACCAGCTTCTTCTCCAGCAGCTTGTTCAAGTCTTCGAGCTCAAGCTTGATCAGCCGAGATTGCTCTTCCTTGGACACGCGCTGGGCTTCAAGGCCCTGGATTTCTTCGGTGAGCTGCTCAACCCGTTGGCCCAGCTGTTCTTTCTTGCTCTGCTTTGCTTCCCGGCGCGAGCTGAAGAGTTTTTCCTGACCCGCCATGATCCGCGCAATCTTGTCGTCCGACTTCTGCGCCAAAAGCTCATCGGGGAACAGCAGACCCTCCGCTTCATCCCGTTCGGCCTCAAGACGTGCCATGCGTGCCTGAAGCTCATTCAACTGGGCATTGATGATGCCAAGACCGGCCCGTGTTTCAGTGTCATCGAGCCGAAGGATAATGTCCCCGGCGGACACGAGATCGCCGTCGCGCACCATGATCTCCGAGACGATACCGCCTTCAAGGTGCTGCACTTTTTTGGAATTGCTTTCGACCACAACCTGCGCCGTAGCCACCACAGCGCCGGCAACGGAGGCGTAAGCGGCCCAGCCGCCCATGCCGCCCACCAGCAGCAGAATCACCACGAGCCCAAAGATCTGAAACTTGCGCAACGATCCAGTGGTGCTCATGCGCTTTTTGGGCTCAGGCTCGGCCACGACGGTTGCTTTTTCCGCAGGCGGCGGTATCCGCTTGGCACTAGCTTGCGGCTGCGACATTCGCTGTCCCCATTTGCTGTGGCCCCCCAGCGGGGCTCTTCAGGATCTTAGCCAATATCTCATCGCGGGGTCCAAAGGCAAGCTGGCGGCCTTCCCGGATGAACAATATCTTGTCAACCGCATGAATGGCGCTTGGCCGGTGAGCGACCACCACAACGGTGGTACCCGCCGCTTTGAGCGCCTGGATCGCATGGATAACCGCGGCCTCGCCGTCGGAATCCAAATTGGCATTGGGCTCATCCAGAACCACCACCTTGGGATCGCCGTACAAAGCGCGTGCCAGACCGACACGCTGTCTTTGACCCGCAGAGAGGGCCGAGCCGCCCTCGCCGATCCGGGTGCTGTACCCTTCCGGCAAGCGCAGGATCATCTCGTGCACATCGGCAAGCTTTGCAGCTTTCACAACGGCCTCAGCGTCCGGATCGGCGGAGAATCTTGAGATGTTTTCTGCCACCGTGCCGGAGAACAGTTCCACATCCTGCGGCAGATACCCCACCGCCTTGCCCAGCTGTTCCGGGTTCCATTGATCGAGCGAGGCGCCGTCTAGCCTTACCGTGCCCTTTAGGATCGGCCAAACGCCAACCAGGGCGCGCGATAGGGTGGATTTGCCGGCGCCGGAAGGCCCCAGCACGCCCACTGCCTCTCCCGGCTCCAACTGAAAGTTCAGGCCCTGTAACAAGGGCTTGTCGAGACCCGGAGCGGTTACGATCAGGTTTTCCGCAGCAAACCGGCCCTCCGGCTGGGGCAGATCCATGGGTGGTTCCTCCGCCGGGGCGGCAGCAAGCACCGTCTTTATCCGTCCATTCGCCTTTCTGGCTGCGATAAAGCCGCGCCACTGCGTGATCGCCTGCTCGATCGGGTTCAGCGCCCGGGACAAGATGATCGATGCGGCAATCATCGTGCCCGGCGTAATCTCCTGCAGCACGGCAAGATAAGCCCCAAGGCCCAATATGCCCGACTGCATCATCAGACGCGTGGCTTTGGACATGGCCGTAATGGTGCCGGCCCGGTCGCTGGCATGCGTATTGTCGTCGAGCGCAGCGTTATGCTGCGCCAGCCAGCGGTCGCGCATGGCATTCGTCATGCCCATTGCGCCAATCGATTCCGCATTGCGGCGGCTTTCCTCAGTCATCGTATGCGCCGCGATCGCAGACTGGTTGGCCCGCGCCGACGGGGTCCGGGTGAGCATCTCGTTGAGGAGGGCGAAGATGAACAGGATCGTCCCACCCACCACGGCAAAGATTCCAAGCCAAGTGTGCAGCAGGAAGATCACCGCAATATAGACCGGCGTCCACGGCGCATCAAAAAAGGCAAAGGGACCTGGCCCGGCCACGAACTGGCGCAGCGTGTCCAAATCGCGCGCCGGCTGCGAGCCCACATGAGGCGTGCGGCGCAAGGCGTGCGAAATGATGGCCTCAAAGACCCGGCCACTCAACTGCTCATCCAGGCGCCGGCCCACACGCACGAGAAGCCGTGAGCGCACAAACTCCAGCAACGCCATGAACAGATAAAGGCAAATCACCAGAACAGTGAGAGCAATCAGCGTGGGTATCGAGCGGCTGGTGAGAACCCGGTCATAAACCTGCAGCATGAACAGAGGACCGGTGAGCATCAACAAATTAATGAAGAAGCTGAACAGGCCAGTGAACATAAATGCCGACCGGCACGCATTAAAGGCGTGGGAGAGTTCACCGTGTTTTTCTGTCATGAGAGTCTAATATCTGCCGCGGATCGCTTGGTTGGTGTGGCCACTTGATCAGTATAGCACCGGCACACCGGCACACGAAATATCCAAGAATGGTAACAATCGAACGTAAACAGCCTATTATGGCAATTTGCCGCCAATGGACATCTGCAACAAAATTCGCTGCGAGCGATGATGCCAGTTGACAGTGCGCATTCGCGGCACTACGTTCCGCCCGCTCTGGCCGGCGAGCCGGGGTACGAGCCCGCAATGAGCTGCAAGCCCTAAGGGAAAAGGTTTTAGACGCGCGGTTGCGGAGAGTGGCAAAACCGGTGCAAAATGCCCGGAAAAACTGACTTTATTTCACTATTAGGAGTTGCTCCGGAGCCTTGCTCAGGGTCGACAAATTTGCACATGCAAATCCAAATCACCGGGAAAAACATTGATGTGGGCGATGCCTTAAGGAGCCATATCGAACAGAGGCTCGAAGGCGACGTATCCAAGTACTTTGATGGAATCGTCGATGCTCATGTTACTGTTCTAAAAGAACATTCTGAGTTTCGCAGCGAATGCAACCTGCATCTGCGAACAGGCATGACGCTGCAGAGCGAAGGACGCTCAGGCGATGCTCATGCCGCGTTCGATAAGGCCGCCGAACGGCTCGAGAAGCGCCTCAGGCGTTATAAGCGGCGTCTTAAGGACCATCATGTGCGCACTTCGGCAAAGGAGGTTGCGGCGCTCAACGCAGCGGCGTATATCATCGCTCAAGAAGCGGAGACGGCGGATGAGCCGGAAGATTTAAACCCGCCGATTATTGCCGAAAGCGTAGAGCGCATTCCAGACTTAACCGTGGGGGAGGCGGTCATGAAGCTCGATATATCCGATGCCCCGGTGGTTGTGTTCCGCAATGCGGGGCACGGGGGCATGAACGTGATCTACCGGAGAGCGGACGGAAACATAGGCTGGATCGATCCTGGTTCGGCCACTCCGGCGGAATAAACTAAACATTAGGTTCGGGTGGGCAGCGCATGCTCTCATAGGTGCGTTGCTGGTGAAGGGACAAAGTACATGCAACTTTCTGATCTTCTTGTGCACGATGCGGTTCTGCCGTCTTTGAAGGCAACGAGCAAGAAGCAGGCTCTGCAGGAGTTATCGCAAGCGGCAGCAAACCTGACAGGCCTGCCGGCCCGCGACATTTTTGAGGTGCTGTTGCAACGCGAACGGTTAGGCTCGACGGGGCTCGGCCAAGGCATCGCCATCCCACACGGGAAACTTAGCCGGCTGACCTCCCTGCACGGCGTATTTGCGCGTCTGAGCCAACCGATCGAATTCGATGCAGTGGACGGGCAACCCGTCGACTTGATGTTCCTGCTGCTTGCACCGGAAAGCGCCGGTGCCGATCATTTGAAGGCTCTGGCCCGGATTTCCAGGCTTTTCCGCGATGCAGAGATCGTTTCCAAGTTGCGCGGTTCCAACAAAGCGGCAGCGCTTTATTCGATATTGACGGAACCGGCCGCGTCTCACGCAGCCTAAGCCGGCCGCATTCCTAATGCACAGGGACCATGTGAAGGTCTTGCTGAATGGCGTTGGCCAACGCGCCTTCGCGGCTGTCTGCAATCGCGATTGGCGTACCGTCGGCGGCATGTAGCGCAAACAGCCGAACCGAGGCCGGAATGTTGGCAATTTCCACATCAGCCGGATTGCCGGCTGCATCGGTTGCGCCTTTCAGCATGCGCTTTGCGGTTTTGGGGGAGATTTCTCGGAGATAAGCTACCTCTCCGCCGCCCAAAACGGCCAGATCCTGGTCAGTCATGATTTTCTCGTGAGAGAATGCAGTCATGAATCGCCTCCTACGCGCTTAAGTGTGCGCTTGATTTCTTCAATTTCCGTAAATCTGAAACTCAGCTTTTGCCGGTGGAAATTTTCACCTTGCGAACGATTTGTTCGGGCACCTTGCGGACAAGATCGACAGAGAGCAGGCCATTTTCCAGATTGGCGCTCGTCACTTCAACACCATCTGCGAGTACGAAACTGCGGTGAAACTGGCGCGCAGCGATGCCGCGGTGCAAATACTGGCTGTCATTGCCGTCATCCACTTGCTTGCCGCGGATCGAGAGCTGATTGTCCTCTACCGAGATATCGAGCTCATCTTCTGAAAATCCGGCCACAGCCAGTGTGATACGCAGTTGTTCGGAACCGCTATCGCCTTGAATACGCTCAATATTGTAGGGAGGGTAACCATCGCCTGCCGACTTGGTGGCGCGGTCAAGAAGACGCTCAACCTCGTCGAATCCAAGCAAATAGGGACTGGAGAAAATCGAAACACGAGAAGACATCTGATCTACCTTGTAAAACGCCCTTCACACGAAGCGGCCATTACGAACAGCCCCTAAACGGGCACTGCGCTTGATCATATTTGGTGTCTGGGCGCTTCGTCTTCAAGGTCGGCACCTATCCGCGCATGCGCGCACCATCGGCATCAAACAGGGGCTTGGTCACCAGAGTTGCCTCACACATACGGCCCAGAATCTCGATTTTCACCTTCAGCCCTTCGGCTATGAGCTCAGAGGGAAGAAAACCAAGTGCAACACTTTTTTGGCTATAGTGAGCATAGCCGCCGGAGGTCACGAAGCCTTTCACCTCACCGTCGATCCAAATGGGCTCATCGGCATGCACGTCCGCCTCATCGGTCTCAACCACAAACGCACAGAGCCGGCGCTCAGGACCCTTGGCTTTTTCGGCCATCACCGCTGATTTTCCAATAAAATCAACAGGTTTATTGTAGGCAACAAAACGGTCCAGGCCGGCTTCGGCGGGCATGAAGTCGGGCCGGTATTCACGCAACCAGGCACCGAAAAACTTCTCCAATCGAAGGCTCATCATGGCGCGCATGCCAAACGGCCTTAGCCCTAGGTCGGCTCCCGCCGCGGTGAGGATTTCATAAAGCGCGATCTGATCTTCTGCCGGCACGAAGATTTCGTAGCCGAGATCGCCCGTGAACGAGACCCTCTGCACCAGAGCCCGGCAAATGCCGATATCCATCCAACGCGCCGCCATGAAGGGAAAAGCTGCATTGGAGACGTCCGCCTTGGTCGTCCGCGCTAGGAGCTCGCGCGCATTCGCACCGGCAATCTGAAAACCGATTTGGCGAGTGGAGATATTGATCACCCGCACACTGCCGTCATCGGGCAAGTGCTCGGCAAACCAGCGCATGTGATTGGCCTGCGCTCCAAAAGAGGCAGTCAGGCGGAACTCTGATGCGCCCAGCTTGGTGATCGTGAAATCCCCAATGATCCGCCCCTTGGGGCTCAACATTGGGCTGAGCGTGAGGCGCCCCTCCCCCGGCATCCGCCCAGCCATAATCCGGTCCAGCCAGTCCGCAGCGCCTGGCCCGGTGACCTCATACTTGCCGAAATTGTGGATCTCATTGATGCCAACCGCCTCGCGGACGGCCCGGCATTCAGCGGCGGTGGGCGCAAAAGCGTTTGAACGGCGGAACGTCGGCTCCTCGTAAAGCGCCTCGCCTTCAGGGGCAAAATAGTTGACAGCTTCCATGCCGTAAGCCGAGCCGAATACAGCGCCCCCAGCTTTCCAGATGCCGTAGGCCGGAGTGGTTTGGAACGGGCGTGCGGCCGGCAATTCTTCGTTAGGATAGCCAATGGAAAAGCGCCGCTGATAGTTCTCGCGCACCTTGTCGCGGGTGTAGCCGGGGGTCACCCAGTCTCCAAAACGGGCTACATCCATGGCAAATACATCGCGCGAAGGCTCGCCCTCCACCATCCATTCCGCCAAGGTGAGCCCCACTCCGCCCCCTTGCGAGAACCCTGCCATCACCCCGTTCGCCGCCCAATAGTTGCGCAAACCCGGCACAGGCCCCACCAGCGGGTTGCCGTCCGGAGCAAAGCTGAACGGGCCGTTGATGATGCGTTTTATGCCTGCGCGCTCCAGCACGGGATAGCGCTTGAAGGCGAAGTTCAGAGCATCGCCGATCCTGTCCAGCTTGTCGGGCAAGAGCTCGTGTCCAAACTCAAGCGGCGTGCCCTCCACGGCCCAGTGCTCACACGCCTGCTCGTAGAAGCCGATTACCAGGCCCCGGCCTTCTTGCCGCAGGTAGCTCTCGCCCTCCGGATCCATCACATGGGGCAACTCTTCTTCGCGCTCGTAGACTTCAGGCGTCTCTTCGGTGACCAGATATTGATGCTCCATGGGGTGGAGCGGCAGGTAGACGCCAGCCAAGGCCCCCACCTCGCGCCCCCAAAGGCCCGCCGCATTGACCACGTGCTCCGCAACGATCGTGCCTTGTTCGGTGACCACATCCCACCCGCCATCCGTCCGCTGGTTGGTTTCCAGCACAGGATTGCGCAGGACAATCTCTGCCCCCGCCATGCGCGCGGCCTTTGCATAGGCGTGGGTGGTCCCTGATGGGTCCAAATGGCCGTCCAGCGGGTCGTAGAGGGCGCCTAGCACGCCCTCTGTGTTGGTGATGGGGGAGATTTTCGCGATCTCATCAGGGCCCACGATTTCCGTCTCCAGGCCCATGTAGCGATGCTTGGCCCGCTCGGCTTTGAGGAAATCCATCCGATCTTCAGAGGTTGCGAGCGTAAGTCCGCCCACATGGTGGAGCCCGCAGGACTGACCGGAGATCTCTTCCAACTCGCGGTATAGCTGAATGGTGTAACCCTGGAGCGCCGCCATGTTTGTATCGGCGTTCAAGGTGTGAAATCCGCCGGCTGCGTGCCAGGTGGAGCCGGAGGTGAGCTCCGAACGCTCTATCAGCACAACATCGTTCCAGCCCAGCTTGGTGAGATGGTAGAGCACCGAGCACCCCACAACGCCGCCCCCGATGACGACGACGCGGGTGTGCGATTTCATGGCAAGTGAACCCTAACGCTAAACGGCGTTGAGCTGATCGAACTGACCTCTGGGACGGAACCGGCCCAGATAGGTGGGCACTATGGCCTCAATCCCTTCCGGTGTAATCCCCAGTCCTTCCAGAGTGCGGTTTTCGGCTTTTGCGGCATCGCTCACCACATTGTCGTGCTCAAGCAGTTTGACCTGATCCACGGTCAGCGGCGCATAGGGCAGCAGTTGCAGGAACATGGCCTTCAGCTTGGCCAAGGGGAAGGGTACAGGAACCAGCAAACGGGACCGATGGATGGTTTCCAATGTGAACTCCATCAACTGCTTGAAGGACAACACTTCAGGACCACCCAACTCGTAGATCTGACCAGGCTCGCCCTTGCCGCCCAGAATGGCCGCGACCGCGCTGGCCACGTCGCCGGCGAACACAGGCTGGAACTTCGTCTGCCCGCCGCCAATCAGCGGCAGGATGGGGGAGATACGGGCCATCCCGGCAAACCTGTTGAAGAAGCCATCCTCAGGGCCAAAAATGATGGAGGGGCGCAAAACGACCGCTCCGGGGAACGCGGCCTGAACGGCTTGCTCGCCTTCGGCCTTGGTGCGGGCGTAATTGGCTTCTGCCTCCAAATCAGCACCGATGGCCGAAATCTGGATAAACGTCTCCGCGCCCGCTGCTTTGGCGGCCTTGGCGCAGGCTTCGGCGCCCTCTACATGGCAGGCTTGAAACGTTTGCTGCCCGGCCTTGGCCAGCAGTCCCACCAGATTGATCACCGCATCGGAATCCCGGCAGGCCGCGTCAAGCGATTGCGGGAACCGCACGTTGGCCTGCATCATCTGGATCTGCCCCAAATTGCCGAGGGGCTGCAGGTGACCGGCCAGATCGGGCCGGCGGCAGGCAACACGCACCCGGTAGCCTTCCTTGGCCAGCGCCCTCACGATATTGCGGCCGACAAAGCCGGATCCGCCGATGAGCGTTACAAGTCTGTTTGAATTTGCGTTTGCCACGGCTGTGCTCCGATACGCTTGGCGATCGCGCCCGAATGTCCCCGGAACGCGTTTGATACGGTTTTACAGTTTCCCGCTCAGCTTTCAACGATGTTTTGTTTGGCATAAGTCTGTTGACAAGGCATGCCTTCCAACCCTATGTGCTGCGCCACATGCCCAGGTGGCGGAATTGGTAGACGCGCTAGCTTCAGGTGCTAGTGACCGTATGGTCGTGGAAGTTCGAGTCTTCTCCTGGGCACCAACCTTCTCAAAAACTCCATGAAAGCATCGCTCCGAGCGGCCGTTGTTGGTGTTTAGCAGAACACCATTGTTCACCATAAGACTCTGTAGCCGCATGCCCTTTTTGGTATCATCACGTATTTTTTAATCTTTTTCGATACCGTCCAGCGCTACAAAATCGCTGGCGATGAGCCGTCAGTTTGATTTGCGCGGTTCGGAATGCGATACGCCGCGGACAAGAGAGCTCTGAGCACACTGTCGCCCGATAGAGCGAAATGTGCTCTGATAGATGCGCTGAAGGACACCAGTCTATGGCCCATACGGCGGACATTGAGCACCTGCTTTCGCAGTTTGAAAAACGGCACGAGTCGTTCGCCGCGCGCACGTGGACAGAGGCTGATCGGCGCATATCCGACATTTACGGCTACAAGATCAAAAACCGCTCCGATGGCGAGCCCGCGCACGCGCTGTTCGGCGGGGCGACACTTGTGGTCGATGACGTGAGGTTCACCGCGCACCGTTCATCATGTGCCTATGAGGGCGTGTTGAGCGGCAATGAGAACCATTACGGGACCGGTTTGTTGATCGAGGGCGTCACAGACATTGAGGACCCCCATTTCGGATCGCTGCGTCCTCAAAACGAGCACGAAGCTAGGGTCTATCACATGACCCCGGGGACCAAGGTCAGCGCGGATAGCACGAACATTTCTGCCTTCGGGGTGTTCATCCCAGCCGAAATTGTGGAACGCAAAGCACGCGTTTACTACGACGATGCGGTCGCCACCAAGATTCAGTTTAAGCCCTTTTTTGATACCAGGTCGTCCAAGGGGAGTGGCTTTCATCATCTGCTGGTGCATTTGCTGGCTGTGTTGAGCAACCAGTCCACGAGCTTTTTGCATCCTATGATGAATGGCGCGCTATCGGATTTAATCGCCTCGACCATGCTCTCAAGCTTGGACAATACGCTGAGCGCAGCCAAGGCAAAGACCGCGTTTGCCCCTGTGCCCAGAAACGTCAAGCGCGCCGAAGATTACATGATGGCGCATGCAGATCAGCCGATAACCCTTGAGATTCTTGCCCAGCAAGTTGGGTGCAGTGGCCGCGCCCTTCAGAGTGCGTTCAAGGCTTTTCGCGACAAGACCCCCTTATCGGCGCTTCGTGAAATCCGGCTCGATAAGGCGCGTCTTGATCTGATTGCTCAAAGCGACACCATCACCGGTGTCGCCTATCGCTGGGGCTTCAGTAACCCTGGCCGCTTCGCCCAGCTCTACAAAGACCGGTTTGGAGAGCTGCCGTCCGAAACGTTGGGAATGAACTGATTTTCCCCCTTGTTCCGCGCGTGCTTGTTCTCAACCGCCTCAAGATTGCCGGCTTGAATCCTTAGGGAAAAACTGTTAGGAATGCGCGGCTTAGGATAGTCAAGAAATTCAATTAGAATCAGTAGCTTAAGAGATTTCTCGTTAAAGGACATCCGGCTGTTTGGCCCGGAGCAGCCGGCAGGAGTGTGAGAAAGACACATGGCCATTAAGGTTCATCAAAACGACCTGCCCGCAGGTCTCGACTTCGGCGCTGCTGTGGCTGTTGATTCAGAGACTCTGGGTCTGAACACATTCCGGGACAAGCTCTGCGTTGTGCAATTGTCTGCGGGCGATGGCGATGCGCACTTGGTGCAGTTGGACAGATCTTCATATGACTGCCCTAATTTGAAGGCACTCATGGCCAATCCCGACGTGCTCAAGATTTTTCACTTTGCGCGTTTTGATGTTGCTGCATTTCGGCACTATCTGGGCGTCGATACGATGCCGCTCTATTGCACAAAGATCGCGTCCAAGCTGACGCGAACCTACACAGACCGCCATGGATTGAAGGACCTGTGCCGGGAGTTGTTGGATATCGATATGTCAAAGCAGCAGCAAAGCTCTGATTGGGGGGCAGAAACTCTCTCGGCTGCGCAACAGGAATACGCCGCTTCGGACGTTCTTCATTTACATGCGCTGAAAGCGCGACTGGACAGCATGCTTGCCCGCGAAGAACGGACGGAGATGGCACAAAGATGTTTTGACTTTCTGCCCACACGGGTGGCCCTGGATCTGGCGGGCTGGGCTGAGGAAGACATATTTGCTCACTAGAGCCGGTGTCTCCTGATCGCGCCGTTTGAGGGTTTTGAAGCAAACATCTTATTGATTTGCCCTTTTTTAGTGTGAGCGCTTAAATGTGCCATCAAAAGTGAGTGCTAGAGCGACATGGAAGTTGCCAGAACACCAGGTAGTCTGCGCATTCCCTCACCGGCCCACCCGCCGGAGGGCGTTCCTCTGACCGTGCCCACCCGCCGGGCCAACAGCAGTTACCGCAATCTCACCAAGTTCATCAGCCTTGGCTGCATCGCGTTGGGCGTCGGCCTTGTGACCTGGTTCTTCATTCAAGCCGGGCTTTTTGAAGAGGAAGCCAAGCCGATTCAAACCACAAAAGCGGCCAAGGGGGTCGACATCTCGTCGAAAGAAAGCGTGATGCTGGCGCCGGTGTTCACCGGCTTTGACAAGAACAACCAGCCCTATTCGGTTAGCGCAAAGTCAGCCCGGCGCGACGAAGCCCGCCCCGACACGGTTTATCTGGATGAGGTGAAAGGAGAGCTGAAGCTGCGGAAATCGGGTGATGTGGTGGTGATGACCGCGGATAAAGGCACCTATACTTCGGACGCCAAGAAACTGGATTTGACCGGAAGCGTGCGGATGATTTCCACCGGAAAGTATTCAGCCAAAACCGACGCGGCCAAGGTGGATTTGACGGATAAGGGGCTGCGCTCTGAAAGCCCGGTAAATGTGGTATTCTCCGATGGCGTGATTGATGCCAACGGAGTTCAGCTTTGGGATGCCGGCGAGCGCATCCTGTTCTTCAATGGGGTGAGGCTACACATCCCCGAGCAGAGTAAAAAAGGATCACAGTAGGCAAATGAAACTCAAGGCAATCCCGGCCAAACTTGCGCCGGCAGTGGGCGCGGGACTGTTGGTTCTTGGCATGGCCATAGGACCGGCGGCAGGCCAGTCCGGCAGTGGCATCGGGGCCAATCTGTCTGATGCAAGTTCACAGTCCAAAGCCGCAGTCGACATTGCGGCAGACACTATGGAGCTGCGGGAAGAGCAAAACACAGCCGTGTTCACGGGAAATGTGGACGCGGTGCGAGGCAAGATCAAACTCAAATCCAACAAGCTCGTGGTCAAATACAAGGAAGTGACGCGGACGGACGGATCCAAGAAAACTGAGGTCCGGTTCCTTGACGCGACGGGCCGGGTGACTATCGTATCTGGCAACCAGACCATAACGTCGGACTGGGCAAAAATGGACGTCAAAGCCAATAAGGCGGTGATTGGAGGCAATGTTACCGTTCTGCAGGGGAAAACACGGCTGAGAGGGAACAAACTCTTCCTCAATCTGACCACCGGGCAAAGCCGGATGCAGGGTGGGCGGGTGCGCGCTAAGTTCTTCCCGCAGCAATAGGAACATGCTGAGGCCCCGGGGCAACGGGCTGATGCATGCTTCACCGAAAATTAATCAAAATGGTTGGTAATGAAGTGGAACAGAGTGACCAAACGGACATGGTATCGTATCGGCAAGATCGGACGGAATCCGGACCTGCCGAAGGGTCCGCCGGCCAGGGGAGACGGTTCCCCGCACCAGCACCCAGATCCCGTCCTGAGGTCTCGGATGGCTTGGCCGCGTTTGAGCTCACCAAGAGCTATAAGCGGCGGCCGGTTGTTAGGGGCGTTAGCCTTTCTGTTCGTAGGGGTGAGGCCGTAGGTCTTCTTGGTCCTAATGGCGCTGGCAAAACGACCGTGTTCTACATGATCACCGGTCTGATTGCCGCCGACACCGGGGCCATTGAGTTCGACGGGCAGGATATTACCCATTTGCCAATGTACAAACGGGCACGTCTCGGCATTGGCTACCTGCCCCAAGAGCCGTCGATCTTTCGTGGCCTGACCGTGGAGGAAAACATACGCGCCGTGCTTGAGGTTGTTGAGCCGGACAAGGATGAGCGCGAAAGTGTGTTGCGTGGTTTGTTAGATGAGTTTGCAGTTACGCATCTCCGGAGTTCGCCGGCTGTGGCACTCTCTGGTGGAGAACGGCGGCGGGTTGAGATCGCGAGAGCCCTGGCGGCAAGACCTACATTCATGCTCTTGGACGAGCCCTTCGCGGGGATTGACCCAATTGCAATCGGCGATATCCGCGCCTTGGTGCACCACCTCACAGATCGGGGAATCGGGGTGCTTATTACGGATCACAACGTACGAGAAACCTTAGAGCTCATCGATCGGGCCCTTATCATTCATGAGGGCCAGGTTCTGATGGAAGGCTCACCAGAGGACATCGTGCACAACAGTGAAGTGCGGCGGCTCTATCTGGGCGACGAGTTTTCGCTCCGATAATCAAAAAGCCGGGCGGGGCGACGAGTAACAGGGTGCGTATTCATGGCAATGATGCCAAGATTTGAACTCAGACAGGGACAGACCCAGTCTCTGGTGATGACGCCGCAGCTGCAGCAGGCGATCAAGCTGCTGCAAATGTCCAATCTTGAATTGACCGAGTACGTGGAAGCCGAGCTTGAGCGTAATCCACTCTTGGAGAAATCGGAAAGCTTCGTTGAAAAACGAGCCTCCGACAATGTGGCGTCGGACCGTGAACCGCAGCAGGCCCAGGACAGTGCGGCGAGCGCTGAAGGCAGTGACGGCCCGGACTTGACCTCCAATCTCTCTGAGGACTCCAACGGGCAGTCCAATGTGGATCAGCTCGATACCGGCCTTGAGAATGTCTATGCGGATGAAGCCGCTGCCGATCTGGCCTCACGTCAGCAGGCCTCAACGGAAGCCGGCTGGTCTTCCATGGGTCAGGGCAATTCGGCGCCTCTGGGTGAAGATCTGAACTTCGAGGCGACTCTGTCTCGTGAGCGCACCTTGTCAGAGCACCTCACCGAACAGCTCAATATCGCCATTACTGACCCTGTGGGCCGGATGATCGGCGTCCATATGATCGGAGCGCTCAACGAAACCGGTTACCTGACCACCAGCACCGAGCATATCGCAGAAACTCTAGGCGCTGACCTCGGCGAGGTGGAGAGCGTTCTCGCAACGGTGCAGACCTTCGATCCTGCGGGTATCTTCGCACGCGATCTGAGCGAATGTCTCGCGGTTCAGCTTAAGGAGAAAGACCGGTTAGATCCGGTCATGCAAACCTTGCTGGACAATCTTGAGCTTTTGGCCAAACACGATTTTGCTGAGTTGATGAAACGCTGCGGCGCTGACCGCGACGACCTCACTCAGATGATCGAAGATATTCGCGACTGCAACCCCCGGCCAGGCTCAGCCTATGGCAGCGAAGTCGTGCAACCGGTCATTCCAGACGTGTTCGTACGCGAGGCCACGGACGGATCCTGGCACGTGGAGCTCAACAGCGAGACCTTACCTCGGGTGCTGGTCAATAATCAGTACTATGCGAACGTGGCCAAAGGGACGACCCGTGAGGAAGACAAGACCTATCTGAGTGAGTGCCTGGCAGATGCCAATTGGTTGGTGAAGAGCTTGGATCAGCGCGCCCGTACCATTCTCAAGGTGGCGCGCGAGATCGTGCGCCAACAGGACAGTTTCCTGGTGCACGGGGTCCAGCACCTGCGCCCGCTCAACTTGAAAACGGTGGCAGAAGCCATCGACATGCATGAATCCACCGTCAGCCGGGTGACCTCCAACAAGTACATGTCCACCTCGCGCGGGATTTTTGAGCTGAAGTACTTCTTCACCTCGGCCATCGCCTCTTCGGCAGGCGGCGAAGCGCATTCTGCAGAAGCAGTGCGCCAGCGCATTCGCGAGATGATCGACAATGAGGAACCCAAGAAGATCCTGTCTGACGACAAGATCGTGGAGCTGCTCAACGAGATCGGCATCGACATTGCCCGGCGCACGGTCGCCAAGTACCGCGAAGCCCTCGGCATTCCCTCCTCAGTTCAGCGCCGCCGCCAAAAGGCTGCGTTGGGTTAGGCTGCCTTGAGGGGCAACCCCCCGTTACGCTTCAGTGTGTTCAACACGATCGTTGAGTGAACCTGCTGAACCGCATCGTTCGGCAGCAGCACATCATTGATGAGGGCCGACAGGGCATCAAGGCTCGGGACAACAACCTTGATCAGGTAGTCCATATCGCCGGTCATGGAATGCGCCTCCTGGACTTCGTCCAATTGATTCAGAAGGGCATGAAAGCGTTCTGAGTTGTAGCGCGAGTGGCGCGCCAGCGTGACCGTAATGAACACCGTGACGTCCAGTCCAAGCGCTTTGGGATCCAGTTTCGCCGCATAGCCTTGAATGACACCATCCTGCTCCAGTTGCATGCGGCGGCGGGAGCATTGCGACGGCGACAAGCCAACCTGGTCCGCCAGCTCCTGATTAGTGGCGCTCCCGTTGGCCTGAAGCGCCGCGAGAATTTTCTGGTCAAATTGATCTATCTGCATGTTTCTTGCATTAAAATGTAATTTTGTGCGTATTTCATGCATATCTTACCAATCCTTCCGGCGGAATGCAAACTGTGTGCAGGCCGGCCATGGCATACTTGCTCCATCAGATTTGAGGAGATCACACCCATGGGCCCATTCCCACACGATGCACCGCGCGCGACAATCAGTGAAGGCAACCCGGCCGGCACGGACGGTTTTGAGTTTGTGGAGTATGCTCATCCTGAACCGGAAGCCCTGGGGGCCCTGTTTGAGCAGATGGGCTTTCAAGCCGTCGCCCGGCACCGCTCCAAGAACGTCACGCTCTACCGGCAGGGCGATGTGAACTATGTGGTGAATGCCGAACCGGGATCGTTTGCTCAGGACTTTGCGCGCAAGCACGGACCATGCGCCTGCGCCATGGCGTGGCGTGTCGCCGATGCCGACATGGCCTATGAGCGGGCACTGTCCCTGGGTGCCAAACCGGCAAAGACAGTTGTGGGACCCGGCGAGTTGGACATCCCTGCGATTGAAGGCATTGGCGGCAGCCACATATATTTCGTCGATCGCTACGGCGACCGTGGCTCCATCTATGATGTGGACTTTGAATGGATCGGCGAGCGCGACCCGAAGCCGGTTGGCGCGGGCCTCTACTACATCGACCATCTGACCCACAACGTGCACCGCGGCCGCATGGACCATTGGACGGAGTTCTATAAGAAGCTGTTCAACTTCACCCAGATCCGCTTCTTCGACATTGAAGGCCGGCACACGGGTCTGTTCTCACGGGCACTCACCAGCCCTTGCGGCAAGATCCGCATTCCGATCAATGAATCGGCGGACGAGCACAGCCAGATCGAGGAATACCTTAAAGAGTATAAGGGCGAAGGCATCCAGCATATCGCGTGCGGGGTGCATGACATCTATCAGACCGTTGAGAGCCTGAAGGCGGACGGATTGGAGTTCATGCCGGCTCCGCCGGATGTGTACTACGAGAAAGTCGACGCAAGGCTCCCTGGCCACGGCGAACCGCTGGAGCGCATGAGGCAGAACGGCATTCTGGTCGATGGCGAAGGGGTCGTGGATGGGGGTTTGACCAAGGTCCTGCTGCAGATCTTCTCAAAGACCGTTATCGGTCCAATCTTCTTTGAGTTCATCCAGCGCAAGGGCGATGAAGGCTTTGGCGAAGGCAACTTCCGTGCCCTCTTCGAGAGCATTGAAGAAGATCAGATCAGACGCGGTGTTTTGGCTGAAGCCGGCTAGAAGTCCAAATCGGCATAAGAGCGCGGCGGCGGCATCCCGCGGATATGGTCGGCCAGAAGCGGACGAAACGTGGGACGTGACTTGATGCGCGCGTACCAGTCTTTTGCCGCCTCGTTCTCGCTCCAGGGAACATCGCCCAGATAGTCAATGCAAGACAGGTGGGCGGCTGCAGCAAGGTCGGCGGAGGAAAACTCTTCGCCGCCCAGCCAATTGCGCTTCTCCATGAGCGCGCCAATCAACGACAAGTGGGGGCGGATGTTCTGCAAGCCTGCACGCACCGCCGTCATGTTGGGGGCGCCGCCCCCCTCTTCAGGCTTGGCAAAACGCCGTTCGATTTTCTCTGTGAGTATCGGCCGGCCCACCTCGCGAAAGAAACGCACATCAAACCAAGCAATCAGCCGGCGTGTCTCAGCCCGCTGTACCGGCGTTGCGCCCAGCAGGCTGCTCTTGCCGTCCTTGGGAGTGCGGGTTTCTTCCAGGTATTCACTCACGGCCTCAACCCCGCAGATCGCCGAGCCGTCATCGTCGACGAAAACAGGCAGAATGCCCGACGGGTTAAGGGTCAGAAAAGGCTGGCGCGGCGACCATGGCAGCTCATCGGCCAATTCAACACTGATCTCGTGCTCCGCCAGCCAGAGGCGTATGCGGCGGCAAAATGGGTCTAGAGGATAGTGATGCAAGGTGGCCATGAGACGAACCGGCGTTCAAAGATGTGGGTCGAGCCCCGACGTGGGCCGAAATTAGGGCTATATGATGGAAATCATGCTCTACAGTTGCTTGTGGTTAACCCTTCCTCGGATATAGAAGCGGACAGCGGTCAAAGACAAGGCAATTCGCAATCCCTTTTACCAGCCGATTTGAGAGCCCTCAGCTGTGACCATCGAACAAGTCGTCATACTTGCTCTGATTCAGGGCATCACAGAGTTCTTGCCGATCTCCTCATCGGGCCATCTGATCTTGCTGCCCATTCTCACCGGCTGGGCAGACCAGGGGCTGATCACCGACGTGATGGTGCACATGGGCTCGTTCGTTGCCGTGATTGCCTACTTTTGGCGCGATGTGCTGGATTTGTTGCGCGGCGCCCTCGATTTGGTGCGGCGGGTGGAGAGCGTTAATGCCCGCAAGGCGCTTTACATCATGCTGGCCACCATTCCCGCGGTGATCTTCGGGCTGTTTGTGAAAGTCACCGGGATTATCGACGCTGTGCGCGGCGCGGAGATTGTGGCCTGGAATGCCATTATCTTCGGGATTCTGCTTTATCTGGCGGACCGCTATGGGCCGCGCATTCATCGCATGGAAGATATCTCGCTCAAGACCGCCATGCTTATCGGGGTGGCACAGGCCGTTGCGATCATTCCCGGGACCAGCCGATCCGGCATCACGATGACGGCCGGACGCGCCTTGGGCATGACACGGCCGGAAGCGGCTCGCTTCTCCTTTCTCTTGGGCTTGCCGGCCATCGGTGCTGCCGGTGTTTTGGTGTTGTCGGAGGCCATCGCCGAAGGTCAGCCGATCTCAAACGACGCCTGGCTGGCCGCGCTCCTCACGTTCTTTGCCGCCCTCGCCGCCATTGCCTTCTTGATGGCCTTGGTGAAGCGGATGAGTTTCCTGCCCTTCGTCATCTACCGTCTCGTGTTGGGGTTTGTCCTATTGTGGATGGTCTATTCGGGCATGCTGGCCTAAGGCAGAGGTGAGTTTTTCTCCTCTTGCCGCACCGCACGGCCCTCAGTAGCGTAAAGGGCGTAACCCCTTCCGGAGCACAGACCCCCGTGAGTGGCGGACCGCGTACAGCAGCCAACACGTTCCTTTCCGGGTCCAGCCAAGACCGGCCGGCGCTCGCCGCCACGCTTATGGTGGGCTCACTGTTCGGACTTGGGTTTCAAGACGCGCTGGTAAAGTTTGCCGCCGACACAATCTCGCTGTGGCAGTTCCAGTTCCTCCGGGCGACCTTCAATCTGACATTTCTGCTGATCCTGGCGCGCATCATCTGGGGCA
>JANQOW010000033.1 GCA_028285595.1 Hyphomicrobiales bacterium
CTGGCAACAGGGGCGGCACGGTAAACCCCACCGGGAGCAAGACCGAATAGGGGCGGTACGGCCCACCCTCCGGGTGGCCAGATCCTGTCTTTAGTTCACCGCCCGGGTTGGTCGCGCGAGGCACATGGCAACATGTGTCCCAGATGAATGGCCATCCAACGCGCCGCGCCTTTCGGGCACGGAGCGTGGACAGAACCCGGCTTATAGGTCAACTGGCTGCTCAAAAGGCCGGCCTGAAGGAAAACCCTTCGGGCCGGCGCCACTCACTGGCGTTTCGCCCTGCAATGAGATTGAACGATGCCGCAGCCTTGAAGGGCGCTGCAGATCGCCTTTGAGGACCCCCGCAAGGGGATAGAGATCCGGTCGCGCGCCGCATTGAGCGTGGCTTCCGACGAACGCAACAGACCGGTCATGATCCGGCCATTGGCGCGATAACCCTTGTCCAGGTTGAGTTCGCCATTCGCCTCAAAGAAACTCGCCTTCAGCGGATAGGGCTGACCGTCAATCACCAAATCAATATAGGAATCAGTGCTGCCGAAGCGGCCCTTGCCGGCCTTGATGGCGGATTTGGCGACGGATTCAAAACGCTCGCGGCCCAGCATGGCGAGTTCGATCTGCTTGCCGTTGGGATAGCAGCTCAAAATGAAGGAAGCCGTCCCTCCTGAGCTCGCAACATCCACCGAAGCAGAGAATAGAACGCCGCGGCCTTCGCTCTGTTCTGCGGAGATGCGCCCGTCAAACTTCCAGGTGCCCAGCGAAAGCGAGGGGGCGGGCGGCTCGTCCGGCTGCTGTTGCCGGCCACCGCCGGGCTGCCAGTTGCGCACCGCCAGCACGGAGCCATTGCTGCCCTGGCCTTGCTGGTTGGTGATGTAAAGGGCGCCAGCAGTAGGATGAATGCCCCGCGGGTTGTACGCACCAACATTGAGCTTGATCACACGTCTGACCGCCAGGTCTTGCGCCGCGAGCACCCAAATTGTCCCAGTGCCGCCGATCGCGATCACGTGGTTCTGGAAAACCGCAAGGGTGCCGATGAATTCCCCAGGCAAGGTCTGGCGGGCCTCTTCCAGGCCCGTTTGCGGATTGAAGCGGATCACCAGGCCGGATTTGTTGAACTCACCCCCGGCCACAAAGGCTCCTTGGCTGTTGGCCGCAATGCTCCTGACGAAGCCATCAACGTCCCAGACGGCCCTGAGCTTGAGGCTGTCGGGCTCCAGCACCGAGATCCGTCCCGCGCTCCCCTGGCCGTGCACCAGCCAGACTTTGCCGCCCACCATGGCGATCCCAGCCGCATTGCCATCGGGCAGACGGTCTGAGCCGATGGTCCGGCCCGTGCGTTGGTCCATGCGGACCACCTTGGTGTTGGCGGACGAGCCGCCCGGTTGGGTCAGGATGTAGAGGTATCTGCCGTCCGCCACCATGTCCGCAGGGTAGTCGCGAAGCCTGCCCAGCCGCTTGCCCTTTCCGCTGGGCGGGTGGGACCAGACCAGGGCGTCGGTGTGCACAAGAGAGAACACCCGGCCGGATTGGTTTGCCACCATGTTCACCGGCAGGCGGCCGACCTTGACCCGCTTGATGATCCGCCCGTTCCCTGCATCCATCTGCGCCATACGGCGCACGCCGCTTTCCGCAATCCAGAGATTTCGGCCATCCGACGTGATACCCTCGGGCCATTTGCCAACGGGCCAGACGGCGGGCGTGATCTGCACGCGTTCGGCCTGAGGCTTGGCGGGCGGCGGGGTGACCGGTGCGCTGGGCGGCGTGGCCGCGGCCACCTCTTGCTCTTTAGGGGGTGCAGGTGGATCAGCCGGCGGGCTCGGTGTCGGTGTGGATGCGGCTTGCAACTCAGCAATCTTGAGCCGCGCCAGTTCGGCGAACTGTCCGTTGGGGAACTTCTTTAGATAGGTGTTGAGGATCGCCGGGCTGGTGCTGTCCTTAACGCTCGACCAGAACAGCGCTTCGCGGTCAACCGTTGGCGTGCCTGCGGTCGGTTTGGCAGGTTGGGATCCGCCGCCCGTGGCCGCTTGCTGGCTCTGGCCGGCGAAGAAGAAGTCGCCGGTCACTTCGTCATAATAGGCCGGCCGCTGGTTATGAGACACCTTAGTGGCCAGTTGCTGCACTTGGCGGCGCACGGTGCGGGCCGTCCGCGTCAGGGAGACACCGGGCTTCTTGATGAGCGGCACCAGGTTGCGTGTGAACACGGAATTGGGGTGCGGGTCATCGTCGGACAGGCGGTCCAGTGCGGTCTGCCCCACACCGGCAGAATACATAATGAAAGTGCCTTCAGGAGACGGCATGCGGGCAAGGCCGCGGCTGCCGCCAAGGCTGCGCGTGCCTTCGCTGGGGAACGGATTGTCCCGGCAGGCATCCAGGATCAGAATGGAGACCCGGGTGGACCGCTGGCGTATGGAGCGCAGGATCTGGTCCACCGGAATGGCTTCGGATCTGATGAAGTCTTCGCGGCCGGGCCGCGCGCTCGGGATATCGGTGGGAAGCAGATAGTTGCGGCCGGCAATCTCAATGCCGTGGCCGGCATAGAAGAACAGCGCCTCATCCCCAGGTTCGAGCTTGGAATAGAAGGTCTGCAGTTGAAAGTTCATCTCGCGGCGCACGAGATTTGTGGCGCTCACCACCTCAAACCCCACGCTCTTCAGCGCATCTGCCATGGCGTTTGCGTCGTTGCCGGCCTTCTGCAGCTTGACCACCTCCTGGTAGTCGTCATTGCCGATCACCAGAGCCACGCGCTTTGCCAGTGCGTCCTGTCCCCCGGCCATGAGCAGAACAAACACAAGAAGTGAAGAGATCAGAAAATGCTGCATTGCCGAGTGTCGCCTAGGTTCGAAACGCCCACTGGAAGTTTGACATAAGGGGTGTGGATTTCCAAGAACTTAGACGGCTATCGATCCGCTGAAACTTGAGCTAAGGTCCGTGTTCCTGCCATCCCAGTTCTTTGGAGCGCCTACGCCTGTGAAAATCTCCCGCATCTCCGTCTACCAAGCTGACTTGCCCATGAAGGAGGGGTCCTACAGTTGGTCCACCCAGTCCTTCTCCGGGTTCGACAGCACTGTCGTTGCCATCGAAACCGATGAGGGCATTACCGGTTATGGGGAAACCTGCCCGCTCGGGCCTTCCTATCTTGCGGCCTATCCGGAGGGTGCACGCACGGGTATTGCCACGATTGCGCCTGACTTGATCGGTGAGGATCCTACTCAGTTGGACCGCATCAACGACCGGTTGGATCTGCTCTTGAAGGGTCATCCGTACGTGAAGTCAGCCATCGACATGGCCTGTTGGGATATTCTCGGCAAGGTGACAGGCTTGCCGGTCTATGCGCTCTTGGGCGGAAAGCGCCAGGAGGCGGTGACGCTCTTCAAGGTGATTTCGCGCACCGATCCTGACGTGATGGCCGCGCGGGTGGCCGAATACCGTGAGATGGGCTTTCGCCAGTTTCAGATGAAGGTGGGCGAAGATCCCACAACAGATATTGAGCGCTTCCGGAAAGTGGCCGCGGCTATGGAGCCGGGCGAAGTGATGGATGCCGACGCCAATACCGGCTGGCGCCAACACGATGCCATCCGGGTGGTGGATGCCGTCCGCCCTCTGGCCGCAGAGCATGACATCCGCCTCTATATCGAGCAGCCGTGTCTCACCTACGAAGAATGCCTCACCGTGCGCCAGCACACGGATCTGCCGATGATCTTGGATGAGTGCATGGAGAGCTTGCCTGTCCTTCTGCGGGGCTATCACGACCGGGCCATGGATCTGATCAACCTGAAGATCAACCGCATGGGCGGCCTCACGCGCGCGCGCCAGGTCAGGGACCTGTGCATCTCGTTGGGCATAGTGATGACCATCGAGGACAGTTGGGGCGGGGAGATTGCCACCTCGGCCATTGCCCATCTGGCGCAGGCGACGCCGG
Organism: Hyphomicrobiales bacterium; assembly: GCA_028285595.1. Lineage (GTDB taxonomy): Bacteria > Pseudomonadota > Alphaproteobacteria > Rhizobiales > CAJQND01 > JAAEUE01. The sequence goes on from JANQOW010000033.1 coordinate 3,917, forward strand.
AGAGTTTCCACTTCCAGTCCTCAGCCTTCCATGAGTACCACACCGTGGCCATCGCTGAGGGCGGTCCCGTGGTCACCGGCGGCACCATGTGCGCCTCAGATGCGCCCGGACTGGGCGTGGAACCCATCATGGATGTGCTCGGAGCGCCCGTCTACACAACATGATCGCGCTCAACGCCGATTCATTTTGCTGCACTTTCGCAACCATTTGTTAAGCACCCGAATGCCATTTTCCTAACATTCGTTAACCCGCGTTCGCGGAACGGGCAGTCAATGCACTGGGGAGCATGCGGCACAACAATGTCGGGCCAAGAGCACGCACGTCATATCCCCGTCCTGCGCGCTGAAGTGGTTGAAGCCCTTCAGCCCACGGATGGTGGCATCTATGTGGACGGTACCTTCGGGGCCGGTGGCTACACGCGCGCTGTTCTGGAAGCTGCAGATTGCCGGGTCCTGGCGATTGACCGCGACCCGGATGCCATCGCCGCCGGCAAGGAACTTGTGGAGGCATATGACGGTCGCCTGGTGCTTCTGGAGGGCCGATTTGGGGCGCTTGAGGAGCTCATCCGCGGGGCAGGGTGCGACAGCGTGGATGGGGTAACGTTCGATCTCGGTGTCTCCTCCATGCAGCTTGATGAGGCCGATCGCGGCTTTTCCTTCCGCGCCGATGGGCCTTTGGACATGCGCATGGACCAGGGCCGCGGCACCCAGACCCCCAGTGCTGCCGAGGTGGTCAACGGTGCCAGCGAAGGCATGCTGGTGCGCATCATTTCCGTTTTGGGCGAGGAGAAGCGCGCCAAAGCCGTGGCCCGCGCCATTATTCGGGCCCGCGATGAGGGGCCGATCACCGGCACGCTTCAACTGGCGGAACTGGTTGAGCGGGCCGTGCCTGTGCATCCGGCCAAGCGCACGATCCATCCGGCCACCCGCACGTTCCAGGCCTTGCGCATCTTCGTGAACCGGGAGCTGGAGGAGCTGGCCAATGGTCTCGCCGCGGCGGAAGAGTTGCTTAAGCCGGGCGGACGCCTGGCAGTGGTTTCGTTCCACTCGCTGGAGGACCGCATCGTCAAACGCTTCTTTGCTGAACGCACCGGCCGTGTGGGGCGCGGTTCGCGCCATCTGCCTGAACAAACGCAAGTCCCGCCCTCGTTCCGCGAGCTCTTCCGCGGTGCCAAAGAGCCGGGGGAGGCCGAAACAGACGCCAATCCCCGGGCCCGGTCTGCGCGCCTGCGCGTGGGCGAGCGCACCGATGAAAGCCCGATCGCGCTCAACACCAAACCCTTAGGGGTGCCATCCTTGCCGGAGGTCTCCCTGTGATCCGCTTCCTCAATGCTGCCCTGGTCATTGCTGTCTTGATTGCCGCCTCAATCGTTTACGGACTTGAGCGCGAAAGCCGCCTTGCAGATGGCCGGCTAGGCAAAATCAACCGGGCGATCGCCGAAGAGCGTGAGCAGATCAGGCGGCTCAGGGCGGAGTGGAGTTATCTCAACACGCCCGCGCGCCTTGAAAAGCTGGCAGTCAAACACCTCCAGCACGCGCCCAGCCCCGTCTCCCAGGTCATCAAGCTGAACGAGGTTGAGAGCCGCGTCCCGGGCCTTGCGCCTGAAGGGGAGGCGGGCGGTGATGATGCCATCGCCACCATGCTGGACGGAAACGTGGCTGCCGTGGAAGGTGAGGTCCCGCAACAGCCGGCACAACCCGACCTGATCGGCAACATTTTGAAGGGTATGGAATGACCGACCCTGCCCAAAAAGTTACCTTCTTCATGGTGGTGCGCTGGCTTTTCGCCAAAGCTCTCGGGTCCACCGATGCGACCGGATTGCCGAATTTCAAGCAAGGCCGCGCGCGCGGCCGGCTTGTGCTGGCGGTGTTCGTCTTGTGCTTCGTGGCCATCTCCGGGCGGATCATCCAATTGGCCGTGTTTGACGACGGGTTCAACAGGATCCGGACCTCAAGCACCGCCAAGGTCCGCATTCCGCGCCCGGATATCATCGACCGCAACGGTTTCGTGCTGGCCACCGATCTCAGAACGGGCTCCATGTTCGCCAACCCGCGAAAGGTGAACGATATTGACGAGGCGATCGAACTGCTCTCGCCGCACCTGCCGGATCTTGATGTTGGCAAGCTGCGCAAGAAGCTCCAATCCGACAAAGGCTTTGTGTGGGTAAAGCGCGAAGTGACGCCGCGGTTGCAAGAGACTTTGCATGATCTGGGCATCGCCGGTTTCGGTTTCCGCAACGAGACCAGGCGGATCTACCCGATGAGCCGGCTGGCATCCCACGTGCTGGGGTTTGTAGATGTGGATTCCGTCGGGCTTGCGGGAATTGAGAAATACCTGGACGACCGGGGCAGACTGTTTGCCGCCTCCCTGGCCGACCCCCACAAGGCAGCGGCAGCACCGGTGGAGCTCTCGCTTGACGTGCGCGTGCAGCATGGGCTCACCGAAGAACTGAAGCGCGCGGTCAAGAAGTACAAGGCCAAGGGCGCGCTGGGGATCGTAATGGACGCCACGACCGGTGAGGTGGTGGCCTCCAGCTCCTTGCCCGATTTCAATCCCAATGATCCCAAGGATGCCCTGAAGAAAGACCGGATCAACCGCTTCACCGGCGGTGTGTTCGAGATGGGCTCCGTGTTCAAGGCCGTCACCTTTGCCATGGCGTTCGAGCAACGGACGATTACCCTGCAAAGCCGCTTTGACGTGCGTGCGCCGCTCAGAGCAGGCGGCTCTAAGATCGATGACTTCCATCCTCAACGGCGCATTCTCACTGTGCCGGAAGTCTTTACCTATTCCTCCAACATCGGCACCGCGAAAATGGCCCTTGGGGTGGGCGTGGATGCCCACCAGGCATTCCTGGAAAAGATGGGCTTTTTCGATCGGTTGCGCACGGAAATCCCGGAAGCCGCCGCCCCATTGCGGCCCAGAAAGTGGCGCACCGTTTCAACGATGACAGCCTCCTTCGGACACGGGATCTCCGTTCAACCGCTGCAACTCGTGAGCGCCGCCGCAGCACTGGTCAACGGCGGGCGCCTGATCACGCCGACCTTCCTGAAGCGGGACCGCGAATTGGTGCCATCGCACAGCCGTCAGGTGATCAGCGCGGAAACCAGCAAGAAGATGCGCTATCTCTTCCGCCTCAACGTGGAAAAGGGATCTGGCCGCAAGGCGGAGACCACGGGCTTTTCGGTAGGCGGGAAAACCGGCACGGCCGAGAAGGTCGTTGGCGGCCGCTACTCCAAGAAGCACCGCTTCAACTCCTTCCTGGGCGCTTTCCCGATGAACGCGCCGCGCTACGTGCTTGTGGTCTCCATCGACGAACCTCAGCCTTTGCCGGAAACCCATGGCTTTGCCACGTCCGGGTGGAATGCGGTGCCAACGGCCGGCAAGGTGATCGCGCGCATTGCCCCGCTTCTGGGCCTGAGGCCGGAGACAGAACCGGTGGCGGCGGAAAGCATTCTGAATGCCAGGGTGGGAGGCTGACCGATGAGATTGGATGCCTTGATCACCGATGATGCGAATGTTGCCCCGTCCGTGGCGGACGTTGAGATTGGCGGCATCACCTGCGACAGCCGGGAAGTGCAGCCGGGCTTTCTGTTTGCCGCCCTGCCCGGGGTGAATGTGGACGGCGCAAAGTTTATTGCCAGCGCCCTGGAAAAGGGTGCCGCGGCGATCCTGACCCGCGAAGCCGGGACCGATGAGCGCTTTGTGCAGGCAGACAATCCGCGCCAAGTGCTGGCTCATGCTGCGGCGCGCTTTTATGCGAACCAGCCTGAAACGGTTGTGGCGGTGACCGGCACCAACGGCAAGACATCTGTTGTCTCCTTTGTGCGCCAGATCTGGCAGTCCCAGGGCATACGGGCGGCAAGCCTCGGCACCGTCGGGGTCGAAGTGCCCGAAGACATGGGCGCGGTGGAACAGATTGCGCACACGACCCCGGATCCGGTTCAGCTCCAGAAGGTGCTCGACCAGTTGGGTCAGTTGAAGATCACCCATGCCGCTCTGGAAGCCTCCAGCCACGGCCTTGCGCAATATCGGCTGGATGGGGTCCGCTTGTCCGCAGGCGCATTCACCAATATCTCCCGGGACCATCTGGATTATCACGAGACCTTTGAGGACTATTTCGCCCAAAAGATGCGCCTGTTCTCCGAACTGCTCGGCCCAGGAGCTGCAGCGGTGGTTGATGCGGACGGCGATCATGCCGCTGAGGTGGTCAAGATTGCCGAGGACCGGGGCTTGACCTGCCTGACGGTGGGCAGAGCCGGCAAGGATCTGAAGCTCTTGTCCTCAGAACGCCATGGCTTGGGCCAGCACCTGAAGATCGCAGCGCAAGGTGAGACGTTCGACATCTATCTGCCCTTGGTCGGGGACTTCCAGGTCTCCAATGCCCTGGTTGCCGCCGGTCTGATCCTGGCGGTGAGCAATGGGGATGCGGCGTCCGTGCTGCCGTCCCTGGAAAATCTCACCGGGGCGGTGGGGCGCTTGGACATGGTGGCCCAAACTCCTGACGGCGTGCCGGTTTACGTGGACTATTCACACACCCCCGAAGCGCTGGCGACCGCCCTGGCCGCCTTGAAACCCTATGCAAGCCATCGGCTGAGTGTGGTGTTTGGCGCAGGCGGGGACCGGGACCCGGGCAAGCGGGTTGAGATGGGCCGGGCGGCGGCTGAGGGCGCAGACAAGATTTACGTGACCGACGACAATCCTCGCACCGAAGAACCCGCTGCCATCAGGGCCATGGTTCTGGAGGGCTGCCCCGCGGCGGTGGAGGTGGCCGACCGGCGCCAAGCCATCAAACGTGCTCTGGCCGAAGCCGAAGCGGGAGACGTGGTCCTCATCGCCGGCAAGGGACATGAGGACTATCAGGAAGTGGGCACCGAAAAGCTCCACTTCAGCGACCATGAAGAGATCCGTGCCGCACTTGGAGTTGACGCTCATGGCTGAGCCCCTTTGGACAATGGACGATGTGGTGGCGGCCGCGGGCGGAACGCTCGAAGGCGGGCCGGGCGGGGAGCTGACCGGTGTGTCCATCGACAGCAGAACCATTGAGCCGGGCAACATCTATGTGGCCATTAAAGGCGAGGTGCACGATGGTCATAAGTTCGCAGGCGCAGCCCTCGATTCCGGCGCAGGCCTTGCCATTGTCTCAAGGCCAGACGACAGCATGCGCGGTAAGGGGCCGTTGCTGGTGGTGGAGGATGATCCGCTGAACGCCATGGAACGGCTCGGCCGTGCCGCGCGCGCACGCTCGTCAGCCAAGATCGCTGCGATCACCGGCAGTGTCGGCAAAACGGGCAGCAAGGAGATGCTGCGCCAGGCGCTGGCCAGAAGCGGCACGGTGCACGCGTCGGTAAAATCATTCAACAACCATTGGGGTGTTCCGCTGACCCTGGCCCGATTCCCGCAAGACACTGAGTTCGGCGTCTTTGAGGTCGGGATGAACCACCCGGGCGAGATTACCCCATTGGTGCGCATGATCCGCCCGCACGTGGCGGTGATCACCACGGTCGCTCCTGTCCATCTTGGCCACTTTTCTTCTGTGGAAGAGATCGCAGATGCCAAGGCGGAGATTTTCATCGGCGTTGAGGCCGGTGGCACGGCAGTGCTGAACCGGGACAACGCGCACTTTGACCGCCTCACGGCCGCCGCCAAGGCAGCCGGTGTAGAGAACATCGTCACATTTGGCGAGCATGCCGACGCTGATGCAAGGCTGATCAAGACAGTTCTTCACGGCTCGTGCTCATGCGTCCAGGCCAGCGTGTTGGGCGATGAGATGACGTATAAACTCGGCGCCCCAGGCCGGCACTTCGTCGACAATTCTCTGGCCGTTCTGGCCGTTGTGAAACTGTTGGGCGCCGATCTCGCTTTGGCGGCCCTATCGCTTGCTGATACCCAGGCGCCTGTGGGCCGCGGCGCGCGCTGTACCCTGCATCTCGCCTCTGGGACCACCGCCACTTTGATCGACGAGGCCTACAATGCCAACCCGGCCTCCATGCGGTCGGCTTTGGCGCTGCTGGCGCAAACAAGACCGGCAGACAGAGGCCGGCGCATCGCCGTGCTCGGAGATATGCTGGAACTGGGCGAACATGCGCCCGCACTCCATGCAGAGTTGCTTGGACCGATAGACGAAGCGCAGGTGGATACCGTATATGCCTGTGGACCCATGATGGCCCATCTGTGGGAGGGGCTTCCGAGCCAGCGCCGAGGGGGCTATGCGCAGACGTCGGAAGAACTCACAAAGGCCGTTCTTGATGATCTGCGCGCCGGCGATGTCATCATGGTCAAAGGCTCTCTGGGGAGCAAAATGATACCCATCGTGGACGCACTCAAACGCCATTTTCCCGAACGTGAGGCAACCTGAACCGCCCGGCTGAACTGAGAACATTATGCTGCACTATTTGACACTGGATCTGGCTGATCAAATCTCAGCCTTGAACGTCTTCCGCTACATCACCTTCCGGACCGGAGGGGCGACGATGACGGCGCTGTTTTTCGTGTTCTTGTTCGGTCCATCGCTGATCTCCGGTCTGCGCGTCCGCCAGGGCAAAGGCCAGCCGATCCGGGATGATGGTCCCAGCCGTCACCTGATCGAGAAGCAGGGCACCCCCACAATGGGCGGTCTGATGATCCTCGCCGGCATCTTGGTGGCGGTGGCGCTTTGGGGGAACCTGACCAATCACTATGTATGGGCGGTTCTGTTCGTGCTGGTGGGCTTCGGGATGATCGGTCTTTATGACGACTATCTGAAGGTGACCAAGGCCACATCGCGCGGCTTCTCCGGCAAGTTCAAGTTTCTTCTGGAGTGCCTGATCGCCGGTGTTGCTTGCTACATCATCATGAGCGTGGGCAAGGAGCCGCTCTCCACCTCGCTCACATTTCCATTCTTAAAGAATCTTGTAATTGATCTTGGTGTGCTCTTCATTCCCTTTGGCGTTCTGGTGATTGTGGGGTGCGGTAACTCCGTCAACCTGACCGATGGACTGGACGGTTTGGCCATTGTGCCGGTGATGATCGCCGCCGCCAGTTTCGCCCTGATCGCTTACCTTGTGGGCCACGCCGTGTTTGCCGAATACCTGCAGCTGCACTTTGTTCCGGGCGTGGGCGAGTTGGCTGTGCTGTTGGGTGCGGTCTTGGGCGCGGGGTTGGGCTTCTTGTGGTTCAACGCACCGCCGGCCATGATTTTCATGGGAGATACAGGCTCCCTCTCTCTTGGCGGCCTGTTGGGCGCGATTGCCGTTGCCGTGAAGCATGAGCTGGTGCTGGCGGTCATTGGTGGCTTGTTCGTCCTGGAGACGGTGTCGGTCATCGTCCAGGTGGCTTCGTATAAACTCACAGGAAAGCGTGTCTTCGCCATGGCGCCGCTGCACCACCACTTTGAACAGAAAGGCTGGGCCGAACCCACCGTGGTGATCCGCTTCTGGATCATTGCCGTTGTGCTGGCCCTGATCGGTCTGTCCACTCTGAAGCTGAGGTAGGCTGAAAGCATTGATCCCGGCCACTGGATATACAGGCAAGACGGTTGCGGTCTTCGGGCTGGGCGCTTCAGGCCTTGCGTCCTCTGCATCGCTGTTGGCCGGAGGGGCGACGGTGAAGGCATGGGACGACGCTGAGGTCACGCGTGCAAAGGCGGCCGAGGCGGGCGTGCCCTTGTGCGATCTCACACAAGAAGACTGGTCTGAGTTTGCCGCGCTGGTTCTGGCCCCCGGCGTTCCGCTCACGCACCCTGAACCGCATTGGACCGTGAAGCAGGCCGGAGCGGCAAACGTCCCCGTCATAGGAGACACCGAACTCTTCGTGCAGAGCCTTAACGCCGGCGCAGGAGAGGCCCACCTGATCGGGATCACCGGCACCAATGGCAAGTCCACCACCACAGCCCTCATTGGCCACATCCTGAAATCAGCCGGGCGTGATACGCAAGTTGGCGGCAACATCGGTACGGCGGTTCTTGAACTGGCCGAAGCTGCGCCGGGGCGTCATTACGTGGTCGAGTTCTCCTCCTATCAACTGGATCTTACGCCGTCTCTGAAGCCCGACACCGGGATCCTCCTGAACCTTACCCCCGATCATCTGGACCGCCATGGCGACATGGCAGGGTATGCGGCGGCAAAGGCGAAGATGTTCGCGCTCCAAGATGCGCATGACCTGGCTGTCGTGGGCGATGATGATGCCTATTGCGCCGAGATCGCCCGGAACCTCACCGGACCGGAGCGCCAGCTCATATCTGTGGAGCATGAGGTGAGCGACGGCGTTTGTGTGGCAGAGGGTGCCCTCAGCCAGCGTCGCGAGGGGCGCGAGGTTGCAGGCTGCTCCCTGCTCGGCATAGACGGACTGCGCGGCCGTCATAACTGGCAGAACGCCGCCGCGGCTTGGGTTGCCTGCCGCAGAGCCGGGCTCAGTGAAGACGAGATCCTTGCCGGCTTCAAAAGCTTTCCCGGTCTCATTCACCGTATGGAACAGGTCGCACGCTCCGGCGACATCCTGTTCATCAACGATTCCAAGGCCACAAACGCGGATGCGGCCGCGCGTGCGCTCGACAGTTTTCAGACCATCTATTGGATCGCCGGTGGGTTGGCCAAGAGCGGCGGGATCGAAGAGCTCAAATCCTTCTTTCCGCGCATCGTCTGTGCTTATCTCATTGGGGACGCCGCTGACGACTTTGCCAAAACGCTCAGCGGGCATACCGCCATAAAACAGTGCGGTACCCTTGAGCGTGCCGTCACAGAGGCCTTCGAGGATGCGTCGGCCGATGGCGGCCCCGCTGTGGTGCTGTTTTCGCCGGCCTGCGCGTCCTTTGATCAATATCGCAACTTTGAAATCAGGGGAGAGGCCTTCCGCTCGGCCGTGGCTGCGCTTGACGGCGTCTCCTTGAAATCCGAGGAGGCCGCATAATGTTCATCCGGCGCACCGACCGAGGCCTTCTGGCGAACTGGTGGTTCACCGTCGACCATGCGTTGCTCACGGTCTTCCTTTTGCTCATGGCCATCGGGCTCTTGATCAACATGGCCTCAAGCCCCGCCGTGGCGGCCCGCATTGATCTTCAGCCGTTTCACTTCGTCAAACGTCAGCTCATCTTCCTGATTCCGGCGATCGGTGTGCTGCTGGCCACCTCCTTTCTGTCCGTGCGGGCGGCAAAGCGGGTCTGCGTCGCGGCCCTCTGCGTGAGTGTGGGGCTGGTGATTTTGACGCTGCAGATCGGTGCTGAAGTGAAAGGGGCGACCCGTTGGCTGAACGTGGGTAGCTTTGCCCTGCAACCGTCGGAACTCCTTAAGCCCGCCTTCATCGTGGTCTGCGCGTTCTTCTTTGCGGAGAAGATCTTGAAGCCGGATATGCCCGGGAACATCATTTCGGCAGGGCTGCTGATTGGTTGCGTGTCTCTGCTCGTGCTCCAGCCGGATTTTGGCCAGACAATTCTGCTGTGCGTGGTCTGGGCCATGATGCTGTTCGTCACCGGGGTCTCGTGGATTTGGGTTTTTGGACTGATCGGTATCGGAGCGGGTGGCTTGATGATGGCCTATCTCACAGTGCCCCACGTGGCCTCGCGCATCGACCGCTATCTCAATCCGGACGGCGGCGACACCTACCAGGTGGACATGGCCAAGGACGCGTTTGAACGCGGCGGCATCACAGGCACCGGTCCCGGCGGTGGGAGTGTCAAGCAGATCATTCCTGATGCCCATTCCGATTTCACCTTCGCTGTGGCCGGTGAGGAGTTCGGCGCCATCGCCTGCATCGTGCTTTTAGGCATCTTTTGTTACGTGGTGGTGCGCGGCCTGAACAAAGCCATGAAAGAAGATGATCCCTTCCGCCGCATTGCCGTGACCGGGTTGGTCTCTCTGTTCGGGTTGCAGGCGGTGATCAATATGGGGGTCAATGTCGCTCTGCTGCCGGCAAAGGGCATGACCTTGCCGTTCATCTCTTACGGCGGCTCGTCTCTGCTTTCCATGGCCTTCGCCATGGGCCTCGTCCTGTCGCTCACCCGGCGAAGAGCGGCGGGTAAGGTTCTGGACGATCTGCCGGCACGCCCGATTGCCCAGCCCCAGATGGCAGGAAGCTGAGCCATATGGCCATGGACTTCGACAGCGGCCTTAAGGGTCTCATCATTCTCTCAGCCGGGGGTACGGGCGGGCATCTTTTTCCTGCTCAAGCCCTGGCGGAGGAACTGGTGCGGCGTGGCTATGTCATCCACCTGCTCACCGATCATCGGGTGGAAGAGTATGGCAACCGCTTTCCGGCTCAACAGGTCCATATTGTCCATTCAGCAACCCTGACACCAGGCAAGCCGCTCAAGCTTCCGGGTCAGCTTCTCAAACTCCTCTCCGGGGTTCGCGAAGCCCGCAGCATTATCGGGCTCTTGCACCCCCTGGCCGTGGTTGGCTTCGGCGGTTATCCGTCCTTTCCTCCGCTGATCGCAGCGATGTCCCGGCGAGTTGACACCTTCATCCACGAGCAGAACGCAGTTGTGGGGCGCGCCAACAAGGTGTTGGCCCATGGCGTTACCTCCATCGCCTCGTCCTTTCCCAAGATCGAGGGCCTGCCGGCACGGGCCCAGGGAAAGGTGCGCTTTGTGGGCAATCCGGTGCGTGATGCGGTGTTGTCGGCCTCCTTCAAGCCTTACAGCGCGCCGGATGCGAACCGGCCGTTCCGGTTGCTCGTCTTCGGCGGCAGTCAGGGCGCGCGCGTCTTCTCCGAAATCGTTCCGGCGGCACTCCTGGCCTTACCCCAATCGGTGCGCAAGCTCCTGTCGGTGACCCAGCAGGTTCGCCCGGAAGATCTGGACGAGGTTCACGAGGCTTATCACGGCAGCGGAATTGATGTGGAGCTGGCGCCGTTCTTCTATGACATGCCGGAGCGCGTCTCCGGTTCCCATCTGATCATTGCACGGTCCGGCGCGTCTACGATTGCCGAGCTGGCGGTCATCGGGCGCCCGGCCATATTGGTGCCTCTGCCCCACGCTTTGGACAACGACCAACTGCTGAACGCCCGAGCCTTCACCATGGCCGGGGGCGGATGGCTCATGGAACAAACTGAGTTTACGCCGGAGAGGCTGGGCTCGCTGGTGACGAAGCTGCGCTATTCGGAGCGCGAGCTTCAGATCGCGGCCGACAGCGCAAAGGGTTTTGGCCGCCCCGACGCGGCGAAGCGCCTGGCGGATCTGATTGAAGAGGTGGCCGTGGACCGCGTCTTCAAGACGGATGACGATGAAGATTTGATCGAGCACGAAGACGAACGCTAGAGTTAGGAGATTGCCTGCAATGGCCCATGCAAAGTTCGGCAAAGACATTGGCCCTATCCATTTCGTGGGGATCGGGGGCATTGGCATGAGCGGCATTGCCGAAGTCATGAAGACTTTGGAGTACACGGTCCAGGGTTCAGACCTGAACGACAGCGCCAATGTCAAACGCCTGCGGGACATGGGCATCGATGTGTCCATAGGCCATCGCCCGGAAAACTTGGGCGAAGCCAAGGTGGTGGTGATCTCCAGCGCTGTGAAGGACGATAACCCCGAAGTGCTGGAGGCCAGGGCCCGCTTTCTTCCTGTGGTGCGCCGAGCCGAAATGCTGGCTGAGCTGATGCGCTTCAAGTCCACGGTGGCGGTGGGCGGTACCCACGGCAAGACCACAACCACCTCCATGGTTGCGGCCTTGTTGGACGGTGGGGGATTTGACCCGACCGTGATCAATGGCGGCATCATCAACGCCTACGGCACCAATGCCCGTCTGGGATCGGGCGACTGGATGGTGGTGGAATCAGATGAATCCGACGGGACCTTTGTGAAGCTGCCGGCCGATGTGGTGATCGTCACCAACATCGATCCGGAGCACATGGACCACTATGGTGACTTTGACACCCTGCGCGCGGCCTTCCACTCCTTCGTGGAGAACGTGCCGTTTTACGGCTTTGCCGTGATGTGCATCGACCATCCTGAGGTGCAGGCCCTGATCGGGCGCATCACGGATCGGCGGATCATCACCTACGGGCGCAACCCGCAGGCACAGGTGCGCATCGTTGACCTCTCATACGACCAGAGCGATACCCACTTTGCCGTGGAGATCACCAACCGCTCCTCCAATGAGATCCATAAGATCGAACGACTTCACCTGCCCATGCCGGGCGAGCACAACGTCTTGAACGCCGCCGGCGCCATCGCGGTGGCCCACAGGCTGGGGGTGAGCGACGACCATATCCGCAACTCCCTGAACGCGTTTTCCGGGGTCAAACGGCGGTTCTCCAAGACCGGCGTGTGGAACGATGTGCCGATCTTCGATGATTACGGCCATCACCCGGTGGAGATCGCCGCCGTTCTGAGGGCCGCCAGGGCGGTGACCGAGAGCAGGGTTGTGGCCGTGATGCAGCCCCACCGTTACACCAGGCTGCATGATCTGTTCGATGAGTTCTGCTCCTGCTTCAACGATGCCGATACGGTCATCATCGCTCCGGTGTACACGGCCGGTGAAGATCCCATTGAGGGCGCGAGCCACACCGCATTGGTGGATGGCCTTATGGCCCGCGGGCATAGAGATGCAAGAGCCCTGAAGGAACCTGAAGACCTGCCGGGCCTGATCGCCTCCATCGCCAATCCGGGTGACGTGGTGATTTGCCTGGGCGCCGGCTCAATCACCCACTGGGCCAATGCGCTGCCGGAACAACTGGCCGCCTTGGAAAAGACAGGATGACCCATGAGCAGTGCGTTGTTTGACAGCTTGCCGCCGGTTCGCGGGCGCCTTCGCCCCGGTGTGGAGATGGCCACGCTCACCTGGTTCAAGGTGGGCGGCCCGGCAGACGCGGTGTTCGCGCCTGCGGACGAGGATGATCTGGCGGAGTTCCTCGCCGCGCTGCCTGAAACCGTGCCGGTCTATCCTGTGGGCATCGGATCCAACCTGCTGGTGCGTGACGGGGGCATTGAAGGGGTGGTCATTCGTCTCGGCCGTGAGTTCGGCACGATCACTGTTGAAGACGGGTTCAAAATCCGCGCTGGAGCGGCCGCACCGGACGTGCGCGTGGCGGGCGCCGCCCTTGAGGCGGGTATCGGAGGGTTAACCTTTCTGAGAGGTATCCCCGGCACCATCGGCGGTGCTCTGAGGATGAACGGTGGCGCCTACGGCCAGGAGACCAAAGACGTGCTGATCGAGGCACGCGCTGTGGACCGGCAAGGCAATCGCCACGTTTTGAGTGTGGACGAGATGAACTACAGCTACAGGCACTGTGGCGCACCGGAAAACCTGATCTTCACATCGGCCCTGTTGCAAGGGGAGAAGGGCGATGCGGAAGAGATTTCTGCGGCTATGGATGCCATCACCGAGGCCCGCGAGGCCAGCCAGCCCATCAAGAGCCGCACCGGCGGGTCCACGTTCAAGAACCCGGACGGCCACAAGGCCTGGCAACTGATCGATCAAGCCGGCATGCGAGGCTTTCGCGTCGGCGCCGCTCAGGTCTCGGAGAAACACTGCAACTTTTTGATCAATCAGGGCGGCGCGACTGCCGCCCAAATTGAAGAGCTGGGCGAAACCGTGCGCGCGAAGGTTAAGGAAACCTCCGGTGTTGAGCTCGATTGGGAAATCAAGCGCATTGGCCGCTCTGCGGTCGGGCAAGGATGAGACTGAGCCAATGGAACCAACCGAGCTCGACAAGGCAAACCTGAGGGTCGATGTGCTCTATGGCGGCTGGTCCGCCGAACGCGACGTGAGCGTGGCAACGGGCGAGGCCTGCGCCCAGGCGTTGGCGCGGGCCGGCTTCGCCCGGGTGGAACTGGTGGACGTCACCCCTGAGATCGGCAAGGTGATGGAAGAACGCAAACCCCAGGTGGCCTTCAATGCCCTGCACGGCAAATGGGGTGAAGACGGACACATCCAGGCCATTCTGGAGATGTTGCGCATCCCCTATACACATTCAGGCGTTCTTGCGTCCTCGCTCGCCATGCATAAGCAAAAGGCCAAGGTCATCTTCCGCGATGCGCGCATCCCCACCGCCGAAAGCAAGCTGGTGTCCATCGAGCGGCTGATGGATTCAGATCCTATGCCTATGCCCTACGTGGTGAAGCCTGTGGCAGAGGGCTCCAGCGTTGGGGTGCATATCGTGGACTCAGAAGCCTCTTCACCCGTCTCCGTCTCGCTGTCGGGGCTGGGCGAATATGGCCAGGAGCTCATGGTGGAGCGCTATGTGCCGGGCCGCGAGCTCACCTGTGCGGTGATGGGCAACGTGGCGCTCGGCGTCTTGGACATTGAGGCCAAGGGCTCATTCTACAACTATGAATCCAAGTATGCGGAAGGGGGCTCTGAGCACATAATCCCTGCTGATGTCCCCAACGACGTTTATCGGAAAATTCAGCAATACGCTCTGAATGCCCACATGTCTCTTGGCTGCAAAGGCGTCACGCGCGCCGACTTTCGTTATGACGACACGCCGGGTGCTGACGGTGAGCTGGTGATTTTGGAGATCAACACCCAGCCGGGTATGACGGGAACCTCGCTGGTGCCGGAAATTGCGCAGCATGCGGGTCATTCGTTTGAAGAGCTGGTGGAGTGGATGGTGAAGGACGCATCATGCGATCGTTAGGAAAGCTCTTCAGGCCCAAGAGGGCAGATCACATCGCCGATGAAGATCTGCGGGCGCCCTCCGGTGCGCGCCAGTTCCAGCTCGGCCAGCGGGTGCGCCGGTTGGCGGGATCGCACCGGCTCATGGGTTTGATCGGCAACTGCATCTATGTGTGTTTCCTGGGCACGGCGGCGCTCTATTCGCTGGCCGCGGGCGGTCACTTCTCCAAGGAGGGCTCTGCCTTCACCGAGCTTAGCGATGATGTGGCCGGAATGGTGGGCCTTTCGGCAGGGGAAATTACGATTGATGGGCTGAAGAATGTGCCGCGCGAGCAGGTGCTTGCAGCTATTGGTGTGCGTGAGGGCTCTTCGCTGATCGGCTTCAATGCGCCTCAGGCCCGCGCCAAGCTGGCCAATCTGGACTGGGTGGTTGAGGCGTCGGTTTTGAGGCTCTTTCCCAACCGGCTGCATATCGAACTGCGCGAGCGGCGCCCCTACGCGCTGTGGCAGGACAAGGGGCGCTTCTTCGTTATTGATGAGTCCGGTCAGGCCATGCGGCAGCTCGCACCGGCCAAATGGTCTCACCTTCCTGTGGTCGCCGGGGAGGGGGCGCAGCAAACTGCTGCAACGCTTGTTAACCAACTGGCAGTCCATTCTTCGTTAAGGTTACTTGTTCGTGCAGCTGCGCGTGTCGCGGATCGGCGCTGGACCCTCCATTTGGCCAACGGCATCAAAGTGCTCTTGCCGGCCGAGGACGTTCCAGGAGCTTTACAGCGGTTGGCCGATCTCGAGCGGGAACAAGGGATTTTGGGCCGCGACATCGCATCGATCGATCTCAGACTGGGTGACCGGATCGCCCTCAGATTGTCGAAGGATGCTGCCGAGAAGTGGCGTAAGCAGAACAGCGAGAGCTGATTTGCCGCAACGCCTGGTGATGGTGTGTTTTGAGTTGTGGGGTGGAGACGAATGACGGTGGTTCCTTTGCACAAGAGTCGCGGCAGTGGGCTTGGGTCCCAACAGGACACCCGGTCGATTATTGCGGTGCTCGATGTGGGCAGCACCAAGATCTGCTGCTTGATCGCAGAGGTCGTCACCCTCAAGAACCGCGTCTTTGGCGGTGAACGCAGCCATCAGCTCAAACTCTTGGGTCTCGGCCATCAGGTGGCACGTGGCACCCGTCTTGGTGCCGTTGTGGACATGGATGAGGCCGAACGGGCGATCCGCCTGGCGGTAGACGCTGCAGAGCGCATGGCCGGCCATACGGTGGAGAACATCTATGTGAACGTCTCCGGCGGCCGCCCCCAGTGTAAGGGCTACAAGGGCCATCAGCACCTGGGCGGGCGCGAAGTGGGCCGTGCTGACATCTCCAAAGTCATCCGCCATGCCCAAAGCACGGTGGAAACCGGGCCTCAGCGGATTGTTCTTCACACCACACCCACCAGCTTTGGCCTGGACGACACCCGGTTCATCCCCAATCCGGAGGGTATGTTCGGCGATGCGCTTTCTGTGGGTCTCAATGCAGTCAGCGTTGACCGCGGGCCCATGCGCAACCTCGCCATGGTGATCGAGCGCTGTCATCTGGGCATTGCCGGCTTTGTCATCGCCCCCTATGCGGCCGGGCGTTCCGTGCTGGTGCCGGATGAAATGTCCATGGGCGTGACCTGCATCGATATGGGCGGCGGCACCACCTCAATTTCGATCTTCTCTGAAGGCCAGTTGGTCTATGCCGATGCGGTGCCCGTTGGCGGCCATCACATCACGATGGACATTGCCCGCGGCCTGTCCACTCCCATTGCCCATGCCGAACGCATGAAGACGCTCTATGGCTCGGCCCTTCCTGCGGTGTGTGATGAACGTGAGCTGGTGTCCGTGCCTCTGGTGGGTGAGAAGGGTACCGATGCGGTCAACAAGATCCCGCGCTCTATGCTGACAGGGATTATTCAGCCGCGCCTGGAAGAAACTTTCGAGCTGGTGGCTGCACGCTTAAAGAGTTCCGGCCTTGCCCACTTTGCGGGCCGGCGGGTGGTTCTGACCGGCGGCGGCAGCCAGTTGAACGGCGCCAGGGAACTGGCCGGCACCATGTTGGACCGCCAGGTGCGGTTCGGCTATCCCCAGCCGATCACCGGTATGCCGGAAAGCGCCCGCGGGCCTGGATTTGCGGTTGCGGCCGGTCTCCTGAACTATGCGATTGAGCCCGACAAGGCCACGATCGCCATGCCGGACATCGGTTCAGAGGCCACTCATGAGCCGAACTATCTGATGCGTGTAGGGCAGTGGATCCGCGAAAGCATCTAAAATTTCAACGCGCCGACGGCGCAGAAATTTGCCAAAATTGTTAATAAATTGATTCTCCGAATCTCCGGAACCTCCTAATATTTCTGCGGGTTTCGCACATATGTGCGCCCTTTTGACTCACCCCGTTACCGCTTGTTAACGAATTACTAACACCTTGGTAACAAACATGTCTCTGGGGTTAATACGGGACGCCGCACAATGAGCATTAATTTAACTGTTCCTGATCTTGCTGAAATGAAGCCGCGCATCACTGTCTTCGGTGTGGGCGGAGCTGGCGGCAACGCTGTCAACAATATGATTGCGTCGCAGCTTGATGGTGTTGAGTTTGTTGTTGCCAACACGGACGCCCAAGCTTTGCGGCAATCTGCTGCTGAACGGACAATTCACATGGGCACCTCCCTCACTGAGGGGTTGGGCGCCGGTTCGCAACCACAGGTTGGTGCGGCGGCGGCCGAGGAGGTCTTGCCCGAACTGATCGACCATGTGTCCGGATCGCACATGGTGTTCATCACTGCCGGCATGGGCGGGGGAACCGGTACCGGCGCAGCGCCTGTGATCGCGCGGGCTGCAAAGGAACAGGGCGTGTTGACCGTTGGGGTGGTCACCAAGCCGTTCCAATTTGAAGGTCAGCGGCGCATGTTGACGGCTGAGCGCGGGATTGAGCAGCTCGCCCAGCATGTGGACACACTGATTGTGATCCCGAACCAGAACCTCTTCCGCATTGCCAACGAGAAGACCACTTTTGCCGATGCCTTCTCTATGGCCGACCAGGTGCTCTATTCCGGCGTTGCCTCCATCACCGAGCTGATGACCAAGGAAGGCCTCATCAATCTGGACTTTGCCGATGTGCGCGCCATCATGTCCGAGATGGGCAAAGCCATGATGGGCACAGGCGAAGCGTCCGGCGAGAAACGGGCCATTGAGGCAGCCGAAGCGGCGATCTCCAACCCACTCCTGGACGATGTTTCCATGCGCGGCGCGCAAGGACTTCTGATCTCCATCACGGGCGGCGAAGACCTTACCCTTTACGAAGTGGACGAAGCGGCGACCCGCATTCGCGAAGAAGTGGACCCGGATGCCAACATCATCCTGGGCGCCACGTTCGATCAGGACCTGGAAGGGGTCATTCGCGTCTCCGTCGTGGCCACGGGCATCGAAGAGGTTTCCTCTTCGGCCACCACGTCGAATTACGATGACTACCACTATGACATCAAGCCGAGGGCGGCCGAAACCACGCCGGCTCCCGAGCCTGTAGCTGAAGAGCGCACGCAAGTACCACCGCCTGCTGAAAAGATCGAGGAAGCACCGGCGCCAGAGCCCATCGCGGCTGAAGAGACCGCGCCGGAGCCGATTGCAGAGGTTGCCGAAGCGCCGGCCGTTGAGGAGATGCCTCAGGAGGCCATCGCCGAGGCGGAGACCAAAATGCCGGAGGTGGAAGACTTCCCTCCGATCGCACAACGTCAGATTTCGGCGCTCAAGAAGCCGGAAGATACCCGTGAACCCGCGGTGTCTCGTAAGCGCAAGGGGCTGTTTGAGCGCCTGGCGGGCGTCGGCCTTGGGCGCAAGGAAGATGAAGCCGAACAAGCTGAAGAGGCGCCGAGGATTGTGCGCCAGCGGTCAAATCCGACACCTCCTCCACCTCCAGCACCGCGCGTGGCGGCAGCCGGTGGAGGCGCAGCAGTGGCCGTGGCCGAGCCCATGCCGGAGCCCGAGCAGGCTCAGGCAGAGGCCGCACCCCAGCCACAGCCGGAATATGAAGATGACCAGTTGGAAATCCCAGCCTTTCTGAGGCGGCAGGCCAACTGACTTTAGGATTTCGGTTCTCCGGTTTAAGCCGGAAACCCGGGATAAAGGCGAGTGAGGGAAGATAGCCCGGCGGTCACATTTCCGCCGGGTTTTCCGTTTCAAACGGAACCGGTTGGTACCGGGGCCGGCCCCGCAAGGGTTAAGGACGACGTGCGATAGGGCTATCGTGATCGTTCAAGTTTGAGTAAAACTGTAAGAAAGCTGGAAAACGCGCCGCTTTTCGCTGTGAGCGCCAGTCCAGACGGGCAAAAGAGAAACGTGCATGCATCACACCAGATCAGCCGGCCGGTTTGAGATCTTTAAGGCTCTTCTACCTGGTTCCAAGCGGCGGCTCTCCGCCGTGCTGATCGCGTGTACCGTGCTGGCCGGCTGTAGTGGTCTGGAAAACCAGCTTGACGATTTCTTCGGTAATGATCCGGCCGCCCCGCCTGTTGCAGACGGTGACAAGGATACCGGCTCATTCGATGACACCACCCCTGTAGGGACCTTGTACAACAAGGGCCTGGATCACATGAAGGTGGGGGAATACAAGAAGGCCGCCAAGCAGTTCGACGAGGTTGAGCGCCTGCACCCCTATTCCACCTGGGCCACACGCGCCACTCTGATGGTGGCTTATGCGCACTATCAGCGAAACGCTTATCAGGATTCCATCAACGCTTCAGACCGGTTCATTCAGCTCCATCCGGGCAATAAGGATGTGGCTTATGCCTACTATCTCAAAGGGCTGAGCTATTACGAGCAGATCGGCGACACCCAGCGCGATCAGTCCAACACGCAAAAGGCGCTCGACGCGCTTGAAGAGGTTTCCCGGCGCTTCCCGGAAAGCCAGTATGCGAGGGATGCCGATGCG
Source organism: Hyphomicrobiales bacterium (assembly GCA_028285595.1). Lineage (GTDB taxonomy): Bacteria > Pseudomonadota > Alphaproteobacteria > Rhizobiales > CAJQND01 > JAAEUE01. The sequence continues at coordinate 23,393 of JANQOW010000033.1, forward strand.
AAAGCCGTTCTGGCCCGGGACCACCTGGCGGGTAAGGAAATGCGGATCGGGCGCTATTACTTGAAGCGCCACGCCTATGTGGCCGCCATCAACCGGTTTAAGAAGGTGGTTCAGGACTATCAAACCACCTCTCACACGCCCGAAGCCCTGCAACGTCTTACGGAAGCATACTTTGCCCTGGGCATCCGCTCAGAAGCACAGACCGCAGCCGCTATTCTGGGCCACAACTTCCCGAACAGCCAGTGGTACAAAGACGCGTACGCGCTGTTGCGCACCGGCGGCCTAGAGCCTCAGGTCAACCAGGGATCATGGCTTGCCAGGACCTGGCGCAGTGCCACGGGTAGTGGTTGATATCTCCCACAAATTGCTGATCTGAGAATAGCGCGGCAGGTGCGACTCCATCTATAATGGCGCCGCTATGCTGAGCGCCCTGTCCATACGCGATATCGTGTTGATCGAACGTCTCGATCTGAGCTTCGAGGATGGAATGACTGTGCTCACCGGGGAAACCGGCGCCGGTAAGTCCATTTTGCTTGATGCGCTGGGGCTTGCGCTGGGGAGCCGGGGCGATGCGGCTCTGGTGCGCAGCGGGGCTGAGCGCGGGGTCGTCACCGCCGCTTTTGAGCTGAAACCGGACCACAGGGCGTTCGCGATCCTGGCTGAGGCGGGTGTTGAGAGCGAGGGCGAACTGGTGGTTCGCCGTGTGCAAAGCGCCGACGGCCGCAGCCGGGCCGCTGTTAATGACCAACCGGCAAGTGTCAGCTTGCTGCGCCGACTGGGCGGTTGCCTGGCGGAGATCCATGGCCAGCATGATGACCGCGCGCTGATGGACCCTGCCATGCACCGCGATCTGGTGGATGCCTTTGGCGAGTTGGACGACGTGCGCGGCGAGGTGGCCGCGCTTTGGCAGACATGGAAGGCACACGAGAGCGCTCTTCAGGAGCACGCAGACCGTTTGGAACGTGCAGAAGAAGAGCGGGCCTGGCTCGAACACGCTGTGCAGGAGCTGGAGGCTGTGGCACCTCAAGAGGGTGAGGAGGAGCAGCTCACCGCCCGCCGCCAGCTTATGATGAACGCGGAACGCTTCGCCGAAGCCCTGGATGATGTGGACAAGGCGCTGGCAGGCGATGGAACCCAGGAGGCCAGCTTGAACGCAGGCCTGCGCAAGCTGGAGCGTCGCCAGGCGGATGCCTCCGGCCAGCTCGATGGGCTGATCGGTGCGCTGGACCGGCTGGTGGTGGAAATGAACACCGCCAAGGGCGCTTTGGAAGAGGCGCGCGCCACCTTCGATTTTGATGCGCGCGAGCAAGCCGACATTGAGGAGCGCCTGTTTGCCCTGCGTGATCTGGCGCGCAAACATCGCTGCCAAATCGCACAATTGCCGGGCGTGGCGGACCGCTTGACGCAAGACCTCGCCAACCTTCAGGACGGTCAGGGCCATCTGGACGAACTGCGCGCCAAATCAGATGCGGCCCGGAAGGAGTATTTTGCAAAGGCCGAGGCGCTGAGCGCCGCCCGGCGCGCCGCTGCGGGCGAACTGGATGCGAAGGTTATGGCAGAGCTCGGCCCCCTCAAGCTTGAGAAGGCCAGGTTCTTGAGCGATGTGGAATCGGGAGACAGCATTGCCGGACCTCACGGGATTGACCGGCTGGAGTTCAAGGTTGCCACCAATCCGGGTGCTGAGGCCGGGCCCATTGTGAAAGTGGCCTCGGGCGGTGAGCTGTCCCGCTTCATGCTGGCGCTGAAAGTGGTTCTGGCGGCGCGAGGGTCGGCCCCCACGTTGATCTTCGATGAAATCGATACCGGGATTGGCGGGGCCACCGCCGACGCCATGGGCCAGCGGCTCGCCCGTCTCAGCGATACGCTTCAAGTGCTGAGCGTCACCCACTCTCCCCAGGTGGCCGTCAGGGCGGCAACCCACATGTTGATCACCAAGATGGAAGAGGTGAGCGAAGGCGAGACTGCTGACGCCCGTTTGGTGACCCGCGTGACACAATTGCAGGCCGACAGCCGACGCGAGGAGGTTGCGCGTATGCTCTCAGGTGCCAGCGTAACCGATGAGGCCCGCGCCCAGGCTGATCGGCTGATGCGCGATACGGGATAGATCAAAGGCAATCATGAGCGACACTGAGCAAACCGCCGTAGAGAGCTTAAGCGCTGAAGCGGCGAAAATCGAGCTGGAGCGCCTTGCGGCGGCAATTGCGCACCACGACACCGCATACCATCAGAATGACGCTCCTGAGGTGTCTGACGCCGAATATGACGCCCTCAGGCTGCGCAATTCGGCCATTGAGGCCCGGTTCCCCGATCTTGTGCGTAAAGACAGCCCATCGCAGAGGGTGGGCGCGGCGGCTGCAGAGAAATTCGACAAGATCACCCATGCGGTTCCCATGCTGTCGCTCTCCAATGCCTTCAACGATGAGGATGTGGATGAATTCTGCGCTCGGATCCGGCGTTTCCTGAACCTGCCGGACGATGAGCTGCTGGCCATGACGGCTGAGCCAAAGATTGATGGCCTATCGGCAAGCCTGCGCTACGAAAACGGCAGATTGGTCACCGGGGCCACCCGGGGCGACGGGCAAGTGGGGGAGAATGTTACGGAGAACCTGAAGACGATCAAAGATATCCCACACCGGCTCGCCGGGTCAGATTGGCCGGACGTGGTGGAGATCCGTGGCGAGGTCTACATGACCCACGCCGATTTTGAGGCCTTGAACACCCGTCAGGCCGCCGAAGGTAAGCAAACCTACGTGAACCCGCGCAACACTGCGGCCGGTTCGCTGCGCCAGCTCGATCCGGCCATGACCGCCGCACGCCCCTTGAAGTTCTTTGCCTATGCCTGGGGAGAGGTGTCCGAGGAACCTTGGAGCACCCAGATGGGAGCGGTTGAGCAGATGGCCGCCTGGGGTTTTGTCATCAACCCGCAAATGCAGCGCTGTGAGAGCGTTGCGGAGATGTTGAGCGTCTATCGGGGGATTGAAGAGCAGCGGGCCTCACTCGGGTACGACATTGACGGTGTGGTCTATAAGGTGGACCGCTTGGACTGGCAGCGCCGGCTTGGGTTCGTTTCGCGGGCCCCGCGTTGGGCCACCGCCCACAAGTTTCCCGCCGAAAAGGCCACGACCGTGCTGAGAGACATTGAGATCCAGGTGGGCAGAACCGGCGCCCTGACCCCCGTGGCCAAGCTGGATCCGGTCACCGTTGGCGGGGTGGTGGTCTCCAATGCCACCCTCCACAACGAAGATGAGATTGAGCGCAAAGATGTCCGCATTGGCGATACGGTCATCATCCAGCGCGCCGGCGATGTGATCCCCCAGGTTCTGGGCCATGTCCCCGAAAAGAGACCGGCGAGCGCTGAGGCTTTCGTCTTTCCGGTGTATTGTCCGGCTTGCGGCTCCCACGCCGTGCGTGAGCACAATCCCAAGACCGGTAAGTTGGACGCGGTGCGCCGCTGCACCGGCGGATTGATCTGCCCGGCTCAGGCGGTGGAACGGCTCAAGCACTTCGTTTCCCGCAACGCCTTCGACATTGAGGGGTTGGGCACCAAGCAGATTGAAGCGTTCCACGAGGAGGGCATGATCCAGCGGCCGGCGGACATCTTCACCTTGCGCAAGCGCGATGAGCGTTCGTTGAAGAAACTCAAGGACCGCGAAGGCTACGGAGAAACATCCGCGCGCAATTTGTTCGATGCCGTCGATGATCGGCGCAACGTCTCTCTGGACAGGTTCATCTATGCTCTGGGCATGCGTCATGTGGGCGAAACCACGGCGCGGCTATTGGCCCGGACCTACGGCACCATGGAGGCGCTCAACGAGGCGCTCGTGGCCGCCTCTGACCGTGAGAGCGATGCCTGGGCCGATTTGGTGAATATTGACGGCATTGGTGAGGTGGTGGCGGAGGCTCTGGTGGATTTCTTTGCCGAGGAGCATAACCAGGAGGTCTTGCGCGACCTCTTGGCGGAGGTCTCCCCGGAGCCGCTGGAAGCAGTGGCCTCAGAATCTCCCGTATCCGGCAAAACGGTGGTGTTCACCGGCTCCCTTGAAAAGATGACCCGCGATGAAGCCAAGGCGATGGCAGAACGCCTGGGGGCGAAAGTGGCCGGATCGGTGTCCAAGAAGACCGATCTGGTTGTTGCCGGCCCTGGCGCCGGCTCCAAGCTGAAGAAAGCCACGGATCTTGGGGTGGAGGTGACCGACGAAGACGGATGGTTTGTGCTGATCGGCGAGGGGTAGGAGCTGCTCTAGTGCTTGACTGAGAAGGTCCCTGCCTTCGCAGGGACGGGGAAAGAAAACCGCTCCCCTGCGAAAGCAGGGGCCCATAGCTCTCCCCTTTCCCTTGACTGAGAAGGTCCTCGCATTCGCAAGGACGCGGTACTTGCTCTAAGGCTGGGTCCGCCCCAGAGGACTGACAGGCTCATCCCCAAGCAGCGTAGAGACCGGCTTAAGGGCGAGCTGGGTTTGCCCCGCTGCGTTCGCCACCTTTCGCGGCTCAGCAGGCGTTCTGATCGAGGCGCTGCAGCGGATCACCCGGCGGCTCCGCCCCTTGCTGGCGCCAACCAAGGTTGGCTTGTCGATGTAGCATCCGCACCGTGAGCCGCAGCGGATCTGCTCTCTGGCCAGCATTTTTGCTCTCTGCCAAACCACACGGTTGCGCGGCCGGTCCGGGCGGCCGTCACAGGCGAACGCATAGCGGCAGCGCCCGCGGCGGTGGGCATACTGGTAGATCACCTCACACACGCTGTTGGGAAAGTTGAAACTCTCCACCCTGTGCAGGATGTCCCGTGTAACCGCCACCTGGGCCCGCAGGCTCTTGCGCCCGGCTTCAAAGTAGATGGCCATGGCCAGGCAATAGGTATCCTGGTCGATGGAGATAGTCTCGCTGGGCGGAGGGCGGTGGATCCTGACACGGCCCGCGCGCGGGCGCCGGCGCTGTTTGGGCTCAGCACGGGCGACCTTGGCCTTGGCCCGCTCCGTCTTCGGGCTCGCCGACCGCTTGCGTTTCGCCTTGGGTATGGAGGACACCACGCTCGGCGGTTCGATAAGTTTCCTGGACTTAGGTGCTGCCGCCTTTGTGGGGCTCGGCACGCGCGCGAGCTTCTGCGGTTTGGGCATGGGCCGTGGCGCGACCGTGGCTTCAGGCGTTGCCGGAGGCGGCGGGGCTTCGCTGGTCTCTTCGGTTGTCAGCGCTTCCTTCTTCGGGGTCTCATCGGGGGCTGCCGGAATGCGGATCACGGTCTTAGGCTTGGGCCTGGGAGCCAAGGGCTCAACCGGAGGCAGGATCACCTTCACCTTGGGTTCAGACGCCGGTGCTGGACCTTCCACGGTTTTGCGCGAAGACGGCTTCGGGCGCGGCACGGCCACAGGTTCTGCAGGCGTCTGCTTAGCCTCCGCAGGCGTGCTTGGAGGAATGCGAATGACCACCGAAGGTGTTTCCTGCCGTGGAGGCTCGGCGTCGCCTGGTGGCGCGATGATGCGCACTTTTGGCGAGGTCTGGTCTCCAGGCTCGGGTGTGTCGGTTGCGCGGCTGTCCTCTTCGCGTTCGCTTGGAGCGGGCTCCGATCCAGGCGTGAGCTCGGCGGTTTTCGTGTCCTCCCGGGGCGGGTCGGCGGCCGGCTCTTGTTCATCTTCAGGCTTGGGCAGAACCTCTTCAGCCACGCGCTCGGGCTCATCAGGCGCCGCGTCGGGCACCACTGGCTCCGGCGTCGTGGGCTCTTGGATGGCGAAAGGCTCAGGCGCATGGTGCTCGCGCGGCTCAATGCGCGCGCTCTTTGAAGGCTGTGGTTCCGGTTCTGCTGCGGGCGGCTCGGCGGTGGGCAGGTCCGGTAACTCGTCCGGCTCTTGCGCCGGCAGCTCGGGCTCCGGGAGCGGCTCCGGCGGATCTTGCGCCTCTGCTGTTTTCTCCGGCGGGTCTTGCTCCTGTTCGCCAAGCCGTACTTTCGGCGGGGCGTCAGGCGATTTGATCACCGGGATAGCCGGCTTCAGAGCCTCTTGCTGGGCGCTGTCGGGCTGTTTGGCATTGGAGGGCAGCCACCCCAGATAGAGCGCACAGGCGAACACCAACAGCATCGCCGACAGCGAATAGCCCGCCACGGTGATGATCTCAGTAGGGATGATATGCTGTTTCTTGGCCACCGGAACTAATCGCACCTATCCACGCGGACAGACTGAAAGTACGTATGCCATAGCCTAGGCCCCACCCACACAGGATGCTGCGTCCTTGGACGCATGTGCCTCTTAAAGCATCCGTTTGCCAACTTCATGATTTTTCCGAGCGCAGCCCCACCCCAGGACGCTCTGGAAAGCTGCATATTGGCGTTTTGCCGACGGGCTGTCAAACCGAACCTGTTGCAAAAAAGCAAGGGTTGCGAAGAGTTTTTCACCGGATTCTTCGCTGCGGTCCCGCCCGCAGCACTGGTGAGGGGCTCAGCGGGTCAAGGGTTCCGTAGCGTCCACCATCCACGCCAGATCAGCCCCGTCTAATCCGGCAGAAAGCTTGCTGCGGACCTCTGCATGATAAGCGTTCAGCCACTCCAACTCCACATCGCTCAAAAGCGAGAGCTCAATCACAGTTGTGTCGATGGGGCAAAATGTAATTGTTTCAAATGCATACATCTCGCGCTCCTCGGCGGGCCCCTTTGGCGTTTCGCTGACGATCACCAGGTTCTCAATGCGGATGCCGAAGGCGCCTTGCTTGTAATAGCCCGGTTCATTGGAGAGGATCATCCCCGGTTCAAGGGCAACCGATCCGGTTATTGCAATCCGTTGGGGGCCTTCGTGGACGGACAGAAAGCTGCCCACCCCATGTCCTGTGCCGTGATCAAAGTCCAAGCCGGCTTCCCACAATGCGAGACGGGCCAGCGTGTCCAACTGTGCGCCACTGGTGCCTTTTGGGAACCGGGCTGTGGCGATGGCGATGTGGCCTTTGAGAACCCGGGTGTAGCGGTCGCGCATCTCAGCGGACGGCGACCCGACGGCCACAGTGCGCGTGATGTCGGTTGTGCCGTCCTGATACTGCGCCCCACTGTCTATTAGATAGAGTGTGCCCGGCTCAAGGATCAGATTTGACGCCTCGCTCACCCGGTAATGGGGCAGGGCCGCGTGCTCGCCCGCACCGGAAATGCTATCGAAACTGATCTCTTTCAGAACACCCGTCTCGGCCCGGAAGGTCTCCAGCTTGGTGGCGGCGTCGATCTCGCTCACCGTGCCGGACGGCGCTTCGCGCTCCAGCCAATGGAGAAACTTCACCATGGCGGCCCCGTCGCGCACATGCGCAATGCGAGCCCCTTCCTGCTCAACCGGGTTCTTGATCGCCTTCGGCAAGAGGCACGGGTCTGCGCCGGTGATGATCTCAGCACCTCCCGCCTTCAACGCGGTTTTCACAGCCATGGCGCACCAGGCGGGATCGATCAGCACCTTCTGTCCAGAAAATGCCCCCAGATCGACCGCAAAAGCCTCCGGACGCCTGATCTCAGCCAACCCTTCGAGCTGGCGCAGCAGATCTTCGTCCAGGCGGGCTTGGTCAATATAGATCCGGTCCGGACCCTCTCTCAGCAGAATAGCAAAGGTCAGGCAGATCGGCGTGTGGGGCACATCAGACCCCCTGAGGTTAAAGGCCCAGGCGACGGACTCCGGTGTGGTCAGTACGGCCGCATCCGCTCCGGCCGTTTGCAGCGCTTCAGACAGCACGGATGCCTTTTCAGCAGCGCTCTGTCCTGCGAACTGCGTGGGGTGCGCATAAACCGGGGCATTGGGCTTGGCCGGCTGGTCGGCCCAGACCGCGTCAATGGGATTGGTTTCCACCGCCACCAGCTCAGCATCGGCCTTTGCACAGGCCTTCTTTAACTGCTGGGCGCCGTTCACTGTGTGAAGCCAAGGATCATACCCCACCTTCTGGCCGGCCTTCAGCTTAGCGGAGAGCCATTTCGTAACGGGCTCTTCCATCAAATGACAGCGCTCAAAGACGGCGCCATCGGTTTGCTCATCCGCCTGGACCGTGTACCGGCCATCCACAAACACGGCAGCCTGATCGAGCAACACCACGGCCGCGCCTGCCGAGCCGGTAAACCCGGTGAGCCACGCCAGACGTTCTGCATGCGGGCCCACATACTCTCCCTGGTGTTCATCGGCCCTGGGCACGACAAAACCATCCAGGCGCCTGGATCGAAGCTCGTTGCGCAAGGCTTCTGTCCGCTTTGCGCCCAGTTCGCCTTGGCTTTTATCGCTGAATGACTGGAACATATCTCTGGTTCTAGTGCGGTCGGAATTTTTCCGCAATCGGGCAATTAAAATTAGCCATATTTTCCCCTTTTCAGGGCCTGGAACAAGGCTCCAAACACACCCGGATTCAGCTTCGATTTCTAAGCCTTTGTGACTGGATTATGGCAATAGTTACAAAGATTTAATGTGCGTTAACCTGCTATGCATTTCTTGCAATGCTGCGTTGCAAACACAGCGCTGGTAGAGCGCTGCAAAAGGCCTACATAGGCGTCAGTTCAAAGACGCCGCAAACGAGGAACTCAAAGCCGGCGCCCGAGACTTCGGATCAACCTATTCAACAGCAATGGTGCTGTTGAGGCTTAAATGGAGTAAAGCCCATGGTCTACGCAACCGCAGTAAACAGCAAGGCCTTTTTCGGACCCGGTTCGAAGGGCACTTTCAACGTTCTTACCCGTGTTTGGCACGCTGTCGTGACCTACTTCGAGATGAAAGCTGCACAGCGTCAACTCGAAACCCTCGATGACCGTCTGCTCAACGACATCGGCATCGAGCGTTCTGACATCGCCAACAAAGTTTGGGGTAGCTATCACGCTTGAAAGGCTCCGGCCTCGAAGACGGGGCTAGAGAAATTGGTCGACGGCCACCCGGCCACTCTTATAGCCAAACTCTAGCCTCGCCATTCGCCAAGCTGCTGTGCCAACGCCCTCGGGAAACCGGGGGCGTTGTTGCTTTTGGGGCTAAGACTATGGCCGCGCCAACAAAAGCGTGGACCAGCCATCCAGCCGCCAGCGCCGTTGGAAGACAAGCCCAAACGGGGCATAGCTGCCAATCAGCCGGCGTTCCTGGTCAACTGTAATGCCGGACAAGATGAGGTGCCCGCCGGGCGCCACGGCTGCGGCCAGGCCCGCTTTCATCTGGCACAAGGGTTTGGCCAAGATGTTCGCAATCACCAGCTCTGCCGGCGCAAAGGCGCGAATGGCAGGGTTCTCAACACCGCCGGCCACCACGGTGTGCACAAAGGTGCCCGCTTCATTCAACCGTGCATTGCTGTCAGCCACGCCGACGGCGACCGGGTCAATGTCGCTGGCCAGAACCTTGCGCCGGGTCGCCAACGCAAAAGCGATGGAAAGCACGGCCGAGCCGCAGCCAACATCCAGTGCGGTGGCCGGGCGAACCCATTTCAACACATCGTCGATTGCCAGCAGACAGCCGCGCGTTGTGCCGTGGTGGCCTGTGCCGAACGCCTGACCGGCCTGTATTTCAATGCTGATCCCGGCAGCCGGTCTCAACCTGCGATCATGTGCGCCATGAACAAAGAAGCGCCCGGCGCGGATCGGGGTTAACTGGCTTTGGCTATGGCTTACCCAATCGGTGTCCGGCAGGAGTTCAGACGATCGGCCTACCGGGCCGAACAGCTGGTCCAAATCGGCCTCTGCCGGCAATTGGCCCTGAAAGTAGACTTCGACGGTCCAAAACCCGGTATCCGGGTCAGTTTCAAATGCGCTCACCACCACAGGCTCGCCGTCCAACGCCTCCTCGAGGCGCTCAGCCAGCGGCTCTGCGGCGTCTTTGCGCAATAATTCTGTTGTTACCTTCCACGTTTGTGTCATAAGCCTATGCGCCGCCGCACTCACAGTTTTGCCCTAGTGGCTTTCTAAGAGACCCTTATGACAAAGAAAAGCAATCCAAACAAAGTGGCCCTTCTTTGCGCGTGCGCAGCAACGCTTATGCTTATCGGCGATCTGGAGGCGTACGCTCAGAATCAAAAGCGATCAGAGGCCTACTTCATGACGCGCGCCGAACGGGCCGCCCGTGTGATCTGTTCGCGCAAAACAACCCCGAAGCAAACCCAGAAGTGCCGCAACACCCAAATGGCAGCGGCCCGCCGAGTGGTGTCCTACATCAAGGGCGGCAACCGGGAGCGTCGCTTGAAGCGCACGCTGGGCTGTTTGCAGAAGGTCCAGGTTCTGCCGGTGCGCCTGCGCCGAAGCGGTATGTTGTGGGTTGAGCGCTGTGCGCGCCGCTGAGGGCGCCCATCCCAAACCTGTCATATTTTGCAATTGCCCCCTATGTTAGAATTGCTGAGCAGTTCATTTGACCGGCGAACGGAGCATACATGGGGATATTTGCCCGTCTGAGAGAAGCGGTGCGCGGTGCTTGGCCCGAGGCCTCGAGTGCGCCCAAGCATTTGGGCGATGGCGCGCTGAGCGCCGCCGATACCCCGGATATGCATGCTCCCGATGCGCTGGACCCTGAACCGGTCTTAGACGGTCTGCGCCTGGAATTGGGCTATGTGGACGCAGAAGGCCGGCGCACCAACCGCCTGGTCACCTGCAAGCGCCTGGTCCACGCGGACGATGGCGACAGGCTTTTGGCGTTTTGTCATGCCAGACGCACGGATCGCACCTTCCTGCTCGATCGGATTATGGATGCGGCCAATCATTCCACAGGTGCCAGAATAGAGGATATTCGCGCCTTCTTCGCTCCGTTCCGCGAGCAGGTCGGAGACCTTGACGATGATCACGGCACCACGCGCAAGGTGCTGGAGGAATTGGGCGACGAGCTGCGCATCCTCGCGTTCATCGCAACGGCGGACGAAACTCTGCACGCCGCCGAAGACAATCTGATCTCCGTCTTTGTGCGCAGCCGCAGCGAGAATCTTGGCCATGAAGTGGCCGGTAACTACGACCATGCCAAAGTGATGGACTGGTTTCGCCATCAGGCGCCGGATATTGAGGTCATCGAGCGCTCAGTGTTGAGGGTGGCCAAGCGGTCCGAGGCTCAACTGGGACATGTCTGGGAACTGGCCGCCAAGGTTATGGAAGCCGACGGCACGGTAATGCCGGAGGAACTCGACCGCCTGCATGCGTTGGCTCACGCCGTTGACCAGGCGCTCACAGAGCTGCGCGCAGACCAGCCTTAAGGGCCTTGTCTCAAAGCCAAGCCGGGTGGGGTGATTCAAGCCCGGCCAGACGGGTCACCGCCACGCGTTGGATGACCGGCAGCTTCAATAAGAGAGGCGCTAAAGTGTTTTGGATGAAGGTCTGAAGGGGACCGCGCCGGACCAACTGTTGGGTTTGGTCCCGGGTGAACTTCAAGACCGTCTTGCCCACCCGGTGTCGCAGGCGTGTGTACTCGGCCGTTCGGTCTTCTGCGATGAGCCAGGCGAGAGTGGCTGCGTCCTCAATTCCAAGGTTCATGCCACGACCGCCCACCGGTGAGTGAATGTGGGCGGCATCGCCTGCCAGGTAAACCCGCTCCACCTGGTAGGTCGGCACTTGGCGGTAGCTGATTTTGAACGTGGACTGCCACACCACGTCGCTGACCTTGGCTGTCAGGGGCAGATGGTTCATGAGATCAGGATGACTGCTGACAAACCGTCCATGCCCTTCTGAGATCGGAAAAAAGGCCACCACGCGATCAGGCTCCATATGCACCACGGCCCGGTCAAAGGGAAACGGCCACGCCGCCAGTGTCACATCCGCCAAGCTGAAGGCATTCGGCTCACTTGGCCCATCAAAGCTGAGCCCCAGAGATTTGCGCACCACAGAATGCGCGCCATCGGCACCGATCAACATCCGCGCGTGATGGCTCAAGTCACCTGATGGGCTGCTCAGCTCGCAATGGACGCCGCTCTCGTCTTGCGTGAAGCTGTTCAGTTCCGTGTGCCAGTTCACATCAACGCCCAGTTCGCGCAAGCGTTCGATAAGCAGCTCTTCAGTTTGCGATTGCGGCAGGGTCACCAGAAAGTTGAAGCGATGAGGCACGTAGCTGAGGTCCAACCGCATGGTTTCGCGGCCCTGATTGAGAAAACTCATGCCGTTCACCCGATTGCCGACTGCAATAATGCGCTCGCTCACCCCTGCAGGTTCCAGAATATCCAGAGTGCGGGCGTTTACGGCCAGGGCGCGTGACTCAAGTGTCGGTTCGCCGTCATTATCAATAACATGCGGCGAGAACCCACGCCGGGCCAGCTCCAGGGCTGCGGTGAGCCCGACCGGACCGCCGCCACAGACGAGTATTGGTGTATCAGGCGACATTGCCTCAAATCCTCAGCCTGAAAGAATTTCGCGCCCATTTTTCATGGCACATTGACGGAATGAGGGCGCAACGCCATATCTAGGGCGGCAGCAATTGGAGATATGAAGTCTTGTTTCGCTGGGCGTTTTTGTTTCTCATTCTTGGCATCCTCATTTGGATGTTCGCTGATTCCCGGGCCACACGATGGATCGGTCTGGGGGTTTTGAGTGCGATCGCACTGATATCCGGGGTGTTTTTCTACATTCTGGACCAGCCGGAACGGCGCGAAGCCGCAGCGCCCGGCCTCGACCAGGCCATTGCGGAGGTTGAGGAGGTTTCCAGGAAGCTGGAAACCGCGCGGTTCGCGCTGAAACCCTCAGATATCGCCTTGGTGAAAAGCACGTTGCGCCCAGGCCAGAAGGTGGCTTGGAACGCCAATGGCGATGAGCAGCAAGCTGTTGATTTCTCTTCGTGGACCCTGACCGGCGAGGCCCGGAACCTGTCGTCGGATAACACTGCCGAAGATCTTTCGATGCGCGTGCGTCTGTTCGATTGTCCTGTCTATTTCACCACGCCGATCGATCAGGTGCAGATTTCCCGGCTCACCAGCGAATGCAGCATGGTGGGGCAAAGGACCGTTGGCCTCTACGGCGTTAAACTGGCGCCAGGTCTAACCCATGCGTTTACGGAAACGATTGAGTTCGTCGATCAGATCGAACCCAGAAACTGGCGCTTCTGGGTGGACGTCACCGGGGTGACAGCATCAGTCCAATAGTTTGTTTTGTGCCGTTTTTGGCCGTGGACTTAACCCTGTTTTAACCACAATCGTTGTCCCTTAGGCACAATGACGATGTGTCTAGTTGCTGGGTGGGGGAGCACGGACTCTTTCCGCTCTCGGGCGGGGAAACTCCATGAGCCGATCGATTGCTGAACTACGAGATGATGTGAGCGAGCTTCAGAGCTTGGCCGCTGCTGTTGAGCGTCTGAAAGACGAAACGCCGCAAAACCTGCGTCGCTCAACAGCCACAGGTGTGGCGGAGCTGGATACCTCCCGCTTTATCGAAGTCCAGCGCCGATACGTAGAAGATGCAGGCGTGTTCGTGCGCGAGTGTCACGACGTGAACGTGTTTCTGAAGATTTGCGACGACCTGCAAGGCAAGGGTTACTTGTCCGAGCCGTTCCACCCGGAATTCATGGATATCATTCCCGCCAATGCCTTGTTGATGGTGGGCGAAAATTCGAACGGGTCGATCGTCCACGTTCAGGCCATGCGCCGGGATGATTTGACAGGGTGCACGTTGGCGGACTTCTGGATGAAGAACCTCCGCCGCATCCATAATGGCGAAATCGGCCAGGTGCACTGTCCGGCTGCCCAAAAGATTACGGGCCAGGTGATCTACCATGGAGAGATGTGGGTTGATCCTGAACTGAGGAAATACCGACTGGCCGCAACTTTGGCCAGACTGGCCCAGGCGCTCGCGCTGCTGCGCTGGAACCCGGATTTCATCTATGGCTTTGTGGCCTCAAAGCTGACCCAGCGCGGTTTTCCGGTGCGCGAGGGCTATCAGCACATCTCGCCGGCGGGCACCACCTGGCGCCGCTCTCCGTCCAATATCAGTGGCGAAGATTGGTTGGTTTGGAATGCAAGAGAAGACCTGCGCTGGATGATGACACTACCGCAAATTTTTTCTGAATAACCGTAAATACAGAAAATGTGCGGGCCCCATCACTGAAGCGGGATGGCAGGATCAATCGATCATAGACCAACCCGGTCGGCGAGCTGTTCGGCGGAATGATCGTGCAGGTCACCGTATCGAAGGCCGCTTCCCCGCTTTCCGACACATGCTGATAGCGGGTGTTCACAAGATTCTCGAAGGTCCGGTCGGGCAGTCCGGGTTGGCCGGCCACGTGCTTGGCAAACTCCGAGCCGAACAACTGGGCCGTGGTGGATTTGCGCCCCACCAGCAGATAGGGCGGAGGCCAGCTATCGGCGATATCCGCGCTGATCTGAATATGTTCTTGAAGTTGAGACAAATTGGGGTCGTTCAGATCGTACACACCGCCACTGGACCGGTGCCATTGAAGCGCCGCCTGCAGCAGCTCCTCCTGGGCCTCCGCCAGAGGGCGCGGTTCTATCTGAGCCCGTCTCATTTTCCGCGCTGTAAGGGAAACGACACCACATTGGGAGCGGAGTTCGCCGCTTTTACGCTGTGAAGGGTGTGCAAGGTATCTGAAAGCTCGCCCAGTTCGCCCAGGGAAAGCTCTTCAAGAGAGTCACAGCCAAAGCGGTTGACGACGATCATATTCATGATGTCCGTCAAACCATAGTTCTCTGCAAGCTCCTGCAGGGCTTGCTTTTCTCCAGCGCGCTCTGTGTGAAACGATTGCCGGAAAATGCGCTTGAGATGTTCTATGCGATCTGTGTTTGCCATACAAAGTTCCCCCGAAATTTCAATAAAGCGTTTGCAAGTCCTGTGCCTAACGCCGTGCGCCCTCTGAGCGCATCGCATATCCGATCACCGCACGCAAGGTGTGTTCGGAGGAAAGGTCTGCATTTTCCGCAGACGCCGCTTGCCTGTAGAGCTCGGTGATCAGCTTGCTTTTGAGCTTTGGCGGGAGATCCAAGCCGTCTTCTCGTGAAACCTGCTCGATGCCGTTGATCACGTCTTCCAGAATGTCTGTGGAGAGGTCAAAACCCCGCTCATCATGACCGTTGGACCGCTCGTTCTCCATCGGTCCCTGATCCATTGCAAGCCACTCAAGCCGAACGCCTGTCGCCGCCGCAATGTCTGAAAGGTTCTTGGTGGAAGGGTTGTTTTTACCCTTGATCCAGTTGTTCACCGCCTGGCGCGAAATGCCAAGCACGTTAGCAAGGCCCGAGCGGGTCAGCCCCGATCGTTCCACTGCAATCACAATTCGTTCGCCCAGATTTGTCACGCAATCATCCGTTCTTCCCCCACACTATGACATGCCAAGTATTGGTTGACAATCCGTTTCACGCTCTATTTGGAGCGCGGTCGCAAATCTTAAGATCCCAAGCCAAACCCTTGCATCAGCACACATTGCGATCTTCGCTTGCTAGGGAGCGGGCCGAGGCGATAACGTCTCATGGGCAGAACACTGAGAGGGAGCAGTGACCCACGTGGATGCACAGGCCGGTAAGGATGGCCCGATACGGCACGTCGCTCAAATCGGGTGGCGCGAATGGGTAGGTCTGCCCCGGCTGGGGGTGTCGCGCATCAAAGCCAAGATTGATACCGGCGCCCGAACCGCGGCCCTTCATGCTGAGGAGGTGGAAGCCTTCGAGCGCGACGGGGCCCCCTGGGTCCGCTTCAAGATTGCCGGCGGCGAGGAGGGGGCCGAGTGGCGCATATGCGAGGCGCCCGTGGCCGACAAGCGCGAGATCAAGAACACCAGCGGGGTGCCTGAGGAGCGCTACGTGATCAACACTTCGCTGCGTCTTGGGACACGGCGGTGGTCTATTGAACTCTCGCTGGCAAACCGGGCCCAGATGGGCTTTGAGCTAATCTTGGGCCGCACCGCTATCCGGCGGCGCAAACTTGTCGTAAACCCCGGCCGGTCGTTCCTGGCCGGGGAACCAAAAAAACCTTGAGGGAGGGGATATCACATGAAACTTGCCATGCTGGCGCGCAATCCAAGCCTCTACAGCCACAAACGGCTGGTGGAAGCCGCTGAGGAACGCGGCCACACGATCGACACCATCAACACCCTCAGGGTCAACATTTCCATCGCGTCCCACCGCCCGGCGCTCTATTACCAGGATGAGCAGCTCAGTGGCTACGATGCGGTGATCCCGCGCATCGGGGCGTCCATCACGTTTTATGGCTTGGCGGTGGTGCGCCAGTTTGAGACCATGGGTGTGTGGTCCCTCAACGAATCCGTGGCGATCGGGCGGTCGCGGGACAAGCTGCGGTCCACCCAGCTTCTGGCCGGTATCGGCATCGGGCTCCCGGTGACGGCTTTTGCCCACGACCCTAAGGAAACCGAAGAGGTGATCGAACTGGTTGGCGGGGCCCCTGTGGTGATCAAGCTTTTAGAGGGCACCCAGGGTATTGGGGTGGTTCTGGCGGAAACCAACAAGTCGGCAAAGTCCATCATTGAAGCCTTCCGCGGCGCCAATGTGAACATTCTGGTTCAGGAGTTCATCAAAGAGGCCGGCGGCACCGATATTCGTGCCCTGGTGATCGGCGGCAAGGTTGTGGCCGCCATGCAGCGCAAGGGCGCTGAGGACGATTTCCGCTCCAACCTGCACAGGGGCGGCAGCGCCAAGCCCATCAAGATCACCGCAGAAGAGCGCTCCACCGCCGTGCGGGCCGCCAAACGCATGGGGCTCAATGTGTGCGGCGTGGACTTTCTGCGCTCCAACCACGGGCCCGTGGTGATGGAGGTGAATTCCTCGCCCGGCATCGAGGGCATCGAGAAGGCCACCGGCATCGATGTGGCCGGCAAGATCATCCGCTTTATTGAAGACAACGCCAAGGCGGGCAAAACCAAAACCCGGGGCCGCGGCTAAGCCGTTATGGCGAGGGCTCCGCGCAATGCCGCCTTTGAGATCGGCGGCGAAACGGTTGCACCTGGTGAGCGGCGGGTCGTGGACCTGCCGGTCAGCCTGCTGTCGAACCATACTCCGGTCAATCTCTCGGTCCAGGTGATCAACGGCAAGCGGGCAGGGCCGGTGCTGGCCGTCTCTGCGGCTGTTCACGGCGATGAGGTGTTGGGGGTCGAGATCATCCGGCGGGTCCTGGCATCACCCTGGATGAACCAGATCCGCGGTACGCTTCTCGCCGTGCCGGTGGTCAACGCGTACGGTTTCATCAGTCATTCGCGTTATCTGCCTGACCGGCGTGATTTGAACCGCAGCTTTCCCGGATCCGACAAAGGCTCCCTCGCGGCCCAGTTGGCGGACTTGTTTCTCAACGAGGTGGTGCTGCGCTCCGATCTCGCGATTGATCTGCACACCGCTGCCATCCATCGCACAAACCTGCCGCAGATCCGTTATTCAGAGCCTTCCGATAAGCTGAAGGGCCTGGCCAAGGCGTTCGGGGCACCGGTGGTGATCGAGGCTGATTTCCGCGACGGCACAATGCGCGCAGCCGCCAGCGAGCACGGCATTGAGGTCTTGCTTTATGAGGCCGGGGAGGCGCTGCGATTTGATGAGTTCTCCATTCGTATCGGCGTGCGTGGCATCATGTCGGTGATGCGTGAACTGGGCATGCTGCCGAGGCGGGCCGTGGCGCCCGCCAGGCGCGATCCCATCCAGTCGCGCTCAAGCTATTGGATGCGCGCCAAGGCCGGCGGCATCTTGCGGGCCCATAAGACCACCGGCGATCTGGTGGCCGACGGAGAAGTGGTGGGGTACCTCTCCGATCCGTTTGGCGCAGTGGATGTGGAGGTGACAGTGCCCCATGCGGGCCTGGTCATCGGGCGCACCAATCTGCCGGTGATCAACCAGGGCGATGCCCTGTTCCACATCGCCCGGGTGCGCAGTTTGCCGGTGGCCGAAGGGCGGCTGGAGGAGATTGAGGACGAGATCGAAGGCCACCCGCTGTTTGATGACGATGAGGTTCTGTGAAGCCGGTGCGTTTGCTCTAAGGCCCGCATTTTCCGCCGGTCAGGTTTTTAGCGCCCGCATCCACCACAACCCGCCCGGCCAGGAACCGCCGTCCCAGCAGCAGCGGGTACGTCATGTCGCTGCGGTCGGTGATGGTGAATTCGGTCATCCGTGTCGCGCCGGCAAAGCAGGTCAGCAAGCGCACCACAGGACGTCTCTGATCCGGTGCGCCGGCCCGGCGGATTGTGACCCGCCGCACCACCGGGCGTTCGATGCGCGCTTGCCCGTTCGCGACGGCAAATCCGATCCAGTCCTGGCCGCTGCGCTGGAACACCTCCACATCATGGCCCCCAAGGCTTGAGGTTTTCGCGCCTGTGTCGAGCTTCGCTCTCAACGTAATCTTGAGGTGAGGGAAGTGCACCGGCTCGCTCCATCCTGCTCGGACCGGTTCTGCCTCCGCCGCACGCACAAAGAGCACGAGCCCCAGGAGCGCAACAGAAAGTGAGCGCGCTTTTCCATTTGAGGGGATAAATGTTAAACTATTTGTGCAATGCAATAATTTTGTTTGCAGTGCAAAATAGCCGGAACCAGGACGACGAGGGGACAGATTCATGCGTTTAGACGAAATAGCGATTGGCGAAGATGCACCCCGTGAGGTGAATTTGATTGTTGAGGTGCCCATTGGCGGTGAGCCCATCAAGTACGAGATGGACAAGGCCTCAGGCACGATGTTTGTCGACCGTTTCTTGTACACGTCAATGCGGTATCCGGGAAACTACGGCTTCATCCCACACACGTTAGCAGAGGATGGTGACCCGATTGATGCGCTCTTGATCAGCCAACGCAGTTTGGTGCCGGGCTGCGTGATCGCCACGCGACCGATCGGGGTTCTTAAGATGGTTGACGAGGCCGGCGGCGATGAAAAGGTGATCGTGGTTCCGGTGAGCAAGATCTCCAAGCGTTATGATCATGTGCATGAGATTTCCGACGTGTCGGATAGCCAGGTCAATCAGATTGAGCATTTCTTCTTGCACTACAAAGATCTTGAGCCGGGCAAGTGGGCGCGCACGGAAGGCTGGGGCGATCAGGCCGAGGCCATGCGCATGATAGAAGAGGGGATTGCCCGCGCTGCGGCAGAGGGGGCGTAGCGCCAAGAGCCGGCCTCAGCCTATCTCCGGATAGGCTTTCCACTGCGGATAGATCTCCTTCATGCGCGCAACGGCGCTGGTGATGATCTCTTCCAGCACGTCCATATCCACATTGGCCAGCCGGGTTATGTATAGACAAGATACGCTGTGCTTGTGTTTGCCCAGGCGCGCCAGCTGATCCTCATAGGCCTTGAACCCCGGCATAATGTAGATGCTCATGGCCGCCTTGCGCGGGGAGAACCCGGTGAGCGGCCACAAGCCTTCGCGCCCTGAACTGGTCTTGTAGTAGTACTCCCCATACCCCACGATGCTGGGCCCCCAGAGCACTGGTGTCATGCCGGTGAGGGTGTTCATACGCTCAAGCAACACCAGGCCGTCGGCGCGCCGGCCAGCCGGCTCAACCGCGTTGATGAAGCTGAGCACGTCTGCGGTGCTGGGTTTGGTTTTGTTCTCTGACATCAGGGGTGGGCCCCTCCATCGTCATCCCCGCGAAAGCGGGGACCCCGGACGGCTCGCTCTGACCTGCGCGGCTCCTGGGTCCCGGATATATTGCTGACGCAAAGTTCCGGGATGACAGGTGGGCCCCTCCATCGTCATCCCCGCGAAAGCGGGGACCCAGGACGGTTGGCTCTGAACTGTGCTGCCCCTGCGCCCCGGATATTTTGCTGACGCAAAATTCCGGGATGACAGGTTACCGTGGGAGGTAAACTACTCGTCGAGCCAGGCAAACTCCGGCCACTCATAGCCGCCGGTGTTGCCGATCGGGTGCTTCACCAGGCCCTTCACGCTCTTGGAAATGCCGTCCAGATAGTTGTTATGGCTTGGGATCACCCAGCCGCCTTCGTTGTGGACCAGGGTCTGCATCTCGCAGAACATTTCCTTACGCTTGGCCGGATCGGTCTCACCGGCCGACATTTTGAGCAATTCGCCCATGCGCGCATTGTTCCAGCGCGTGTCGTTCCAGGGTGCATCCGGCGCAAAGGCCACCGACAGCATGGCGTGTGCCGTGGGCCGCATCAGCCAGGTCACCACATTTAGCGGCTTCTTCAGCCAGATGGCGCCCCAGTAGCCATCGTTCGGCACCTTCTTGAGCTGCAGGTTGAAACCGATCTTGGCGGCCTCGCGCTGGATCAGGAGGCAGGTTTCCTCCATGCCCACATTCACCGGCGCCACATAGAGCTCAGCAGAGGTGATGCCGGCCTTCTTGAAGTGGAACTTGGCCTTGTCGGGATCGTAGGCGCGCACCGCCAGGTCCTGGCAATGCTCCGGATAGGCCGTGCTGATCGGGTGGTCGTTGCCCACCGTGCCATGGCCTTTCAGGATGTTCTTCACAATGCGCTCGCGGCGCGGCAGGTGCTTCATGCCGAGCACGAAATCATCATTGTTGCCTGGAGCCTTGTCCTTCATGCAGCAGATGCCGTTCCACTGGTTCGACGGCGTGGACAAAAGATCTGCCTTGTCGCTCGCGTCCAACTGGGGAATGGTTTTCGGATCAACCGTGACCACCATGTGAACGTCGCCGCTCAAAATGGCGTTGAGGCGCGCTGTGGGATCTGTGATCGCGAAGACCTCGACCTGGTCGATATGGGGGACGTTGCCCCAATAGTCATCGTTACGCACGTGCACAGAGCGCACGCCCGGCTTGAACTCCGTCATCTTGAACGGACCCGTGCCCACCGGATTGGAAAAGTCCGTCGTACCCTCTTTAACGATCTTGAACTGATAGATACCCATGAGGGCAGGAATGTCGGCGTTGGGGTATTTCAGGGTGACTTTGACCGTTTCATTGTCCACCTTGACCCAATCGTCGACCGAGGTGAGATAGCCCTTGGCGTTTGACTTTGACTCTTCGCCCAGATGGCGCTTCATGGAATAGATCACATCGTCCGCCGTCAGCGGGCTGCCGTCATGCCACTTCACACCTTTCCGAAGGCGGAAAGTCCATTCCGTCGTGTCCTGGTTGGCCTCAAACTCCTCGGCCAGTTCTGCTTCCGGTTCCAGCGTCGGGCTGAGGCGCAGGAGACCGTTGTAATGCAGGCGGCCGCGCATGTAATCGATGCCTGAGGTAAAGATGATCGGGTCCATCGTGTCGGACGGCCCGTGCAGGCTCGCGGCATAGCGCAACGTACCGCCCTTCTTGGGCGTTGCGGCAATGGCGTTGGATGCGCCGGTTGCAATCGCGCCGGCTGAGGCAATGGTTGCGCCGGAGGCCATCAACCAGCCCATTACCTGGCGGCGTGTGGCGCCTTGCTGGAACGCGAGGCGTACGGCGGCCTGATCGGTGCCATTGAGATCGTCGTAAGTCACTGTTGGATGTTCGGTATGAACACGTTTGCCAGTCATCACTTCCTCCCGAATTGGACTGCTCCCTACTTTCTCCGAAAGTATTACTAGGAGACTATGCCACAACTATCGGATGAGTCCATCGGGACGCCGCACAAACCTTCGTGTTTGTGAAGCCCCGGCCCTTGACGCGATGCGCCCATAGCCTTAATGTCCGCGCCGCTTAATTAAGGAGCAATGCGGACAGATGTATAAGCTCGTGGTGGTATCGTGGCGCGCATGGGCGTGATCTGAGGAGATCACGGCTTCCCATAGCGCGCATCCAGGCCCCTCCGGGGCCTTTTTTGTTGGCTAGGCTGGCGAAATTTGCCAGAGGACATTTGAGAAGACCAAGGGAGCGGCATCAGGGCCGCTTTGAGAGAGTGGAAAAGATGAGTGACGGTTTGACAGGCGCAGAAGTTGTTTTGAGAGCCCTGAAGGATCAGGGTGTTGAACACATATTCGGCTATCCCGGCGGGGCCGTGCTGCCGATCTATGACGCTATTTTCCAGCAGAACGCCATTCAGCACGTGCTTGTGCGCCACGAACAGGGCGCTGTCCATGCCGCTGAAGGCTATGCCCGGTCCACCGGCAAGGTGGGCACAGTGCTCGTCACCTCGGGCCCTGGCGCCACCAATGCGGTGACCGGTCTCACCGATGCCATGATGGATTCCATCCCCGTGGTCTGCATCACGGGCCAGGTGCCCACACACCTGATCGGCAATGATGCCTTTCAGGAATGCGACACGGTGGGCATCACGCGGCCCTGCACCAAACACAACTATCTGGTGCGCGATCCGGACGATCTGGCCCGCATTCTGCACGAAGCCTATTATGTGGCCTCCAGCGGCCGGCCGGGTCCTGTGGTGGTTGATATCCCTAAGGATGTTCAGTTTGCCCTGGCCAAATACACCGGCCCGTCAAACGTTGCCCACAAGACCTATAAGCCCAAGTTGAAGCCGGACCAGAATGCGGTCCGAGAAGCGGTGGAGATTATTGCCAACGCCAAGCAGCCGATCCTCTATACCGGCGGCGGCGTGATCAATTCCGGCCCGGGCGCCTCCAAGCTGCTGCGCGAGTTCGCCAAGATGACCGGCTATCCGGTCACCTCCACCCTGATGGGTCTGGGGGCGTTCCCGGCCTCCAACGATCAGTTCTTAGGGATGCTGGGCATGCATGGCACTTATGAGGCCAACCTTGCCATGTACAATTGCGATGTGATGGTGTGCATCGGCGCGCGCTTCGATGACCGCATCACCGGGAACACGGAGCTGTTCTCGCCCAACTCCACCAAGATCCACATCGATATCGATCCGTCTTCCATCAACAAGAACATCCAGGTGGATGTGCCGATCATCGGCGACGTGGCCCATGTTCTGGAAGATATGATCCGGGTCTGGAAGGCCCGCCAGCCGGAGGTTGATGCCAAGGCGCTGAAGGCCTGGTGGGGCCAGCTGAACGAGTGGCGCGGGCGCAACTGTCTGAACTACATCCCGCGCGACGACATCATCATGCCGCAATACGCCATCCAGCGGCTCTATGAACTGACCAAGGACAAGGACACCTACATCACCACTGAAGTGGGCCAGCACCAAATGTGGGCCGCACAGTATTACGGCTTTGAAGACCCCAACCGCTGGATGACATCGGGCGGCCTCGGCACCATGGGCTATGGCCTGCCGGCTGCTGTGGGCGTGCAGATGGCACACCCGGACAGCCTGGTGATCGACATTGCCGGAGAAGCTTCGGTGCTGATGACCATGCAGGAGATGTCCACGGCAGTGCAGTACCGCCTGCCCATCAAGATCTTCATCTTGAACAATGAGTATATGGGCATGGTGCGCCAGTGGCAGGAGCTGCTCCATGGCGGGCGCTATGCGGAGAGCTATTCTTCTGCGCTGCCCGATTTTGTCAAAATGGCCGACGCCTACGGCTGCAAGGGCATCCGCTGTTCGGATCCGGACAGCCTGGACGATGCCATTATGGAGATGATCAACTGCGATGAGCCGGTGCTGTTCGATTGCCTGGTCTCCAAGGAAGCCAACTGCTTCCCCATGATCCCGTCGGGCAAAGGTCATCATGAGATGTTGCTGGGTGATGAGCCCACCAATCTCGATGAAGCCATTTCAGATGAAGGCAAGGTGCTGGTTTAGGGCCGGCGCTGTGAGCAGGTAAGTGACATGTTGAAAAAAGTGGAAACCATGGAAACCCATACCCTATCGGTGCTCGTGGACAACGAACCAGGGGTGCTCGCCCGGGTGGTGGGACTGTTCTCAGGCCGGGGCTATAACATTGAGAGTCTCACCGTAACCGAAACCGAACAAGCGGCCCATGTGTCGCGCATCACGCTGGTGACCACCGGGACGCCCATGGTGATCGAACAGATCTCCGCGCAGCTCGACCGGCTTGTGCCGGTGCACTCGGTGGTGGACCTGACCGTGAGCGGCAACGGCGTGGAACGCGAGCTGGCGCTCATTAAGGTGGCCGGTAAGGGTGATCAGCGCGTTGAGGCGCTGCGGTTGGCGGAAGCCTTCCGGGCCCAGATCGTGGACGCCACCACGGAGAGCTTCGTTTTTGAGCTGACCGGGCGCACCAATAAGATCGATCAGTTCATCACCCTTATGGGCCCGCTCGGGCTGGTGGAAGTCTCGCGCACAGGGATCGCCGCCATCGCCCGTGGGGCTGAAGGGATGGTGGGGTAAGTGAGCATCTCACGTCATCCCGGAATTTTGCGCCAGCAAAATATCCGGGACCCAGGAGCCGCACCCTTTTGAGATCAGCGGCCCTGGGTCCCCGCTTTCGCGGGGATGACGGATAAAGGGAGCAAAACCAAAGGACCCAATTCAAGCTTGTGTTTCACCCGTCGGGCTGTATTGTCGCCCGCGAATTTTCCAACCATTGAGGCGGGGCCTCCCCCCGCAAGGGCAGAACTCCAAGAGGGAAGAGAAAGAACTATGCGTGTTTATTACGACAGGGATGCAGATGTTAATCTGATCAAAGGCAAGAAAGTCGCCATCATCGGCTTCGGCAGCCAGGGCCATGCCCATGCGCTGAACCTGCATGACAGTGGCTGTAAAGACGTGGCCGTGGCGCTGCGCCCGGGGTC
>JANQOW010000036.1 GCA_028285595.1 Hyphomicrobiales bacterium
GGCATGGCCGCGGCCATGAACGGCATGGCGCTGCACGGCGGGGTGATCCCCTATTCGGGCACCTTCCTGGTGTTTACCGATTACTGCCGTCCGTCCATCCGCCTGTCTGCGCTGATGAAACAGCGGGTGATCTATGTGATGACCCACGATTCCATCGGGCTTGGCGAAGACGGACCAACCCACCAGCCGGTGGAGCATCTGGCCGCGTTGCGCGCCATCCCGAACCTCAATGTGTTCCGCCCGGCCGATGCCACGGAAACCGCAGAATGCTGGCAGCTTGCGCTTGAAGCCGCCGACACGCCGAGCATCCTGGCGCTCACCCGTCAGAAAGTGCCTGCCGTGCGCGAGCGCTTCTTCAAGCAGAATTACTGCGCCCGCGGCGCGTATGAGCTGGCCTCGGTGGACGGAGATGCCGAAGCGGTCATCTTTGCAACCGGGTCAGAGGTGCATCTGGCACTTCAGGCCAAAGACCAGCTCGATGAGGCAGGCTGCCCCACCCGGGTGGTCTCGGTGCCGTCCATGGAGCTGTTCGCCGCGCAGGAGGATGACTACAAGGCCCGCATCCTCGGCACGGAAACCCTGCGGGTGGCTATTGAGGCAGGTGTTGAAATGGCCTGGGCCCGGTTCATCGGTTCCGATGGCGTTTTCATCGGCATGGACAGCTTCGGCGCCAGCGGGCCGGCCGGCGAGCTTTACGAGCATTTCGGGATTACTGCAGAGGCTGCCGCAGCGGCGGTCCTCGCCAAGCGGGATCAAGCATAGAGTAAACCAGAGTCTGACCTTAACCAACCCTCAGGCAACGCGTTGCTTTTCATGGCAAAATCGTGAAAAAGCCGCGTGAAACGACCGGCCGGGGTTCTTGGGGCATTCGGAGACGAAAAACATGAGCGTTCGCGTAGCGATCAATGGGTTTGGACGTATTGGCCGCCTGGCGCTTCGGGCCGTGGCGGAAAGCCGGCGCAACGATGTGGAAGTCGTCGCCATCAACAACCGCTCAGATATCGGCGTTGCCGCCCATCTTCTGAAGTATGACACCGTGCACGGGCGCTACCCCGGCGAGATCGAGGTGAAGGGCGACCGCATGAATGTGGGCGCCGGTCCCATCCGGGTGTTTCAGGAAAGCAGCCCGGCCGATATCCCCTGGGGCAGCGAAGGCGTGGATGTGGTGCTGGAATGCACCGGCGCCTTCCGCGACAAGGCCTCCAACATGGCGCATATCGAGAACGGCGCGCGCAAGGTCTTGATCTCCGCTCCGGGGAAAAACTGCGATCTGACAGTGGTTTACGGTGTGAACCACGAAGACCTGGGCGCTGAACACCAGGTGGTCTCCAACGCATCGTGCACCACGAACTGCCTGGCGCCCATGGCCAAGGTGATGCACGAGAGCTTCGGCATTGTGCGCGGCTTCATGACCACGATCCATGCCTACACCACCGACCAGCGCATTTTGGACAATAGCCACAAAGACCTGCGGCGCGCCCGGGCGGCCGCCCTGTCCATGATCCCCACCACCACCGGCGCGGCCCGCGCCGTGGGCCTGGTGATGCCGGATCTGGCGGGCAAGCTCGACGGCACCTCGATCCGGGTGCCCACCCCCAACGTCTCCATGGTGGATCTGGTGTTCGTGCCCCAGAAGGACGCCTCGGTGGAAGACGTGCACGCTGCCATGAAAGAGGCCTCTGAAGGCGCCTTGCGCGGGGTTCTGGAATATTGCGATGAGCCGCTGGTCTCCTCCGACTTCAACCATAACGACGCTTCGGCGGTTTATGACGCCGATCAGACGGCGGTTGTGGATGGCGGACTGATCCGGATTGCCGGCTGGTACGACAATGAATGGGGCTTCTCCCACCGGATGAACGACACCGCCGCTCTGATGGGTTCGCTGTAAAAACTGAATGACTGTTGGCAAGACACCTGACACCATGGCTAAATCCTTCAAAACGCTTGATGATTGCGAAGTGACCGGCAAGCGGGTCCTGGTGCGGGCCGATCTCAACGTGCCTCTGGAAGAAGGCATCGTGCGCGACGCCACACGGATTGAGCGGATCGCCCCGACGCTTGAGGAGCTGGCCTCCAAGGACGCCATCGTGATCGTGCTTTCCCACCTGGGCAGACCGCGCGGGGCCGTGGTGCCGAATATGTCTTTGGCACCGCTCGTGGGCCCGCTGTCGGTGGCGCTCGATCGGCCGGTGCGGTTCGTCAAAACAGACTGGACCAACGGCGAGGCCATGCGGGCCGTCAACAATGCCCGGCCGGGCGACATCCTCCTGATGGAGAACACCAGGTTCCATCCGGGCGAGGAAAAGAACCAGCCGCAGTTTGTGAAAATGCTCACCGACCTTGGCGATCTCTTCGTCAATGACGCCTTCTCCGCCGCCCACCGGGCCCATGCGTCCACCGAAGGCGTGGCCTGGTTCCTGCCGTGCGTGGCGGGCCGGGCCATGGAAGCGGAACTGATGGCCCTGGAGAGCAGCCTTGTGGAGCCCCAGCGGCCGCTTACGGCGATCATCGGCGGGGCCAAGATCTCCACCAAGCTGGACGTGGTCGGCCATCTGGCCTGCAAGGTGGACTGCCTGGTGATCGGCGGCGGCATGGCCAACACCTTCCTGGAGGCGCAGGGCCATGAAATCGGCCGCTCCATTGCCGAGCATGATCTGAAAGACCAGGCGCTGGAGATCTTGGAAGAAGCCGAAAAGAACGGCTGCGAAATCATTCTGCCGTCTGATGTGATCGTTGCGGAAGACTTCAAGCCCCATGCGCCCTACCGGGAAGTGGGGCTCGATGAGGTGGGCAAGCGCGAGATGATCCTGGATGCCGGCCCCAAAACCGTCGAAAAAATCGGGGAGGTTATCGGCAACTCCAAGACCCTGGTGTGGAACGGCCCCATGGGCGTGTTTGAGCTGCCGCCATTCGATGCGGCGACCATTGCCATGGCGAAGATCGCCGCTCAGCACTGCCGCGAGGAAGGCCTTCTGGCCATCGGCGGCGGCGGGGATACGGTTGCGGCTCTAAATCACACTGGCTTGGCGGATGATTTCACTTATGTTTCCACAGCCGGCGGCGCCTTTCTGGAATGGCTGGAGGGCAAGGTGCTTCCTGGGGTAGAAGTGTTGCAAAAGTCTGCCGCCTGAGGGCGCGTGAATGAGGGAACCGACTGGAGGGATGAGGTTATGAGCGAAACCTTGAACGATATTGCACAGGCTATGGTGACCCCGGGCAAGGGCATCCTTGCTGCCGATGAGAGCACAGGCACAATCAAGAAGCGCTTTGACAGCATCAACACCGAATCCACCGAAGACAATCGGCGCGATTACCGGGAGATGCTGTTCCGCACCGACAGCGCCATGCGGTCTTATGTGTCCGGCGTCATCATGTATGACGAAACGCTGCGCCAGAAGGCGGCCGACGGCACACCCCTGGTGGACCTCTTGAAAGCGGCCGGCTCCGTGCCGGGCATCAAGGTGGACACCGGCGCCAAAGACCTTGCCGGTTTTCCGGGCGAAAAGGTGACCGAAGGCCTTGATGGTCTGCGCGAGCGGCTGAAAGAGTATTACGATCTGGGCGCCCGGTTTGCGAAATGGCGCGGGGTCATTACCATTGGCGACGGCATGCCCTCGGCGGCCTGCATCAGCGCAAATGCCCATGGGCTCGCCCGCTATGCGGCGCTGTGTCAGGAGCAGAAGATCGTTCCCATCGTGGAGCCTGAAGTGTTGATGGACAATCCCGGCGCCGATCACTCCATAGACCGCTGCGATGAGGTGACCCGCGAAGTGCTGAAGGCTGTGTTTGCCCAACTGGCAGAACACAATGTGGCACTGGACGGCATTGTTCTGAAGCCGAACATGGTGATTGCCGCCAAGGGCGCCAGCCAACAGGCGAGCGCCGAAGAGGTGGCGGCGAAGACCGTGGCGTGCCTCACCGACTGTGTGCCTGCGGAGGTTCCCGGCATTGCCTTCCTCTCCGGCGGTCAGGACGACCTGGAGGCGACCCATCATCTGTCTTTGATGAATGCGGCAGGGCCTCATCCCTGGAACCTCACCTTCTCCTACGGCCGCGCGCTTCAGGCACCTGCCCTGAAGGCCTGGGGAGGCCAGAAGGCCAATGTTCCGGCCGCGCAGGCGGCGTTCGCCCATCGGGCCCACATGAACGGGCTCGCCGCACTCGGCCAGTGGTCGCAAAGCCAGGAACAGGCCGCCTAACCCGGCCCAACCACCTGCCATTAACCACCTGGTTCATCGCGGAGGCGTTGCCATGCCGTCGCCACAGTCACGGCTATATCTCAGGTTAACAAAGACCGACGCCGTTTCAGATCCTCAAGGCTGCCTGAAGGCTGCTGCCGAGGCGGGTGATGTGGCGGCCCTGTTGATCGGGGCTGGAACAGACGGCGCAAAAGGGTTGTTGGCTGTGGCGCACGCGTACGACATTGCTGTGATTGTTGACCGGGACGTGGGGCTCGCCCAAGCGCTGGATGCGGACGGAGTTGAGGTTGAGGCAAGCTTGGAGGCGTATCAGGCGGCCAGATCTCAACTTGGAGATGAAAAAATTGTGGGCATCGCGCCAACAGACAGCCGACACGCCGCAATGGAGCTTGCCGAAGCAGGGGCGGCCTATGTTAGCTTTGCCGATGATCCGGCCGATTCGGACAGCTTGAGCGGTTGGTGGGCGCAAGTGATGGAAATCCCCTGTGTAGCTCATATGGCAGGACACGATGCTGAGGTTCTGGGCGCAGCCGGCGCCGGGATCGAATTTATCCGGCCCGACGAAAGCGTGTGGCGCGGCCCGGACGTGGCGGCCGAGCGAGTGGCGCATTTCAATCAGTTGATCGCAACGGCAGGTGCTGGCGAATGAAACTCGCAGCGGCCCCATACCTGGTTTTAGGCGCCGGCCTCGCCGCCGCCCTGCTGGCGCCCTCCCCCGGCGCTCATGCCACCTATGCGGATGCGCTGAAAGCCTATCAGGACAAGAACTGGCCGGCCGCTTTCGTGGAAGCGGATCTGCTGGCCCGCCAGGGTAAACCGCGCGGGCAGGCTCTGCTGGCCGCTCTCTACGCTCAAGGGTTGGGCGTGAAACGGGATCTGGGCGAGGCCTTGCGCTGGTACACGGCGGCTGCCGAACAAGGTCATTCCGGCGCCCTTTTCGCCATGGGGCTCATGTATCTGGACGGGCGGGCCGGCAAGCTTGATCTGAACAAAGCCAAAGAGTTTTTCACCAAGGCGGCCGAGAAAGGCCATGTGCCGGCCGCGCACAATATCGGCCTCATTTTCGCCGGTGCCGGCGGCGGCACGCCCGATTGGAAGTCGGCGGCCGCCTGGTTCTCCACCGCAGCGGAGAAGAACTTCCCCGAAGCCCAATACAACCTGGGCATTCTCTATGCGGAAGGGCGCGGGGTGGAGAAAGATCTGGTGAAGGCCGGAAGCTGGCTCTCCAAAGCCGCCTTGAAGGGCCTGAAAGACGCCGCGCGCGACTATGGGATCATGATCTTCCGCGGCGATGGCGTGCAGAAGGATGAGAAGATAGGCGCCCAATGGCTTCTGGTGGCGGCCAACAAGGGCGATGTGGTGGCCCAAAACCGGATCGCGCGGCTCTACATGACCGGACGCGGCGTTGAGAAGAACCCGATAGAGGCCGCCCGCTGGCACCTGCTGGCCACGGAGGCCGGCATGCCGGATGCACAGGTGGAAGCCTTTGCCGGCAGCCTCACCGGCGAGCAGCTTCAGCGGGCCCAAAAGCTAGCGCTGGAGTGGCGCAAAACAACCGGCATTCGCCCGCCGACCGGCCGCAGCACCCAGATCGTCAAAGACGCAAATCAGATAAAAAACAAGCCCTAGTAACCCAATCGGGCGCGGGTGTCTTGACGTTCAGGCCAATCGCACATACGAACGCAGCACAAATCGCCGCCGCAGTGATCTCTGCCTTTGACGGCGCCCATTTCGTTACAGTTTCAAACACCAGGTAAGCCATGAAAATCAACGGCAATCAGATCGGTCCAGGCAATGTGCTGCAGCACAAAGATTCCCTCTGGGTGGCGGTAAAGACCGAACACGTGAAACCCGGCAAAGGCGGGGCCTTTGCACAAGTGGAGTTGAAGAACGTTTTCAACGGCTCCAAGCTGAATGAACGCTTTCGCTCCTCTGAAACGGTTGAGCGCGTGCGGCTTGAACAGCGCGAACATCAGTACCTTTTCGACAGCGGCGACATGCTCACCTTCATGGACATGGAGAGCTACGAGCAGATCGAGCTGCAACGCGACTTTGTGGGCGAGCGGGCGGCATTCCTGCAAGAAGGCATGCAAGTGAACATCGAAAGCTATGAAGGCAAGCCGATTTCGGTGGCTCTGCCCGATCAGGTGACCTTGGAGGTCACCGAGACGGAGCCCACCATCAAAGGCCAAACCGCCTCGTCGTCCTACAAACCGGCCATGTTGAGCAACGGCACGCGCACCATGGTGCCGCCCTTTGTCACCGTGGGCGAGAACATTGTGGTGGCCACCGAAGACGGCTCCTACGTGAAACGCGCCGACTAGAAACCCTCAAACCGGACAGATCTCCTATGGCTCGCTCAGCCCTGCTCAACGTCATGGTGGCCGCCGTGCGCAAATCCACGCGCGGCCTGGCCCGCGACTTTGGCGAAGTGGAAAACCTTCAGGTCTCAAAGAAAGGGCCGGGAGACTTTGTCACCGCCGCCGACCGGCGGGTGGAAAAGATCCTGCTGCAGGAGCTGGAGCATGTACGCCCGGGCTACTGCTTCCTCACCGAGGAAACCGGCGTGGTGGAGGGCCGCGACAAGACCCACCGCTGGATCATCGATCCCATCGACGGCACCACCAACTTCATCCATGGCATCCCCATGTTCTGCGTCTCGCTGGCGCTGGAGCGCGACGGTGTTCTGGTGGCCGGTGTGATCTTCAACCCGATCTCCGACGAGCTGTTCGTGGCAGAACGCGGCGCCGGCGCCTACCTCAACGACCGCCGCCTGCGGGTGGCCGCCCGGCGCGATCTCGCCGATGCGGTGCTCACCTGCGGCATACCGCACAGCAACCGGGGCGGCCATGACCTTTTCCTTAAAGAGCTGGCACGCCTCCAGGTGCGGGTCTCAGGTGTGAGACGCACGGGCTCTGCCGCGCTGGATCTGGCCTGGCTGGCCGCCGGCCGCTTCGATGGCCTGTGGGAGCGGGGCCTGCAGCCCTGGGACACCGCCGCCGGCATATTGCTGGTGCGCGAGGCCGGCGGCATGGCGAGCGACATTGACGGCAAGCCTGACCCCCTGGTCACCGGCAATATTGTGGCGGGAAATGACGATATTGTCCGGGCCATGCAAAAAGAGTTGAAGGCCGCCGCCAGTTGAGCTGTGTCCACAGCTTCATTATTGCTTTGGTGATTCGGCACTGATTGACTATTTTCGATCAGACGAGGAGGCCCAGCATAGCCCATGGCCCGGGATAACCCCTATAAGAAGCTCTCGCCGCCGCGCGTCTATATCCTGCGCATGACGATCTTCCTGATCTTGACCGGTTTTACCGCGGCGATCCTGTATCCTCAGGTCCAGCGCGCGTTTCTGGCCAATCCGGGTTTGAATGGCCTGATCGTGGGCGTGCTTCTGGCGGGCCTGGTGTATGCCTTCCGCCAGGTCTGGCGTCTGTTCCCCGAAGTGCATTGGGTGAACAGTTTCCAGGTGGCCGAATCCGGTGATGAAGTGAAGCGTCAACCGGTGTTGCTGGCGCCCATGGCCTCCATTCTGGGCGGCAAGCAGGGCCGCATGGTGCTCTCGCCCGCATCGCTGCGCTCGCTGCTGGATTCCTTAGCCTCCAGGCTGGATGAATCGCGCGATCTGGTGCGCTATCTCATCGGGCTTTTGATCTTCTTAGGTCTGCTCGGCACCTTCTGGGGCCTGCTGGACACGGTGAGTGCAGTGTCGACCACCATCCGCTCCCTGGACGTGACCGCCAGCGAATCCGGTGTGGTGTTTGAAGACCTGAAAGCCGGTCTGGAAGCCCCGCTGGTGGGCATGGGCACGGCGTTCTCCTCCTCCCTGTTCGGGCTGGCCGGGTCTTTGATTTTGGGCTTCCTGGAGCTGCAGGCCGGCCAGGCGCAGAACCGCTTTTACAATGACCTTGAAGACTGGCTCTCGTCGGTGACGGACATTGAGCTTCGCGACGGCACGGACATGAGCGTGCCCAGCTACCTGAAGCTTGATCTGAGAGACATCCAGGACCGGCTCGACCATGTGAGCGAAGTGCTGGATGATGCCCTGATTGAAGAAAACCCGGACTATGAGCCGGCGGCCCGGGCCGCCAATGAGGAGCAGCCCGTTGAGGTTTTGGCCAGCGCCGTTGAAGGCCTTGTGCAGCAGATGCGCGAAGAGCAGAAGATCGTGCGCGATTGGGCGCAAAGTCAGGCCGATCAGCAAAAAGAGATACATTCCGTCTTGAACCGGCTGGCCGGATCGGTGGCGCCGGAGGCCGGGGAGCAAGCGGCCTCTCAGAAGGCGGAAACGAAATCAGCGAGTTAATCACGGGAACCTGCGAGTAGAACGCCATGGCCCTTTCCCGCCGCAGAACGCGTCCTGACACGGCCTTTTACTGGCCGGGGTTTGTGGATGCCATGGCCACGCTCCTGCTGGTGATCATCTTCCTGCTCTCAATCTTCATGCTCGCCCAGTTCATGCTGGCGCGTGAGATCACGGGCCAGGGCTCGGTCCTGAACCGGCTCAAGTCGCAGATCTCCGAACTCACCGAACTGTTGGCTCTGGAGAAGACGGCGGGGCAAAACTCAGAGAGCGCGCTCGCCTCCCTCACCGACAAGCTGAACGCCACGCGGTCTGACAATTTGCGCCTGTTGGGCCTGCTGGAAACCGAAACCAAGAAGTCCAAATCCGCAAGCGACACCACCATCCAGCTTCAGGCGGCGATCGATGGGGAGAAGAAACTCTCCGCTCAGGCCCTGGCGCGGGTGGAGCTGTTGAACCAGCAGATTGCGGCTCTGCGCCGGCAGATGGCCAGCCTCAACGAAGCCTTGGGCGCTGCGGAAGCCCGCGATGCGGAGGCAAAGACCCGGATTGTGGATCTGGGGCGCCGGCTCAACGCCGCTTTGGCTCAGCGGGTGCAGGAACTGGCGCGGTATCGCTCAGAGTTCTTTGGGCGCTTGCGCACGATTTTGAGCCAGCGGAGTGATATCCGCGTTGTTGGCGACCGGTTTGTGTTCCAGTCGGAGGTGCTTTTCCCCCAAGGCTCCGCGGACATTAATGTGCAGGGCTCCGCTGAGCTTGAGAAGCTGGCGCTGGCGCTGTTGGAAGTGGGCTCGCAGATCCCCACCGACATCAACTGGGTGCTCCGGGTGGATGGTCATACGGACATTGACCCGATCACCAACCCCTCTGCACGGTTTCAATCCAACTGGGAGCTTTCCTCCGCCCGGGCCATTGCGGTGGTCAACCGCCTGATTGAGCGCGGCGTGCCGCCGTCCAGACTGGTGGCGGCCGGCTTTGGCGAGTTCCAACCGATCGACCCGGCCACCACGGCGGAGGCCAAGGCGAAGAACCGGCGGATTGAGCTGAAGCTGACGGAGCGGTAGGCGATCTCCCGCGTCCTTGCGAACACGAGGACCTTCTCAGCCAAGGGAAAGATACGAGCTATGGACCCCCGCTTTCGCAGGGGAGCGGAGGTGTTGCCGCGCTTCCCCCCTCTCCGTCATCCCGGAATTTTGCGCCAGCAAAATATCCGGGACCCAGGAGCAGTGGAGCTCTGCGGCCTCTAGGTCCCCGCGTTCGCGGGGATGACGAGA
>JANQOW010000048.1 GCA_028285595.1 Hyphomicrobiales bacterium
GTTGGGCCCATTCGGGAATGCCTGCATGCCCGGATAGTGACGCCGGCCGATATCAACACCTGGCGTGTCCGTAGGGATGAGGGCAAGGGTAATGCCGAGGTCTTCCTCGCCGCCCAAGATCCGGTCCGGGTCGGTGAGTTTAAAGGCGAGGCCGAGTACCGTGCACACGGGGCCCAGCGAAATGTAGCGCTTGGCCCAGTTGATCCGCATGCCCAGGGTCTTCTTGCCGTTCACCTCGCCGTAGCAGACAACACCCACATCGGTCATGGAGGTGGCATCTGAGCCCGCATCCTGGCTGGTGAGGCCGAACGCGGGAACATCGCGCCCATCGGCGAGGCGCGGGAGCCAATAGTCTTTCTGCTCCTCGGTGCCAAACAGCATAAGCAGCTCGCCGGGGCCGAGCGAATTGGGCACCACCACCGTGATTGCCGCAGAAGAGCCGCGGGAGGCGAGCTTCATGACGATTTCCGAGTTGGCGGTGGCCGAAAACCCTTTGCCGCCATAAGCCTTGGGAATGATCAGGCCCAGAAACCCTTTCTCTTTCACAAAGCTCCAGATTTCCTCTGGAATATCACGGTCTTCGAAGGTGATTTTCCAGTCATCAATCATCTGGCACAGCTCGGCAGTTGGCCCTTCAATGAAGGCTTTTTCCTCTGCGGTATAGGTGTGCTGCGGGGTGTTGAGAAGCTGGGAGAACTCAGGATCGCCGCGCATGAGTTCGGCATCCCACCAGATCGTGCCGGCTTCCAGCGCCTCGCGTTCTGTGTCCGACATGCGGGGCAGAATTCCGCGCACCCAGTTTAACAGGGGCCGTGAGACAAAACGTTGCCGGAAGGTGAACTCAGGTTTGGACATGGCAGGTTCCCCTGGACGGTGGCCTCTCATCATAACGCCCTCAGACTTATGGGCAAGAATGTGATCGGGATGTGTCGATCTCTCCAACTCTTGCACGTTGCATTGGGATGTCAGCGGCTAAAGATCCGGAGGGACCAGATGATGAGACGTAGACGGGTTGCAATGCACCCTATCTAGGACGCAGACGCGAGGATAACAAGTGACGTTTACGTAAAGGTTATATGAGTTGTTTCAATCCGAACGCATGATCCGGGTGGCCGCAGCTCTGCAGGTATGAATACCTTCTGAAACACGAAAATGGAGGAGCCGTATGACATTCCGCATCTCAGGACTATCCCCGCAGCCTTTTGAACATCTCTTTGGCCTCTCCGATGAGGAGTTGAAGACGCACACCGCCATTCGCTACCGGGCCGATGGAAGCCGGGAGCTGACCGACAGGATTGAAATGCGCAACGCTGAGGCGGGCGAGAGCGTCCTGCTGGTGAACCATGAGTGCCAGACCGCCAAGACCCCGTATCGCGCCACCCACGCCATCTTTGTTCTGGAAGGCGCAAGCGCCCAATGGGTGGGCCGTCCCGGAGAGGTTCCCCAGATTATGCAGATCTATCTGCAGTCCCTCAGGGGGTTCAGCGAGGAGGGCATGCTGATCGAGGCCGATGTGGCGATGGGAGCTGACGTCTCACCGGCAATCGAGCGTTTGTTCCAAAACCCGGAAGTGTCCTACATCCACGCCCATAACGCCAAACAAGGCTGCTATGCTGGCCGGATTGACCGGCTGACCTAGAGCAGACGCGAAAACCCGGTCAAGCGATTCCATATGACAAAGAACTGCTCTAGCGGCCCTTCCAGACCGGATCGCGCTTCTCGGCAAACGCCTTTGCGCCCTCAAGCTGATCCTCACTGGAATAGAGCACGTCGATGGTCTTGAGTTTCCGGTTGTTGAGCATGTCGAAAGCATCGGCAACAGAGAGGTGCGAGGTTTTCTCCACGGTTTCCTTAATGGCCGCGTAGACCAGCGGCGGGCCGGAGGCGAGCAGGTCAGCCACTTCCCGGGCACGGTCCATCAGCTTATCGGCGGGCACCACCTCGTTGACAAAGCCCCAGTGCTTGGCCTCTTCAGCATCCACCACCCGGCCGGTGAACAGCATTTCCATCGCCACGTGATGGGGAATGCGGCGGGGCAGCTTGATGGTGGCGGCATCGGCGATGATGCCGGAGCGGATTTCCGGCAACGCGAACGTGGCATGTTCGGCTGCGATGATGATGTCGCAGGAGATCATGATTTCAAATCCCCCACCAAAGGCCAGCCCATTACAGGCACACACCACGGGTTTGCCCAGATCAGGCAGCTCCTGCAAGCCGCCAAAGCCGCCCACGCCGTAATCTGAATCCGGCACCTCGCCGGCGGCGGCCGCCTTCAGGTCCCATCCTGGGCAGAAGAACTTTTCACCGGCAGCCGTGAGGATGGCTGAGCGCAGATCAGGATTGTCGCGGAAATCGGCGAAGATGTCCCCCATGATCCGGCTGGTGGCCGCATCAATGGCATTGGCCTTTGGGCGGTCCATGGTGACCTCCAGCACGGCCCCGCGAATATTGGTTTTGATCGGTTCATCGCTCATGGTTTTCTCCTTCAGTCTTCTCTGATCCGCAACAGGGCATCCACGGCCACAACCCCCTTGCCGGGAGGCAGCACCAAGAGCGGATTAACATCTAATTCTTCTAAGGTCTGCCAGTTTTCCGCAGCAAATGCGCCGATGGCCTCGATTGCACTCATCAAGGCAGCCCGGTCACCTGATTTGCCTCGATAACCGTCAATGAGCCGGCTGATGCGCAAGCTGGAAAGCGCGCGGTCAATCTCCTCCCGGCTGGTGGGGAGCAGCAGCGTCGCACTGTCGGCAAGAAGCTCGGTGAGCACGCCACCCGCGCCGATCACCAGGGCGAGGCCAAACTGCGGGTCGCGCTTCAGCCCGACAATCAGCTCGCACACAGCACCTGTCACCATCTTCTCAACAAGCACATTGTCGCTCAAGTGTCCCAGCCGTTCGGCGGCGTCTGTCACATCAGGCCCGCTTTCAAGATTAAGCGCGATCCCACCCACATCGCTCTTATGGGCAAGCTCGCTATCTGACACCTTCAAGGTCACCGGCCAGCCGATCGCTTCGGCAATCGCGGCGGCTTCAGATACGCCGCAGACTTGTCCCTCAGGCACCGGCAGTCCGTGGGCGGCGAGCCTCTGTTTGGCTTCATGCTCGGTCAACTGGCGGACGGTCCCAGGGGCCGTGGGCGCTGCGTCAAACGCGGGGAGGGGGTCGGCCCGCTGCCAATTGGCGCCAATATCTGCGGCCGCCTGAATAGCATCCAATGCATCTTGCAGTCCGCGCAGAACCGCAATGCCGTTGGTGCTTAACTTGGCCTCAAGATCAGCCGGCATGCTTTCTGGCAGGTGGATCGCAACAGCGGCCCGGCAGCCGGTCTCGCCAGCTGCCCGAATGTAGGCATCAATCGCGGGCGTCCAGCTTGCGCGGTCCAGATCGGCGTCATTGGGGGTATCGATCATCAACATGGAGGCATCGAAGCCGCCGCTCATGGCGCCGGTGTAACATTGGGTGAGCTTTTCCTCATTGCCCCAGATAAAGGTGTGATAATCGAGCGGATTTTCCAGCTGCACGAACGCGTTCAGAGCCTTAACCATGACCGTCTTGCTGTGCTCGGGCAGCGGCGGGGTTTTGAGCCTCATAGGCTCGCACAAGTCGGCGGCAAGCGCGGCTTCTCCGCCTGAACAGCTCATGGACAGCAGAGTGTGACCGGAAACCGGGCCACCATGGTGCAACAGGTTCAAGGTCTCCGTGAACGCACTCATGGTGCTCACCCGGGCAATGCCGTAGCGCTCGAACAGGGCGCTGTAAAGATCATCGGAACCGGAGAGCGAGTTGGTGTGGCTGCGGGTGGTCCTGGCCCCTTGCTCGGATCGCCCGGTCTTGAGCGCTATGACGGGTTTGCGCAAGGTCCGCGCGAGGGCGGCCGCCTCGGCAAAGCGCGCCACATCGGTTAGCCCTTCTATGTGAAGCCCGATGGCGGTGACGCGTTCATCGGTGGCAAAATGAGCAAGCATCTCGGCCATGCCGATCTGCGCCTGATTGCCGAGCGCGCACATGGCGCCCATGGGCAGACGGTGGGCCGCCAGCGTAAAGTTGAGCGCCATGGAGCCGCTCTGGGTGATGATTGCCACGCCACGGTCAACGGCCGTTCCGCCAAATATGTCCGGCCATGGTGAGAGGCGGTCGAGATAGTTGACGACGCCGTAGCAATTGGGGCCGACAACGGCCATTGGGCCGGCGGCGTCCAGCAGGTCATCCTGCAGCTTTACGCCCTCTTCGCCCACCTCGGCAAAGCCTGATGCATAAACCACGGCACCAGCCGTGCCGCGTGCGGAAAGCTGGCGCACCAGCTCAATCGTCGGCTCGCGTTTCACGGCAATGAACGCGGCCTCAGGAACCTCTGGAAGGTCATCCAGCGAGGGCACGGTGGGCACTCCGGCAAGGGTCTCGCGCTTGGGGTGAACGGCAAAGATCTTGCCTTGAAAGCCAAGTTTCAAGGTCCCGCGCAAAGCGACCTCAGCTTCCGCGCCGCCAATGAAGGCTATGGATTTGGGCGCAAGCAGGCGCGCAAGCGCCGATGGGTTACTGAAGCCCTGCATTGACCCCTGAGCCCGGCGACCAGAATTGACCGGTGACGCGCTGAAACTCCATAGCGCTATCCTCCCATGGGCCGGAGCAGGCTCCGCGAGATGATATGGCGCTGGATCTCGCTGGTGCCTTCCCAGATCCGCTCAATCCGGGCATCACGCCAGATCCGTTCCAAGGGCAGCTCCTGCATCAGCCCCATCCCGCCGTGGATCTGGATCGCCTCATCGGAGACCATCTGCAGCATCTCCGTTGCGTGCAGCTTGGCCATGGCCATGTCCATGTCGGTGCAGGTGCCCTGATCGGCCTTCCAGGCGCATTCCAGGGTGAGCAGCCAAGAGGCCTTCATCTGCATGGCCATGTCGGCCAACTTGAACGAAACCCCTTGGAACTTGCCGATCTGCTGGCCGAACTGCTGGCGCTCCACCGCCCATTGTTTCGAGGCATCCAGCGCCACCTCGGCGCGGCCGACACAGCCTGCGGCAATCTGCAGGCGGGTGAAGCCCAGCCATTCGTTGGCCACATCAAAGCCCTTGCCGATTTCGCCCAGGATCTGGTCGGAGCCCAGCTTGCAATTGTCGAACTCCAGAATGCAGTTCTTGTAGCCCCGGTGCGCCACGTTCTGATAACCGTCGCGCACGGTAAAGCCAGGCGTTCCCTTATCGACGAAGAAGGCCGTGATGAGCTTTTTCGGCCCGCGCGGCGTTTCCTCCTCGCCGGTGGCAGCGAAGACGATGGCATAGTCGGCCCAGTCCGCATAGCTGATGAAGTGCTTGGTGCCGTTGAGAATCCAGGAGTTACCGTCCTGCTTGGCACTCATCTTCATGCCCCGCAAATCAGAGCCGGCGCCCGGCTCGGTCATGGCCAGACAGTCCGCCCGCTCGCCGCGCACGGTGGGGAAGAGGTAGCGCTCGCGCTGTTCGCCTTCGCAGGCCATAAGAATGTTGGAGGGCCGAGCCACACAGGTCCAGTGCAGGGCATAATTTGTCTTGCTGAGTTCTTTCTCAAACAATACCCAGCTCACCATGTCGAGCCCGGCACCACCCACTTCGGCCGGCATGTTGGCCGCAAAGAGGCCCGCTTCCATGGCTTTCGCCTTCACCTCTTTCACCACATCGGGGTCAAGCTCTCCGGTCCGTTCGATCTCATCCTCATGGGGCTTCATCTCCTTCTCGACGAACGCCCGGGTGGTGTCTTGAATGAGTTGCTGTTCTTCACTGATGGCAAAATCCATCTTCAGATCTCCACATGCTGATTATCTATCAAGGCGCTCTCTCGCGCTTCAGTTGGCGCTCAAAGTCTGGGTGTGCCCGTCCACGCTGATGGCCTCGCCTGACACCATCGCCGCGCCAGGCGACGCCAGGAACACGGCCATGTCAGCGATTTCGGAGGCCTCCACGAAGCGGCGCCGGGACGAGTTTGACGCATACGCCTCTCGGACCTCTTCCACGGGCTTGCCGCTGGTTCTGGCCTCCGCGTTGATGACCCGGTCGATGCGTGGGCCGGCCACTGCGCCTGGGCAAATGGCATTGCAGCGGATGTTGAACGGGCCCACTTCAGCGGCCACAGACTTTGTGAGGCCAATCACGCCCCACTTTGCCGCAGCATAGGGTGTGCGCAAAGGAAAGCCGAAAAGTCCCGCAGTGGACGAAATGTTGATGATGCAGCCGGATTTCTGGTCCTTCATAACGGGGACGGCCCGCCGACAGCCAAACATCTGCGCGTCCAAACACACATCCAGGCACTGGCGCCAAGCATCTGTGTCCATATCCTCAATGGCGCAGGTCGGCCCGGCAATGCCGGCATTGTTCACCATCACATCGAGCCCGCCCAGATCGTCCAAAGCGTCGTCGAACCATCTATCGAACGCGGCTTCGTCGGTGACATCCAGGCAAGTGCTCCCGATCTGCGGATACCGTTCGCTCACTTGATCCAGCGCCTCAGGATCCACATCGCACATTTGAATGCTTGCACCTTCGCGCAGGAAGGCCTCCACAATGGCCAAGCCAATGCCGGCGCCACCGGCTGTGATCATTACACGCTGAGGGCTGGTCATGATTGTCCTCCCGTGGACGTTTTGGGTGCATTCAGGACCTGACCTGCGGCCCACTCATATTTGGCGAGCACTTGCATGATCTCCACCAGACAGTTGTCGCGCAGGTTTTCCAGCTCACGAATAGAGCGGTCGCCTTGCTGTTCCTCACAGCCGTCCGACATGCGGTCAATCAGCTCTTGGGTAAGTTCAGGCGCTTCCAGCTTCGTCCAGGGCCATTTCAGCGCCGGGCCGAAATGATCCAGCATGTGGCGTATGCCGCCATCGCCGCCGGCCAGATGGAAGGTGAGACACGTCCCCATAATGGCGAGACGCAGGCCCGGTCCATAGCAGATGGCGTCGTCCAGTTCCTTGGGCGTTGCCACACCATCATTCACCATGTGCAGCGCTTCGCGCCAATAGGCTTCCTGGAGACGGTCTGAGATGTGTCCCGGGACCTCTTTGCGCACGCGCAGAGGGTACATGCTGATGGAATTATAGAAGGCAGTTGCGTCCTCGATCACCTGCTCGTCCTGCTTGGCCCCCGGCACCACCTCCACGAGGGGCAAGAGATAAACCGGGTTGAACGGGTGCCCGACAATCACCCGTTCCGGGCGTTTCCGGCATTTTGCCTGGAGATCGCTTGGCATGATGCCAGAGGTGCTGGACGCAATGATCACGTCATCGTCGGCGGCTGCATCGACCGCGGCCAGAAGATCTTGCTTCAGCTCCACTTTTTCAGGCGCATTCTCCTGAACGAAATCCACCTGTGCGCCGAGCTCTTCGGGAGTGGCGACCATCGACAATTTGCCGGCGCTGGCAGGCTCGCCGCCATGCAGCTTGGCCATGGGCTCCCACGCCTTTCCGATGTGTTCGCGCATGGCCTCTTCCGCGCCGGGGGCAGGATCGAAGGCCAAAACATCCATCCCGTGAAACATGGCCCTGGCGGCCCAGGCCGACCCGATGACACCTGTGCCGGCTATGCCGACGGTCTTCACTTGTCTCATTTGCGCGGCTCCAGGCCCAGAATATCCCGCGCTTCATCAGGGCTGGCCACTTCGCTGCCCATAAGGCGAAGGATCTCAACTGCGCGCTCGGTCAGCGAGGCGTTGGAGCCGTAGACACCCTTCTCAAGGTAGAGGTTGTCTTCCAGGCCCACACGTACATGCCCGCCAAGCAGGGCCGCTTGGGCCACCATGGGCATCTGCATGCGGCCAATGCCGAAGCCGGCCCACACCGCATTGTCCGGCAGCTCACCCACCATGTAGGCCATGGTCTGTGTGTTCACCGGCGCACCCCAGGGAATGCCGAGGCAGAGTTGGAACATGGGCGGCTCGTCGACCAGGTCTTCGACACACATCTGCTTGGCGAACCACAGGTTCCCGCTGTCGAAAATCTCCATCTCAGGCTTCACGCCGTAAGAGCGGATCAGCTTGGCCTGCTCACGCAGTTGCACCGGGGTTTGGACGACGATGCCGTTGCCGTCACCAAAGTTCAGAGAGCCGCAATCGAGCGTGCAGATTTCCGGGCGCAGCTCATCCACGTGCAAAAGGCGCTCAACCGGTCCAACCAGATCGGTGAACTCTTCATCGAAATCTCGCGGGTTTTCGCCTTGGCCGATCTCCAGGTCACCGCCCATGCCGGCGGTGAAATTGATGATCACCTCAGTGTTCTTGGCCCGGATGCGCTCCATAACCTCTCTGTAGAGATGCACATGGCGCGCGCCACGCCCGGTTTCCGGATCGCGCACATGGCAATGGACAATGGCCGCCCCGGCTGAAGCCGCCTCCAGAGCAGATGTGGCGATCTGTTCCGGTGTCACCGGGATGGACGGATGCTTGCCGACCGTATCGCCGGCGCCGGTGATGGCGCAGGTGATGATAACTTTGGGGTTCATAAGCGCTGTTCCTCCTGTTTGGCCCGCGTGGCCACAGCCGTTCGTTCAAGCGCTGAGCCTATGCGGACCCTTGAAAATGTTTTGATTTATATCGCCAATCTTTTGTGCAAGAACGACAAGCCTTGCGTCCTGCACTCAGAATTGGATTGGCCATGCGATCAGTGGCATTCGTGCTGTTTCCTAAGTTCTCCATGATCGGTCTTACCAGCGCGCTGGAGCCAGTCCGGGTGGTGAACCGCTTCAGCGAGCCGGAGTTTAGCTGGCGCTTTGTGTCTGCGGATGGCCAGGCGGTGGCCGCATCCAATGGAATCCCGGTCTCAGCAGACGAGGCGATCACCTCCATGCGCCGCCCCGATATCGCGATTTTCTGTGCAAGTTACGAAGCTGATCAAGGACTGAGCCGCCCAGTCTTGAGCTGCGCGCGAAAACTGGCCCGGCAAGGCGTCATGCTCGGCGCTGTGGACAGTGGCCAGATCATTCTGGCAGCAGCAGGCGTACTGGACGGATACCGGGCCGCTGTGCACTGGGAGGCGCTCGCAGGCTTCCGCGAGACCTATGGCGCCGTCAATGTCACGGACGCGGCCTATGAAATTGACCGCGACCGGATGACGGCGGCCACAGGCTCCGCCGCCATCGACATGATGCTGAACTATATCTCCAAGGTGATCGGATTGGAGCAATCCTTGTTCGCCGCCGAGCAACTCGGTCACCGGCTGCTGCCCGGCGAGGTGAGTGAAGCGCGTTTGCCGCCGGAACTGCGCTATCAGGTGGACCACCCGCGCATTGTGCGCATTCTAAGGGCCATGGAGGAGAACCCGGAAGAGCTCTTGAGCACCGCGGAACTGGCCGCGATCGGCGGGCTGTCGGTGCGCCAGATGGAACGCCTGTTCGCTCAGCATTTGGGCCAGCCACCA
Source organism: Hyphomicrobiales bacterium (assembly GCA_028285595.1). Taxonomy (GTDB): domain Bacteria; phylum Pseudomonadota; class Alphaproteobacteria; order Rhizobiales; family CAJQND01; genus JAAEUE01. The sequence continues at coordinate 9,382 of JANQOW010000048.1, forward strand.
CGCCGGCTCTACAGAGAGATTCGGTTGGTGCGGGCAGAGCGCCTGCTGACCTACAGCAAGCTTGGCGTGACGGACGTGGCCATGGCGTGCGGCTTTACTTCGGTGGCTGAATTCTCCCGGGCCTACAAGGCCCAGCACGGCGATCCCCCGTCACGCCACCGCCGGCGCGAGATCAGCCCTGGCTACTGAGCGATCATGCCACCTCCAGAATGACAGTCGTCCGCGACTCTCTTAGACTTGCTGCTCCAACAAGGAGATGGTTATGGGCGCATGGGGATCAGGCGGCTTTGAAAACGACACTGCCTTGGATTTCGCCGGCACGGTGACAGACGCGGACAGCCTTCTTGAGGCGTTCTCGGCCATGCCGGGCGGGGTGATCGATGCGGACGACGCATGCAAGATGATCGCGGCGGCGGAATGCGTTGCCGCCATGATGGGCCGGCCGGCGGAGGATATGCCGGACGGTCTGGCAGAGAAGCTGAAGCCGTTAGGCGCTCCGGACGAAGAGCTCATAGAACTTGCCCGCGAGCATGTGTCGATGGTGATCTCCGCGAGCGAGCTCACAGAACTCTGGGCCGAGGCGGATGACACCGCTTCGTTCAATCTTGCGATGACCGGCCTGATCGACCGGCTCAATCCGGACATCAAGCCAAAGAAGGGTAAGAAGAAAAAGCCATATTTCGACAATTCACCCTGCGTGTTCTGCAACCTGCCCATGGGGGAGGAGGAGCATGGCAGTTTCACCATGACCGTCGACATTGGGGCAGATGAGCCCATCACAATCCGGAAATCGGCCCATTTGAGATGCCTCAACGCGCGGCTTCATCCCAGCCATATCATCCAGGCCTGGAAAACCGATCCGGAAGCGATAGAGCGCGAAACGCAGCGCCTCTTCGGCGAAGGCGATGACGCTTAGATCAGTTGCAACCCTCTGAAGCTGGCATGGCCGTCGCGGGCCACGATGATGTGGTCATGCACGGTTATGCCGAGTTTTTCGGCCGCCTCGATGATCCGCTTCGTCATCTCGATATCAGCCTTTGAAGGCGTTGGATCACCTGAAGGGTGATTGTGCACCAGGATGATGCCGGATGCGGAAATCTCCAGCGCCCGTTTGACCACTTGCCGGGGGTAGACGGGCGTATGGTCCACGGTGCCTTCCTGCTGGATTTCATCGGCGATCAGCATGTTCTTGCGGTCCAGGAAAAGGACCCGGAACTGCTCCACCTCCGCATAGGCCATGGAACTGCGGCAATAGTCGAGCACCGCGGACCATGAGCTTAAAGCGTGTTTCTGCAGCACCCGTTGCTGGGTGAGGGTGACGGCTGCGGCCTGGATGACTTTCAGATCGTCAACCACCCGCTCACCGACGCCTTTGACCTCCAACAGTCGAGGCCTGCTGGCGCTGATCACTTCGGCGAACGAGCCGAACTTGGCGATGAGTGCCTTGGCCAAAGGCTTCGTGTCCCGCCGGGGCAGGGCGCCGAACAAGGCCATTTCCAAGAGCTCGTAATCAGCCAGCCCTTCCGCGCCACCCCTACGGAAGCGCGCGCGCAACCGTTCGCGGTGGCCGGCATGACCGGGCTTTGCCGGGCCGTCCTCAAAACCGGCGTTACTCAACGATTGACCCCCCAAGATTCTCCCGTTGTCTACTCTTCGAAAGGCGGATGATGCAGGCCGGCAGGTGAGGTCGTGAAGATTTCGCAGCCATCTTCAGTCACACCCACGGTGTGCTCAAATTGGGCCGACAAGGACCGGTCGCGCGTCACAGCGGTCCAACCGTCGCCCAAGATCTTCACGTGCGGGCGGCCCAGATTGATCATGGGTTCCACCGTGAACAGCATGCCGGCCTTCAGCTTCACCCCTTCGCCGGGGCGGCCATAGTGCAGAATGTTCGGCACATCGTGAAACACCCGGCCAAGGCCGTGGCCGCAAAAATCGCGCACCACCGAGCACCGCTCCTTCTCCGCGAACCGTTGGATGGCATAGCCGATATCGCCGGTGGTGTTGCCGGCTTTTACCTGGTCAACGCCAATCATCAGAGCATCGTAGGTCACCTGCACAAGGCGGGCTGCCTTGCGGGACACATCGCCCACATTGAACATCCGGCTGGTGTCGCCGTGCCAGCCATCCACGATCAGGGTGATGTCGATGTTCACAATATCGCCGTCCTTTAAAGGCCGGTCGCCGGGGATCCCATGACAGACAACGTGGTTGATCGAGGTGCAGATGGATTTGGGAAAGCCGCGATAGTTGAGGGGGGCCGGGACCGCATTATGGTCACGCGCAAATTCCAGCGCCACCCGGTCCAACTCCTCCGTGGTGACACCAGGCTCGACCATGGGCGTCAGCACATCCAACGCTTCTGCGGCCAGTTTTCCTGCCTTGTGCATGGCCGCAAACGCTTCGGGCCCATGCAGCTTGATTTGTCCAGTGTTGGCCGCCGGGGCCTTTGTTGCATCAATGTAGGTCATCGATAAACGCCGCAATCCGTTTCTGTGCCTATGGAGCAATGAACTCGATACGCCGATCCAGTTCAATCCCTTCTACGCCAAGTTTACAGCAATAGGCCAGAGCCTCAACACCAGCTTTGTGGGCCTTGGTAAAGGCCTCGGCGTAGGTGGGGTCAATATCGTCTGCCAATTTCATATGGTCCGCATCGTCGCGCTGCACAAGATAGAACATCACCGCCCGGTGTCCTTCAGCGACCATATCGGCCAGTTCACCCAAATGTTTGGCGCCGCGCGCCGTCACGCTGTCGGGGAATTCCGCTTTGCCTTTGTCGCGCAAGAGGTGGACGTTCTTGACTTCCACATAGCAGGGAGCCTTGCCATCTTCTTCCAGAAGAATGTCGATGCGGCTGTTCTTTCCATACTTCACTTCCCGGCGCACGCCGCCATAGCCCGTCAGCTCGCTCACCTGTCCCGCTTCAATGGCGTTTGCCACGATCGCGTTGGGATGATTGGTGTTGATGCCCACAAGAGCCGTCTTCCCATGGATCTCCACCTCGCTGAGCTGCCAATCCCATTTCAGTTTACGCTCCGGGTTCTGAGCCGGTGAGAGCCAGACCGTGATGCCAGGCTCCTTTAGCCCCAGCATGGAGCCGGGATTGGCGCAGTGGGCCGTCACCAGTTCGCCGGTATCCAGCTCAACATCGGCCAAAAACCGCTTGTAACGCTTTAAAAGCCGCCCTTTGACCAGCTTTGCGGGAAATTTCATGGGGAATAACCTCCGCAATTGTCTACCGTTCGCATTCGGGTTTGCGTAAACTCGCGCGCCATGGGTGACAGTCAAAAAGATACGGTGACCGCAGCAGTCCTTCTCATCGGCGATGAGTTGCTGTCTGGCCGCACCAAAGATAAGAACCTTGGATATATCGCCGAGTACCTCAATGCAATGGCCGTGGAGGTGCGCGAGGCGCGCGTTGTGCCCGACATCCAAGAAGAAATCGTCGCCGCTCTGAACGCCATGCGGTCACGCTACGACTACGTGCTCACCACCGGCGGGATCGGCCCGACGCACGATGACATTACGGCAGACGCGGTGGCCGCCGCTTTTGGCGTGGGGATCGGCTATCATCCGGAGGCCGTGGCCATCCTGGAAGAGCGCTACAAGAACACCGATCTGGAGCTCAACGAAGCGCGCATGCGTATGGCGCGGGTGCCCGATGGGGGCGAACTGATCTTGAACCCGGTCAGCGGTGCCCCGGCGTTCCGGGTGGACAATGTGTTCGTCATGGCCGGCGTGCCGAAAATCATGCAGGCCATGTTGGACAATGTGGCTCCGTTGCTTCAAACCGGCAAAGCCATGCTCTCGCGCACCGTCAAAGTGCATATCGGCGAGGGCGATCTGGCCGGCCCTCTTGAGGAGATCCAGCAGCGCTTCCCGGACGTGTCGATCGGGAGTTACCCGTTTGAGGACAACGGCCGGTTTGCCTCCAACATCGTTGTGCGGTCCAAGGATCAGGCCGCGGTGGATGCCGCCGCCGGCGCTGTCGAAGAGATGGCGAACCAATTGAAAACACAACCAAACGTCAGGGTGTGGACATGAGCACGGGTAAACAAGCCGCCAATGTGGACGAGCGCTATCAGCACGGGTTTCCTGTGTCGTGGGAACAGTTGCACAGGGATGCCCGTGCACTGGCATGGCGTCTGTCGGACTCAGGACCCTTCACCGCCGTGATTGCGGTGACCCGGGGCGGCCTGGTGCCGGCCGCCATCGTGGCGCGCGAGCTGGGTATCAGGGTGATCGAAACGGTGTGTGTCGCGTCCTATGACTATGGCACGCAGGGCGAGATCGATGTGTTGAAGAAGATCAACACCAGCACGCCGGGTATCGACGGCAAGGATGGTGAAGGTGTGCTCATCGTCGACGACCTGGCCGACACAGGCAAAACCGGCCGGGTGGTGCGTGAGATGCTGCCCAAGGCCCACTTTGCCACCGTTTACGTGAAGCCTGCGGGGCAACCGTTGGTGGACACCTTTGTTACCGAGGTGAGCCAGGACACCTGGATCTATCTGCCCTGGGATATGGGCCTGCAGTTCACGCCGCCTTTACGCGACGGCGCCACGGGATGAGTTCGGTCATCGTCACCGGCGGTGCGTCGGGGATAGGCGAGGCGGCGGCTGAGAGGCTGCTTGCGGACGGCTGGCATGTGGGGATCATTGACCTGACTGCGCCTGCACTCAGCTCTGAGCACCTGCGCCATCAATCCTGCGACATCACGGATGAAACGGCCGTTTCGGCAGCGTTTGACGCGTTGCTGGCCGGCTGGCCGCCGCTCACCGGTCTGGTGAACAGCGCGGGGATCGCTGCGGCGGTGACGGTGATGGAGACGTCACCCGACCTCTTCCGCAAGATCCTGGATGTGAACGTTGTCGGCTCCTTCATCTGCGGCCGCGAGGCGGCGCGCCGGATGGGCGAGGGGTCCATTGTTAATCTGGCCTCCGTTGCAGGAAACCGCGGCAGTGTGGACCGGGTGGCTTACGGCTCCTCAAAAGCGGCGGTGATCAATATGACCCAGGTCATGGCGGTGGAACTGGCTGATCACGGTATCCGCGTGAACGCCATTGCGCCCGGACCGACCGAGACGAAGATGGTGGCGGAAATCCATGATGCGGAAACCCGCAGTGTCTGGAACCGTCTGGTACCGCAGGCCCGCTACGCCCCGCCATCGGAGGTGGCAGGCGCAATTGCCTTCCTTTTGTCCGAGGAGGCCTCGTTTGTGACCGGGCACACGCTGAACGTGGACGGAGGTTTCACCGCCGCCGGCCTGCAAAGGCGCTAATCAGGGCTTTCGTGAAGCTGTAATCGCCGCTATGTAGGCAGAGTGCTGATCTCGCGACCGTGGTGGAATTGGTATACACAACAGACTTAAAATCTGTCGACGCAAGTCATGCGGGTTCAAGTCCCGCCGGTCGCACCATCTCTTCCTTATGCCGCCTTGTCTGCCGGCTCCGATGGCGGATCTCCGGCTGTCACCTTCAGGTCCCCGGTTGAGCGCAAGTGCAAATCGCGCTGCGGGAACGGGATCTCCACGCCCTCTTCCTTGAACTTCTTCCAGATGGAGACATAAACCTGGGAGGCAAGGTTGCGCAGGCCGCCCTCCGGGTTGGCTTGCCAGAAGCGCAGCTCCAGGTCGATTGAGCTCTCCCCAAAGCCAATCAGCAAGCACACCGGCGCGGGAGATTTGAGAATGCGGTCAAACTCGCTGGCCGCCTCCTTACACAGCTCCATGGCCTTCTCCACATCGGCATCATAGGACACACCGATGCTCAGCCGCTGGCGGATGCGGCGGTCCCCGTGGGACCAGTTGGTGACAGGCGAGGCGATGAAGATTTCGTTGGGGAACAGAGTGTCGGTGCCGTCGCGCGAGCGGACCGAGGTGTAGCGCGCGCCCAAATGTTCCACCCAGCCGTACTTTGTCCCCGAAACGGTTTGGATCTCAATCACGTCTCCCGGTTTGATCGACTTGTCCAAGAGCAGAATGATGCCGCTGATCAGGTTAGAGACAATCTTCTGCAGGCCGAACCCGATGCCAAGGCCAAGGGCTCCGGAGAACACCGCAAGAGCGGTGAGATCGATGCCCACCACGTTCAGCGCCGTCAGCACGGCGACGGCCAGAAGGGCGATGCGCAGGATCTTGCCGGTGAGCACCTGAACGGAAGGGGTCAGGTCTTCGACCTTCGCCAGCCGCTCCTCAGCAAACCGGCTGAGCGCCAAGGCAGCCCAGATGAGCAGGGAGCAGATGATCAGGCTCTTGATCACCAACAGCGCAGAGACCCGCACCTTGCCCAGAACGATGGCCAGGCTGTCCAACAGCACAATGGCATCATCCAGAATGCCGAAGATATTGAGCGCGGCGATGATCCAGGCGATTGTCGCGATCATTTTGGCCAGAGTCTTGTTGCGGATCAGGCTGGAGGTGAACGAGATCACCAGCCAAGCGGTCACCAGGCTCGCCACGACGGAGAGAAAATGGCTGCGGCTGGGCCAGGTGGCGGCCCGCATGATCGCAATCGCGATCCACAAGCTGAACAGGAACACGATGTAGTGCAATTTGCTGGAGGCGAGGACCAGGAAGCGTTCCAGCCGGGATTTGTCTTCCGACTCTGCCAGCTTTGCCTCCACAAACGGAGCCAATTGGCCCGTGATGAACCGGGCCACGCCGAAGACCACAGCCAAGACGGCCAACTGGACCAAGGCCCAGACCCACAATCCGCCCTCCAGGGACAGCCCGCTCGCTGCAAGCCACTCGTTGAGCTTGGCCATGAGAGTGTTGAGGGTTTGGGAGCTAAAATACTGGTCCATGCATCACCGCCTTTCGCCGGGGCGATCCATGAGGCCCGAATCGCCTTGCTACTGACGAGTGTAGCGCCAAAAGCGGCGCCCTTACGCGTGATCAACAGGATATTGGGTTCAGCCGCTCTTGCGCATTCGCACGAGCGCGGTGTCCATCGCGGAGAGGAAGCGCGAGCGGTCGGCCTTGGTGAAGGGCGCCGCACCACCCACGTTTTCGCCTCCTGCGCGCAGGTCCGCCATGATGGCGCGGGTGGCGACGGCTGCCCCGATGGAGTTTGCGGTGAACGGTTTGCCGGTGGGCGAGAGCACGGTGGCACCTGCTTTGATGCAGCGTTCGGCCAAAAGGATGTCGGCGGTCACCACCAGGCTTTGCGTGTTGGCCAGCTCGGCAATGTGGTCGTCGGCCGCGTCCATCTGATCGCCCACGACCACGCGGCTGATGAGCGGGTGGTCGGGCACCCTCAGGTAACTGTTGGCCACGAGGATCACCGGGATCTCCATGCGCCAGGCCACCTTGTACACCTCCTCCTTCACCGGACAGGCGTCACCGTCGACGAGGATTTGCAAGGGTGAACTCATGCTAACCGGCGCTCAGTAATCTGATCGCCTCGTCACGTTCAAACAGGTAGAGCAGGGTGCGCAGTGCGCTGCCGCGCTCAGACGTGAGCAGGGGGTCGGTGCTCAGGATCAGCCCGGTATCATCGCGCGCGGCAGCCAGGAGATCACCGTGAACGGCCAGATCGGCCAAGCGAAACTCCGGCAGTCCGGACTGGCGCGTGCCCAAGACCTCGCCGGCACCGCGCAGACGCAGATCCTCCTCGGCAATGAGAAAGCCATCCTCGGTTTCGCGCATGATTTTAAGACGCGCTTTGGCGGTTTCGCCCAACGGGCCTGAATACATCAAAAGGCAGGTGGATTTGCCGCTGCCTCTGCCGACACGGCCACGCAACTGGTGCAGCTGGGAGAGCCCGAAGCGCTCGGCGTTCTCAATCACCATGATGGTGGCTTCAGGCACATCAACCCCCACCTCAATCACCGTGGTGGCCACCAGCACGGAGAGCGCACCGCTCACGAACCGCTCCATCACCTCGTCTTTCTCCGCACCCTTCATGCGCCCGTGCACAAGGCCCACCTGACCGGGAAAGCGCTCAGACAGGGCCGTGTGACGGGCTTCAGCGGCGATCCAGTCCATATCCTGGTTTTCTTCCACCAGCGGGCACACCCAAAAGACCCGCGCGCCCGATGCGATGGCGCGGCCGACCCCTTCAATCACCTCGCCCAGGCGATCTGAGGGCAGAACACGCGTGTCCACCGGTTGGCGGCCGGCCGGTTTCTCGGTCAACCGCGAGACCTCCATATCGCCGTAAAGGGTCAGCGATAAAGTGCGCGGGATGGGTGTGGCCGTCATCACAAGCACATCGGCCTTTCCCGCCGCCTTGGACTGGATGGCCAGGCGTTGGTGGACGCCGAACCTGTGTTGTTCGTCGATCACGGCAAGGCCCAGATCAGCAAACTCCACGCCGGCCTGGAAGAGCGCATGGGTGCCCACCAGAATGTCGATGTCACCACTGGCCAGACGCTCCAGGATATCACCGCGCACCTTACCTTTCTCGCGGCCTGTCAGAAGCTCGACCTTGACCCCGGCGGGCGCACACATCTCGCTCAAGGTGGCCATATGCTGCCGGGCCAGGATCTCGGTGGGCACCATCAGCGCGCCTTGCGCCCCGGCTTCAACCGCACTGACGAGGGCAAGCAAGGCCACCAGTGTTTTGCCGGACCCAACGTCGCCCTGCAGCAGCCGCAACATTCGGTCTTCGGAGGCCATATCGACCAGCACGTCTGAGACAGCCTCGCTCTGCGAGCGTGTGGGGCTATAGGGCAGAGCCGCGAGCACAGCCTCGCGCGCCTTACCGGTTCCCTCCAGGATGCGGCCCCTGGCTTTCTTCATCTGCCGGCGCACCAAGGCGAGCGCCAACTGATTGGCCAGCAGTTCATCATAGGCGAGCCGTGAGCGATGCGGCGCCTCGGCCAAAACGTCTGCCCCGCTTTGCGGCGCATGAGCGGCCACCACGGAAGCCTGGAAACGCTCCCAACCCTGCTTCTTGAGCCAAGCCTCATCCTGCCATTCCTCCAGCGGCGGCATCAGGCCGACAGCCACATCCGCCGCGCGGCGAAACGTTTTCGGCGAGAGCCCGGCGGTCATGGGATAAACCGGCTCGATCATCGGCATCTCGGCGAATTCTTCCTCCGACAGCATGTGATCGGGGTGCACCATCTGCGGCTTGTTGTTGAACCATTCCACCTTGCCAGAGATGTAACGCACCTCGTCGTCGGGCAATTGGCGGCGCAGAAAGTCGCCGTGGGCGTTAAAGAACACAAGCGTGATGCTGCCGCTCTCATCGGCGCACTCCACTTTGTAGGGCACACGGCGGTTATGGCGTGGCGGCGGTTTGTGGCGGTCCACGGTCACTTTCAAGGTCACGATCTGCCCTTCAGGGGCTTCGGCAATGGGCGGGCGCAGGCTGCGGTCGATGACACCGGAGGGCAGGTGCCAGATGAGATCTGCCACCTTGGCCTCAACCCCAGGGGCGTCCGGCAAGCCAAACAGGCGGCCCAAGGTCTTGATCAGCTTGGGGCCGACGCCGGGCAGGGTGGTCGCACTGGCGAACACCGGATTGAGGATCTCCGGCCGCATCAGCTCGCCTCATCCAGTTCGCGGTGAAGAGGGACATCGGTCCACCAGGCCTCTCCAGCCAGTTTCTGGCGCAAGGCGGTCATGGTCTCCTCTGGCGCCAGCTCAATGTAGCGCTTGGCTTCCAGCAAAGAGAGGCCTTCAAGGGTTTGCAGATAGGCGATCGCGGCATCGAGCGAATAGGGCGTGCCGGTCTCCTCGTGGAAATTGCCCGGCAAGTCCGTCCACACCGCACCGCTAAATCCGGACGCGGTGAACCAGGCCTCAAACCGCTCCGCCACCCCATCCACGTTAGAGCGCCAGCTCCCGCTGGACGAGGCATAACCAATCCGCTCCAACGGCGCCCGCTCGCGCGCTGCCAAATCGGCCACAGCCTCTTCCAAGCTCTTGCGCCGGCTCACCACCAGGCTGGTGGCGCAGGAGGTGCCATGGTCGGGATCAACAATCAGCGCCAGGGCTTTCTTGCGTTTGGGTGAGATGCGCGAGAACTCAAGCGGCAAAGAGGGGCCGGCGCCGCGCTGCCAGCGCGGATCCACCTGGGGCTCCAGGATCTCCAAGTCCCAAATCAACGATCCCCAACCGATGATCGCAATGTCCATTTCAACCGTACCATATGCGGGTAGACCCTAGAGCCTACAGAGCCTATGAGAAGGGTCAATACGAGAACTGGAGTCCTCCACATGAGCCAAGCGCCCGCGCTTGACGACCGTCGTCGCAAACTGATCTACCGCGCCTCCCATCGGGGCACCAAGGAAATGGACCTGGTGCTGGGCGGCTATGTGCAAAAGGCGATTGCAGGGCTCACTGAAGCCGAGGTGGACGAGCTGGAGGCCATCATTGCGCTGCCCGACCCCACCTTGTCGGCCTGGCTCATGGGAAATGAGCCGGTGGCACCGGAATTTGATACAAAACTTATGGCATCCATCCTCAGCTTCTCTTACAAACCAGCCGACTATTCCTGACGTTGTGCACACATGAAAATCGACCAGATTATAAAGGCCGGCGGCTCTGTCACCATTGCCCGGGCGCCTGAAGGCTACGATGCGTTGGTGCTGGCCGATCTGGTGCGTGCCGCTGGCGCAGATCCGCGGCTTGAGGGCAAAGGGCGGGCCTTCCTGCACGTGGCCCGCGACGACCGCCGGCTAAGCGCTCTGGCCGAAGCGTTCGGCTTTTTTGCCCCTGAGATCGAGGTGGTCAGCCTGCCGGCGTGGGACTGTTTGCCCTATGACCGGGTGAGCCCCCGGGCTGAGATCGTGGCCCAACGCGTGAGTGCGCTCTCCAGGTTGCGCGCACTCAGCGCGGGAGAGGGCACGCCGGTGGTCTTCCTCACCACCATGAACGCCGCGCTGCAGCGCGTTCCGCCAGGGCAAATGATCGAGAACACAGCCTGGTCCACCGTGCCCGGCCAGATGGTCGACATTGACAAGCTCCAAGCCTTCCTGGCGCAAAACGGCTTCACACGCAGCGGCACGGTGGTGGATCCCGGCGACTATGCGATCCGCGGCGGGATCGTTGATATCTTCGCGCCCGGAACGGCAGAGCCTGTCCGCCTCGACTTCTTCGGCGACACCCTGGAATCGATCCGCAGCTTCGATGCGGAAACCCAGCGCACCACCGGGCAATTGAAGCGCCTGGAGCTGCTGCCCGCCGGAGAGCTGCTGCTTACGCCTGAGGCCATCGCCACCTTCCGCACAGGCTATGCGGCGAGATTCGGTGGGGTGACGTCGTCAGACCCGCTCTATGAGGCGGTGAGCGCCGGGCGCCGGTACGACGGCATGGAGCATTGGCTGCCCCTGTTCCACGAAACCATGGAGAGCCTGTTTGACTATGCGGACTGGCTCGCCATCTCCTTCGACCATGCGTCCGACGAGGCCGCCAGTGCCCGGCAGGAACAGATCCAGGATTTCTATCAGGCACGGATTGATGCCCTGGAGCATGACACATTCGGAGCTGCGCCCTATAAGCCGCTGCCGCCGGAAGAGCTCTACTTGAGCGCTGAGGAGTGGGCCGGCAAACTGGCCGCGACCAGCTGTTGCTACCACTTCACGCCGTTCGAACCGCCGAGCACCGAAAGCGCGCCGGTCATCTCCGTTGAGGGCAAGGTGGCCCGCACCTTTGCTTCTGAGCGGGCAGAGGAGGGCGGCAACGTTTTCGCTGCTTTCCGCGATCATGCCGCCGCGCAAGGGGCCGCTGGCAAGCGCGTGGTGGTTGCCTGCTGGAGCCGTGGGTCTCTGGAGCGTCTCAGCGCCATCTTACGCGAAAACGGGGTCAACCAGATCGCTGAAGTGGCAACCTGGGATGACGTCATAGCCGGCACGCCGGGTACGGTCAGCGCAGTTGTGCTGGGGCTGGAGGCCGGCTTTGAAACGCCTGATTTGGCGGTGATCTCCGAACAGGACATCCTGGGTGACCGGCTCATACGCCGAACACGGAAACAGCGCCGGGCCACTGATTTCATTGCCGAATTGTCCTCTCTCGTGCCCGGCGATCTGGTGGTGCATGTGGACCATGGCATCGGCCGCTTTGAAGGTTTGCGCACCATCGAAGTTCAGGGCGCTCCCCACGACTGTCTCTTCCTTACTTACCACGGTGGGGACCGCCTGTTCCTGCCCGTTGAGAACATCGAGCTCCTGTCGCGCTATGGCTCCGATGAGGCCGGAGCCCAGCTTGACCGCTTAGGGGGCGGCTCCTGGCAGGCCCGTAAGGCCAAGCTGAAAAAGCGCATCCGCGACATCGCCGAAAAGCTCATCAAAACCGCCGCCGCCCGCGAGCTGCGCGCCGGCGAGGTGATGCAGGTTCCGGACGAGTATGGCGAGTTCTGCGCCCGCTTCAACTTCCAGGAGACCGATGACCAGGCCTCTGCCATTGATGCGGTGGAAGAAGATTTGATGAGCGGACGGCCCATGGACCGGCTTGTCTGCGGCGATGTGGGCTTCGGCAAGACCGAAGTGGCGCTGCGCTCAGCGTTCGTGGCCGCCATGGCGGGCAAGCAGGTGGCTATCGTCGTGCCCACAACCCTTTTGGCGCGTCAGCATTATGCCACCTTCAAGGACCGTTTCCGCGGCTATCCCATCCGCATTGAGCAAGCCTCGCGCATGGTGACACGCAAGGAAATCAACGAGACCAAGAAGGGCTTGGCCGAGGGGCAGGTGGATATCGTTGTCGGCACGCACGCCTTGTTGTCCGATGGGCTGAAGTTCCGCGATCTGGGGCTCCTCATCATTGATGAAGAGCAGCATTTCGGCGTGAAGCACAAAGAGCGCCTGAAGGAAATGCGGGCCAATGTGCACGTGTTGACCCTCACGGCGACGCCGATCCCGCGGACGTTGCAGTTGGCGCTCTCCGGCGTGCGCGAACTGTCCCTCATCGCCACCCCACCGCTCGACCGGCTGGCCGTGCGCACCTTCATTTCGCCGTTTGATCCGGTGACCATTCGCGAAACGCTTCTGCGCGAGCATTTCCGCGGGGGGCAGAGCTTCTTCGTGGTGCCGCGGGTGAGCGATATCGCGGAGATTGCCGAGTTCCTCAAAGAACGCGTGCCGGAAGTGAAAGTGGGCATCGCCCATGGCCGCATGGCACCGGGGCAACTGGAAGACGTGATGAGCGCCTTCTATGACCGGGCCTATGACGTTCTGCTCTCCACCACGATCGTGGAATCAGGCCTCGACATCCCCAGCGCCAACACTCTGGTGGTGCACCGGGCGGATATGTTCGGCCTGGCTCAGCTCTACCAGCTCCGTGGCCGGGTGGGCCGCTCCAAGCAGCGGGCCTACGCGCTGATGACCGTGCCGGCAGGCAAAGTGCTGACCCCTGCGGCGGAGAAGCGCCTGCAGGTGCTGCAGTCGCTGGATTCGTTGGGTGCGGGCTTCTCGCTCGCCAGCCACGATCTGGATATCCGCGGTGCGGGCAACCTGATTGGCGAGGAACAATCCGGCCACATCCGCGAGGTCGGCTTTGAGCTCTATCAGGAGATGCTGGAAGAGGCCGTCGCCTCGCTGCGCCAAGGCGGCGGCGAAGAGGAGGGCGAGGAGAAATGGTCGCCCACCATCAATGTGGGCACCTCGGTGCTGCTGCCCGAAAGCTATATCGACGATCTCCAGGTGCGCATGGGGCTCTACCGGCGCCTTGCAGACTTTGAGGACCAACAGGAGATTGATGGTTTTGGTGCCGAACTGCGCGACCGCTTCGGGCCGGTGCCGGAGGAAGTGGAGCATCTGCTGGAAATCGTCGCCATCAAACTGCTGTGCCGCCGGGCAAACGTGGCGAGCGTCGATGCCGGGCCCAAGGGGGCTGTCATCCGCTTCCGCAACGACACTTTCGCCAACCCGTCGGGCCTTGTGGAGTACATCAACAAGGGCGAGGGCTACGTGAAGCTGAGGCCCGACCACGCGCTGGTGGTGCGCCGCATGTGGGAACAGCCGAAGGACCGGCTCTCAGGCAGCCATACGATCTTGAAGTACCTGGTGAAGCTCGCCGAAGCGGCCTGATTTTGCGCTCACCGTCATCCCGGAATTTTGCGCAGCAAAATATCCGGGACCCAGGGGCCGTTAATAGAGAGCTCTCCGCCCTAGATCCCCGCTTTCGCGGGGATGACGGTGGTGGAGCGTGGGGATGACGGTGGTGGAGCGTGGGGATGACGGTGGTGGAGCGTGGTGATAACGGTGGTGGAGCGCGGTGATGACAAGCAATAAGCGCTACTAGTCCACGCAGTTGGCCTTAAACCCCCACAACGTTCCGGTTCATGGCGCGCATGCGCTCGATGATCAGCGACAGATCCACATGCGTTCCAGATCGCGTCTCATCGCGCTGCGCGGAATGCTCAAACAGGGGCGCGCGGGGAACGTATTCGTAGGGCAGATCGGAAAACTTGATCCGCATGGGCGTCATGACCGCTTCGCCGAAGGCAATCGCCTCCCGGTTGCCGATGGAAGACAGGAAGCTGATGGTGCCCACCGAGGAATCCGCGATGGCTGAACGGATGATCTCCTGGTCCCGGTCATTGGCGAGCCGCATGGCAAACACCGTGGAGCATTGCGACAGGATTGTCGCGTCCAATTCGCCTGGCCGCTGGGTGACCACACCCAGATAGGCGCCGAACTTCCGGCCTTCCTTGGCGATCCGCGAGATGGCCTGGCGCGTGGGGGCAAAGCCATGCTCCACGTTGCCGGGCACATAGCGGTGGGCTTCCTCGCACAGCATCAGCACTTCGCAGGCGCCATCGCCCCAAAGTGCCAGATCAAAGCCGATGCGGCAGAGCACGGAGACCACCGAGTTCACCACCTCAGTGGGCATGCCGGCCAATTGCAAAATGGTGATCGGCCGATTGTCGTGGGGAAAGCGGAAGACCTGGCTCACCACGTCGAACAGATTGTCCTCAATGGTGCGCGCAGCAAACATGAACCGGTAACGCGGATCGTTGACCAGCGCATCCAGGCGGTTCTTTAAGGACCGCAGCTTCACCCGGTCGTAGCGGCCTTCCAACTGGCCGATCTCTTCCTCGATGAGCGCAAAGAGATCGGACATCCGGTAAGGGATCGGTGTGTCGGCGGTGATGCCGCTGTTCGGGTTTGCATCCAAAACGCGCTTCACCAGTGCGTTGGGTTGCTGCCTTTTGGAGGCAAAGTTGCTCTTGGCAATGGCGATCAGATCGCCCAGCGCGCCCACTTCCTCTTCAACCCGCGGACGGCCGCGGAACACCACTTCAGCGAATTCCTCATGCTGGAACAGCCAGAAGGGCAGATCCAGCGTGGTGTTGTCGATGGTCACCGAGCAGTCGGCAAACGCGCTGGAATATTCATTGTGCGGGTCAAACATCAAAACCCGAAGGTCCGGCTTCACCGTAATCACCTGGCGCAGCAGAAGCGCCACGGTGGAGGATTTGCCGACCCCGGTGGTGCCCACAACGGCAAAGTGGCGGCTCAGCAGCTTTTCCACGCAGACAACCGCGGCAATGGCGCCATCTTGGCTCAGGCGGCCGATTTTAACCGCATCATCGTCCATGGGGTGGTGTACGGCCGCCAGATCCGTCTTGCGGATCTTATGGGCGAGGGCGCCGAGGTGCGGATAGTTGGTGATGCCCCGGTCAAAGTGCTGGCGACCATGCTCGTCATCTGAGACCTCGCCAACCAGTTCCGCCTTGATGCGCAGGACATTGTTGGCGTCTTTGGCCCAATCGGCCTCCACGAGGTCCACATTGAACACCAGGCCCACGATGCGTTTGTTGCCTACATCAATCGAAATCAGCCGGCCGATGGACCAATAGGAGGCAGCGCCAGGACCCATATCCACAGCGTCAGCATGGATGACGGCAAACGCCCCGTCACACGATACGACCCGTCCTACAAAGCGTTCACGGTCTTGTTCGGCGTTGCGCCGGTCCAGGACCTCCGCGTCCGCTACATCGTCAGCTAGCACATGCTGTGTCATGGTTGTTCTGCCCCCGGTTCCTCATCCCAAGTTGCAGCAGTCTAGCAATCGGCAGTTAACTGCCCGTTTGCGCGTTTGGAAAAATTCGAACGACTTTTGCCCCCAGAGTTTGCTACACAAACGGTGGCCCCGCGCCGCGCTGCCCCGAGGAGATCATGTCGTCAAACACGCCGTTCCGGTTCTACGATAACCGACAGAAATACCTGTTGTTTGTGAACACCTGCTCGGAGAAGTGGGAGACGTCCGAGCGCGTGGGCGCGGAATTCGAGCATGTGCGGCCGTCCCCGCCGGCCTTGCGGCTTTTTGATGCCGGCATGGGCGATGGCACCGTGCTGGTGCGGGTGATGCGCACCATGCATTGCCGCTATCCCAACATTCCCTTCTACATCTGCGGCAAGGAGATCAGCCTGGAAGATGTCAGGCTCTGCCTGGAAAAGCTGCCCGACCGGCTCTACGAGCACCCCATGACCGTGTTCGTGGCCACCAATCTCTATTACTACCAGGCCCCCTGGCTCTCTCTGCAGGGCAGGGGCGACGATATGGCCATCAATTGGATCGTCTTGGAGCTGGAGGGCGAGCATTCCCACCAGTTCGAAGAGCAGATCACCAATATGCAGCGCCAGATCGCCAGCTACTGGCAGGCCTCCGCCAGCGAGAAGACCGGCAATCCGGTCTACACCACGCCGACGGTTCTGGTGATCTACCGGAAAGATCAGAAGTTCGTGCTCAACGATGTGATCCCCCACCGGGGCGACAAGCGGGCGGATTTCGACCTTGTGGTCGCCTCCCAGCCTTACCGGGCCCGGGTTGAGCCCAAATTCAAGGTGCGCAACGTGGTGGCGCCTCTGGCCAAGGCACTGAGTGTGGGCGGGCGCCTGATCGGGGTTCATTCCCACGGCAACGATCCAGGCCTTGAGATCGTGCGTGAGGTGTGGCCGGACGAGAACCCGTTTCAGACCAACCGCCACATGCTGTGGGATGAGCTGAAGACGTCCTATCCGGCGATTGCCGCCACCTGTTCCCTGGAAGAGGCCGCCCACAACGAGGCCATCTTCAAGTACGGCATGCACACCCTGCCGAGCGAGATCTCCGCGCAGCCCTCCGGCATCGGCACCTCCACTTTGCTGGCCGCCTGGAACGCTGCGGTCTATGTGGCCCAGATTGACGATGAGCGCCTGGAGGCGGCGATCGCGGATGGCAGCTACGTGGAAGCCACCCGCCGCAAGCTTGCAGAACATGGCGGACTGTGGTTCCAAAACGAGCTCTACACCATTGTGCGTCATACCTGAGGCGCCAAGGCAGCAGCAGAAGACAAGAACAAGCGATTTGAGGAATTGTTGAGATGAGTGCGAAGTACTTCACACCCCTGGTGGCTTCATTGCCGTCCACCGTGCCCTTTGTGGGCCCGGAAGCCCAGGAACGGGCCCGCGGCAAAGGCTTCCGCGCCCGTATCGGGGCCAATGAAAGCGTGTTCGGACCGTCTCCCAAAGCCATTGAGGCCATGCAGGAGGCCGCCAGCCAGGTGTGGATGTATGCCGACCCGGAGAACCACGACCTGAAGCAGGCCCTCAGCGCCTATCACGGCGTTGCCCCTCAGAACATCGTGGTGGGCGAGGGAATTGATGGCCTTCTGGGCTATGTGGCCCGCATGTTCGTGGAACCGGGCGTGAAGGTGGTGACCTCGCTCGGCGCCTACCCCACGTTCAACTTCCATGTGGCCGGCTATGGCGGCGAGCTGTTGACGGTTCCCTACAAGGACGACCGCGAGGACCCCGAAGCCCTGATCGATCTGGCCAGAAGCTCCGGCGCGCGGCTGATCTACATCTCCAATCCGGACAATCCCATGGGCACCTGGTGGGGCAGCGATGTTATGGAAGAGATGATCGCCAACGTTCCGGACGGGGCGGTCCTGATCCTGGATGAAGCCTATTGCGAGTTCGCGCCCGAAGGCACCGTGCCCCCGCTGGACGTCACCAATCCGAAAGTGCTGCGGTTCAGGACCTTCTCCAAGGCCCGCGGCATGGCCGGCGCACGCATCGGTTATGCCATGGGTGAGGCGGAGCTGATCCAAGGCTTCGATAAGATCCGCAACCATTTCGGCGTCAACCGGGTGGCCCAGGTGGGGGCGCTCGCCGCGCTCGGAGATGACGCCTACCTCGCAGAGGTGATTGAGAAGGTCGCCCAGGCACGCGGGCGCATCTCCGCCATTGCCCAGGCCAACGGCCTTTACGCCTTGCCGTCAGCCTCCAATTTCGTGGCCATTGATTGCGGCAAGGACGGCGATTATGCCCGGGCCGTTCTGGCCAAGCTCATCGAACAGGACATCTTCGTGCGCATGCCGGGCGTTGCGCCTCAGGATCGCTGCATCCGGGTCAGCGCCGGCTTGCCGGCCGATCTGGACGCGTTCGAAGAAGCCTTGCCCAAGGCGCTCGCTTGACGATATCTTCGCTCCACCCTCAAGCCAAAAGGAAGCCATCATGTCGGAAGTACGCAAAGTCGAATTTGGTAAGAACACCGTCGATTTCCCCGAAGAGCGCGTCGATCTGGCTTGCGCGTTCCGGTGGACCGCCCGCCTCAATCTGCATGAGGGCGTGGCCAACCACTTCTCTCTGGCCGTCAACGATGACGGCACCCAGTTCCTGATGAACCGCAATCAGCAGCATTTCAGCCGGATCAAGGCCTCAGACCTCCTGCTGCTGGACGCGAACGATGCCGCCACCATGGAGCACCCGGACGCGCCGGACCCCACCGCGTGGGGCCTGCATGGCTCGGTCCACCGGCGCTGCCCCCATGCGCGCTGCGTCATCCATGTGCACTCGATCTACGCCACGGTTCTGGCGAGCCTGGCGGACAGCTCCTTGCCGCCGATCGATCAGAACACGGCCATCTTCTTCAACCGCACCGTGGTGGACGAGGACTATAACGGCCTGGCCTTCGAGGAGGAGGGCGAGCGCTGCGCGGCCATGCTGACCGATCCGTCCAAGAAGGTCATGATCATGGGCAACCACGGCGTTCTGGTGATCGGCAACACGGTGGCCGATGCCTTCAACCGCATGTACTATTTCGAGCGGGCGTCGGAAACCTACATCAAGGCGCTGTGGACCCAGAAGACCTTGCGCGTGCTCTCCGATGAGGTGGCCGAGAAGACCGCCCGTGAGATCGAGAGCTATCCCGACCAGGGAAAAATGCACTTCAGCGAGCTGCGCGCCATCCTGGACGATGAAGAGCCCGCCTACCGCAACTGAGCCTTGCGGTGGTGAGATTTATTGAACGGACTGCAGGGGATTTTGCCCTTGCTGCGGGCCGTTTTGACGGTCTATGACGCCGCACGTTTAACGCTGAACACTCAAGGCACGTGAGACCCATGGAACATGTGGTGATTATTGGCGCAGGCCAAGCCGGCGGGCGCACCGCCCGGGCTTTGCGCGAGCAGGGGTTTGAGGGCGACATCACCCTGGTGGGGGAAGAGCCTTTGCTGCCCTATGAGCGCCCGCCCTTGTCGAAGGCCGTGCTGAAGGGCGAAGCGTCCGTGGACGATGTGATGCTGGCCGATGAGGACGCCTACCGCCAGCACAACATCACCTTCCGGGCCAACTGCCGGGCCGACGCGCTGGACTTGAGCGAGCGGACCGTGAGCCTGAGCGACGGGGCGCACCTCACCTACGATCATCTCGTGCTCACAACCGGCGGCGTGGCGAAGAGCCTGCCCATCCTGGGCGGTGACCTTGAGGGGGTGCACCTCCTCAGAACGGCTGAGCATGCCGCCGCCGTCTCTGCCGAGCTGAAAGAGGGGGCGCATCTTGCCATTGTGGGCGGTGGCTTCATCGGCCTTGAAGTGGCGGCGAGTGCCCGTCAGTGCGGCTGCACCGTGACGGTTCTGGAAGGCTTTGAGCGGATCCTCGCCCGCTCGCTTCCGGCTGAAACCGCTGCTGACGTGGCCAGCGTCCATGCGGGCAAGGGCACGGAGATCCGCACCAATGTGCGCATTGCCAGCTTTCGCGGCGGCGCGCGTGTGGAAGCTGTGGTGTTTGAGGATGGCAGCGAGTTGGCCGTCGACGCCGTGGTGGTGGGGATCGGCATTGCGCCGGATGTGAAGCTGGCCGAGGAGGCTGGGCTCAAAGTGGACAATGGCATTGTGACCGATGAGTTCGGCCGCACCTCTGCGGCGGGCGTCTATGCGGCGGGCGATTGTGCGGCGGCCTTCATGCCGCGCTATGGCCGGCATGTGCGCCTTGAATCCTATCAGAACGCCAACCTCCAGCCGGCCAACCTGGCACGCACCATCCGGGGCGAGGAGCGGGTCTATGATCCGGTGCCCTGGCTGTGGTCGGACCAGTATGACTGGAACCTGCAGACGGCGGGCTTTCCCAATGAGTTCGACACGGTGGTTTGCCGCGGTTCGGTGGGCGAGGGGGCTGTGGTCTATTTCAGCCTGCGAGATGGGGAGCTGCGCGGCGTGGCCGGCCTGGGCCAAGGCGCCGCCATCGCCCGCGATGTGCGCTTCTGCCAGATGATGATGGAGCGCGGGGTGAGCCCCAAGGCGGAGCAACTGGCCGATCCGGATGTGGCGCTCAAGGATCTGTTGAAGGCGGGTTAGCGGCGTCCTTGCGCACGCGAGGACCTTCTGAGCCAAGGGATAGGTGTGAGCTATGGACCCCTGCTTTCGCAGGGGAGCGGCTGCGCTGCACGTTCTCTCTCAACCGTCATCCCCGCATCTCACCCTCCGTCATCCCCGCGAACGCGGGGACCCAGGGGCGGGTTGCTCTGGGCCCCGGATATTTGCTTCGCAAATTCCGGGGTGACGACGATGAGTGCTACGGGCAAACGGCAAAGTCACCCTTCAGGGCCAAATAGCCCGAATTTCTCTCTCAGATCAGCGCTTTACGCGAAATAGGGTTCGTTTCGCAAAAACACAGGCAGAGCCCGCTCTCGCAGGGGAGCGATTGCACTGCGCATCCCCCCATCCGCCATCCCCGCATCTCTCCCTCCGTCATCCCCGCGAAAGCGGGGACCCAGGGGCGGGTTGCTCTGGGCCCCGGATATTTGCTTCGCAAATTCCGGGGTGACGAAATCGCCTGGCAAACGGCAAAGTCACCCCTCAGGGCCAAATAGCCCGAATTTCTCTCTCAGATCAGCGCTTTACGCGAAATTGGGTTCGTTCGGATAGTCATACTGTTTAGTGGCAAAATAAGACAACTAAAAAGTGGCAAATTGGGCTGCCGCCTCCTCCAAGCGGTCAGGATCAATCTGAGCGGCAATAAACCGGTCCGGGCGCACCAGCAGAAGCTGGTTCGCCACCAGAGGCGCATCCGGGGGCTGGAGATGGAGCGTATTTGGCGCCAACGCCAAGAGCTTGGCCGGATCGATCTCTTGCGCATCCACGCCCACGGCGATAACCGCAAAGTCATTTCCCAAATGATCGTCCAGGAGCCGCGCCTCGCCCTCCGTACCAGGCACCATCGGCTGGGGCAGGGGGCGGCCCAGCAGCGACTGGTCCTTACCCAGCCCCGGCAACAACCAGCCCTCCGTGTACGCTGCCTGAGGCTTTGGCTGCATCGCTCCGCCAGACGGCACCAAGGCCTCCAGGATCCGCGCCCGGGCGGCCTCATCAAACCCGCCCACAGGCATCACGATCTCCCCAAGCGAGACCGCATAGTCGATCATCTCCTCAATCGGCCCACGGCGCTCTTGCTCATAGGTGTCCAGGATTGCCGGGGACGCACGGCCCGCAACGAAACGCGCCACTTTCCAGGCCACGTTGAAGGCATCCCGCAGGCCGGCATTCATGCCTTGACCGGCAAAGGGCGGCGACAGATGGGCTGCATCGCCCAGAAGCAACACGCGCCCCACCTGAAGCCGTTCGGCCACCCGGGCATGGAAGGTGTAGACCACTGCCCGCGTCATATCCTCATCCGGGATCGTTCGGAATCGGGAGAGCGTTTCGCGCACGCGCTCGCGCGTGCTGAGGGCGGCCGGGTCTTCGCCGGGCAGGATCATATACTCATACCGCCGCCCGCTTCCCGGCGCTGGGATGGAGACCATGGGCCGTGCCGGATCGCAGAAGAACTTGGAAAACCGGTCGCGGTCGGGATCGTTCACCGTGTCCACCACAACCCAGTCGCGGCTGTCGGTACGCCCGGGCATGGCGAGCCCCAAGTGCTCGCGCACCGTGCTCCGGCCGCCGTCGCAGGCCAAAAGCACCTGAGCGCGGACGGTTAGCGGCCCGTCAGTGGTGGAGACGGTTGCCTCCACGCCGCCGCCTAAGTCCTGAAAACGCTCTAAAGTGCTCGAAAAAGCCACACTAACCTGTTGAAACCGCTCCAAACCCGCCAGCAGCGTCCGCTCCAAATCGGGCTGCAGAAAGGCATTGCGCCGCGCATAGCCATGTTCGGTGATCGGCGCGTCCACCTTGGCAAAGCAGGACCCGTCCGGTGCGTAATAGCGCGCGCCATAGCCGGCGATCACCTTGGCCGAGACCTCTTCGGCAAGCCCTGCGGCCTGCAGCGCGCGCAAGCCCTCATCGTCCAGCAGAATGGCCTTGGGATGATCGGAAAGCCCTTCATTGCGCTCAATCACCAGGCACTCAACGCCATAAGTGCCCAACAGATTGGCCGTGAGCAGGCCGGTGGGCCCGGCGCCCACGATCAGGACGGGAACGTCTATGACGCGCATGGGGCTCACCGGAGAGCGTCAGATTTCCTCAGCCTTGGCCCCTTCAATGCGCTCGCCGGCAGCATTGATGTAGGTGCCGTCCGTATCGATGGTGGCCAGATCGCAGAAGATCTCGATGCGGTGGTTATCCGGATCCAGCACATAGAAGCTCTCATTCTCCCCCCAGGAGCCGTCGCCGCGCGGGTCCCAAGGGCTGTGGACCACCGGTCCGCGAACGATCTCAAGCCCCAGCGCCTTGGCCCGCTCCAGCACGCCGAGGAAGCTCTCCCGGTCCGGGCACTCATAGGCATAGTGGTGAAAGGCGGGGATGCCCTCAGCATCGTCCATCGGGTTCTTCGGGCGCGGCGTATAGGTTTTCGCCGGATTGTGCATGATCACCAGGTCATGGTGGCGCCGGCCCAGCCGCATGAAGGTGAGGTCCACCGGGATGCCCGCAACCTCACCGGCCTTATGGCGCTCGGTCACTTTCATGCCGAGGAACTGCCGGTAAAATTCAATCGAGCGCTCCGTATCGGACACCTCAAGGGCCAGATGCTGCAGGGTAGACGGGGTCACGGCACTCATTCAGCTCTCTCCTATAAGTTCTGCATGCGGTCCAGCGCGCCTTGAAGGATATAGGCGGCGGCCATCTTATCCACCACTTCGGCCCGCTTGGCCCGGGAACTGTCGGCCTCCAGCAAGGTGCGGGTCACCGCGGAGGTGGACAAGCGCTCATCCCAGTACGCAATGGGAAGATCGGTCTTCCCGCGCAAGTTCCGCGCAAAGGCCCGGGTGGACTGGGCCCTTGGCCCTTCGCTGCCATCCATATTGATGGGAAGGCCCAGCACAAAACCGCCGGCGTCTTCCTCGTCAGCAATGGCCAGAAGGTGTTCGGCATCCTGGGTAAACTTGACCCGCTTCCAGGTTTCCCGCGGCGTTGCAATCGAACGCATCACGTCGGACACCGCAATTCCAATGGTCTTGGTGCCCAGATCAAGGCCCAGCAGGCGCTGGCCGGGCCTTAGGGTGCCGGCCAGGGCCTCAATGGATATGTCGGGCGCGCTCATGAAACGCTGTTTAAGGCGCCGGGCCGAACAAAGCAAACCGTTGATTATCCCGGCAAAGGCCGTAAGCTTGCGGGAACAAAAATGCTGAAGACAGGAGTGGCAGAGATGAAGATTACGTGGCTGGGCCATGCGGCCTATCGGGTGGAGATTGACGGTGCGGTGATTTTGATCGATCCGTTCATCAGCGGAAGCCCGGTTTATGAAGGCACCCTGGAAGAGGCATCCGCCGGCTGCACCCATGTGGCGCTGACCCACGGCCATGATGACCATGTGGGCGATGCGGCGGAGATCTGCAAAAGCACCGGCGCCATGCTGCTGGCCAATTTCGAGCTGTGCATGTGGCTGCAAGGCAAGGGGGCGGAAAACATCAACCCGGCCAACCATGGCGGCACATTGGACTGCGGCGCCTTCAAGGTGACCTTCACGGACGCCAACCACTCTTCCTCCACCATGGACGGCAGCACGCCTATTTATCTGGGCAACCCCAACGGCCTTGTGTTTGAGGGCGACGGCATCCCGACGCTCTATCACATGGGCGACACCAACATGTTCTCCGACATGGCTCTGATTGAGGAGTTCCACACGCCTGATATCGGCATCGTTCCCATCGGCGACCGCTTCACCATGGGCGCGCGCCAGGCGGCGATTGCCTGCAAGCGCTATTTCAACTTCAAGACCATCCTGCCGTGCCACTTCGGCACCTTCCCGATCATTGATCCGGACGCCAGCAAGTTTCTGGCGGAGATGGGCGATGACGTGGACACTGTGCGCGTTCTGGAAGTGGGCGGCAGCATCGATCTCTAGGCCCGCCAACGCTTCATTGTTGCCGTTGCGGTGCGCACCCGGCGGTGGTATCAGATCGCCTTGATTTGGTGGCGCCGCTGGAGGCGCTGCCGTTTCCCACCACTGGAGTTAGAGACATGGCCGTAGATGAGGCGACCGTTCGGCGTATCGCCAAGCTCGCGCGCATATCGGTGAGCGACGACCAGGCGCACGCCATTGAAGGCGAACTCAACACGATCCTGGATTGGGTGGAACAGCTCAATGAGGTGAATGTGGAGGGCGTGGAGCCCATGACCTCGGTGGTGGAAATGAGCATGAAGATGCGCGACGACGAGGTGGCCGATGGCGAGTGCCCGGAGAAGGTCATCGCCAACGCACCGGCCAATGAAGAGCACTTCTATCTGGTGCCCAAGGTGGTCGAGTAAGCGCCATGAGTGACTTAACAGAACTGAACCTCGCCCAAGTGCGCGAGGGCCTGCGGGGCAAAGACTTCACCTCAAGAGAGATCACCGACGCCTATTTGGAGGCGATCGACACCTCCAACGCGGCGCTGAACGCCTACATCACCGTGACCCACGACAAGGCCCGCGCCATGGCAGATGCCTCCGATGCCAAGCTGGCAAGCGGCGAGGGCGGGGCGCTGGAAGGTGTTCCGCTGGGGATCAAGGACCTCTTTGCCACCGAGGGTGTCCACACCCAGGCGTGCAGCCACATACTGGATGGCTTTGAGCCCACATATGAATCCACCGTCACGCAAAACCTGTGGGACGACGGGGCGGTGATGCTGGGCAAGCTCAACATGGATGAGTTTGCCATGGGCTCCTCCAACGAGACCTCCTATTACGGCAACGTGGTGAACCCCTGGCGCCGCTCCGGCGGGGACAATGCGCCCCTGGTGCCGGGCGGCTCGTCCGGCGGCTCTGCTTCGGCCACGGCGGCGCACCTGTGCGTAGCGGCCACGGGCACGGACACGGGCGGCTCCATCCGCCAGCCGGCCGCGCTCACGGGTCTTGTGGGCATCAAGCCCACCTATGGCCGCTGCTCGCGCTGGGGCATTGTGGCCTTTGCCTCCTCGCTGGACCAGGCCGGCCCGCTCACCCGCACGGTGCGCGACAGCGCCATCATGCTGAACTCCATGGCGAGCCCCGATCCCAAGGACACAACCTGCGTGGATATGCCGGTGCCGGACTATGAAGCGGCACTGACCGGTGATGTGCGCGGGCTGAAGGTGGGCATCCCCAAGGAATACCGCCTGGACGGTATGCCCGATGAAATCGAAACCCTCTGGCAGCAGGGGATCGATTGGCTGCGTTCGGCCGGCGCTGAGATCAAGGACGTTTCCCTGCCTCACACCAAGTATGCCCTGCCGGCCTATTACATCGTGGCCCCGGCGGAAGCCTCCTCGAACCTCGCCCGCTATGACGGGGTGCGCTATGGCCTGCGTGTGCCCGATGATGACGTGGTCGCCATGTATGAGAAGACGCGCTCAGAGGGCTTCGGGCCGGAGGTGAAGCGCCGGGTGCTGATCGGCACCTATGTGCTCTCTGCGGGCTATTATGACGCCTATTATCTGCGCGCCCAAAAGGTGCGCACGCTCATCAAACGTGACTTTGAGCAGGCGTTTGAGGATGTGGATGTGCTGCTCACCCCGGCAACCCCGAGTGCGGCCTTTGCCCCGGGCGAGATCACCGATCCGGTGCACATGTATCTCAACGACATTTTCACCGTGACCGTGAACATGGCGGGCCTTCCGGGCATTGCCGTTCCGGCGGGGCTGGATCCCAAAGGTCTGCCGCTCGGCCTCCAACTCATCGGCAAAGCCTTTGATGAGGAGACCTTGTTCCGCACCGCCGGGGTTCTGGAAGAGGCCGCAGACTTCACCGCGCGCCCGGAGAAATGGTGGTAGCCATGATTGTCGACACACGCACCCCCAACCCCAAGAACTTCATCTCCGGCGCCACCGGCGACTGGGAACTGGTGATCGGCCTGGAAGTCCACGCCCAGATCACCTCGAAGTCCAAATTGTTCTCCGCCTCGTCCACCAGCTTTGGCGGTGAGCCCAATGACCATGTGTCCCTGGTGGACGCGGCCATGCCGGGCATGCTGCCGGTGATCAACAAATACTGCGTGGAGCAGGCCGTGCGCACCGGGCTTGGCCTGAAAGCCAAGATCAACAAGCGCTCGGTGTTTGACCGCAAGAACTATTTCTACCCCGATCTGCCGCAGGGCTATCAGATCTCCCAGTTCAAGGACCCGATTGTGGGCGAGGGCACCGTGCATCTGGATATGCCGGAAGACGGTGCCGTTGAGGTGGGCATTGAGCGCCTGCACATGGAGCAGGATGCGGGCAAATCGATCCATGACCTTGTGCCGGGCAAAAGCGTGGTGGACCTCAACCGCTCCGGCGTGGCGCTCATGGAGATCGTCTCCAAGCCCGATATTCGCAGCGCTGACGAGGCCAAGGCCTACGTGACCAAGCTGCGCACGATCCTGCGCTATCTGGGCACCTGCGATGGCAACATGGAAGAAGGCAGCTTGCGCGCCGACGTGAACGTCTCGGTCCGCGAGCCGGGCGGTGAGTTCGGCACCCGCTGTGAGATCAAGAACGTCAACTCCATCCGCTTCATCGGCCAGGCCATTGACTATGAAGCCCGCCGGCAGATCGACATTCTGGAAGATGGCGGCGAGATCGATCAGGAGACCCGCCTGTTTGATCCCAAATCCGGTGTCACGCGCTCCATGCGCTCCAAGGAAGAGGCGCACGATTATCGCTATTTCCCGGACCCGGACCTCTTGCCGCTGGAGTTCGACCAGGCGTTTGTGGACGAGATCGCCGCAAGCCTGCCCGAACTGCCTGATGAGAAGCAGGCGCGCATGATCGAGCAGTACGGCCTGTCGGCTTATGATGCGGGCCTGCTGGTGGATGAGCCGGAGACGGCGGCGTTCTTTGAAGCCGTGGCCGAGGGCCGCGACGCCAAGGTGGCGGTCAACTGGGTGATGGGCGATCTGGCGGCGCACGCCAATCAGGTGGGCAAGCCGGTGGCCGATGCGGGCATTTCCGCCGGTCAACTGGGCAGCTTGATCGATCTGATCGCCGACGGCACCATTTCCGGCAAGATCGCCAAGGATGTTTTGGACATCATGATCGCCGAGGGCGGCGAGCCGGCCCAGATTGTGCAAGACAAAGGCTTAAAACAGGTCACCGACACCGGGGCCATCGAAGCCATCATCGACGAGGTGATCGCCGAGAACCCCGATAAGGCGGCGCAGGTCAAAGAAAAGCCAAAGATGGCCGGTTGGTTTGTGGGCCAGGTGATGCAGAAGTCCGGGGGCAAAGCAAATCCGCAGGCTGTGAATGCCATCTTGGCGCAGAAGCTAGGGCTGTAGCCGGGCGCCGCCTGCCATAACAGGTGGTCTGAGTGAGTAAGGATGTGGTGCAGTGGATGACGCGCGTGAGGTGAACGCAGTGGTGAGGCGCCCTGGCGGCTTGGTGTGGTTCTCGCTGCTGGTGAGCCTGTTTGGCACAGCCGGTCTCTTCCTTGTGGTGATCGCGAGCTACTACGGCCATTTGTGGTCTCCGCTGGATGCCTTCTCACATCTTCGCGTGCATCTGATCGGCGCAACCCTCGGCCTTGGCATCGCCGCTCTGTCTCTGATGACCGTGCAGCGCGTCCGGGTTGCCGTGCTGGTGCTTGTGGTAACCGCGGTCCTCACCGTGCTCTACGCGGGGCTATGGCCCATTTTGAGCCAATCGCGCGAGCCCCAGCCCGCCGCCGGGCCCAATGAGCGCGCCTTCAAGCTGATTTCCTTCAACAGCTGGTTCCATCACAAGAACCCCAAGCAGATCGCTGACTATCTTGCCACCGAAGATGCCGACGTGGTTGTCCTTGTGGAGTTCCCAAAGACCTCCAAGAAGATCCTCGGTCTTTTGGAAGCGCAGTTCCCGCATCAATATGACTGCAACGACACAGGACCCTTCTGCCACATCGTGGTGTTGTCGCGCTTCCCCTTTGCCGAAGTGGAAGCCAAGTCAGATTGGGAAGGCCCGCCCTTTGTGCGCGCCCTGTTCGGCAAGGAGCTTGGCGGGCTCACCGTCTTCGGCGTTCACTTCAGCCAGCCGTTCACGCCCAACTGGCAGTATTCGCAGATGCGTGCACTGGCCTCTGAAACCTTCGTGGCCAAGGGGCCGTTCATTGTGGCCGGCGATTTCAATGCCACCAAGGACAGCTTCATGGTCAACGCTTTCCAGGAGTATTCCGGCTCGTTGCGCATCACGTCGCTGCCGACCTGGCCCACCTGGTTCTTCGAGCTGCCGCAGATCGGCATCGATCATATGTTCATCTCAAACGGTCTGCGCCCGTTGTCTCCGCCGAAGGTGCGCCCGAATGCGGGGTCCGACCACCTGCCCATCAAGGCTCATTTGGCGGTCAGAACCGTGCCTTGAGCACCGAAGTCTTGAGAAATTAAATCTGCCGTTTGTGCACCGTGGTTAGGAATATATGAATCTCGGCCGATCGGTGTTCACTCCAATTTTAGGCAAATGCCGCCGGATCCCTCATATTTGAGGGTCAACAAATCCTTTCCTTAAAGGATTTGGTCAGATTTGCTTCAGCTCCCGTTAAGTCTACCGTTTAACGCGTTGTTTTCAGCCGCCCCGCATGATGAGGCCATGGCAACGAGGGGCGGCTAAGGCCAAGCCCAATAAGCCAGGGGACAAAGATGAAATCACCCAAAAAGGGTGAACAACAAAAGGCAGGGATTTGAAAATGGCACGTATGGAAATCGTATCGGGAGCTGACATTGCAGACGCTGGATCTGTTTCTTCTGGAGCGCTCCTGCAGTTGGGGATCATGTATTCTTTGGGCCAGGAAGTGGAGCGTGACCTGATCGCAGCCCACAAGTGGTTCAACCTGGCGGCTTTGCGCGGCAACGAATGCGCCAAACAGTATCGCCGTGATATTTCAAGCGAAATGAGCCCGTCTGAGATCGCCGAAGCACAGCGCGAAGCCCGCGAGTGGCTCTACACCGTACACTAAGAGTTTAAAGCGAGACCCGAAAACGGGCTCGGTCCTGGAACACCAGGAGGCGTCAACAAGCATCCCGGATGGCGAAAGCTGTCCGGGATGTTTGCATTTGGCAAACCGGAAAGTCAGAGAAGATCAATCCCAGGTGTTGGAGCGCTGGAACTGATTGCCGAACTGGTGGTCTTCAAAAGCCTCAAAACGCTCCAGGCGCTTGCGGCGCTCCAGCTTGTCGCGAAAGATCCGGGTCTCAATCTCAGCCGCCCGCGCGTTGATGCGGTCCTGTTCGGTGTTGAACAGCGGAAGTCTCTCATTGTCCGGAGTATAGGTGTGGCTTTGAGGCACAAAGAACTCAGCCGCGGTGGCCGCAGGCGCGGCCACAACCGCAAGGCTCAAAGTCAGTCCCAGTCCGAGAAAAAATCTACGCATGACAAGTGTCATCCCCGTGAAATAATGGCGCGCGTCGCGCATGATCTTCGTTACCCGAAGCTATATCATTTTCCAGATTCGCCCCGCCAGCAAAACCGTTACACGGCAAGCGCAAATCACTGTGAAGCTTAATGGTTGATTTGGGCTTACCTGTGATCATTGATCAAAATTCCGTCATTCTTCACGGCCTTCAGCCCGCAGCTTGTCCTTAAGTTCACCGGCAAGCTCCTCAGACCCGCTTTCCAGCGCATAGACATAGGCCTGGGTGTAGCGGAAATAGGCCTCCTCGGTGCGGCCGGCCGCCTCCGAGAGCTGCGCGGCGTCCCGGTAGAGCTGTGCGATGCGGCGCTTGTCTTCGCGTTCGTGGGCGCTGAGGAGGGCGTCCTCAAGCGCCCGTTCCCGGGGCGTTGCCACAAGCCTAGCGCAGCCTTTTCAGCAGCGCTGCGGTGGGGTAGCTGTCGGCCGGAAAGCCATGCTTCTTCTGCATGGCCTTCACGGCGGCGCGGGTTCCGGCCCCGAGAATGCCGTCAATCTTGCCCACATCAAATCCGCGGCGGGCCAAGAGCCGCTGCAGCTCTTTCATCTGGGCCTGGTTCAGTGGCACCACCTCGCCATTGCCGCGCCGAACCGGAGGCGCACCGGCCAGGCGCGTGGCGAAATAGGCAGCCGTGGTCGCGTAGATCAGCGACTTGTTCCACTCCAGATAGACCTTGGTGAAGTTGTGGTAGGCCAGAAACGCCGGTCCCTTGTGGCCCATGGGCAAGAGCAGGGAGGCCTTTAGATTGTCCCCCTTCAACCGCTTGCCATCGGCCCGGGTCACGCCCCACTTGGCCCACTGGGCCCGGCTGTGGGTGATGGCAATGTCGGCCTGGTCCCAGGGCATGGAGCGCGGCACGCGAACCTCCTGGAGCCACGGCTCGCCGGCGCGCCAGCCATGGCTCTTAATTAGATTGCCGGTGGAGCCTAGAACGTCGGGGACGCTGCGCAGGAGATCCACCCGGCCGCTCCGGTCATAGTCCACGGCAATCTCAAGATAATCCGACGGCAAGAACTGGGTTTGCCCCAACTCGCCGGCCCAGGCCCCCACCATTTCGGACAATCGCAAATCGCCCCGTTCTATGAGGCGCATCGCAGCAAACACTTGGGGGCGGAACAGTTCCGGACGCCGGCAGTCGTGGGCCAGGGTGACCAGAGACCGCATGGTTTTGAAGTCACCCATGAAGCCGCCGAAATCAGTCTCCAACCCCCAGAACGCGGTGAGCACGGAGGAGGGGACCCCATAGTCCTTGCGCACGCGCTGGAAGGTGGCGCGGTGCTTCTTCATCAAAGAGCGGCCACGGTTCATGCGGTTCTTGGAGATCAGCCGGCTGGCAAACTTCAGAAAGGTGAGGGTGAACACCCCTTGCTTGCGGTCGCGGCTGAGAACTCTGGGATCGGGCGTCAGACCGCGCAATGCGCTGGAGACCACATTGCGGGATATCCCCATGTTCAGCGCTTCGCTGCGCACCTGGCTCATCCACCGGTCAAAGCTGCCGCCGCATGGGGCTTCCTGGGCCTCAGCCTCGGTGCTGAGGGCACTCAGCCCTAAGGTGAAGGCGAGGGCACTGCTCAAAACAAGATTGCGAACCATGGCTGATCTCCGAACGTTTTGATGAGTTTTTTTGGGGGCTCCTGAACGCACGTCAGGAGGCGGCTGGGCTCTGTGCCTCGGCCCGTTCCTCCAGAACCTTGTCGATGGCGCCGCCGATGACATCGGGCGTCTGGGCGCCCATCACCGCATATTTGCCGTCAATGATGAAACACGGCACGCCGGTCACACCCATCTGGGTGGCGGTGGCGATTTCCTGAACCACCTCTTCCTTGTCGGCGTCGCCCGCCAGCAGAGTTTCCACCACCTCGCGCTCCATCCCGGCTTTTTCGGCATTGTCGGCAAGCACCGTCTTGTCGGTCAGGTCTCCCCCTTCCAGGAAGTAGAGACTGAAAAGGCGTTCCGCCACTTCGTTCTGAACGCCCATGGGGTCGGCCCAGCGCAGCAGCCGATGGGCGTTGATGGTGTTGGGGGATTTCTTGATGTCTTCGAACTTGAAATCGATGCCCTCTTCAGCACCTGCCGCGCGCACTCGGTCATAGACGGTCTTGGCGCCCTCCGGCCCGCCGAACTTGCGGCTGAGATATTCCTGGCGGTCCATGCCGTCTTCAGGAATGGTGCTGTCCAGTTGGAACGGGCGCCAGCGCACCTGAAACTGAACCCCTTCGCGGGCCGCCATGGCTTGCTCCAGGCGCCGCTTGCCAATCAGGCACCAAGGGCACATTACGTCGGACACCACATCAATGGTGACGGGCTGGGCGAGGGCGTTCATGATGTCTACCGTCCAATCGGTTGGCCGAGCGCCATGTGGCTGGGCTCGGGAAGGTTTATCCTTGATGCCACCAAGTCTCAAGCCGATAACCGAACAGGGACGTATTCTCCGGCATCTGAAGCTGTGACCAGAGCGCTAGCCAGGCCCCTGAGCGGTGAAACAGGGGCACCACATAGGTGCCGGACAGCAAGACGCGATCCAGGGCGCGGACCGCGTCCACAAACTCCGCCCGCTCCTTAGCCGCCAGCAGAGCGCCGATCATCCCGTCAATCGCCGGCTCATCGGCGCCGAAATAGTTGCGCGTGCCGTCAAGCGTGCGTCCCTGAGAGCCGAAATAGAAGGTCTGCTCATTGCCGGGCGAGAGGGAGGCGTCCCACTGGTAGGGGATCATGTCGAAATCGTAAGTGGCCAGCCGCGCCTGAAACTGGCTGGCATCCACAAGCCGCACGCGCGCATCCACGCCGGCCTGCTTGAGCGAGCGCGCATAGCTGAGCGCCAGGCGTTCATCGGCCTTGGAGACAACGGTGATCTCAAAGCTCAACGGCTCGCCGGTTTCCGTATGGGCCAGCTTGCTGTCCTTCACCTCATAGCCGGCTTTTGCAAAAAGCTGCTTGGCCACGCGCCGGTTCTTCCGGTTGCGCCCGCTGCCATCGCTCGATGGCACGGCATAGGTGCCCTCCATGATGGACGGGTTCACCACGCCCGCAAAAGGTTTCAGCAAATCGCGCTCCACGTCGGAGGCCGGGCGCTTGTGCGAGGACAGCTCCGAGCGTGAATAGAAGCTCTGGGTGCGTGCATAAAGACCGTTGTAGAGCTTGGCGTTGGTCCACTCAAAATCGAATAGCTGTAGGATCGCCTGGCGCACATCCTGGTTCTCAAACACAGCCCGGCGCGTGTTGAAGGCCAGGCCGAACATGCCCGCAGGCAGCCCACTGGGCACCTCTTTCAGCACCACGCGGCCCTCCTTGACCGCGGGGAACACATAGTCATTCGCCCATTTGGTGGGGTCGCTCTCCTCGCGCACATCCACCAGCCCTTTCTTGAAGGCTTCAAAGGCGGCGCTGCCGTCGCGGAAGTGGAGGTATTTCACCGTTTCGAAATTGAAGCGGCCCCGGTTCACCGGCAGATCACGGCCCCAGTACTCCGGATTGCGCCGATAGGTGAGGGATTTGCCGGGGTCGATCTCATCCATGATATAGGGCCCGCTGCCCGGGAACGGGGTCAGCATGGTTTTGTCGAACTGTTTACCCTCAAACACATGCTTGGGCAGGATCGGCATCAGGCCCATGATAAGCGGGATCTCGCGGTCCGCGTCCGAGGCGAAGTGGAGCTTGACCACACGCGGGGCCGGGCGCTCGATCTTGGTCACCTTGGAATAGTAAGTGCCGTAGTTGGGCCGCCCGAAATCGCGCAAGGTTTCCAGCGAGAACACCACATCATCCACCGTCACCGGCCGGCCGTCGGCGAACTTCGCCTTCTCGTTAAGGCGGAAGGCCACCCAACTGCGATCGTCGGGAACATCGATGGCTTCGGCCAGGAGGCCATAGAGCGTGAAGGCCTCATCGTGGCCGCGCGCCATCAGGCTCTCCAGGGTCCACAGCCGGACGCCGGAGGCCCGCACGCCCTTCACAATGAGCGGATTGGTGGAATCAAAGCTGCGCAGCACGGAGATACGCAGCTCCCCGCCCTTGGGCGCATTTGGGTTTACGTAGGAAAAATGCTTGAAATCAGGCCCGTAACGCGGCTCGCCATGCATGGCGATGGCGTGCTTCCACTCTGCCTGCGCTGTCAGGCACGAGACCGCGAGAACGGCGAGAATCACAGCAGTGCGCAGGAGAATCATGCGCGCAACCATAACGGCTTTTTGTGAGATGCAAAGAGGGGAATGGTGGGGGCGCTCGGTGTCGTCATCCCCGCAGGCCCCGTCATCCTCGCACGCTCCTGGGTCCCGGATATTTTGCTTGCGCAAAATTCCGGGATGACGGTGGTTGGGGCGCGGATATTACTCTCCCGCGTCCTTGCGAAAGCGAGGACCTTCTCAGCGATCGGAAAAAGAAATGAGCTAAAACAGCCGCGAGGCTAGTTCGCGATCCCCGACGGCACCACATAGGCACCCGATTCCGCGTCATACTCGGCAAAATAGTCGCTCACCTCAGGATGGCGCACGGGTTCGCCGGAGACATCGATCAGCAGGTTCTGCTCCGACACATAAGCGATGTACTCGGTTTCCTCGTTCTCCGCGAGCAAATGATAGAACGGCTGGTCCCGCTCCGGGCGCACTTCTTCGGGGATCGACTCCCACCATTCCTCTGAATTGGAGAATGTTGGGTCAACGTCAAAGATCACCCCGCGAAATGGATAGACGCGGTGCTGAACAACCTGACCAATGCGAAACTTCGCTGACCGGTTCACTTCCATGCCGAACTCCCGACCTGTCCCAAAACGCCCTCTCAAGACTACCCGTTAATGTGGCAAGCAATTGCGGCCAACGCAAGGGTGATGCGCAAGCTTGGTTCACAAACCATAGGCGGCAGCCAACTGTGGGTCCTTTTTTGCCACGATGCGGGCAAGATCGGCGATGACTTTAGCCTGTTTCCAGGTGGCATCGTCCTGCATCTTGCCGTCAATCATCACTGCGCCCGTGCCATCGGGCATTGCCTCCAAAATGCGCAACGCGAACTTGACCTCATCAACCTCCGGGCTGAACACATTTTTGGCGATGGCAATCTGCGAAGGATGCAGGGACCAGGCGCCCACGCACCCTTGCAGGAACGCATTGCGGAACTGGGCCTCGCAGGCCGCCGGATCGGAAAAATCGCCGAACGGGCCGTAAAACGCCTTGATTCCGTTGGACTGGCACGCGTCCACCATCTTGGCCACCGTGTAATGCCACAGATCCTGCTGATAAAACGCGCGGCCGGCCTCTTCGGCCTCGGCGTCCGCGTCGGCCAACACGCCATAGCCGGGATGACCGCCGCCCACCCGGGTGGTTTTCATGCCGCGGGACGCCGCGAGGTCTGCCGGGCCCAAAGACATGCCATGCATGCGTGGCGAGGCAGCGGCGATTTCATCAACATTTTTAACGCCTTGCGCCGTTTCCAGGATAGCATGGATGAGGATGGGGCGGCCAATCTCATGGCGGGCTTCCAATTGGCTGAGAAGCTGGTCGAGATAGTGGATGTCCCAGGCGCCCTCCACCTTCGGCAGCATGATCACATCCAGCTTGTGGCCCACCTGGCCCACGATCTCGATAATGTCTTCCAGCACCCACGGCGAATTCAGGCAATTGATCCGCATCCACAGGCCTGTTTCGCCGAACTCGTTTTCCTGAGCGAGCGTGATGAACCCTTGGCGCGCCTCTACTTTCTGGTCGGCGGGAATGGCGTCTTCAAGGTTGCCCAGCACAACATCCACCTGAGTGATCAGGTCAGGCACCTTGGCGCGCAGTTTCTCGATGTGCGGCGGCACGAAATGGATCATGCGCTCCAGGCGAACGGGGAGTTCGCGTAACGGCTCGGGCGCGCCAATGGCGAGGGGTTTGTAAAACTGGGAAGGAAGCTTCATGGGGATCAAAAGACCGTAAGGTGAGAACACTGGCGCCTTTCATAGCGTCCAGAGCCGGGTCATAATACGTGCAAATGTGTCGCGTTCGCGTGGGGCTCATGCTACCGGTTCTGGGCGATGATGCGACTGAGTCGGGCCAGACGGGGTGCGCCAGGCTTGATCGTGCGCGCCGATGGTTTGCGTTGTGTTCTCAACAGGGGTCCGTCCATGTCCGCCCACCAGCCGCTTTCCGGCATCAAAGTTCTCGATTTTTCCACCTTGCTCCCCGGGCCGCTCGCCGGTTTGATGCTGGCTGAGGCCGGCGCTGAAGTGCTCAAGATAGAACGCCCCGGCAGCGGCGAGGATATGCGCCACTATGTGCCCAAATGGGGCCGTGATGCTGTGGGGTTTCACCTTTTGAACCGGGGCAAGAAGTCCCTGGCCATCAACCTTAAAGACCGCCAGCAGCTCACCCTTTTGGAGCCGCTTCTGCGGGAGGCCGACGTCATTCTGGAACAGTTTCGCCCCGGCGTCATGGACCGCTTGGGTCTCGGCTATGCGGCGATTAAAGCGATCAACCCGAAGATCATTTATTGCTCGATCACCGGCTATGGCCAAACCGGGCCTAAAGTGGATGTGGCCGGCCACGACCTAAACTATGTGGGCGATGCCGGCCTTCTGGCGCTCAGCATGGGCGATGCGCAAAAGCCGTGCCTGCCGCCGGTGCTGGCGGCTGATCTGGCCGGCGGCACGTACCCGGCGGTGGTCAACATTCTCATGGCGCTTCTGGCCCGCGAGAAGACGGGCGAGGGGAGCCATCTGGACATCGCCATGACCGATAACCTGTTTATGCTCATGTCCTGGGCGCTGGGGCAGGGGATGCTTGAGGGCGACTGGCCGAAATCCTCTCAAGAACGGCTCACCGGGGGCTCGGCGCGATACCATATCTATCCCACAAGCGACGGGCGCCATGTGGCCGCCGCCCCCCTTGAGGACCGGTTCTGGTCGGTGTTCTGCGACCTGATCGAGCTGCCCCAGGAGTTGAGGAACGATGAAGCGGACCCTGCCGCAACCTTGGAGGCGTGCCGGGCGATCATTGCCAGCCGGCCGGCGGAGGACTGGCGCCGCACCTTCTTCGGCCAGGATTGCTGCTGTTCCATCGTTCAGTCTCTGCAAGAAGCGATGGCGGACCCCAACATCCATGCCCGGGGGCTGTTCCAGCACGTGGTGACCAATGAAGAAGGCGAGGAGTTGCCGGCTCTGCCTGTGGCGGTGGCCCCGCAGTTCCGCCGGCCCTCAGAAGAGCCCCAGCACGCGCCAGCGCTTGGTGCGAACAATGATGAATATTTGAGCTGAGGCACACTGCGTCATCCCACAGCTGCCGCGCCCTTGCGAACGCGAGGGCCCATAGCTCGTCTCTTTATCCTGGCTGAGAAGGTCCTCGCTTTCGCAAGGACGCAGACTACGCGAACGTTACGCGCACCCGGCGGTTCTGGCGGCCCTTTTTCTCGATCTTTGACACCACCACCTGGCCAATCTCACCGGTAGAGCGCACATGGGTGCCGCCGCAGGGCTGCAGATCGATTTCGCCGTCAGCTCCGATCTTCACAATCCGGACCTTTCCTGAGCCCATGGGCGGCTTCACCGCCATGGTGCGCACAAGGTCGGGGTTGGCCTCCAGTTCCTCATCGGTGATCCAGTCATCGCTCACCGGATGATCGGCCAAGATCAGCCCGTTCAGTTGCTCGCTGAGGGCGTCCTTCTCCAACACGGCTTCGGGAATGTCGAAATCCAGCCGGCCCGTATCCCCGGAGATGGAGCCGCCGGTCACCGGGTAGGGCAGAACCGAACAGAGCAGATGCATGCAGGTGTGCATGCGCATATGGGCGTAGCGGGCGTCCCAATCCAGCCGCGCCGTCACCGTCGTGCCCACCTCGGGTGCAGAGCCTTCGACCGCCGGCACATGCACCACATTCTTGTTCTCATCATAGACCGCAAGGGCAATGGCGATCTCATCACCCGCTTCACTCACCAAAACGCCCTTGTCGCCGGCCTGGCCGCCGGAGGTGGCATAGAACACGCTGCGGTCCAGCAGAATGCCGCCACGGTCGTTCACGGCGACCACCTTGGCCGTGCACTCGCGGGCGTAAGCGTCATCTCGGAAGAGCTGCTCGGTCATGTGTCTGCGACCTCCTCAAACACGCTTGGCAAGGTGCTCTGAAGCGCCGGATCCATCCATTCAGGCACCGGCATCTCCTTTTCGCGCAGGAATGCAGGGTTGTAGAGCTTGGAGAGATAGCGCGAGCCATAGTCGCACAAGATCGTCACAAGGGTGTGGCCGGGCCCCAGTTCACGGGCAAGACGGATGGCACCGGCAATGTTGATGCCCGATGAGCCGCCAAGGCACATGCCTTCCTCATGCACCAGGGGGAAGATGATGTTGAGGGCGTCCGCGTCCGGGATCTCAAACTGGCGGTCCGGTGTGAAGCCTTCCAGGTTCGCGGTGATCCGCCCTTGGCCGATGCCTTCCATGAGCGAGGAGCCTTCTGCTTTCAGCTCCCCATCCCGGTAATAGCGGTAAAGGGCAGCGCCTTCCGGATCGGTCAGGGCGATCTTGATGTCCGGGTTCTTGGAGCGCAGATATTCTGCCGTGCCGGTCAGCGTCCCGCCGGAGCCCACTGCGCAACTGAAGCCATCGATCTTGCCGCCGGTCTGCTCCCAGATTTCAGGGCCCGTGGTCTCAATATGGGCCTGACGGTTGGCCACATTGTCGAACTGGTTGGCCCAGACCGCGCCCTCGGGATGTTCCGCGTTCAAGCGCTCGGCCAGGCGGCCGGAATAGCGCACGAAATTGTTGGGGTTGCGGTAGGGTGCGGCAGGCACCTGCACCAGCTCCGCGCCGAGCATGCGCAGCGCATCTTTCTTCTCTTCGGTTTGCGTCTCCGGGATCACGATTACCGTGCGCATGCCCATGGATCCCGCCACCATGGCAAGGCCTATCCCTGTATTCCCGGCCGTGCCTTCAACAATGATGCCGCCGGGGCCGATTGCCTTGCGCTTCACCGCATCCTGGATGATGGACAGCGCGGCCCGGTCTTTCACCGATTCGCTGGGGTTCATGAATTCGGCTTTGCCCAGGATCGTGCAGCCGGTCTCTTCAGAGGCGCGCTTCAGCTTGATCAGCGGTGTGTTGCCGATGGTTGAAGCGACGGTATCGTGGATGTTCATAAGGGTCAGGCCCGGTCATATGGAAAGATTGGCGAGCCCAGATACATAAGCCCGATGGGCCTGGCTTTCTAGAATATTCGGTGCACAAAAGTGGTGCACACATATTTCGGGCCGCTTTTGGGCGGCGCGCCGCGGTGCCGGTAGGTCCAGCCCACGGGGAAAAACGCAATACGCCCGGCCACCGGCTTGATGCGCACGTCCTGATCTTCAAATTCCGTATGTCCGCCTCTGTCCACAGTGTTGAAGTACCACTGCGCGGCGAGAACGCGGGTCTGGTTTTGAGCGGAGTTATCATCGATGTGCCAGTGAAACTGGCCGCCGGGATCATACTTCTTCACCCTCAGCGGTTCGGCATGCAGATCTTTGTGGTCGGATCCTGCCAAAAACTTCACATCCGCCTGATAGCGTCCCAGGAACTGGGAAAGTGAGCTCTGCAACGCGGAGATCATATCTCCCCAGCTGTCTTGCGGCAGCACGAGCTCGGTGGTCTGTTTTCCGGCCAGATCCAGCTCTGCCCCTGCGTTTCCGGAGACTTTTCCCTGTTCGCGCGACGGATCTGCATCAAAGCGCGCAATGATCTGTTCGCACACCGCCAGGTCCAGGGCCTCGTCGTAAAATTTGATGAACTTGGGCACGGGGTTATGTGTTCCGATTCAATGAATTGATCCGATTCTCATAACTGAGAAGAGACAAGTCAAGCCAATCTCCAAAATGGAGGCAAAATCTTCACCAATTAGAGCGACTGTGCGCACAAGCTGAGGTTTACGGAAAAAATTATTTCATTTTTCAGCAACTTCAGGTAGGTGGAACTCGCGGTGTGAAGACCGCCGACCACCGCGCAAACAGTGGGAAGAAGCCGAGGGATCCTTATGCCGTTCTTATCTTGTTACGTTGGTCTCCATCTGCGAGCCCTGACCAAGCGGTAGTTGCGCCGCCGGTGCTTTCCCGGTCACCCGCGCATTACCTCATGCCGTTCAGGTCACCCAACACTCCATGACAACGCAACCTCAAACACGTGAACGTCTCAATGATCACCGTAAGGGATTGTTGATAACGGGTATTGGTGCGTTTCTCATGACGTTCGACATTCCACTGGTGAGATTGGCGCATAGCGACGAGTGGACAGTGGTCTACGTGCGCGGATTATGCGTGTTTTTTGTGATGCTGGGCTATTGGTTCTGGACCCACTACCGGCGCGGCAATCAGGTCCCGTTTATCAACGGCATCGAAGGTTTTGCGGCTGCCGCCACCTTCGCGGTGACCAACATCTCGTTCATGACGGCCATCCACCACACAAGCGCCGCGAATGCGGTGTTCATTTTGGCGTTTGCGCCCCTGTTTGCGGCCATACTGTCCCGCATTTTTTTGGCAGAGCCTGTGCGGTCTCACACCTGGGTCGCGATTGCGGTTGCAATTGTGGGGGTTTTGATTATTGCAACCTCAGGTTTAGGAACGGGACACCTGTTCGGAGACCTCATGGCGCTGATCGCGGCCACATCTTTGGCCTGTTCGCTCACCATTATGCGATGGTCCGGCAAGGATATGACCTTTTCGCCCGGCTTCGGCAGTTTGCTGACGGCGATTGTGGCGGTGTGGTTTGCCGATCCGTTCTCGCTGAACCTCACGCAGGTAAGCTTGCTGGGCTTCAACAGTCTTCTCATCATGCCAATTTCGCTTGGCCTGTTGGCGCTGGGCACGCGCTATATTTCCGCGCCTGAAGTGGCCATGCTCATGTTGTTGGATTCCTTCCTTGCGCCCGTTTGGGTGTGGCTGGTCATCGGTGAGATCCCCACCACCCAAGGGCTGATCGGCGGCGCTATTGTGGTGTCTGCAATACTGGCCCACAGCTATGTACAAGCTAAGCGTGCATAATTTGACGCTGCATTTAGCCTGATTGTTTACCGAATGGTAATGGCGAAATGGGATCTTAGTCACATTATCCGGGCCAGTTGCAGATTGGTCTGACACGAGAAATGAGCTTGCTAAGTGCCGGGGGGGACTTGCGAAGAATGCAGAGCGCCCAACTGTGGATAAGCGACGGAAAGCTTATCGAGATCGATTCAGAAGTTATCGAGAGACGCGGTGTTGACGCATTGATGCGCGAGGACAGGCTGGTTCTCATCACGGTCAACGCCCGGGGCACCTCCATTCATTGGCATCTGGCCAGCGCCAGTTGGTCGTCTTTGTACTCGGTCATCTCGCACTTGCGGGTTTGCCCGCCGCCGTTTCAGCTCAATTTCTTCGTGGAAGCCTGGGCGAGCGAGCGTTTCGTGCGGGCCAAGGAGGCCGCCAAGCGCATTGATGAGTTGATCGGCAAAGCCGATGTGCGCCTCTCCAAGAAGGCCTATGTGTACGAGAAGGAGATGGACAAGCGGGCCATGCCACAGCTTTTGCAACTCGCTTATGATGAGCATGCGGCGCTGACGGACCACCGCGTCGACACGGTGTTTCATGAAGACAGCAACATGTTTTATCTGGAGCGGGCCGGAGAGAACTCTCTGCTCTCACGGATTATGGGAGAGCATTGGACCGCGGAGTTTGCAGGCCGTGAAGAAATCCCCGATACGGATTTCGATTATGAGGTGATGTCTCACTACGAAAAGGTGCTGAGCGCCGATGTTCCGCGTTTCGACCATGTGTTTGCCACCATCACCCCGCCGGGCGGCTCGCCCATCTGGGCCTCATACTTGCGCCTGATCGTGCCGTCGACCTTCGAGGATGGCCGCGTGGGCGTGTCTTCGTTCTGCCAGACCAGTCCGGCAACGCCCAAGCTCATCTAGAGCTCTAGCCGCCCTGAGGGTCAATCCTCGCGGTACAAGGCCTCGTCAATAAGCACTTCAAGATCTGACCGGCGCGCCAACATCAGCCATTCGTTTTTGGACGCCCCTTCCGGCTCCCATTCCCAGCGATAGACGCTGGGTTCAATGATGGGATACCCCCAGCGCACCGAATGTCCGCGCCGAGAGAGATGCTCATACATGCAGCCCCAAATGGCGGAAGGATGCCATTTCAGAAGCGCCAGGATCATGCCGTAGCGCGAAAACAGGTCCGGCAGGCTTTCCCGGCGCCGGTCGGGATGCACCCAGGCTTCGCCAAAATAAACCACTTGGCCGTTCACCTGCTCGGTTTGTGAGCCCAGCGGCGGGCGCACGAACGTGGGCACCACCGGCTCGGAGCGCTTATGGTAGAGCCCGAGCATCCATGTCAGGCTCCAATCGGCAAGATTGGTATCGATGTAGTCAACCCGATAGGCCTGCAGCATCACCGTTTCGTTCTGGTCATTCATGGCCCGCATCCAGAAGGCCTTATGCTCCCCGAACGCATTGATTTCTTCATCGAACATGGGGCTGACCAGATCGCCGCGGACGCGCATGCGTTCCCGCTTGAACTCAGCCATATCGCCGCTCATTTCCGTCGTCAGGCCGTGAGCGCGCGCACGTTCATCCAGGCGCAAGAGCGCTCTGGCTGCGCGCAACGGGTTATTTAATGCTTCGACCACTCAACCCCACCGCTTTAATTCCGTGCCATAATGGCACATTCGCCCTCCGGATTTGCGCCCAGATGAGGCAATATTTGCATCGTTGCAAGTCTGATGCTTGAAAACAGCGTCAGCTAGAGCCGTTGGTGCCACCATTTGGGTGCGTTGCCGGAGGCCGGTGAGGCCGCTAGAACTGCGGGTCATGGTATTGCTGATTCGCAGAGTTTGGACGGCCCTGTTCCTGCTCATGATCTTTTGGAGCGTTCTGGCCGGGGCCCCGGAGATTTGGCCCGCCGACGCCAAGACCTATCTTGCTTTTCTCATTTGCGCCGTCTGGGCACCTGTGGCCTTCGTGCTCACCATGGCGCAGCAAGCCACAGGCAAGTCGGCGCCGTTCAAGGACGACAGAGGCGTCTAGCTGTCGGAGGGGGCTTTTCTCATGACAGCGTATGGCAACTTATCACACTTGTTTCTGGGGGCCGTAAAACGGATGCAGATCAGGAGCTTGCGAGGCTTTACTGGGACTGCACACCCAGAAACGTCGCTAACCAGGAGGTGCCCGATCCACCATGCTGCCATCTGTCAGCCGTTTCGTGAGCGCAGTTGACGCACGCGCGCTGTAGAAAATCTGTGCCCGCCTGAAGAAACCGCGTTAACCTTTTGTTAATCGTCGATGAACGCGTTTTGGACCTAACGATTGTCCACACTTTTTCCACAAATCATCCAGATTACCGAAGCTCAGATAAGAGCAAATCATACGATCCTGGATAAACGCAAAACGAACTCTGCTCGCCT
Organism: Hyphomicrobiales bacterium; assembly: GCA_028285595.1. Lineage (GTDB taxonomy): Bacteria > Pseudomonadota > Alphaproteobacteria > Rhizobiales > CAJQND01 > JAAEUE01. Next base: position 52,653 of record JANQOW010000048.1, read on the forward strand.
CAAGCTGAAAATGCCGTTTTGTTAATGAAGCAGTTTAAGTGGTGAATCCTTTAAACCAATTTATTGGCTTTTAGAGACGTTTCTCAGGCGAATTGTTTAGCCAATCTCCTTCATACAGGGATTCGCCTTTGGAACATCAAGTGTTGTTTGGGTCAATTAACCAACTGTTAAGCTTTCGGTGGCTGGAAGCGGGAAAGGAGCGGTAAAACGACACCCGCAGATCAACCACAAGTGGTGAGTAGAAGGTCATGTCGGATCTTTCCATTGGACTGCTGATCGAAAGCGAAAGGCAAAGGATCAAACGCCGTTGCATGGAGATTGACGATCAGTTCGACGCGCTGGGCGAGGAACGCCAGGCACTGCTGACGATCGCAGAAGCGCTGAATTCCCTGGAAAACCTCTACGCGGAAACGGGACAAACCGCAGACGCATCCCTGGCATTTACCACGGCCGGCGCTGCCCAGAGAACCACAGCGCCTGACTGGGGCGATGGTCACAGCATGGACCCGTCAGACCGGCTGAAACTGATCAACCGGATCTTGGAAACACCAACCGTCTGAAGCTCTGCGCTTGCGGTTTTCATGGAATTGGCAAACTTCTGTCATTGTGCCGACATGCCGAAACGGCATGTGTGCCCGCATCAATCACAGTAAAGTTGCGGAAGGCCAGATCCAGTGACCCAGGACCGTTTAGAGACGTGCCGACCCTTCACACCCGTCGATCAAAGCGTGGAAGACATGCTCCACGATGCGCGCACGCTTGCCCAGCTCAAGGCGGAGGGCGTTCAGGTTGAAAATCTGACCGATCTTCTCACGGCCATCCGCACGCGCGTGCTGGCACAGCGCTGGCGCAGCGCAGCGTAGGTCTACTTCTGACAGCCCAGGATCTTCGGTTTGCCGTTCACAAAAACACTCTTGCTCAAAATAGGCACACCCTCCGTGCATCCGACGATCACAGGTTGACCGTTGATCATCACATTGGGCGAGATAATCGCGCCGGGAATATCGCCGGCGCGCTTGGCGGGCTGGCCCTCAATCAGCACCGACCCGCTGCCCGTGGCGCCATCGGATGAGGCAGGCTCGTCAGCCGCCAGGGCAAGGTGAGGTGATGATGAGATAATGAGCGCTGCACACAGTAAAGTGGGGCGAGGGGACATGGGCAAAGCCTCCGCAAAGGACGTAACGTGCCCCGGTATGCCACAGATTTGCGGACCTTATAACGCAAAAAGGACCCAGCTTCAGCGCTGGGCCCTTTTCGGTATCTGGCTCCCCGAGCAGGACTCGAACCTGCGACAAAGCGGTTAACAGCCGCTTGCTCTACCAACTGAGCTATCGGGGAAAACTCTTTGGTTCGGCGCTCCTTATATACGGCAAATTCAGAAATTCAAGCGAAGGATGTCACAGAGTCAAGAAATCTTGCCTCCATGAGGCATTCCCAGGCTTGCCCTCAGGGCTAATCCTTCCTAACTCAGGGCCGTCATGAAAATCTCCTTATTTGGCCGCACCTTCACCCTACCTGCCAGCCGTCTCGCGCGGACCGTTATCGGCGTCCTGCTTGTTCTGGGCGGTCTCTTGGGGTTTCTGCCAATCCTGGGGTTCTGGATGATCCCGCTTGGGCTGTTGGTCTTGTCGGTGGACTTTCCTGCCATCCGGAGACGCCGCCGCCGCCTGGCGGTGTGGTGGGCCAAACGTTCCGGCAACCGGGCTTAAAAAAAGCCGCAAACCGCTCCACATCAGACAGAATGGGCGGGTTGCGCCAAACTGCGCAAAAGATGCAGTTGTCTGTACACTAACTTCCTGTTATCAGGCGCAGTCTGAAGGTGAGGCCACGTGGCGGAGTGGTGACGCAGCGGACTGCAAATCCGTATACCCCGGTTCGATTCCGGGCGTGGCCTCCATCAAACCTTCAAACGCCCGCCACCTCTCTGCGGAGAGGACTGATCATGTGGTGCGGCAACTTCACCTTTGTCCTGCAGGCGCCACCGTCACGATTTGGCTTTGTAGCCATAGTCCCGCTCAGCCGCGTCAGCGGAGATGTAGCCGCCCGCCACATCGCGGGCAATCAGGTCCGGGTCCCGCTCTTTCGGATCGCCATAGCCCGCCCCGCCGGGCAGAGCCAGAAAGGCAATGCGGCCGGGCGGAATGGCCTGCTTGCCCTTGCCGCGCATCACCGTGCCGTCATCCAGCTCAAAGCGGGTAGCGCCGCCCTCAAGCCCGCCTTCGCGGCCGCGGGCAGGGTGCCTCACCCGGTCAAACATGGCGCTGAAGTCAAACTCATGGCCCTCGGTGGTGCCGATCTCCATATACTGGCCGAGGCCACCGCGAAATTTGCCGGCCCCGCCGGAATCAGGACGCAGTTCCTTGCGCCAGATGATCACCGGGCCGGTATGTTCGGTGGCCTCGATGGGCATGGTCATCACGCCGCTGGGAAAGGCGGTGGCGTTCATCCCGTCCAGCGAGGGCCGGGCGCCTGAGCCGCCGCAATTGAACATCAGCACTTCCGCCCGGCGCGCATCGGCGGGCGCGTTGCCCCCCGATTGCGGGCGGATGGAGAGTTGGAAATTGCACAGCGAGCCGGCGCCTTCAGCCGGCACCGTGCCGGGCAGAATGTCGTGCAGAGCGCCCAGCACGGTGTCGGGGATCATGTGGCCGATCACATGGCGCAGGGCCACCGGCGCGGGATGCTCCGCGTTCAGGATCGAGCCCTCCGGCGCGCTGATCCTGAATGGAGACAGCGAGGCCGCATTGTTGGGGATTTCCGGCGCAATGGCGCACTTCAGAGCGTAACACGCATAGGCCATGGTGTAGACGTGAGGGACGTTGATGGCCTTTTTGTCGATGCCTGAGGTGCCGCTGAAATCAGCCCGGATATGGTCCTCCTCAATATCGAGGCGCACGCACAGGCGGATCGGCTCGGAATAGCCGTCAATGGTCATGTCATTGGTGACCGACTTGCGGGGCAGGGCGGCGATGCGTTCCACCGTTGCCCGGTAGCTGTTCTCCAGGATGAATTCGGCGATGGGCTCAAGGGTCTCCAGGCCGAACTCCTCCAGCATCTCCACCAGGCGGCGGTGGCCAATCTCGTTACAGGCAGCCAGCGCATAGATGTCGCCGACCACCTGGTCTGCCTCGCGCACATTGTTACGCACGATCTTCACCAGCCCCATATCGACCGCGCCGCGCTCGGCAAACTTCATGATCGGGATGCAGAGGCCTTCCTCGTAAACCGAGTTGGCATCGGCCCCAAAGCCGCGTCCGCCAATGTCCACCACATGGGCTGTGCAGGCGAAATAACCCACCATCTTGCCTTTGAAGAAGGAGGGGCTCACCACGGTGATGTCGTGCAAATGGCCGGTGCCCATCCACGGGTCGTTGGTGATGTAAACATCGCCGTCAAACATGTTGTCGGTGCCGATCTCGCGCATGAAGTGCTTCACCGACTCTGCCATGGCGTTCACATGCCCGGGCGTGCCGGTGACGGCCTGGGCCAGCATGTTGCCGTCCAGATCGTAGACCCCGGCTGAAAGATCGCCGGCCTCGCGCACGGATGTGGAAAACGCCGTGCGCACGAGGGTTTGCGCCTGCTCTTCAACAACAGAAATCAACCGGTTCCACATCACTTGATTGGAGACCGCCGAGAGGGCTTCGGTGCTCATGCTGAACGCTCCATTTGGCTGGGTTCCACTGCGCGGGCGGGCGTTGTTTGCGTCACCAGCAGGCAGCCATCTGACTGCATGCTGGCTTGAAAGCCGGCCGGGACGATAATGGAGGTCTCCCGCTCGGTGATGAGGGCGGGGCCGTCCATCGTTTGTCCCGGTTCAAAGGCGTCTCGCTCCACGGTGCGGGCATCCACAAAGCGCCCGCTGGCCGGGTCGAAGAGGCGGCGCGCACCATCCGCGCGGGCAGCCGTTCCGGCGGTCGCCACGGAGACTTTCTCAGGCTGGGGCACTGCGGTGCTGCCTTTCACTGCCCAACTGGTGATTTCAATATCGAGCCCGTCCACAATGCGGCCGAAGAGGTTCGCATAAGCGGCTTCAAACTGGGCCTGATAGCGCTCCGCTGTGGGCGCGTCGGCTTCGTCTTCGGCAAGATCTACAGGGATTTCCCAGCCCTGGCCCACGTAGCGCATATAGGCGCGGAACTCGTAGTGCACCGGTGCGTCGGCCACGCAGGACCTCACGAAATCGCCCGCTTCTGCCTTGAGTTCGGCCAGAACCTCCTTCACCTGGGGCGGGCTGAACTCCGTAAGGCGGGTGTAGACGCTGCGTGTGGCTTCAAAGCTGAAGGGCGCCTTCAAAAACCCGATGGCGGACCCCACACCGGCTCCGGGCGGCACCAGCATTTGCCGGATCCCCAGCTTCTCGCAAAGCCGGCCCGCATGCAGCGGGGCCGCGCCGCCAAAGGCGATCATCACATAGCCCGACAGATCCTCGCCGCTTTCCACCGCATGGACGCGGGCCGCGTTGGCCATGTTTTCGTCCACCACCTCGGAGACCCCAAAGGCTGCGGTCGTGGTGTCCAGTTGGAGGACCTGGCCAACGTGGGCATCCAGCGCGCGTTCTGAGGCGCTGCTGGAAAGCTGGATGGTGCCGCCGGCGAAATTGTCCGGGTCAAGCCGGCCCAGAACAAGGTCTGCGTCCGTAACCGCCGGCCTCTCTCCGCCGCGGTCATAACAGGCCGGGCCGGGCTCAGAGCCTGCGCTCTCCGGGCCCACGCGGATCTGGCGCATGGCGTCCACGCTGGCAAGCGAGCCGCCACCGGCCCCGATCTCCACCATCTCAATGACCGGGATCGAAATCGGCATGCCGGAGCCCTTCTTGAAACGGTAGGTGCGGGCCACTTCGAACACCCGGGCGGTCTTGGGGTTCTGCGCCTTGATCAGGCAGATCTTTGCGGTTGTGCCGCCCATGTCAAACGACAACACTTTGTCCAGCCCGTACTTGGCAGCCACATGGGCAGCAAAAATGGCCCCGCCGGCAGGCCCGGATTCCACCAGCCTGACCGGAAACTCCGAGGCGCTGTCCAGCGAGATGATCCCGCCGCCCGAATGCATCAGGAACACCGGTGCTGAGATGCCGATGCCGGCCAGTTTTTCGGTGAGCCTGGTCAGGTAGGCCCGCATGCGCGGCTTCACATAGGCGTTGGCGCAAACGGTGTTGAAGCGCTCGTACTCGCGCATCTGCGGGGAGACTTCCGAGGAGAGCGAAAGGGTCACATTGGGAAGTGCCTTGGCGAAGATATCGCGCACCATGATCTCATGGGCCGGGTTCAGGTATGAGTGAATGAGCCCTATGGCCAGGCTTTCATAGCCGCCGGCTTTGATCTCTTCGGCGAGCGCCTCCACCTCGGCCGGCTTAAGGGCTTTGAGCACCTGACCGGAGGCGCCCATGCGCTCGTCCAACACGTACCGGTGCTCCCGGTCAATCAAAGCATCGGGCAGCTTGAGATTGAGATCATACTGTTCAAAGCGGCTCTCCGTGCGCATTTCAATCACGTCGCGAAAGCCTTTGGTGGTGATCAGCGCGGTCTTTGCGCCATTGCGCTCGATGAGGGCATTGGTGGCCAAAGTGGTGCCGTGGATGATGCTGGAGATCTTAGAGGCGTCCACCTCCGCTTGGGTGCACACCTGGCCGATGCCGTCCAGAATGGCGCGCTCGGGGGCGTCATAAGTGGTCAGAACCTTTACCGTGGTCAGTGCGCCATGATGCTCCAGCACCACGTCGGTGAACGTGCCGCCAATGTCCACGCCCAGCCTTACCTTTGGATCACTCATCAGCTTAACGTCCGCCAATATTGTTTGAGAGGTGCCCAAATAGTCAGCATCAGCTCGGGGCAGCGTCCTATCTAGTAGATGGGGCGGGGCGCTTGCAAGCTTTGTGAACCGGCCGAGCGGCTCAGTCAGGAACCGTGAACGCGAAGGGTTCATCAAGAGAGCTGCGGCCCGGAACGGTGGCAATCAGATCGATCTCCTCTCGCTCCAGGCGCGAGAACGTGGCTCTGGCCTTCTCGCGGATCGCCTCTTCGAGAAGCTGCACATCCGGCTGAGGCTGTGCGCCCTGTGCTTCAGCGACAAACTTGCGGCCGGAACTGTGGTGCAGCGTCACCCGCGCGCGCCATTCTTGCGGGAACCGCATGGATATGTCCAAGCTCCGCGCCAATGTCACCCGCTGACAGGCGCCGGCCAGGGCTTCGCGGGCCTTGGCTTCAAAGCAGTCCAAAGTGATGTCATCGAAGAGCATGGCCACGATCGCGGCATATTGCAGGGAGAACACGGCGCCGCACAGATTGCTCACAATCGGCCTGTCGCACAGATCGATTGCCGCCTGATAGGTTTCGATCTCAACCCGCGAGAAATTTTTCGGCTCAAGGTCGTTGTCGAGGATCTCCTGGCGGATCGAGCGCAGGGCGTTGATGGTGGGATAGGTATGACCGGACGTCGGCCAATGGCGCAAAGACGTGGCGTAGATCTGCCAGGGGGCGTCAGGGGTGTCCAGCACGGCATGAGGGGCGCCGTCAGGGCAGGTGGCGGCGAAGAGACCCTTCGGGCTCTCCAGAATATGGGCCGGACCGGTGAACCCCACAGTGGCCAATGTGGCGGCCACCAGACCGGCCTCCGCGGCCCGCCCGGCATGCAGGTGAATGGCGTCAGCCCCCTTATCCAGATACTCCATAAACCCTGCCGCCTGGGTGCCGGCATTGCCGAGGGCATTGACGGTCTTGTCTTCATCGAGGCTCAGCAGTTCCGCCGCCGCCATGGCCGCGCCGAACGGCCCGATGGTGCCCACATTGTGCCACGTGCGGTTGTGGCCTGCGCCGGTGGCTTTGCCGATGCGGGTCATGGCCTCATAGCCGTGCAGAAGCGCGGTAAGCACCTTGCGGGCGGGGAGGTCTTGGCCCAGCGCCAGAAGCGACGGGACCACGGTGCATCCGGGATGGGTTGACGAGGCCACATGCAAATCATCAAGCTGGACCACATGGGCCAATGCGCCATTGAGAAAGCCGCTGCGTGCCGGGTCGAGTTGGGGCGGGCCCTGGACGCCGGCCGGGTCGCGCAGGGCCTCACCCCAAAACAGGAGTTTGCGTCCGGTCTCGCTGTGCCGACCGGCCATAATATTGAGCACACCGTCCACCAAGAAAAGGTGGGCCAGCTTCAAATCTTCATCTGTAACCGACTTGCTTCGGATGAGTTCCGCCAGCCTCGCGGTCAAGGAGCGCCGTTCTGCCATCACTAAAAAGGTGTCTTAAAGGTCCCTCATTTACCAAAAGGACGGATTTTAATGTTTCCGTCAACGACTTGTTTACCAAGCCCCGCGATGGTTTGAGGCAAGTAGGGCCAATTTGCGCCCGTTGGGCCATCGCGCCCCCCAGTGTAGTTGTGTGAGTTGCGTATCATGAGTCAAAGCTGGACCGATGGTCTTTACGATGCGGCTATAGACCGGATCTCCTCATTATCAAAAGCAGTGCCCGTCATCATTGGCTTGTCCGTGGCGCTCGCCTTGCCGGGATGCAGCGGCAAGAGCGGCAAGAAGACAGCCGATTTGTTTGCCGGCCAAGGCAGCCCCGTTTACCCTGGTAAAGGGCCGTTGCCCAAGGGCGGCGGCCGGCGTCATATCGGCAAGCCCTACACCATTAACGGCAAACGCTACTATCCCAAAGACGTTGCGTCCTATGAGCGGGTGGGCGTTGCCTCCTGGTATGGACCGAAGTTCCATCGCCGGATGACCTCGAACGGCGAGTGGTTTGACATGCACGACCTCACCGCAGCCCACACCACGCTGCCGCTCCCCAGTTATGTGAAGGTCACCAATCTGGCCAACGGGAAGGAAGCGGTTCTGCGCGTGAACGACCGCGGCCCATTTGCGCACAACCGCCTCATCGATTTGTCGAAACGCAGCTCGGAAATCCTGGATTTCAAGGGACGAGGCACGCAGAAGGTGAAGGTGGTCTATCTCGGAAAGGCACCATTGGACCACGATGGCACCCATTTGGCGGCCATGAACCGCAAACATCTGCGCTCGGCCGATTACACCCGTGTGGCATCCGCCATGAACTATCCACGCCGGGGTAGCACACAGTTTGCCAGCGCCGATCCCGAACTGACGCGCCAGCCCATTCAGCCTCAGGCACAGCCCGCGGTCGCGCAGGCCGCTCCGAGCGTGCCGGTGCCGGTGAGCGTCAACGGGGGGTTCTTTGTCCAGGCAGCCTCCTTCTCCAACGTGGATAATGCCGAGCGGGCCAAATATGCCCTAGGATCTCTGGGGCCTGTTTCCGTTAGTCCGGTGACCGTGGGCGTGAACACCTACTACCGGGTGCGCGTGGGGCCGCTGGAGAATGAAGACTTCGCCTATGAGATTGCCGATTTGGTGCGCGCGCAAGGCATGCACGGCGCGCGCGTGGTGGCCGATTAAGGTTTGAGCGTCCTGAGGGCAGGCGCTTTGGACGGCTGCTGCGCAAGGTTCTGGGCCAGCGGTGAGCCCAGCTCTTGCGAAACCTCGCAAAAGCGCTTGTTGGTCTTCAGCCGCGCGCACCGCAATGTGGCTTCGTTCTCATCGTTAATCGGCCCGGCGATAAGTTTGTAAAGTGTTCCGCCGGAAGAAGAGCGTACGGCCTTTGCGTGAGGTGTCAGCTCACCCAGAAGCTTTGCCTCCAGCCTTTGTAACGAGGCCCAGCCCTTTGACAGCGCGACCGGATCGCGGAACGTTGCCAAGTGCAGGCCGACCCCACCTTCAGAGCCCCGCAAAGCCGGTGCCGCCAAGTCCGGATTCTGACGCCTGGTCGGTTGCGGTCCCGGGGCGGTTCTGGCCGCATTTGGAATTGAGGCTGTGGTGAACTGAGAGCGCGCCGTCAACTGCTTCACGGTCCGGCTGAGGGCCACATTCTGTGACTGAACCGCCCGCAGCTCCGATTCCAGCGCCAAGATGCGCTTACTGAGATGGCCGATCTGGTTGTAAACCACTTCGCTGTTGATCTTTTGTTCCTCGGCCCGATCCCGCACGCTGCTTGCTTCCGCAAGCAGCACATCTGGTGAAGGGCCGAGGCTCCGGTAAATAGCCAGCCCAATAACGGCGCAGAAAGCCAGCACGATGCTAACGTAGTGCAAGAAAGGCTCCGAAACAGTTTTCGGCGGAACGCCGCCAGATTTTGCGCAAACGCGCCCCGGTCGCCTCAGTGCGAATCAGGAGCAAAGATGTGTCTAAACTGAAGTAACCGCGCTGCTTCGTCAAACTTCCGATGCTCTGAAAAGCACTTGCCACTTTCTTAAACTTCCTGCGGCACAAAAGTTGCAACATTCTGGGCCTGTTAGAGCTATTAAACTAATGACGGGCCATCTGGCTGTGCTAAAGCAGCCCGCGCGCAACTGAAGAGAGCTTCCCCATGGCATCAGCAGCATACATTGTCCTGGCCGCCGGCATGGGCACGCGCATGAAGTCTTCGCTGCCGAAAGTTCTGCACAAAATCGCCGGACGCTCTTTGCTGGCGCACGTCTTGACCAGTGTTGAGCAGGTGGATCCCGCAGAAGTGGTGGTGGTTGTGGGCCCGGATATGGATGCAGTGGCTGAAGAGGCGCTGAACTGCATCGAGACGGCAAAGATCGCCGTGCAAACCGAACGCTTGGGCACGGCGGACGCCGCGCGGGTCGCGTTGCCGCAAATTGAGGGCTTTGAAGGCCCGGTCCTTGTGCTGTTTGGCGACACCCCCCTGATCACCCCGGACACGCTTGCGGCCATGAGAGATCGCGTCAGCGCTGGTGCAGACCTTGCTGTTCTTGGGTTTGAGGCGGCCGATCCGAAGGGCTACGGCCGGTTGCTGCGTGATGGTGAGGGCAACCTCACAGCCATTCGCGAGGAAAAGGATGCCTCAGACGAAGAGCGCAAAGTGACGCTGTGCAATTCAGGGGTCATGTCGTTTGCAGCCTCCGCGCTCACCAGCCTTATTGGCAGGATCGACAACAAAAACTCTCAGAACGAGTTTTACCTCACTGACGCGGTGGAATTGGCCTCTGCGGATGGGCTCAAGGTGGGCGTTGCCACATGTCCTGAAGATGAAGTGATGGGCATCAACGACCGGGTGCAACTGGCAGAAGCAGAGGCGATCACCCAGACCAGGCTGCGCCATGCCGCCATGTTGGGCGGTGCCACGCTGGTTGCGCCGGAAAGCACGTTCCTAAGCGCAGACACCCGATTGGGCAGCGATGTGGTCGTGGAGCCCCATGTGGTGTTTGGCCCGGGGGCTGTCGTGGAAGATGGCGCCCATATATTGAGTTTCTCTCACATTGAAGGCAGCATCGTTCGGGAAAATGCCTTGATTGGGCCTTATGCGCGTCTCAGACCTGGTGCTGATATCGGCCAGGGGAGCAAGGTGGGAAATTTCGTTGAGGTGAAGAAGGCGGTGGTTGAGGCAGGCGCAAAGGTCAACCATCTGACCTATATTGGCGATGCCCGCGTAGGCGAAAAAGCCAATGTGGGGGCAGGCACGATCACCTGTAATTACGATGGTACCTCCAAGCATCACACAGATATCGGCGCCGGCGCCTTTATCGGCTCTAACAGCGCCCTCATTGCGCCGGTCAGCATCGGCGATGGCGCCTATGTGGGATCTGGCAGTGTGATCAGTAAGGATGTGAAGCCCGGCTCTCTTGCCGTCTCCAGAGCAAAGCAGGTGGAGAAAGAGAACTGGGCTTCGGGTAAGTTAAAGAAATAGGCTCAAGCGAAGGAAGCAGTGTCATGTGCGGAATTGTTGGAATTCTGGGAACCGGTGAAGTTGCACCCGACATCCTGTCTGCTTTGAAGCGGCTGGAATATCGCGGCTATGATTCTGCCGGGATTGCCACCCTTGTTGACGGCAAGATCGAGCGGCGCAGAGCGCCCGGCAAGCTGTTCAATCTGGAGCAGGTGATGTCCGACAGCCCGCTCACCGGTTCCTCGGGCATTGGCCACACCCGCTGGGCCACCCATGGCGCACCGACGCAAGGCAACGCCCATCCGCATCATGCGGGCCACGTGGCGATCGTCCACAATGGCATCATCGAAAACTACCGTGAGCTGCAAGAGAGCCTCGCCGCAAAAGGTGTTACGTTCGCAACCGAGACGGACACCGAGGTGGTGGCCCACTTGATCACCGCTGAGCTGGACTCCGGGAAAACAGCCCGCGAAGCCGTCCCGGCCGTGCTGAACCGCCTGGAAGGTGCGTTTGCTTTTGCCATTTTGTTTGAAGGCCAGGAAGATCTGATGGTGGCTGCGCGCAAGGGCAGCCCTCTGGCGATCGGCTATGGAGATGCGCAGGTCTTCGTCGGCTCTGATGCAACGGCGCTTGCACCCTTCACCAACCGGGTGAGCTATCTGGAAGACGGCGACTGGGCGCTTCTAACCCGCTCATCGGTTGAGATCTTCGATGAAAAGGGCGATCCGGTGAAGCGTGCCGAACATTTCACCCAACTGTCAGGCGCGCTGGTGGACAAGGGCAGCCACAGGCATTTCATGGCCAAGGAAATCGCCGAGCAGCCCGAAGTGGTCGGGCACACCATGAGCGAGTACGTGAACCTGGCGGACCGGGTTGTGGATCTGCCGGCCAATCTGCCGTTCGACTTCGCCAACTTGAGCCGGCTCACCATTACAGCCTGCGGCACCGCGTTTTACGCCGGGCTGGTGGCCAAGCACTGGTTTGAACATTACGCCCGCTTGCCTGTGGATGTGGATGTCGCCTCGGAGTTCAGATACCGCGAACCGCCGCTCAGCGAAGGGGGCTTGTCCATTGTGATCTCCCAATCGGGCGAAACGGCCGACACGCTGGCCGCTCTGAACTACTGCAAATCGCAAGGCCAACACACCGCGGCCATCGTGAACGTGCGCGAATCCACTATTGCGCGGGAATCCGACTGCATTTTGCCGACCTTTGCCGGACCGGAAATCGGGGTGGCCTCCACCAAGGCCTTTACCTGTCAGTTGACCGTGCTTGCCTGCCTGGCCATTGCCGCGGCCCGGGCCCGGGGCACAATCGATGCAGAACGCGAAAAGGCACTTGTGAGCGCATTGGTGGAAACCCCAAGGCACATTGCAGAGATCTTGCATCTGGAACCTCACATTTCCCAGGTGGCACACAAGATTGCCGGTGCGCGCGATGTGCTTTATCTGGGCCGTGGCGTGAATTACCCCATTGCTTTGGAGGGCGCGCTGAAGCTCAAAGAGATCTCCTACATTCATGCCGAGGGCTATGCCGCCGGCGAGCTGAAGCATGGCCCCATTGCGCTGATCGACGATCAGGTGCCCGTGGTGGTGATCGCGCCGCGTGATGAGCTCTATGAGAAGACGGTGTCCAACATGCAAGAAGTGGCAGCGCGTGGCGGCCGCATCGTGTTGATCAGCGATGACAGTGGAAACGGGGCCGGAGAGTTTGACCGGATCCTCGTTCCAAGCGCAGATCCGTTCATTAATCCTCTGCTCTATTCCGTACCCGTCCAACTGCTTGCTTATCATGCCGCGGTGTTCATGGGGACGGACGTGGATCAGCCCCGGAATTTGGCGAAATCTGTGACGGTCGAATAAGGCTAACAAACCTTATAAACTGTGCTGAAAATAACACAGGTGTTTTAGCGTTCATTAACCGATACTGCCGATGATGGGATCCATGAGACTCGTCGGCATAGTAGGCGCATCGTGTGTTGCGTGCACAGCACTTCTCTCCTTTCAGGGCGGTGCTGTGGCAAGTTCCATTGTGGGTGAAGAAGCCCCAAAAGCCGCCGTTTCCGCGGCTTCCCAAAAGGCTTGGAGCACCGATCTTAAGTTCGGCCGTTACAAAGCTGCGATTGACGCTTTGGACGCTGCCCTGTCCGCCAAAGGCCTCGATGAAGAGCAGCGTGCCGTTGCGCTGATTAATAGAGGTTTGGCGCTCCAGCAGCTTAAGAAATACAAGCAGGCTGTGCGCGACTATTCGGCGGCATTGAAATTTGATGCCTTGGCGGCGAAAACCCGCGCCACGGTGATCTATAACCGGGGGATCGCCTATCACAAGCTGAAGCGTGCAGCGCTGGCCATCGAAGACTTCACCAACGCGCTTTATCTGAACGTGGAGTTCTCGCACGCTTACTATGCGCGTGGACGCCTGATGCAGGAAGTGGGGCGACACGAGTTCGCTCTGGCCGACTTCAAGATGGCCATGAAGTATCACTACCCCGCACCCCATCTGCCGTTTTACGGCCAGGCCTTGGCCTATCAGTCCACTCAGCAGAAGGCAAAGGCGCGCAAGGCGCTGTCTCGGGCTCTATTGCTGAAACCCGACTTCAAGCCCGCCCTCGACCGATATGCCGAGTTGACCGGCACTCCCTACAGCGCCAAGGGGTTGGTGCTGCCGGCGAGCAAGATTTCACCCATTATCGCAAAACGCGAAACGGCGGCTAAGCCTCAGGTTGCCGCCAGATCCAGCCTTAGCCAGAAGACACTGGCAAGCCTGCCCAAGGCCATTGCGCCCACGCCGGAAATGATGGCCGCTGCCGGCGGCGCCCAAAAACTGATCGGTGTTGATCCGATCGTTACCGGCAGCACGCCAAAGGCGGTACAGACCGCGCAGAAACCGGTCGATACCAAGCTGCCGTTCCGCTACCCGGGGATGGTGGGGGCCACCAAGGCCGTTCCGACAAAAACCCCGAAAATGGTGATGACGGATCTGCGGCCGCAGGCCCAGGAAAAGGCCAAGAGCGGCGGGCCGGTGATCCTTGATCCGCAGCAGACCAGCATTTCCGAGCAACCAGCGGAAATCACGCCTCAAGCTGATGAAAGCACGCGCGTTGCCTCCCTCAGCGGCGCCACCGACGTCTCGTCTGATGCTTCAAACTCCAACCAGAGCAGTGAAACCGAGACCCAACAGCTAAAGGGTTGGTTCATCCAGCTCAATGCACAGCGCAGCGAAGATGCCGCCAAGAAGGTCTGGGAAAAGTATAAGGCCAAGTACGGACGCGCTCTCAAAGGCACGCAAGTGGTCTATCAGCGTGCAGACCTTGGCGACAAAGGCATCTACTGGCGAGTGCGTCTGGGCGCTTATGACGACAGATCGTCTGCCAACAAGAAGTGCCGCAGGCTGAAGCGTTCGGGCCTTCGCTGTTTTGTGGTCCGGGCGGGCTAAAGCAGCAGTTCGCGAACCTGATGATGAAGACAAAGAGCCGGCGGCGGGACCGGCTCCTGCGCTTGGCTGCGTTTGGGGTCATCGGTGCCGTGGTGACGGGGCCGGTTCAGAGCGAAGACCTCTCCGAAGCGCTGCGGCTATGGAAGTTTACATACAAGCTGGAAGTGGATGCTTATGGCATCCAGTACATGAGCGAGGACCTGTTGAACCTCGCGGCAGACCAACTTGAGACGGCTGCTGGACAGACCCAGGTGACCAATTCTGAGATGACCGTCTGCCTTGAGGCATCACGGCAGCTCTCAAAGTACTTCCGCGCAGCGGCCAACAAAAGCGGCGCCACGGCGCGGCGTGAGATCCGCGGGCAGTATGAACCGGCCAGGGCGGGCTGTCTGCGGCTGCTGGGTGCCGATCCGGCAAAATATACCCTGGGGTGGCCGGACTAGCGCGCCTTCTCTGCACGGCCCGCTCAGGGCTCTGACGGCCGCCTTACCAGCCACACGGCCACGCACGCCAACGTTGTGCCCACCACAGTAACAACTGCCCAATGAGCCTGGCTGAAGAACGCCAGCCACACCATGCTGGCGCTCATCATGGTCACGGCGAGGATTTTGGCTTTCACGGGCACAATGCCGTGATCGCTCCAATCGGTAATGTAGGGGCCCAACGTCTTGTGGGTTCTGAGCCACTCCGCCAGGCGCGGCGATGAGTTCATAAACCCCCAAAGTGCGACCAGCAGAAACGGGGTTGTGGGCAGCAAGGGCAGAAAAATCCCGATGACGCCCAGGCCCACGCACAGCCAGGCCAACCCTAGATAGAAAATTCTCTTCACCGCCAATTGCCAGTCATATTTGTGAGCCAACGTGCTACAAGGAGTTCGTAACCATAGTTTTACAGCGTTCCTCAATGTTTCTGCCTTAAGATAGGCGAGACTATGGGGAAAAGGGGCCAAAGACCCCTTCCAAATTTGGGAGTGCGTGTCAGTCTATGCCAGACTCACGAGATAAGAAGTCGCGCCGCGCGTTCGGCGCACCCTTACCAAGGCCAGGTTTCTTCGCGCGGTTGCGCACATACTTCCTGACCGGGTTCGTGGTGGCCGCGCCGATTGCAATCACGGTCTATTTGACCTGGTGGTTTGTCTCCCTGTTTGACGCCTGGATCAAGCCGTTCGTTCCACCTGGCTTCAATCCGGACAACTATCTGCCGTTTTCCGTGCCGGGTGTGGGCCTGCTGCTGGCTCTTTTTGGCATCACGGTTATTGGCGCGCTCACCGCCAACCTGTTTGGCCGCACTATCGTTGCGTACTGGGAGAGTGTGCTGGACCGGATGCCCGTGGTGCGCAACGTCTACCGGGCGCTGAAGCAAATCTTCGAGACGGCTCTGGCGCAAAGCTCTTCCTCGTTCCGCGAGGTTGTGCTGATCGAGTATCCGCGTAAGGGCTTGTTTGCGATCGCCTTTGTGTCGCGTGATACGGTGGGGGAGATCCCCCTGAAGGCAGATCATGGTGACATGGTCAGTGTTTTTCTGCCCACAACCCCCAACCCAACCTCCGGTTTTCTCTTGTTTGTGCCGGTGGCCGACATCATCCGGCTGGATATGTCGGTGGAACAAGCGGCCAAGCTCGTGATTTCCGCTGGCCTCGTGGTGCCAAATCACGACCCGGAGGGCAATGGCGAAGAAGGCAAGGTTCCCGAAATCACTGAAGATGCCGCAGAACGGCTGATCAAGAAGCACGCCAAGAAACCAGCCAAAACCCCTAAGAAGCCGGAAAACGTCTAGCGTTGCCGGCTCAGGCAAAAGATTAGCGGGGCTGGCAGCGGCGTCACGCGCGCACCAACTGATCAGTTGCCTCATCCAATTGCGCTTTTGCTCAAGGCACATTATTGATGCGCGCTTGGATGCACCGCGAGTTCTGGAGATGAGCCCCATGGGATATGTGATTACGCCGCCACCTGCCGCTGTTTTGCCTGTGCGGGGCTCCGCAGATGTGTTTCCGGTGCACCGGATCTATTGCGTCGGCCGCAATTACGCTGCCCACGCCATTGAGATGGGCCACGATCCTGACCGCGAAGCGCCGTTTTTCTTCCAGAAGAACCCGGACAACCTGCTGATCAACGGGGCCGACTTCCCCTATCCGCCCAACTCGGAAGATGTGCATCATGAAATCGAGCTCGTGGTGGCGCTGAAATCAGGCGGGACAAACATCCCGGTGGAAGAGGCGCTGAACTGCGTCTACGGCTATGCGGTCGGGCTCGATATGACCCGGCGCGACCTCCAGGCTCAGTGCAAGAAGGCCGGCCGGCCGTGGGAGATCGGCAAGGCGTTCGAGCAGTCCGCCCCGTGCGGCGATCTGGTGCCGGCCTCTGAAATCGGTAACCCGGACAGTGGCGCCATCTGGCTGAAGGTGAATGGCGAGTTGCGCCAGGAAGGGGACCTGAACCAGCTCATCTGGAAAGTACCGGAGATGATCGCCTATCTCTCAGGGCTCTTTGAACTGATGCCCGGCGACCTTATTATGTCGGGCACGCCCGCCGGTGTTGCAGCGGTCAGCCGGGGCGATGAAATGCACGGCTTCATCGAAGGGGTCGGCGCGCTCAGCACCAAGGTGGTTTAAGCCGGCTTGTGCCCCCGAACAGCCATTTTGTGCACGCAAGCGCTGAGTGTGAGCCCAAAACTGGCCATGCTTTTGCCAGTCATTCGGCATGACATTAACTCTATTGGAAAATGTGGCGGCGGACATGCCGCCTGAAGCATATACCCTAAATGGTTGATTCCGGACGCAGAGTCGGACAGCGCTAAAGTCATCCAAATTAGTCGAATCAAGTTTCATAAAATCCCGGTATCGATTCGCAGCAGCCGTTAAGAAATCGAACTTACGCCCTCTGACAGCCAACCTATGGCCCCCCCTCCATGCGCAGCTTCGCGCGGGGATCTACACGACTGTTACGAGAGGGAAATCATAAATGTTCGACGACGAGTTCACTGGCTCTGAAAAGGGCGATACCTTCAAACTTGGCAGCGGCCGGCAATCTGTGGAAGGCAGTTCAGGCCGGGACCGGATCATCTCTTACGGTGACGCAGGCGAGCCAGACCCGGCGCAAACGGATGGCGCGCAAGGGCGATACGGCCCAGCCTTGCCGGAAGGCTCCGGCGATGATGAGGTCTCAGGCGGGGCCGGCGGGGACATTTTCGAGTTCCGCGCGCTTCTCAATGCGACCGACGAGGTAAAAGCCCAGCACACCGGCAAGAACGGCGCTGTGAACTGGCGCGGCGTGGCCGGGGAGAATGATGATGTGCACGGCCATTGGGTTGAAGGGTTCGGCAACGACACGGTTTTGGATTACTCCAAGGAGGATGGCGATCAAATCATCATCCGCGGCCACACCGTAGAGATTGCCAGCATCACCTACGGCGAGGATGCAGGCGGCAGTTACTCCCTGATCACTGTGATCAGTCAGCAGGGTGATGGCGGCGCCGGTGGGGCCAATACACAAACCGGTGCTCATGACGAGGACCCGTTGGGCACCGTCAAGGTCTATGGCGACAAGGTGACCGAAGCAGACGTGGACGTCCAGGCTGCGGGCGTGTTTGACGGGGTGGACCAATTGGCTGAGGCCAATAAGCTCGCCGATTATAACGGCGGCTCCCAGCAATTCGGCAGCCGGATTGATGGCGAAACCATCGAAACGGCTCCTGCGGACATCGAAACCAAAGACACGATCACCATAGGAGAGGGCGCCCAAACGGTGATTGCCGGCGCCGGGCGGGATATCCTGGTGAGTTATTCCGATGATGGCGAGCCTGATCCGGCCCAGACCAACGGCGCCGACGGTCGGGTCAATCCTCCCGTTGCAGAGGGCGAAGCCAATGATGTGCTGATTGGCGGCCAAGGGGCCGACCTCTTCGCATTCAAACTCTTGCTGGATGCCAAGCAGGAGATCTTGGACAAACACACCCGCGACGATGGAACCGTAAACTGGCGCAAGGTGGCCGGTGAGAACGAGAATGTCCACGACCACTGGGTGCAGGGCATCGGCGACGACATGATCAAGGATTTCTCCAATCAGGACGGGGACAAGATCCTGATCCGTGGCCACACAGTTGAGATACAAGCTATTGAGTATGGTGAGGATGACGGCGGGGACTACTCTTTGATCATCCTACGTTCCCAGCAGGGCGACAATGGCGGCGCCCATGATGAAGATCCCCTCGGCTCCATCAAGGTTTATGGCGACAAGGTCACCGAAGATCAGATCAAGCTCCAGGCAGCCGGCGTGTTCGATGGTGCCGATAAGCTCGATCAGATCGAGCAGACACCAAACGCCCCGATTGCCGAACCTGAGGTCGCTTCCGAGCCGGCCGGGAACCTGGGCGGTCAGGAGTTCGAAGGTTCAAACCGCGGTAACACGATCGTTCTGGGCAGCGGACAGCAAACCGCAGACGGCAATGCCGGGTCAGACAGGATCATCTCCTATGGGGATGCCGGCGAGCCCGATCCAGCGCAAACCGAGGGCGCGGAGGGCCGGGTCACACCGCCAATACCCGATGGTTCCGCCAATGACATCCTGACAGGCGGCTCTGGCCGGGACATCTTTGAGTTCCGCGCGCTTTTGAACGCCAAAGCAGAGGTGATTGCCGAGCACACCAACAAGAACGGATCCGTCAACTGGCGCAAGGTGGCCGGTGAGAATGATGATGTGCACAATCACTGGGTTCAGGGTTTCGGTGACGATATCATCACCGACTACACCAAGGCCGATGGCGACAAGATCATCATCCGCGGTCACACGGTGGAAATTACCGACATTACCTATGGTGAAGACGAAGGGGGGTCTTACTCTCTCATCCGGGTGATCAGCCAGCAAGGCGACGGCGGTGCGGGCGGGGCCAACACAGCCACCGGAGCTCATGATGAGGATCCTTTGGGCTCTGTGAAGGTCTATGGTGACAAAGTCACCGAAAAGGACATCAAGGTGCAGGCCGCAGGCGTGTTCGACGGTGTCGATCAGTTGGTCCAGGCGGACAAACTTGCCGATTACAATGGCGGCAGTCAGTCGTTCGGAAGCCGGACGGATGGCGAGGAGATCGAAACCGCGCCCGACGCTCTGAAAACCAAGGATTACATCCGCTTAGGCGAAGGCGCTCAGACGGTTGATGCCGGGGCGGGCAATGACACCATTGTCATCTACTCCGACGCAGGCGAGCCTGATCCCGCTCAAACCGAAGGCGCAGCCGGCCGGGTTAATCCACCGGTGGATCCTTCGACGGTCAACGACGTGGTGAGCGGCGGCCAGGGCAGAGACATCTTTAAGTTCAACCTGCTGCTGGATGCCACCGATGAGGTCAAGGCTCAGCACACCCGATCCGACGGAAGCGTCAATTGGCGCGGCGTGGCCGGGGAAAATGACGATGTGCATTCCCACTGGGTGCAAGGCATCGGCCAGGATGTGATCAAGGATTTCTCCAACCAGGACGGCGACCAGATCATTGTGCGCGGTCACACTGTGGAGATCGCAGACATCACCTATGGGGAGGATGAAAACGGTGACTATTCCCTGATCATCTTGCGGTCCCAACAGGGCGATGGCGGTGCCGGCGGCGCGAACACGCAAACCGGAGCCCATGATGAGGACCCGTTGGGCTCAATCATGGTCTATGGCGATAAGGTGACCGAAAACGACATTAAGGTGCAGGCCGCAGGCGTCTTTGACGGAGTCGACAAACTGGAGACCATTACGTCGGACGTCCAGGGTCCTGTGACCGCAGGTGTCACGCCTTCATCGGGCTCCTACACCGGCACAGAGCGCAGTGATCTCATCATCGCGGGCAGCGGCCAGCAAACCGTCAACGGCGGTCGAGGGTCAGACAGGATCATCTCCTTTGGCGATGGGGGTGAACCTGATCCGGCCCAAACCGAGGGCTCCAAGGGCAGAGTTAACCCAGCCCTGGCGGTCGCGATCGCCAATGATGTGCTCACCGGCGGACTTGGCCGCGATACCTTTGAGTTCCGCGCTTTGCTGAATGCCAAAGAGGAGATTTTAGAGGAGTACACCCGCGAAGATGGCCGGGTGAACTGGCGTGGGGTGGCCGGTGAGAATGATGAGGTTCACCAGCACTGGGTTGAAGGTTGGGGTGATGACATCATCACAGACTATTCCCAGGCTGAGGGCGATAAGATCATCATCCGCGGTCACACGGTCGAGGTGGCCAGCATCGAATATGGTGCAGATGACGGCGGTGAATTCTCTCTCATCACGGTGATCAGCCAACAGGGAGACGGCGGGGCCGGTGGCTTCAACACCGCAACCGGTGCGCATGACGAGGACCCGCTCGGCACCATCAAAGTCTATGGCGACAAAGTCACCGAAGCCGATCTTCAAGTGAAGGCAGCCAATATCTTCGACGGTATCGACCAGTTGGCCCAGGCAGATACGCTTGCGGCCTATAACGGCGGCACCCAGGAGTTCGGTAGCCGCGTTGACGGGACCGAGATCGTGACCTCCGAAGCATCGGCAAGCACCCGCGATCTGGTGAAGGTGGGCGAGGGCGCACAGACCGTCAACGCCGGGGCGGGCCGCGACACCATCGTCATCTACTCAGATGGCGGTGAGCCTGACCCCGCGCAGACCGACGGTGCTGAAGGCCGGGTCACCCCGTCGGTTCCTCCAGCGTCCTCCGCTGATATTATCAGCGGCGGGCAGGGGCGTGACACGTTCCTCTTCAACCTGCTTCTGGATGCCAAACAGGAGATCTTGGACAAGCATACCCGAGACGATGGCAGTGTGAACTGGCGCCGGATCGCCGGGGAGAATGATGATGTGCACGACCATTGGGTGCGCGCCATCGGGAACGACGTGATCTTGGACTACTCAAATCAAGACCGCGACCAGATCATTCTCAGAGGTCATACGGTTGAGGTTGCCGCTATCGAGTATGGAGAAGATGACGGCGGCGATTATTCGCTGATCATTCTGCGCTCGCAGCAAGGCGACAATGGCGGTGCTCATGATGAGGACCCGCTTGGCTCTATCCGGGTTTACGGCGATCGGGTGGAAGAAGGCGACCTGAAGGTTCAGTCCCGCGTGTTCGACGGTGTCGATAAGCTCGACGGCATCATGAACACCGGATTGGCCGACGAACTCGTGCCGCTTGTCTTTACCGAAGACCTCATCGCCTAGGCGGAACACTTGCGAAAGGCGCTGGATCCCGTCATCGGGGTCCAGCGCCCTCAGATCACAGACGCACGCCTTTTTTGCCCGCCAGATCCTGGACAAACTGCCAGGCGACCCGCCCGGACCGTGAGCCCCGCGTGGTTGACCATTCGACAGCGCCGGCCCTGAGCTCCTCGTCCGAAACGCTCATGCCATAGTGATCCACATAGCCACGGATCATCTCGAAGAACTCGTCTTGAGAGCAGTTGTGGAAGCCAAGCCACAAGCCGAAGCGATCTGACAACGAGACCTTCTCCTGCACCGCCTCTGACGGGTTGATGGCGGTGGAGCGTTCATTCTCGATCATATCTCGGGGCAGAAGATGCCGCCGGTTGGACGTGGCGTAAAACAGCATATTGTCCGGGCGGCCTTCGATGCCGCCCTCCAGCGCAGCCTTCAGCGATTTGTAGCTGGTATCGTCATGGTCAAAGGACAGGTCATCGCAAAAGACGATAAAGCGGCAATCGGTGTGCGTCCGCACGATGGTCATGAGCGTGGGCAGGCTCTCAATATCCTCCCGGTGGATCTCCACCAGCTTAAGGGCCGCTCCACCGGCGCTGACGTCGTTGTGGCAGGCCTTAACCAGGGAACTCTTGCCCATGCCTCGCGCGCCCCACAACAGGGCGTTGTTCGCCGGGAGGCCCGAGGCAAACCGCTCGGTGTTCTCCAGCAACTGATCGCGCACCCGGTCGATGCCCTTCAGCAGGTTCATTTCCACCCGATTGACGGCGGGCACGGGCTGCAATGTGCCTGAGGACTGCCACACAAAGGCGCTGGCCGCATCCAAGTCGGGAACTTCAGGGGCAGGGGGGGCGAGGCGGTCTAAGGCAGCCGCGATCTGTTTCAGCACATCTAGGGTGGCAGCATCGGTCATCTGGAGGGGTACTCATGGGTCAGTTGGACGTCACCGCAGTGGATAGCGCTTGCAAGGCGGCGCATCAAGCGCCAGCCTGCGCGAGGCCTTAGCGCTCAACCGTGATGCAGGTGATGGCACCGTCTTCAGCAAACCAGATACGCTCAATCCCCTCACTTGTCCGGCCGCCAAGCGAGATCGCGAAGGCAAACTCCACGCAGTCTTCAGTCACTAGAGCGTAATCGGCCACGGACCAATGAACATCGGGATTGGCGGCGAAAAACGTGGTCATCATGGAAATTACTGCGCCCTTGCCACTGTAGTCGCCCACGCCGGTGGAAACATACCGGCAGTCCTCATCCAGCATGGGTTCAATGGCGCTGATATCTTTTGCGTTCGATGCCGCCACATAGGCGGCCGCTCTTGAGATGAAGTCTGACTGATCGCGCATTGGGTCCCGTTCCGGCGAAGAATTTGAGAGCTGAACGTCAGCTCCTTTATACCACAGCTTGCCGGAACCGATGGTGTATCGAGCTGGACGCTTGATGGCCTTCCGCGTGCTTTTCATGCCACACCCTTGCGCCCAACTTGCGAATGTCATATTGCAAACCGCCTAGCGAAGGCTATATTCCGCTCCATTCTTAGGAAGCGGACCATATGCGCCGCCTATACGGTTCTGTTTAAAGGATTTCTCACATGTTCATCAGTCCAGCCTATGCTCAAGCTGCCGGTGGCGGCGGCGATATGATCGGCTTCCTGCTGCCCTTGGTGGCGATGATCGGTATCTTCTATTTTCTGGTCATGCGGCCTCAGCAGAAACGCATGAAGGCTCACCAGGAAATGGTTTCCAATTTGAAGCGTGGCGACACGGTTGTGACCAATGGGGGCTTGATCGGCAAGGTGAAGAAGATTGTCGACGAACGCGAAGCCATGGTGGAGTTTTCCGAAGGGGTATCCATCAAGGTGATGAAGGACATGATTGCCACCGTGCGGGTGAAGGGCGAACCCGCTGCGGACGATAACAAGTAAGCCGACTTAACTCCCACTCGCCTGGAACGGATCTGGCTGAATGCTCCATTTTGCGACTTGGAAGAAGGCTCTTATCGCGGTTGTCTGCATAACAGGCATCTTGATGGCCTTGCCGAACGTCTATTCTGATAGTTTCCGAAAGAGCGTCGAGAACTTCTTGCCCTCATCGCAACTCAGTTTGGGGCTTGACCTTCGGGGCGGCTCCTATCTGTTGTTGGAGATTGATCAGAAGTCACTGATTGAAGGCCAGGAACGCACCGTGGCGGGCCGCACCCGCCGCGTGAACGGCATGATCCAGCGGGTGACGGGCGATACCCGGTCCAAGTTGCGTGAGTTCAAGATCGGCTACCAGAACCTCAAAGGCGCAGGCCGGGTGGCAACGGTCCGCATCAGAAAGCCCGAGCAGGTTGCCGAAGCCCTGACGCAACTGCGCACCTTGGCCGAGCCTGTGGATCAGGGGATCTTTGCCTCCGGCACGTCGGCGCTCACGCTTGATGTGAGCGAGAGCGGCGGGCAGATCCGCCTTGAGATTACCGATGAAGCGGTCGAAGCGCGCACCGAGCGTGCCTTGCAGCAGTCTTTGGAAGTGGTGCGCAAGCGTATCGACCCGGATGGCACGACGGAACCGATCATCCAGCGCCAGGGGCTGAACCGCATTTTGGTGCAGGTGCCGGGCCTGGATTCGCCTGAGGCACTTAAGGGTCGCCTTGGGTCCACGGCCAATCTCTCGTTCCAGTTGCTCTGCCCGCAACAGCCCCAGGGGGATATTTCTCAGTTCCGGCCTGAGCCGGGCTGTGAGCTGGTGCCGGAAAACACCCTCGATGGTGCCGAGCCAAGCATTTATTACTCCGTGCACACGTCCAGTAACCGCCGGGTGGACGGTGAGGATCTGGAAGATGCACAAGCTGCATTCGACCAGCAAACCAACGAACCGATCGTCACGTTCCGCCTGAACACCCGCGGTGCCAAGCGCTTCGGCATCCTGACCCAGCGCAATGTGGGACAGCCGTTTGCCATCGTCCTCGACAACAAGGTGATGAGCGCGCCGGTGATCCGCGAACCGATCCTCGGCGGTACCGGGCAAATCAGCGGCAACTTCTCGGTGCCTGAAACCAACGATCTGGCCATCGTGCTGCGCTCCGGCGCGCTGCCGGCAAAGCTGGTGATCGTGGAGGAGCGCAGCGTCGGGCCCAGCCTGGGCGCAGACTCCGTGGCCGCCGGCCGGGTGGCTGCGGTCATTGGCCTGACGGGGGTCATTATCTTCATCATCGCCAGCTATGGCTTGTTTGGCATCTTTGCCAATATCGCCCTGCTTGTGAACATCGCGCTGATCTTCGGCGTTCTCTCCTTTATCGGTGCAACGCTGACCCTGCCAGGTATTGCCGGGATCGTGTTGACCATCGGTATGGCGGTGGATGCCAACGTGCTCATATTTGAGCGAATACGCGAGGAGATACGCCAGGGACGATCGCCGCTCAATGCAATCGATACGGGCTATTCACGCGCGCTTGGCACGATCTTGGACGCCAACATCACCACATTCATCGCCGCTGTGATCCTTTATGGCCTGGGCTCCGGCCCTATTCGCGGGTTTGCCGTCACGCTTGGTTTCGGCATTCTCACGTCAGTGTTCACCGCATTCACCGTCACCCGCCTGTTCGTCGCCCTTTGGGTGGAACGGGCGAGGCCAAAAGAGCTGCCGATCTAAGGGCTTGATGTACCAATGAAACTCTTAAAGCTGGTCCCTGCAAACACTCAGATCCCGTTCTTGCGGTTCGCGCGTATGGCCGTCTTTGCGTCCATCGCGGCGTTTATCGGCTCCATCATCTTGTTCTTTGCAGTTGGTCTGAACCTGGGCATCGATTTCAGGGGCGGAACGCTCATTCAAATCCAAACGCAAGGTCCGGCCAATATCGGCCAATTGCGCGACCAGGTCGGCGGTTTGGGTTTGGGCGATGTCCAAATTCAGGAATTCGGCGCTGCAGATGAAGTGTTGATCCGGGTGGAGCAGCAAGCCGGCGGCGAAGAG
The DNA here is from genome assembly GCA_028285595.1 of Hyphomicrobiales bacterium. Taxonomy (GTDB): domain Bacteria; phylum Pseudomonadota; class Alphaproteobacteria; order Rhizobiales; family CAJQND01; genus JAAEUE01. Next base: position 77,886 of record JANQOW010000048.1, read on the forward strand.
GCCCAGCAGGGCGCGATCGAGAAGATCAAAGAGGCGCTTGGCTCCTCGGTGACCTACCGGCGGACCGAGGTTGTGGGGCCAACCGTTTCAGGCGAGTTGGCGCGCGACGGCACCATTGCCGTTGTGGCTGCGATTATCGCAATCCTGATCTATATCTGGTTCCGGTTTGAATGGCAGTTTGCGGTCGGTGCGGTGGTTGCATTGGTCCACGACGTGGGACTGACTATCGGTATTTTCACGATATTGCAGCTACAGTTCGACCTTTCCACCATCGCGGCCTTGCTGACCATTGTGGGGTATTCGTTGAACGATACGGTGGTGGTGTATGACCGGGTCAGGGAGAATTTACGCAAGTACAAGCGAAAGCCGATTGACGACCTTTTGAGCCAATCGATCAACGACACCCTGTCCCGTACAGTCCTGACCTCCGTCACCACGCTCCTCGCGTTGTTCGCACTTTATACGTTCGGCGGCGAAGTGATCCGCGGATTTGTCTTTGCGATGATCTGGGGCGTGCTGATCGGGACCTATTCGTCCATCGCGATCGCCTCGCCGGTGCTGATGTATCTTGGCGTCAAGCGCGACTGGTCCGAAGATGCGGCAGAAGAGCGTGCCGCGGGTTAGTTCTGGCCGTTTAGGTTACCTTATCGTGAATTGAGGTGGTCGTACTTTGAGCATCCGCGTTTAGATGCTGGTCATGTTATTTTGTTACATGTCTCATAATTGTCAGCGTTTCTCACGAATGCGCGAAACGCTATTGCTGACCTCTTGTTGAGAGAGTGCGTGGACGAGCCAGAATCTGGTTCAGATGATTGAGGACAGTTGAAATGAAGCAAGCGGTTCAAACCGACCCATCTAACCGCCGCGGAGCCTCCAGAGCCGAATATCATACGGCCGGAACGATCAAATCGGTGGTCCGCAACGCCGAGCTTTCCTGCGTTGTCGAAGATCTTTCCAAAACCGGAGCCCGACTCCAGGTGCAGAACGTCAATCACATCCCCGATACCTTCGTGCTGTCGATCACCGGCTCCACGTTCTCCGCAGAGTGTATCGTGGTTTGGCGCTCGAAATCAGAGGTCGGTGTGATCTTCGAAACGGCTCCGGTGTACTGACCGGCGCACTTCGCCGCCAATTCAAGTTCCCACTGGATTGCTCATCACCCGGGCGCTATGTACTGGCGCACCGGGTTAAGCTGTTGACGGCCAGCGAAAGGGCGCATGACATGGTGCAGGAGGCCGAGAGCCCGTTTTTTCCAGGACGGGCGCCGATTGACGCCTATGGAAACGGCGGTTTCCGCTTTGCGGAGATGTCGCACCGCGGATCAATTTTATGTTTGCCCAGCGGGATTTATGCCTGGCCGGTCTTGCGCTTTGAAGACTTAAGCATATCTGACTTTAATCGTGTATTCCAAGAAGCGGGCGATATAGAGTTTGTCCTCTTGGGATGCGGAGACGGGCTGATGCGCCCTGCACGTGAAGTTCGGGACGCCTTCAAGGATCATGGCACAGGACTCGAAACAATGGGAACCGGGGCCGCCGCCCGGACCTACAACGTCCTCCTCGGCGAGCGACGCGCCGTCGCAGCCGCCCTCATCGCCGTCGCAAACCCCTCCGACAGCCGAACTTGATACCACCAAGGACGACCTGGACTATTGCAGCCATCTGGTGCGCCAATTCGACCGCGACAGATACCTGGCCGCCCAGTTTGCGCCAAAGCCCCTAAGGGGCGCTCTGTTGGGGCTCTACGCGTTCAACGTGGAATTGGGGCTGATCCGCGAGAACGTGACTGATCCCCATTTTGGAGAAATGCGATTGCAGTGGTGGCGCGACACCATCTCCCAGATCTATCGGGCAGAGAGCCTTGATAATCCGGTGGCACGGTCTTTGTCTGACGCGGTGATGGTGGGACGGCTCTCCAAGGAGGGTCTGATGAACATGATCGAGGCCAGAACGTTCGACCTTTATGACGATCCCATGCCCACCATGAACGATCTGGAGGGGTATCTGGGGGAAACATCGTCCGCCTTGATCCTTATGGCGTCGCTGGTGTTGACCCATGGCGAGGGAGAGGCGTGTGCGGAAGCGGCAGGCTATGCCGGCATTGCCTACGGGCTGACCGGCCTCATGCGCTCGTTGAACTATCACCTTTCCCAAGGCCAATGCTTCTTCCCCTTGGATGAGCTTGCCCGCTGGGAGTTCACGCCCGAGACCTTAAAGGAGGGCGGAGAAGCGCTGCCCCTCATGCTGCGCAGTCTGTGCACACACGTGACGAAGCGCCAGCAAGATGCCCGAATGCGCCTGTCCACGGTCCCGACCCAAGCCATCCCGGCCTTCTTGCCGGCGAGCTTGGTGGACCTTTACCTGCCAAAGATCAGGGCGGCGGGACCGAAGCTGATCCATCACGTGCCGGAGGTGGCTCAGTTGAGGCGCCAATGGCATATGCTACGCTGCGCCATGCGGGAAGATTTCTAACCGCCGAGACCGGCTTTGGTGACAGAAAGATGCGCAAGCTCTTCGTGTTCGGCATATCCCACTATTGCGAAAAGGCCCGCTGGGCGCTGGATTGGCACGGGCTCGCCTATGACGAAGTGAACTGGCCGCCGGGACCTCACATGGTTCTGGCGAAGCGCTTGGGCGCCAAGCGCTCATCCGTGCCGATCCTTAAAGACGGTCACACTCTGATCCAGGGCAGCGACAAGATCACCGACTGGGCAGACGCTCAAGCAAAGGGGAGAGCTCCCGGTCTCACCACGCCTGATGCGCGCGCCTTGGAGGAAAGGGCGGACAAAGCCATTGGGGTTAATGCCCGGCGCCTGACCTATGCGGAATGCCTCCAAACCCACCCGCATGTGGTGAAACCGGCCTTGTTTCACAATCTGAAGCCTCTGCATTGCTTTGCGGCCAATCTGATGTGGCCGATCACACGGCGTGCCATGATCAAAGGCTACAAGCTCTCAGGTAATGCGGCTGAAGAGAGCCGCGCGCGGATCGAGGCGGAGTTGGATTGGCTTGACGGGTGTCTTGAAGATGGCCGCCCGTATCTCACGGGCGACCGGTTTACCCGGGCAGATATTGCCGTGGCCAGTCTATTGTCTCCATTTGTGCGGCCCGATGCCTTGCCGCTTTATCAGCGCATGAATTTTCCGCCCGCCCTGGCGGCAGATCTGGCGCGCTGGCAGGCGCGCCCGGTTGTGACCTGGGCGACCCGGCTCTATGCGGAGCAGCGGACAGGTGAGGCGGCCGGCTAATCCAGCGTGAAGCCCTTGTTGCGGACAAAGGCGCCAAACTGCTCGCGTTCCGGCTTTGCATACTGTCTGGCCTTATCTTCCGACCATCCGTAGCGCTCGGCCTCTCCGAATGTATCTATGTCCCTTTGTGCGGTTATGGGCCGGTGCTGAGTACGCTCTTCATCATAAGCCTCGATGTCGCCGCGAACGGTGCTGTCGTCAAACCGGTCCTTATGCAGTGTCGTTGAGAGCGGCAGGCGCATGGTCACCCGTGGCGGAAACTTCGGCCAGCCAAGCGCCAGCCCGGCAACGGGAAAGACATGGTCGGGCAGGCCCAAAAGATCACTGACGGTGCCGGCGTCATTGCGAATGGCGCTGATGGGGCAACAGCCAAGACCTATGGCCTCAGCGGCCTGCATAAAACCGGCAAGAGCGATGCCCGCATCAACCGCGGGATTAAAAAACGCGTCCAGGTGATCGTTCACGAACGGCTTGCCGCGCCAATCGTGCAGTTGGCGCTGGCGCCGATTGTTGCCGCAAAACACCAGAAGGTGAGGGGCGTTCTCAATCCAGGCCTGGGCCAGTGGACCGCTGGTGAGGATCCGGTTCAACTCAAGCCGCAGACCTTCATCTTCCACCATGATGATGTCACGCTGCTGAAGATCGCTTTTCGACGGGCTGCAGAACGCCAGAGCGCACAGAAGTTCGATGAGTTCGCCCGGCACCTCCTGCTCGGTGAAATGGCGGCAAGACCCGCGTCCGGCGATGTGCTGCCAAGTCTCAGGAGCATCAGCGGTTGAAAAGTGGGGGCAGGCGGCACCGAAGCGTTCGGCGAGAAGGGCGGCAAGCGTGTCACTCATTGGTCTTGGATCCCGTGTGTTCGGAGAGCTCAAGCTGCATAGAACCTATGGGCCAGGCAAAGATCAACACCCATGCCGGGGCGAGATGATTCGGAGCGTCTTGGTGAAGGAAGCATTGAGGATATGCGGGAAATTTTAATCTTCGGCGCAATGATTTTTTGAGAGTTCGTGCTCTAAGGGTAGCGCGGGATCGAGGCCATACCACCCTCACGCAGGGCGGACCGGGGCGCACAGAAAGAGCAGATCTTGTCACAGCAGCAATCAGAGATTGGGGGGCTGCACACCGCCATTCTTGATGCCCGCGCGCGGGCAAAGGAGCTTAAGTTACCCTTTGTCGTCTATCTGCTGGATTTGGCGATTGCGGCCCTCAAGCAGGAGTGCGCCGAGCGGTAATTTGAGACTTGTGTGCTCAAGAACCGATCGCCTAGGCCAAATTAGCTGCCGCTTACGTCAACGTTCGGCTTGCAAAATCGCGGCCTATTGTGTACCCCCGAAACTGCAGTTACCGGGGGGTAGGAAATGATGCGGTCAAATTGTTTCGTCCTCCATCAGGGTAATTGTGACCAATATAGAAGAATTCTCCCGGCCATACCTCCAACTGTTATCGGAGAGCGATGTTGAATCCGACGTGATCAGCCGTCACATTGTCGGCCTCATTCGCAATCTCTACATCAGCTATCCAGATCCCGTGCTTGTGCCATCCGAGCCTGGTGACGCAGAGCTTGGCCCCCTGAACGGCCGCATCGTCGGTTGGCTGACCGGCGAGCACTTCGTCAAGGTCGACCAAAACCGCATTTGGCTCACCTTCAGCGGGCGCGAGACGATCCGGCGAACCGCTGAGACGGCGCCGTCCTATTCCGCCTTCTTTGAGGACGCTGGGAGTGTGCCTCCGGCCCATGCGATAGATCTCGTGCTGGCGCTCCTGAGAACCCATTTTGAGCGGGGTAGGGTCTCCGGTCATCGCTCATAGGGGGAACTGGCGCGGCACCTTCCAGGTGTGTTAAGGGGCTAACAGCAGCGTCCTGCTGTGGGCAGACAGTGATCTTGAGGAAACGTGGGCGTCTTCAAACGATCTGAACCGTCGTTGTTCAGTAACCCCCAGTTCGTGCGCGTTTGGACGGTCGGGTGCCTGACCGGGGTGGTGCGCTGGCTGGAGCTGCTTGCATTTGGTCTTTATGCCTTTGATGTCACGGCATCGCCCGTGCTGGTCGCCTTGCTGGCGCTCCTCAGGTTTGCCCCGCTGGCCCTGTTCGGTGTCTTTGTGGGTGCCGTTGCCGATCTCATCGATGCGCGCAAGCTGCTGATCGCCGCTTTGATCGCCATCAGCCTGGTCAACGGGACGATGCTCGCGCTTTTCCTCCTGGATTTGGCGCTGTACTGGCACGTTGCGGTGGCCGCTTTCCTGTCCGGGGTGTTTTGGTCCGGTGATCTGCCCTTAAGACGCAGAATGATCGGCGAACTGGTGCCGTTTGAGCGCCTTGCAGAAGCCATGGCGCTGGACAACGCCACCAGCAACGGGACCCGCATGATCGGGCCGCTGATCGGCGGTGTGCTGTATGAGTTGGTGAGCGTCACAGGCGTCTTTGCCCTTGGCACCGTTTTGCACCTGATCTCGTTGGTTTTGATCCTGGGGGTGGCGTATTCAGCGGTTCTGGACCGGCCGGAGGCCGGCAGCATCATCATGCGGCCCATTCGCGGCGCGGCGCGGGCATTGTCCTTTTCCTGGGGCAGCGATGACGTGATGCGCATCTTTGCCGTCACCATTGTGTTCAATCTGTGGGGATTTCCGTTTTTGGCCATGATCCCCGTCATCGGCAAAGACGAGCTTGGTCTGAACGATGCAGCGATCGGCTATCTGACCGCGCTGGAAGGGGCATTTGCCCTTCTGGGCGCCGTCATTTTGGCCCGTCTGGCCCGCCCGGCGATGTTCCGCAAGATCTATTATTACGGCAACTTTGCCTACTTGGGAGCGGTGTTCTTTATGGGGGCTGTGCCCGGTCTCATTCCCCTGACGGTGGGACTGATTGCTGCGGGAAGCTTCGCGGCCTGCTTTTCCACCATGCAAAGCACGTTGATCTACTCAGTGGCTCCGGCGGAAATGCGCGGACGGCTTTTGGGTCTGATGACCATATGCATCGGGACCGGGGTGATTGGATTTGCCAATGTGGGCCTCACCGCGGAGCTCTTTGGCGCCTCAAACGCGGTGTGGATCATCGCACTGGAAGGCTTGGTGCCTATGTTGCTCATCGGATGGCGCTGGCGCGAGCTGCACACGTGATGGTTATTTGTATTTGAACAGTTCCGTGTGCAGATAAAAGGCGCGCGATAACATCCTTGGATCTGATCACGATGAAGACATTCTATGCTCTCCTTGTTTCCACCACTGTGCTTGCAGGAGGTTACGGGGCCACTGCCGCGAAGGCTGAAGAGACGAAACAGGCCATTTTTGCCGGTGGTTGCTTCTGGTGCGTGGAGAAAGACTTTGATCATGTGCCCGGCGTCTTGAAGACCGTTTCCGGCTACATTGGCGGCAATACGGACAGCCCGACCTATCAAAACCACTCTGCCGGGCGGCATCGCGAAGCCGTTCAAATCACCTACAACCCCGAAAAGGTGACCTATAAGCAGCTACTTCACGTCTTCTGGCGAAGCGTGGACCCCACCGATGCGGGCGGTCAATTCTGTGACCGTGGCCACAGCTACACAACCGCAATTTACGGCATTGGCGAGGATCAGCTGAAGCAGGCCGCGGCCTCCAAGGAAGAACTGGAGAAATCAGGTGTTCTGAAGGCGCCTGTGGCCACGTCCGTTGAGGAAGCAGGTATCTTTTGGCCGGCTGAAGACTATCACCAGGACTATTACAAGAAGAACCCGACCCGCTATAAGCTCTACCGGTTTGGCTGCGGCCGAGACCGCAAGGTGGTGTCGGTCTGGGGTGATCAGGCGCATGCCGGTATAGCCCCGCACTAGCAACCAGGGTCATATCCCGCAGATCTCTTGGCAAATCCCTCCGTGCCGGTGTAGCTTTTCGCTCATTCGGCATGAGGGATGGCCACTTCTTGAACAGGTTTTACAAATGCTGTGCGACAGGCGCCCTGGCCTTGATGGGCATTGGCGAACCTGCGGGCGCCGAAACACTTCATTTCAGCGGAGCTTGCAGTGCAGGCGACCGGCTGACCGTTGCCGCCGTGGGCGATCTCTTGTTCCACAAGAAGCTGCAAGCCCAGGCTTATAGCAAGAACAGCTCGTTCAAGCGCTTTTTCACACCGGTCTTGAAGGTACTGAAAGGCGCGGACCTGACATACGGTAATTTGGAGGGGCCCGCCGCCAGGGGGGTCGGTCCAAACGGTCGGGCCGTGAAGGATCCGGGAAAGCGTCTGGGCGTTGTCTATGGCGCACCCCTTAAATCCCTGGCGTTCAATTATCATCCCTCTGTGGTTGCCGACCTTAAGGAGAGCGGGTTCGACGTTCTTTCAACGGCGAACAATCACTCCATGGACCGCGGTGCTTTAGGCGCTGACCGCACGGTGGACACCCTGCGTAAGGCCGGCCTGCCGTTCACCGGGTCGCGCAAGCGCAGTGATGCGCCCGGGCCCTGGCATGTGATCACCAAGGCCAAAGGCTTCACGGTGGCTTGGTTGGGCTGCACCTATTCCACCAACGGCATTCCCGATCCGAAAAACCAGATCTTGCACTGTTATAAGCAGAAGGGTGAAATTCTAAGCGAGATCAAAGCGTTGCGCGCCGATTCTGAGATGGATGCCATCTTTCTGACCCCGCACTGGGGTGTTGAGAACCGCCACAAGCCGGGCGCCCGGCAGAAGGATCTGGCGCGGGCTGCCATCGAGGCAGGAGCAACCGCTGTGTTTGGAGCGCACCCCCATGTGCTGCAACCCTGGGAGAAGGTGGTTGCTGCAGACGAGCGTGAAGGCCTGGTGGTCTATTCTGCCGGCAACTTCATCTCCAACCAGCGCCAAACCGCAGAGCGGGCCGGCATCATTGCGGTTGTTGAGCTTGTGCGGCCGGTTGGCGGAAAAGCGCGGCTGGCTGCGGCCGGCTATATTCCAACCTGGGTGCAAATTGACGCCAAGGGCCACCGGGTCAGTTTCAACACCAGTTCCAAAGGGCGCACTGGGGAAGCCTTGGCAAGAACCTTAGGATTGCTGCCGGCGGGAAACCGAATTGCCCCCAAGTGGCCGGTTGTGTTACCCACCGATTGTGAAAACTCAGTCTTTACGGCCCCAAAAGGCCCGAAACCGGACCGCTATTGGGTCCGCAACATTGACTCTCCAAAATCCGGCCGCAGCCGAAAGGCCAAAAGCACCAACGTCTGGAACCGCGTGTTCAGCGGGACATCCAAGCGGAAGCGCCAACGGCGGACCGGCTCGACGCGCTAGCTCAGACGTTCTGCCCATTTCGTTCATTGAGGAGGTAACGCCATGCCCTTGGAGTATGATGAATTCGCCATCCGGAAGGCCTTACGGCAATGTTGGTCTTTGGACACGGCGCCCCAATGGTCGGCGGAGAACCCTGCCAATGGCCAGTGCAATGTGACCGCCGCCGTGATCCACGATGTGTTCGGTGGTGAGATCCTGCGCACCAAGATGCCTGGTGTCTGGCACTATTACAATCAGATCGACGGGAGGCGGGCCGACTTGAGTGACAGCCAGTTCACCGACCCCGGCGCCAGGTTTGAAGCCCCTGATCCTTATCAGGACGAACTTTCCAGCCGTGATGCGGCCATGGAGGGGATCCCTGAGCGCGAGTATGTGGCGCTGAAGACCGCACTGTTGGCCGCACTGCCTCCCTACGAAGGCGGTTGTGCATGCGGGGCCGTGCGATATCGCCTGACCTCAGCACCCATGTTCGTTCATTGTTGCCATTGCACCTGGTGCCAGCGTGAAAGTGGAGCGGCTTTTGCGCTCAACGCGTTGATTGAGGCAGACCGCGTGGTTTTGCTCAGCGGTGAGCCGGAGCGGGTGGCGACCCCGTCGGTGCATCCTGATGGACAGGAGTATTGCAGGTGTCCGCACTGCAAGGTTGCGCTCTGGAGCCATTATCCCATGGCCGAGGTCGGGCGCCATAAAGTGTGCTTTGTGCGGGTGGGGACTCTGGACGAGCCGCAGCACGTGCCGCCGGACATCCATATCTACACCTCAACCAAGCAGCCCTGGTTTCAGTTAGACGGCAAGGCGCAAGTGTTCTGCGAACACTACGACCGGGCCAAGGTTTGGCCCGCCGATCGCTATGCCAGGTTGCAGGCGCTTAGCGCCTGATGCAGCGCCCGAGCAAGGCCCGGGCGCTGGTATTGGACAGGACGATTGGGCGATTACCGGCGCTTGCGGTTGCTGCGGCTCTTATAGCCCTGGCGGTGATTGCTACGCACCTTGAAGCCCTTGGTTTTGCGGTTGCGCTTGAACTCGCGGCTCATCCGCTTGCGGGTATTCCGGTTTAGCTTGCGGTCGCGCTTCTGGGCGCGCTTGGCTTTACGCCGTTCCTGGCGCGTTTGCTTTGCGGTTTCGGTTTTTTGACCTTCCGCCCGGGTGGTCGGGGCGGTTTTTGCCGGCCTCTTGGTGATCACTCTCTTTTTGGCCGGACGCTTCTTGTCCAAACCCAGATCTTCCCGCGTGATGCCTTGATTTGGGGGACGCTGATCAAGGCCCAGATCCTCGCGGGTGATGCCCTGGTTCGGCGGGCGCTGGTTAAGGCCGAGATCTTCGCGGCTGATCCCATCATTGGGCGGAGAGACGGGGCGGCGGATGATCCCGCGAGGGGCGATCCGCCCCGGAGCCCGTTTTGCAGCCGCGGTGGGGGCTTGTACGTCATTGAGGCTGATGGCTTCAGCGGTGCTGGCCGTGGTTACAGCCGTGGCCAGAGTCAGCGCTCCGGCCAGGGTAAAGGCGGCCGGTAACGCCATGAGAAAGGTTATACGTTTCATTGTTGTGATCCTTGTTGTTGCTTTTGGCGCAGATGTGCGTGAGCCGGTCCAAAGGTTGCCGAACGCGCTGGAGCGCGAGCAGAAGCTTCCAGCAGGGCACCTTGGTTGCCGGTCACGCCATCCGGTGATTTTGGGTGTGTGGTTCTTAGGGGTTACCCGCAACCCGTGGCTTTAACGACGGTGAAGGAGCGGTCTTCACCACGGGTTGCGGGGAGGGCGGCGCTAGGGCCTGGAGGGTCCCTTGCGCCTCAACCTGATCGGTCGGGTTCAGCTTAGTAGTAGAAACCGCCGTGTACGCATTTGCGGTACTGCCTCCACCAGTAGCGCGAACCGGTCCACTTGGCTTTCCGGTGGAAGTAGCCGCAGCCGCGGTATCCATAGCCGTAGTGCTTGAAGCCGTGGCCGTAGTGCCAGCCATGGCCGAAGTGACGCTTGTGGCCGCGGAAGCGCTTAAAGCGTTTACCGCCATTGTGGCCAACCTTTTGAACCAGGTCGGCGTTCTGGAAGCCGTTGGCAGACGCTGTGCCGGCGTTCGCCGGAGCGGCCAGGGCCATTGCACCAGCGACTGCTGCTGCGATTGCGATCATTTTCGTGTTCATTTTCTCGTTCCTTTGTTTGTTTTGGGCGCCGCGCTTTGTGCGGCGTTGTTGAGGAACGTTATGCAGCAGTTCTGTATCGGTCTGATTTCTGAAAAAGGGGTTTCGTGTTTCGTTTGTTGGACGGCCTGTTTCGATTGTTTCAGGCTTTAAAGCCTATTGCTTGGTTTTGGAGGGCCGGACCTTTAGATTGGCTTGAAGGCTCGATGATTCGTGCGGACAGGGGCGCCGGTGTTGGATGGCACTGAACTCAATGACAGGATTTTCCCGGGCAGACGGCACATTGGGGTCGGTGAGCTGGCACTGGGAGCTTAAAAGCGTGAATGGCCGCGGCCTTGATGTGCGCTGCCGCCTGCCGCAAGGTCTTGAGGCGCTGGAACAGCAGGTTCGCGCTGAGGTGTCGGCAAAGCTGACCCGCGGCAACTGCCAAATCTCCCTCACCCTGGTGCGCGATCAGGACCGGCGCGCCATCAAGATCAACGAAGATGTTTTGGAAGCTTTGGTGGCGGCGGCCAACAGGCTTCAGGGCAGGGTGGAGGCGGCACCTCCAACCTTGGACGGGCTTTTGGCGATCAAGGGCGTGGTTGAGGTTGCAGAGCCTGAAGAGACCGAAGCTGAGCGCGATGCCCTCAACGGCGCGCTTTTGGACAGCTTGAAGGGGGCTCTAGATGATCTGGCGCTGGCCCGCGCCGACGAGGGTGCCAAACTGGAAGACCTTTTGGCAGGCCAGGTCACGCAGATTGAAGACTTGGCGGCTGAGGCCCGCCGCTCGCCGGCCCGCACCCCTGAAGCCATCAAACAGCGTCTCGAGGACCAAGTGGCGAGACTTCTGGACGGGAGCGCCACCCTGGAAGCGGACCGGTTGCATCAAGAGGCCGTCCTGCTGTCAGCCAAAGCGGACATTCAGGAAGAACTGGACCGCTTGGATGCCCATGTGGCCGCGGCGCGCGATCTGCTCGCCGGGGGCGGTCCTCATGGCCGCAAGCTCGATTTTCTGACCCAAGAGTTCAACCGCGAGGCCAATACGCTTTGCTCCAAGGCCAATGACACCTCGGTCACGTCGCTGGGCTTGGAAATGAAGGCGGTGATCGATCAAATGAAAGAGCAGGTTCAGAACATTGAGTGAGGCTTCAATCAACGATGCGGTTGCCCGGCGCGGCCTCATGCTCGTGTTGTCATCGCCCTCAGGCGCCGGCAAATCCACTTTAGCGCGCGATCTCCTGGCCAAGGATGACGCCATCACCTTGTCGGTTTCGGTCACAACCCGTCCGCCGCGCGAAGGTGAGGTGGATGGGCGTGACTACTTCTTCATCTCCCAGGACAAATTCGCTGAGATGAGGGATGGGGGCGAACTCCTGGAATGGGCGGAAGTGTTCGGCAACTCCTATGCCACACCGCGTGCGGCGGTGGAGGAGGCGCTGTCACACGGCCACGACGTCTTGTTCGATATTGACTGGCAGGGCACGCAGCAACTGGCTTCGGCCATGGCGGACGATCTGGTGAGGGTGTTCATTTTACCGCCCTCAGCCACAGCCCTCAGCGAGCGTTTGATCAACCGTGCGCAGGACAGTTCCGCCGTGGTGGCAAAACGCATGGCCGAAGCGGCTAAGGAAATCAGCCATTGGCCGGAATATGACTATGTGATCATCAACGATGATCTTGAGGTGGCGAAAGCCTCGTTGGCGGCCATTCTTGCTGCGGAGCGGCTGAAGCGTAAGCGGCGTACGGGCCTGGTGGCCTTCACTCGCACGCTGGTTGACAATCTCTAGCGTTCAGAGAGCGCCAGCCGCAGCCCGAGAAATCCAAACGTTGCCGCAAAAGATCCGCGCAGCCACGCCATCACTTTGGGCCGGGAAATCACGTAATCGCGCGCCAGGGCGGCGCAGGCGCCATAGCCGATGAACACCACGAACGTGAGCGCCATAAAAATGGCGGCCAGCGAGATGAGCTGCGGCGTTGGATTGGGCGCGCCCGCCGTCACAAATTGCGGCAGGAAGGCGAGAAAGAACAAAGAGAGCTTGGGATTGAGCACATTCAACAGGAAGCCGGAGAGCGCAAGCTGCCAGGAAGACGCCGGCTTGGTGTCCTCAGACACCGACAACGCTCCGCCTTCGCGCAGGATGTTCCACGCCATGTAGAAGAGATAGGCCACACCAAGATACTTTATGATCTGAAAGGCGAGCGCGCTTGTGTGCAGGATGGCGGCCAAGCCCACAATGCTGGCCACCGCTGCTGGCAAGATGCCGAGCGTGCAGCCGAACGCGGCGGCAATGGAGGATCGAAATCCCAGTCCCAGGCCGATCGCCAGTGTGTAAAGCACCCCGGTGCCCGGCAACAGAACCACCACAAGGGCGGTGAGAAGGTATTCCAGGCTCATTGGCGGCTAATTCCCTCTTCCCAACACAGTCATCCTCTGATTTAACTCAAGGCACAGGAAAATCAAACCCGCAAACATGGGAAAGCTTAGATGAGATTTGAAGCGCCAACCACTGTAGAGGCCGCGGTCTCGTTGCTGGCCGCTGAAACCGGGATGGCCCGGGTACTTGCCGGCGGCACCGACCTTTTGGTGCAAATGAAATCAGGAATGGCCGAACCGGATCTGGTTGTGGACATTAAGCGCATCGATGCGATGCATGAAATCACGCCCGAAGATGGCGGGTTTCGTATTGGCGCAGCCGTGCCGGGGATTGCTCTTGGAGAGCATGAGGGCGTGAAAGCGGCTTGGCCGGGCGTTGTGGAAGGCACTGAACTGATCGGCTCCACGCAAATCCAAGGCCGCGCCACGATGGTCGGCAACTTGTGCAACTGCTCGCCGGCAGCGGACAGTGTGCCGGCTATGGCCGCAGCGGGCGCAATTGCGCGCGTGGCCGGCCCGGACGGCTCACGGGACGTTCCCGTGGAAGAGATTGCCGCCGGCCCCGGCAAATCCAACCTGGCGAAGGGTGAGATGGTGGATTCGGTCTTCCTGCCCGCGCGCCCGGCAAACGCTGGTGATGCCTATCTGCGCTTCATCCCGCGCACGGAGATGGACATTGCCGTGGTTGGGTGCGGCGTCAACCTCGTGCTGGATGGAGACGGCACCTGCAGCGAAGCCCGCGTTGCGCTCGGCGCCGTGGCCGCCCGTGTCTTCCTGGTGCCGGAGGCTGCCGAGGCGCTTGTGGGCACCAAGGTGGACGATGCAGCACTTGATGCGCTGGCAGCCGCTTGCTCTGCCGCTGCCACCCCCATCGATGATAAGCGGGGCACCGTAGAGTTCCGCAAAAAAGTTGCCGGCGTGCTGGCGCGCCGGGCCGCAACAATCGCGCGCGACCGCGCCAAAGGATCTGCCTAATGTCTCAAATCCACGTACAAACCACCATCAACGGCGATGAAACGGAGTTTCTCTGTGACGCTGAAGAAACATTGCTCGACGCGTTGCGCGACAAGCTTGGCCTGACCGGCGCCAAAGAAGGCTGTGGCACCGGAGACTGCGGGGCCTGCTCGGTTACCGTCGACGGGCGCCTTGTGTGTTCGTGTCTGGTGCTCGGGGCAGAAGCCCACGGGCGGGAGATCACGACCATCGAAGGCATGGCCAACGGTGAAGAACTGCACCCGTTGCAGCAGAAGTTTCTGGACCATGCCGCGCTGCAATGCGGCATCTGTACCCCGGGGTTCTTGGTGGCGGCCAAGGCACTGCTCGACCGCAACCCCAACCCTACGGAAACCGAAGTGCGTTACTGGCTCGCCGGCAATCTCTGTCGGTGCACCGGGTATGACAAGATTATCCGCGCGGTCATGGACACCGCTGCTGAGATGAGAGGAGCCTGATCTGATGCTCGACAAAACAGCTGAAAACGGTGAGTTCAAGTATGTCGGTACCCGCCCGCAACGGCCGGACGGCGTAGACAAGGTCACGGGCCGGGCCCGCTTCGGGGCCGATATGGTCATGCCTGGCATGTTGGTGGGCAAGGTGCTGCGCTCGCCCCACGCCCATGCCAAGATCAAGTCAATCGACACCTCTGCCGCAGAAGCGCTGAAGGGCGTGAAGGCGGTGATCACAGCGGCTGATTTAACCGCGGATGTTCCCGAAGCTGAGTACGACACCATGGTCAATTGCATTGCCCATGGCAAAGCACTCTATGACGGTCACGGCGTTGCAGCGGTTGCGGCCACGAGCCAGGCCATTGCCAACAAGGCGTTGAAGCTGATCAAGGTGGACTACGAAGTTCTGCCGCACGTCACGGACGTGGAAGAGGCCTGCAAGGACGATGCGCCGCTCTTGCATGACAACATCTTCACAGAAGGCCTTGAGGAGGAGCCGACCACGCCATCGAACATTTCCGGCCGCGTTCAGTTCGGTCATGGCGATGTGGAGAAGGGTTTTGCTGCCGCGGACACGATTGTGGAGCGCAAGTTCCGCACCGAGGCCACCCACCAGGGCTATATCGAGCCGCACGCGTGTGTGGGCAATTTGAGCGCGGATGGAACCGGTGAACTGTGGTGCTGCACTCAGGGCCACTACATGGTGCGCAACAGTTGTGCGGCCATTCTGGGCATCGACATTTCCCGGCTGCGGGTGACGGCCTCCGAGATCGGCGGCGGCTTTGGTGGTAAAACCACCATCTTCATTGAGCCCATTGCGTTGGCGCTTTCGCGCAAGGCCGGCCGTCCGGTCAAAGTTGTGATGACCCGCGATGAGGTGTTCCGGGCGACCGGCCCGACCTCATCGGCCAGCATGTGGATCAAGATTGGCGCCAAGTCCGACGGCACCATCACGGCCATGGAAGGCCTGTTGAAGTATCAGGGCGGTGCCTTCAAGGGCACTTGGGTGAGCCTCGGCTGCATGACGGCGTTTGCCTGCTACCGGGCCGATCACATGAAAACAGTGGGCTATGATGTGCTCGTCAACCGGCCGCGTGCGGCCGCGTACCGGGCACCCGGCGCACCCATGGCGGCGTTCGCTGTGGAGAGTGTGGTCACTGAGCTGGCGGAGAAACTGGGCATCGATCCCCTTGAGTTCCGCCTTCAGAACGCGGCCAAAGAGGGCGATCAGTCTTCCTACGGCCCCAAACACCGGGCCCATGGTCTCATCGAAACGCTGGAAACCGCCAAGGCGCACGAGCATTACAACACGCCGCTCGGCCCCAACCAAGGCCGAGGAATTGCGTGCGGCTTCTGGTTCAACTTTGGCGGCCAGACCAGCACCAGCCTCAACGTCGGCGCAGATGGCACGGTGAACATCTCCGTGGGCACCGTGGATGTGGGCGGCTCGCGCGCCTCCATGTGTCTCATGGTGGCAGAAGAACTGGGCGTTCCCTACGAGAAGGTCCGGTGCGTGGTGGCCGACACCAGCTCGCTGGGCCACAACGACACGACCGATGGCAGCCGCACCACATTTGCAAGCGGTATGGCGCTGATCCTGTCGGCACGGGACGCCAAGCAGAAGCTCTGCGCCCGGGCAGCCAAGATCTGGGAAATCCCGGAAGAGGCCGTGGAATGGGTGGACGGCCATGCCCGTCCGGCTGGCCCCAATGCGGGTGAGTTCGATCCCATGTCGCTGGCCGAGATCGCCGGTAAGGCTGAAACCACAGGTGGGCCCATCGCGGGTCACCACGAATACAACGCCCGCGGCGCCGGCGTCAGCTTCGCCACCCACATGGTGGACACGGAAGTGGACCCGGACACCGGCCGCGTCACCGTGCTGCGCTACACGGTGATCCAGGATGCCGGTAAGGCGGTGCACCCTGCCTATGTGGAAGGTCAGTTCCAGGGCGGTGCGGTGCAGGGCATCGGCTGGGCGATCAACGAGGAGTATATCTACGGCGAAGACGGCCGGTTGCAGAACCCGGGCTTCCTGGATTACCGCATCCCGGTGGCGTCCGACTTGCCTATGATCGACACGGTGATCATCGAGAATCCCAACAAAGGGCACCCCTATGGTGTGCGCGGCGTTGGGGAGACCTCCATCGTGCCGCCCATGGCTGCCATTGCCAACTCGGTTTCGGCTGCGGCTGGCGTTCGGATGACCGAACTACCCATGTCGCCGCCACGGGTCCTGAAAGCGATGGACGACGCAAAAGCATAAAGGGCGTATCCGATCAGCCCCGTTTTGAGCTGAGGGCCGTAGCAGATGGTCAAAGTCAACCTCTGGGGATCCTTGAAGGCCCGCGCGGGTGGGCGGGATACTATTGAGGTTGAAGCTCAGACCATCCGCCAAATGTTCCGCGCCCTCGGCGAGGAAGAGCCCGGCCTGGTGCCCGTTCTCGAGACGGGCATTTCGGTCGCCATCGATGGCCAGATCTACCGCGATGATTGGTTCAAAGAGGTAGACGAGGACAGCGAAATCTACCTCCTGCCCAGGATGGAAGGTGGCTAAGACCGACACACCTCAGCGAGGGTTCATGATCGCCACGCTTGAGCTGGAGGCGGGCGGCCGCATCGGCGTGTGCCCGCTCCCCGGCCGCTACAATTCGCTTGAGGTCGATCTCGCCACACTTGTGCATTGGGAGCCGGCCGCCGTTCTCTCCATGACCGAAAGGGACGAGATGGATGAGTTCGGCAGTTGGAGCTTGGGCGCTCTTCTGGCCGAACGCGGCGTGAAATGGATGCATCTTCCGATCCGAGACTATAACGGCCCGAGCGGTGAAACCGCGGCGCACTGGAGCACATATTCGCAAGAACTGCACGGCATGCTGGATGCCGGTAAAGGCGTTATCGTGCATTGCCGGGGCGGCGTTGGCCGGTCCGGCATGATTGCGGTGAGATTAATGGTGGAACGGGGCATAGATCCTGATCAGGCTTTACAGCGCATGCGGGCCGAGCGGCCGGGCGCGGTGGAGACCGAGGCGCAGAGGATCTGGGCCCAGAAACGCGGGGAGGGCACACAATGATTATTGAGGACATCCGGACCCATCTGTTGCAGGTGCCGTATGCGGACCCGCCGCGGGCCGGCTTGAACCTGCCCACGCACATCGAGCTGGTGGTTGTGGAAGTGGAAACCGCCTCAGGCGTGGTGGGCACCGGCCATCTCCAGCCTTTGGTCGGGGGCATGCGCACCTTGGAGATGTGTATCTATGAGATGATGAAACCTCTGCTCATCGGCGAAGATGCCCGCCAAGTGGAGGCGCTCTGGCAGAAAATGTGGCAAGCCACCTTCATTCAGGGGCGCATGGGGATCACCGTAATGGCCATGTCGGCGCTGGATGTGGCTCTGTGGGATGCGGTGGGCCGGGCGGCCGAAAAGCCGCTCTGGGAGATCTGGGGCGGCACGGGCGCGCCGCAGCCCATTTACGGGTCGGGCTGTTACCGGGGCCTTGGCCATGACGGCATGATTGAGAAGGCCGAAGGCTTCGTGGCGCGCGGCTTTAAGGCCATCAAGATGCAGGTGGCCCATCTCTTCACCCATGATGAGGATGTGGCGAATGTGCGCGACATGCGCGCCGCGCTGGGGCCGGACATTGAGATCATGGTGGATGTAAACCAGGGTTGGAACGCGGAGGAGGCGGTCAGCGTGGGCCGGCGGCTCGATGAGTACGAACTCTCCTGGCTGGAAGAGCCGGTGATGGCCGATGATTTTGACGGATATCACAAGGTGGCCGATGCGCTGAAGACACCTGTGTCAGGCGGCGAGAACCACTTCACCCACCATGACTTCAAGCCCTTCTTTGCCAGTGGGAAGGTGCCGTTCCTGCAGCCGGACATCATGCGCGGCGGATACACCGAACTGCGGGTGATCGCTGAGCATGGCCACAAAGCCGGTCTGGTGATCGCGCCGCACCTCTTTCCGGAACTGAGCTGCCACCTGCTTGCCGCCATCCCCAACGCCTCATGGTTGGAATATATGGGCTGGCACGACCACCTTTGGATTAACCCGGTGGTGCCGGAGCAGGGCATGCTGACCCCGCCCGCGCGGCCTGGTCACGGCATGGACTTTAAACCGGAGCTCTTTACCGACTGCGTCTACAAAGCCTGAGCTTGTCTGAGCTCAGACCACACCGGGACCTTGCTGAACGGATCAGGGTTGCGCGCGAGCCACAGGCTGCTGGCAATGCGCTCGGCGGTCTTTAACACCAGGGGCACTGCCTCGGGCACCATGAGGCTGGAGGCCGTTTCCTCAAACATTTGGAGCCACTGATTGAAGTCGTCGGTGGTGATCTCTTCCAGCTTCATATGGGCCGGCACAGGCTTGCCCTTATACTCTCCGGTTTTGAGCAGCACGGACCGCCAGAACGCTTTCATACGCTCCAGGTGTTCCGGCCAATCCTTCTCCATGCCGTTGGCGAACAGGAGACCCAGCCGCTCATGGGCGCGCACTTTGGCATAGAACTGGTCCACCAGAGCACTGATTTGCGCCGCGTCGATGGAGGGATGCACCGGCGTCCGGTCAGCTTTTTGGCCTTGGATGATGGGGAAATCGGACATGGTGACCTGCAAGAGCCCGGAAGGTCGGCCTCAGGCGGTTTCTGCCATTGCCAGCTCTTCGCGCGCCGACAGAATGGGCAGGCCTGCAATGGCCCGCGAGGTGCGTCCATCGGTTCCTTTGGGCTCATCGCCCACCAGTGTGATCCGGTAAAGCTGGCGGTCAAAATCGCTTTGGAAGATGTCATTGGGCGCAAGGTGGGCCGTTGAACGGTTGTCCCACATGGCCACATCGCCCGGTTGCCATTTGAAGCGCACGGTGAACTCCGGGCGCACCACGTGTTCCCACAACAATTCCAGGAGCGCCTGGCTCTCGCTAGGCGTCAGGCCCTCGATCTCCTGCAGAAAGCCGGGGCTTACAAAGAGCACCTTCTCACCCGAAACCGGGTGCACCGTCACCAAGGGATGAGCACTTTCCAGCTTTCGCTTCTCCACGCGGTCGCGATAGGCGTCCTGGCCGTCCGGATCTCTCGGGGCTTCAAAGCGGTGCACACCGTCCAGCCCCTCAACAAACGCCCTCAGAGGCGCTGACAGCCCCTCATAGGCGGCAACCAGATTGGTCCAGAACGTGTCTCCGCCATAGGGCGGGATCGTCACCCCGCGCAGAATAGAGGCCATGGGCGGATTGATGGCCGCCGTGACGTCCGTGTGCCACCCGGTCCAGGGCCTGTGCAATCGCGCGCCGCGAATGGTGTTGGCCGGGCGGTGCTTGGCGACAGAGTAGATTTCCGGAAACTCCGCCTCATGGCCAAACACAGCATGCCCGATGGTGGGCTCCCCAAAATGGCGCGCAAAGGCCACATGGGCGGCGTGGTCCAGGTCTTGGCCGCGGAAGAAGACCACTTTCCAGGTCACGAAGGCCTCAGCGATCTCGGCCACAGCGGCCGGTGAGAGCGCCTCGTTCAGATCCACCCCTCCGATCTCTGCGCCAATATGCAAAGTCAGAGGGGTGACGTCGATGTGCTTAAAGCTGGTCGTTGGTTCAGTGACAGCCATGATATTGCATACAGCCCCAGTAATCTTGGTTGCGATAGCCCCAGTTGGCTGTACAGCGGCGGCTCCAATGCGCGCAACTGCCACCGGGGGCAGGCGCGGGCGTGTAGTCGTAGCCGCTATACGCGTACGGATCATAGTCGTAATACGGAGTGCCGTAATAGTAGGACGGGATGGCAACACCGGGAACCACAAGATAGGGCCCGCGGAAGCGCCGGCCGCGCCGGAACCGACGTGCATTGCGTCTGAAGCGCCGGGCGCCGCGTCTGGCCCGCCGTGTCGCCCGTCTGCGGGCGCGCGCACGTCTGCGTTGCTGGACCTTCTCTATCAACTGAGGCTTGAACAGACCCGCCGGCAAGGCGCCAGGCGAGAAGGCCGCCCCGGCTGCCGGCGCCGCCATGCCGGCCGAAGGCGCAAGCAGTAGGCCACACACCGCGGTGATGGCTGCAAACGATGAAGATTTGAGCTTAAAGTTCCACATGTTGGTCACCTTTGCTTCGACGTGTTTGCCCCACTCTCGCAAATGGCCCATTGAGTGACTTTGATCCCGGTCAATCGCTGAACATCCGTAAACTGCCAGCATCTTCGAGTGTAGCAGGTAAAGTGACGGAAATGCAGCACCATTTTAGCTGTCTACGCCGCGCAGCCGTTCCCGGTAGGCGATATAGAAGGCGCTGGCGGAAATGATCGTTCCGCCGATCCAGGCCCACAGGCTCGGGACCTCAGAGAACAACAGATAGCCAAACAGGCTGGCCCAAACCAGCTTGAGGAAGTCGAACGGCAGCACCAGCGTGGTGTCGGCCAGAGAGAAGGCCTTGGCGAGACTGAACTGGATGACGCTGCCCATAATACCGATCACAATGAGCCAGAGCCATTGCTCAAGCGTTGGCCATTGCCAGTAGAACAGCGCCGGTATGAGACAGAACACACCCACATAGAACGCGCCCCAGGCGGTGATGGTCAGCGGGCTCTCTGAGCCGGTCAGTTGTTTGATGACGATCATCGCACCGGCCCACAGGAAGCTGGAGGCAAGCGCGACCAGGGCGCCAAACTCGATGAGGCCGGAGCCCGGACGCAGGATCACCAGCGTGCCGGCAAATCCGATGATGAGGCCGGCCCAGCGCCGCACGCCCACCTTTTCGCCCAATATCAAGATCGCCAACAAGGCGGCAAACAGCGGAGAGGCAAACCCGATGGCCGAGACGGTGGCCAGCGGGGCCAGGGCCACAGCCCAGAAATAGAGCAACATACCGCCGGCATTCAGCGCGCCGCGCAGCACGTGCCGGGGCATCTGTGTGGTGCGCATGAGGCCAAAGCCTCCACCGCGCCAGATCAAGGGCAGCAGCACCAGGAACCCCACAAGGCAGCGGAAAAAGGCGATCTCAAAGGGATGCAGATCGTTGGTGAGCTGCTTGATGGACGACAGCATCATGGTGTTGATGAAGCCGGCAGCAACCATGTAGCTGATAGCGGCAACGGGATTTGGTGAGGCCAGGGACGGCGGGGAGGGAGCCATTTAGGCGATCATAAGCCAATTAGCCGCCCGTACAATACGCGTAATGCCGCTTTTGAGAATAGTCCCGGCGCTGTGTCAGGCGGCGCAGGATCTAGCCGATGCAAAAAGGGCGGTGCAACATGCACCGCCCTTGGCAGAGTGTTCTCCGGCGTGCGACGTGCCGCTTAGCTGCACCCGCTCGTGGACCCGCAGGTGTCGCACTTCAGGCAGGTGCCGTTGCGCACCATGGTGAAGTTGTGGCACTCCGCGCAGGCCTCGCCCTCATAGCCCTTCATGCGGGCTTCATGGCGCAGCTCATCTGCACCCTTGGTGGGGGCGGGTTCTGCGAGCGCTTCGGCTACGGCCGCCACCACGCTCTCTTCCAAGGCCTGATGGACCTCGCTCACTTCGGCAATGGCCACCGCCTGGTTCTCGGCAAACCCTTGCGCCTGGGCCTGCAGGGCCGCCACCGGGCCCGCGTCGGCAAGCGCGAGGTTGGAGCCCGGCATCACCACAACCTTCTCGTCCACACTCTGGCGCACGAAGCCTGAAGACAAGACATGCTGCGCTTTGACCGGGGCGGGCATTGGCGTGCCGCCTTCGTCAGGCACCTTGCCTTCGCTGACGCCCTTGCCCAGGCTGTCAAAGGCGAGATCGGCCGGGTCCACATGAGCCAGATCGTTGCGTCCGGCATAGGAGACCGCCAGCTCGCGGAACACATAGTCCAGGATGGACGTGGCGTTCTTGATGGCATCGTTGCCCTGGACAATGCCCGCCGGCTCAAAGCGCGTGAAGGTGAAGGCCTCCACATACTCTTCCAGCGGCACGCCATATTGCAGGCCGAGGGAGACGCCGATGGCAAAGTTGTTCATCATGGCCCGGAAGGCAGCGCCTTCCTTGTGCATGTCGATGAAGATCTCGCCGAGACGCCCATCATCATACTCGCCTGTGCGCAGGTACAGCTTGTGGCCGCCCACAACCGCTTTCTGGGTGTAGCCCTTGCGGCGGTGAGGCATCTTCTCGCGCTCACGCTTGGTCACTTCCACGATGCGCTCAACCACCTTCTCGGTGACCCGTTCGGCGGCAATCGTCGCCCTCGCGGCTGCCGGAGCTTCGATGAGCTCGTCCACGGCATCCAGGTCGTCCTCGTCATCCTCATCGGCAATGAGAGCCGCATTGAGAGGCTGAGACAGTTTGGAGCCGTCACGATAAAGCGCATTGGCCTTCAGAGCGAGCTTCCAGGAGAGCTCATAGGCCGCCTTGCAGTCTTCCACCGTGGCGTCATTCGGCATGTTGATCGTCTTGGAGATCGCCCCGGAGATAAACGGCTGCGCCGCCGCCATCATGCGAATGTGGCTTTCCACGGACAGATAGCGCTTGCCGATCTTGCCGCAAGGGTTGGCGCAGTCGAACACCGGCAAATGTTCGTCCTTCAGGCCCGGTGCCCCTTCAAGGGTCATGGCGCCGCAGACATAGACGTTGGCGGCTTCAATATCGGCCTTCGAGAAGCCCATGGCGGCCAGCATGTCGAACGAGAAGTCGTCAAGCTGTTCGTCCGTGAACCCAAGGGTTTCTTTGCAGAAGCTCTCTCCCAGGTTGAACTTGTTGAAGACGAATTTGATATCGAAGGCGGTGCCCAGATTGTCTTCAATGACCTTCAACTGCTCATCAGACAGCCCTTTGGCTTTCAGGCTTTCGTGGTTGATGCCGGGCGCACCGTCCAGAGAGCCGTGACCGACCGCATATTTGATAATGTCTTCGATCTGGTCGGCCTCGTAGCCCAGCGCCCGAAGCGCTTCAGGCACCGCCCGATTGATGATCTTGAAGTAGCCGCCGCCGGCCAGCTTCTTGAACTTCACCAGAGCGAAATCAGGCTCAATACCGGTGGTGTCGCAATCCATCACCAGGCCGATTGTGCCCGTTGGCGCAATCACCGTGGCTTGCGCGTTGCGATAGCCGTGCTTTTCGCCCAGGTCCACCGCCCGGTCCCAGGCCGCCTTGGCGCGGTCCACCAGCGTCTGGTCGGGGCAATTGGCGTGATCCAGCGGCACCGGATTGGTGTGCAGGGCCTGGTAGCCATCCGTTTCACCGTGAGCTGCGCGCCGATGGTTCCTCATAACCCGCAGCATGGCTTGCGCGTTCTTGGCATGGCCCGGGAACGGTCCGAGCTCTTTCGCCATCAAGGCGGAGGTTTCATAGGACACACCGGTCATGATCGCGGAAATCGCCCCGCAAATGGCCCGGCCTTTTTCGCTGTCATACGGAATGCCCGATGTCATCAGCAGCCCGCCAATGTTGGCAAAGCCAAGACCAAGGGTGCGGTACTCGTAGGAGAGTTCTGCGATCTGCTTGGACGGGAACTGCGCCATGGTGACGGAGATTTCCAGAACCATCGTCCAGAGCCGTGTGCAATGTTCAAATGCAGTCACGTCGAAGACACCGTCAGGACCCTTAAACTGCAACAGGTTCAAAGAGGCCAGGTTGCAGGCCGTGTCGTCCAGGAACATGTATTCTGAACATGGGTTAGACGCGCGGATCTCGCCAGAGAGCGGGCAGGTGTGCCAGTCGTTCACCGTGGTGTGGTACTGGATGCCCGGATCTGCACAGGCCCAAGCCGAATAGCCGATCTTGTCCCAGAGGTCCTTGGCGCGCACTTCTTTGGTGGGCTTGCCGGTAATGCGGCCGATCAGCTCCCAATTATCGTCCTTGGCCACGGCCTTCAGGAAGTCGTCGGTGACCCGAACGGAGTTGTTGGAGTTCTGGCCGGAGACGGTGCGATAGGCTTCGCTGTCCCAATCGGTGTCGTATGTGTCGAACTCGATGGACGTGTAGCCCTGGCGTGCAAACTGGATCACGCGCTGGATGTAGTTGTCCGGCACCTGCGCCCGGCGGGCCAGCTTCACGGCCCGCTTCAGGGCAGGGTTCTTGTCGATCTGGAAGCAGTCATCCCCATCAGCTTTGCAGTTGACGCAAGCCTTCATAACCTCGGTCATATGGGAGCGCACGGTCTTGGAGCCGGTCACCAGAGCCGCCACCTTCTGCTCTTCGCGCACTTTCCAGTCGATATAGTCTTCAATGTCCGGATGGTCGATGTCCACCACGACCATCTTGGCGGCGCGGCGCGTGGTGCCGCCCGACTTGATGGCACCGGCCGCCCGGTCGCCGATCTTCAGGAAGCTCATCAGACCGGAAGACTTGCCGCCACCGGAAAGGGCTTCATTTTCGCCGCGAATGAAGGAGAAGTTAGAGCCGGTGCCCGAGCCATATTTGAACAGCCGCGCTTCCCGCACCCACAGGTCCATAATGCCGTTTTCGTTGACTAGGTCATCTTCCACGGACTGGATGAAGCAGGCATGAGGCTGGGGATGCTCGTAAGCTGATGCGGATTTGGTCAGCTTGCCGGTTTCAAAGTCTACATAATAGTGGCCCTGGCCAGGACCATCGATACCATAAGCCCAGTGGAGGCCGGTGTTGAACCATTGCGGGGAGTTCGGCGCCACCTTCTGGGTCGCCAGCATGAAGCACAATTCGTCGTAAAAGGCGCGGGCGTCTTCTTCACTGTCGAAGTAGCCGCCCTTCCAGCCCCAGTATGTCCAGGTGCCGGCGAGGCGCGAGAACACTTGGCGGGAATCCGTCTCAGGACCATAGCGCTCGTCTTCGGGCAGTTCTGCCAGGGCCTCTTTGTCCGCCTCGCTGCGCCACAGCCATGAGGGAACCGTGTTCTCCTCAACGCGCTTCAGACGCGCCGGAACACCGGCTTTCCGGAAATACTTCTGGGCAATGATGTCGGAGGCCACCTGGCTCCAACTCGCCGGCACATCAATGTCTTCCAGCCGAAACACGACAGAGCCGTCAGGATTACGGATTTCCGAAGTGGTCTTCCGAAACTCCAGGCTGTCGTACGGGCCTTTGCCGGCTTCTGTATAGTGGCGCTCAATCCGCATGTCTCTTGTAGTCCCCTTAGCTTCCTTGCCTGCAGCCCTTGTGCAGGCCGTTAACGTTGTCGATCCCGGCCAATCCGGCCCCGCATTTACCCCAATGTCCGCGCGCAAAAAGGCCCGAACGTTGCCGTTTGCTTTGAAGCCCCAATGGCGCTCTGAACTCATTCAGAGACACCCGACACAAAGCACGCACCAACCCTGTCTCCTGATGTGCGCCAGCCATCGCCGACCCGATCAGGATACCGCTTCCAGTTGTTCTAGAATTCGATCTTTCGACCGTAATTTGGGTCGCCCCAGACGTCTTCATCTCGCCCCACGACCATGTTGGCTAATTAGCCTCAGATCGCGACTGGCGTCAACACCTAGTGTGTTAACGAGGTGTGAATACTATATCTAGTGGGGAGGAGTTGACAATCTGTGGACAAGTCACACAGTCCGACGATTCGGGCGGCGTATTCAAGGAATTCTGCGGCGCACGCATGTTTGAGTTGTGGAGAGAGGTGCCGGGTGTCCGGCCTGGGGTGTTAACCTCTTGGCAGATGTTCCTACGGTGGTGCCAAATTTTTTGGTTAATGAAAAGTTGCGCAGAGCCCGTTTGAGGAGAAAAGAAGACGGAGCCACCACTATATGTTGGGGCATCAGACATAAAATTGTCATCCTGTAGCGTTTCCGAATCGAAAAGCGATTCGCTCCTGTCCGCCCGCGCGGTGGCGGCTCCACATGCTTTGCCATTGGCGGCACTGGAAATACCCGGTAAACGGATTGGTACACGTCACCAATCACACAAGTGCTCCATGGCTGTTCTGTCCTCTTCCATTTCCACAACGTCTCAAG
This sequence comes from Hyphomicrobiales bacterium, assembly GCA_028285595.1. GTDB lineage: Bacteria > Pseudomonadota > Alphaproteobacteria > Rhizobiales > CAJQND01 > JAAEUE01. The sequence continues at coordinate 104,166 of JANQOW010000048.1, forward strand.
AATTCAAATCCAACCAGTCGGTCATGGGGGCTCTCGTGGCCGATCTGGTGCAAAAGCGTGCGCTCGTCGCCAAGGGGGGCTCGGAACGCTCGCGCGAGCGCCATGTGGCCCGCGGCAAGCTGTTGCCGCGCGACCGGGTGAGCGAATTGTTGGACCCCGGCACGCCGTTCCTGGAAACCTCGCCCATGGCGGCATGGGACATGTACGAGGGGGATTATCACTCAGCCGGCATCATCACCGGCATTGGCCGGATCTCGGGCCGCGAATGCATGATCATCTGCAACGATGCCACCATCAAGGGCGGCACCTATGTGCCCATGACGGTGAAGAAGCACTTGCGCGCCCAAGAGATTGCCATGGAGAACCGGCTGCCATGCGTCTATCTCGTGGATTCAGGCGGGGCGAACCTGCCGCACCAGACGGACGTGTTCCCCGACAAGAACCATTTCGGCCGGGCCTTCTATAACCAGGCCAACATGTCGGCCATGGGTATTCCCCAGATTGCCTGCGTCATGGGCTCGTGCACGGCCGGCGGTGCCTATGTGCCGGCCATGTGCGATCAGGCCATTATCGTGAAAGAGCAGGGGACCATCTTCCTGGCGGGCCCCCCCTTGCTGAAGGCCGCCACAGGGGAGGTGGTGACGGCTGAGGATCTGGGCGGCGCCGATGTGCATGCGCGCCAGAGCGGAGTGGCGGACTATTATGCCATGGACGACAGCCATGCCCTCGCCATCGTGCGCGAGCTCATCGCCGCGTCCAACTGGGAGAAGAAGCCGAACATCGTTCTGCGTGACCCGGTCGAGCCCCTGTTCGATGCGTCCGAGATCAACGGCATCATCCCGCCCACCTTCGCCAAGCCCTATGATGTGCGCGAGGTGATTGCGCGGCTGGTGGATGGCTCGCAGTTTGATGAGTTCAAGAAGCTCTACGGCACCACGCTGATTACCGGCTTTGCCCATATCTGGGGCATCCCCGTCGGCATTGTGGCCAATAACGGCATTCTCTATTCAGAGAGCTCGTTGAAGGCCGCGCACTTTGTTGAGCTGTGCTGCCAGCGCAAGATCCCGCTTTTGTTCCTGCAGAACATCTCAGGCTACATGGTGGGCCAGAAATATGAAGCAGCCGGCATTGCCAAGGACGGCGCCAAAATGGTGGCCGCCGTGGCGTGCGCCAACGTGCCCAAGATCACGGTGATCATCGGCGGCTCCTTTGGGGCGGGCAACTATGGCATGTGCGGGAGAGGCTATTCTCCGCGCTTCTTGTTCATGTGGCCCAATGCGAGGATCTCTGTGATGGGGGGCGAGCAGGCTGCGTCGGTTTTGGCCACCGTGAAACGCGACAGCGTGGAAGCCTCCGGCGGGGCCTGGTCTGAGGAGGACGAGCGCCAGGTGAAAGAGCCCATCGTTGAGCAGTTTGAACGCGAGGGGCACCCATACTACTCCAGCGCCCGGGTTTGGGATGATGGGGTCATCGCGCCGGAAGAGACCCGCACCGTTCTGGGCTTGGCTTATTCGGCTTGCCTGAATGCGCCGGTGGAAGAGAGCAAGTTCGGCGTGTTTCGGATGTGACCGCCGGCAAGTGATCACGACCCCCCCGTCACCCCGGAATTTGCGCAAGCAAATATCCGGGGCCTAGGGCGGTCTGGCTCCGGATCCCCGCGTTCGCGGGGAAGACGGAAGAGTGAGTGGCGCGGCCGATGATCGGCTATCGCGGGGAATTACACCCGGTGATGCGATTGCTGCCGCCCATACACCGGGGTCGGCAGGCCCTCCATGCGCGCTTTGATCTGCAAGGCCAGGAACCTTGAGAAGTGACGTGACTGCATGAGGTTGCCGCCCTGGAACCACAGGCCGTCCTGCTGGGTGGGCTTCCACATGTTGCGCAGTTCACCCTCCCACGGCCCCGGGTCCTTGCGCGTGCCGGCGCCAAGGCCCCAGCACTTGCCCACCTTGTCGGCCGTCTCCTGGCCCACAATGTCGGCCACAAACCGGTTCATGGAGCCATAGCCCGTGGCGTAGATCACCACGTCGGCCTCCAGGTGGGTGCCATCGGCCATGACGACACCGGTTTCATCCAGCGCCTCAATCTCCACCCCGCTCTTCAGCTTGATGTCGCCGTTACAAATGAGCTCAGACGCGCCCACATTGATATAGAAGCCGCCGCCCTCGCGGAACGACTTCATCACAAGCCCGGTGTTGTCGGGCCCGAAATCCAGAATAAAGCCGGCCTTCTCCAGGCGGGCATGGAGGTCAGCATCCCGCTCGCGCATCACCGCGCAGTTTTCCACCTGCCGCCGCTCCAACTCCCGGTGCGGCCAGGTGGTGGACATATAGTCCGCCGTTTCGGTGTCGATCCCGGCCTCCAACGCGGCTTCTGAGTAAAGAGCACCCAGCACCCTGTCCAGACAGGTGTCTGTCTGCACCACCAATGACCCGGAGCGTTGGACCATGGTCACATCGGCACCATGCTCCCAAAGATCAGCGCAGACGTCATGAGCCGACGTGTTTGAGCCGATCACTACACATGTGCGGCCGGCGAAGGGGGCCCCGGTTCTGTAGGCGCTGGTGTGAAGCTGCTCGCCGGCGAAGATCTCGCGGCCAGGAAAGTTCGGGACTTGCGGGTAGCCGGACATGCCGGTGGCGAACACCAGGTGCGCCGGTTTCAGCGTATGGGGTGTGCCCTCGCGCTCGACCGTCACCTGCCAGCGGCCCGCGTCAGGATCGTAGCTCGCGTCCGTGCACGTGGTCCCGGCCCAATAGTTGAGGCTCATCACCTTGGCATACATCTCCAGCCAGTCGCCCATCATCTCTTTGGGCGTGAAGATGGGCCAGCCCTCGGGAAAAGGGATGTAAGGCATGTGGTCATACCAGACCGGATCATGCAGACATAAAGACTGGTAGCGGTTGCGCCAGCTATCGCCCGCCCGGGCATTCTTCTCCACAATCAGCGTCGGGACGCCCAGATGGCCGAGCCTTGCGGCCAGCGCCATACCGCCTTGACCGCCTCCAATGATCAGGCAATAGGGCTCCTGGCTAATGCCGATCTCCTCAGCTTCTTTGCGCCGCCTTTGGTCCCAGTGTTGGCGCCCCTTGCGTGCGCCATGCTCAACGCCGCGGGTGCGGTGAGTGCCTTCTTTGAACGGATGGCCCTCAAGCTCCTTCAAAGTGGTCAGCAGGGTCCAGCATAGGCCGTCCCGCAGCCGGATATGGCCCTTACCGGGCCCGGCAGCCGTTTCAAACGTGAGCCAGGCTTCTATGACGCCGTCTGCTTCCAAAGGCTCCCCGTCTATGCGCCAGGCGGAAGGTTTCACCCCGTCAAGGCTCGCTGCGAGCATGGAGGAGATCGCCGCGCGGCCGTCCAGGGTGATGATGTTCCAGGTGAAGGCCACCATGTCGCGCCAATAGCAAACATCTGCGAACAGGTCGGCCGCCCCTGCGGCATCGCCGGCGTCCAAGGCGGTTTCGAAGCGGTGAAGCCAGCCAGCCAGAACCTCCCGGTTCGCACTCATGTGTTGCGCACCCCCGGCGCGAGCAGTTCGCTCACCAACCGGTCCCCATGGCCCGCGGCCACCGCATCGGCAAACACCTGATGCACGGCAGACGCCATTGGGCTTTTGCCGTTCATGCTCTCAGCCATGTCACAGAAATAGCTGATATCCTTCAGCGCCCCGTTCACATCGAACACATAGCCGCCGAAATCGCCCTGCACCGCATTGCCGATGATGCGCCTGAGCGCCCCTGAATCGGCAGACCCGCAGATCACCACGTCATAGAGCTTTTGCCAGTCGATATCCGCTTGGTCGGCCTTGGTGAAGGTCTCCGTGATCAAGGCGATGAGCCCCATGACCATGTAATTGTTGAGAAGCTTGGCCGTGTTGCCCGCTCCGGGCGGCCCGAAATGGTGAACCTGGGCACAAAAAGCCTCCAGCAAGGGCCGCACGGTTTCATATGTGGCGTCATCAGAGCCCACCAGGGCACCCAACTCGCCGGCCGCGGCTTGCTTGACCCCGCCTGTGACCGGCGCCTCGACAAACGCGACCTCATGCGCAGCCAATTGATCTGCCACTTTCCGGGTGGAGACCGGGCTTGAGGTTCCGGTGTCGATCACCATCATGCCGGGCCTGAGATCGGGTGTGAGTTCGCTCACCACCTGTTCCACCACATCAGAATTGCTGACGCACAGCACGATCACATCGCTTGCCGCTGCAAGTTGGCCGAGCGTTTCGGCCTCCTTGGCGCCTTTTGACACCAGATCTTCCACCGGCGCCCGGTTCCTGTGGGCGATCGCGGTGAGAGGATACCCGGCGGCCAGGAGGTTGGCGGCCATCCCATGACCCATCACGCCAACGCCGACAAAGCCGACCTTTGGGCGACCTTCCAGGGAAGCAGGGCTCACAGAGACCAGCCTCCATCGATGATCTGCGTGGTGCCTGTGGTGAACTGGCTGTCATCGGAGGCCAGATAGACCACAAGAGCTGCGATCTCTTCCGCAGAAGCAAGGCGGCCCATGGGCTGACGGTCAATAAACGCCTTCCGGGCGGTTTGATAGTCGCCCTGGGCTTTTATGCGTTCTTCGAGCGAGGGTGTCTCCACAGTGCCAGGGCAGATGCAATTACATCTGATGCCTTGGGTTACGTAATCTGCAGCCACCGCCTTAGTCAGTCCGATCACCGCACCTTTGGTGGCGCCATAGATCGCCCGGTTGGGCGCACCTTTAATGCTGCCGGCCACGGAGGCCATGTTGATGATCGACCCTCCGCCATTCTCAAGCATGGCCGGAAGGAACGCCTTGATGACCCGGAAGTGGGCTTTCACGTTGAGATTGAAGGAGAAGTCAAAATCATCGTCACTGGCATCCAGCACAGTGCCATGATGCACAAAGCCCGAGCAGTTGAAAAGGATGTCCGGCGCACTGACCTTTTCGCCTGCTGCCATGATGGCGGCCGGGTCAAGCGCGTCCAGCTTGAACGTCGTGATGGCATCAGAGGCGGCGCTGAGGCTCTCCAGTGCGGCTTCATCAATGTCCGTTGCGGTTACGGTTGCCCCTTCTGCGGCCATGGCCAGGGCGGAGGCCCGCCCAATTCCGGCGCCTGCCGAGGTTACGAAGGCGCTCTTTCCCGTCAATCTGCCCATTTTGTCTGCTCTCCTGTTAAGGGTTGCTCACCCTTTTTGTTTTGGGTCTGCTCTCACGAGAAGCTATATCCAGGTTCTGGTGAAGCTTCAATTGGATCAGTGCATGGGCTCTCAATTTGTGTCCCGGGCGATCTCCGGCATTTTTCTTGGGCTGATCCGGATTTACCAGCTCACCCTGTCTTCGGTGATGGGCCGGCGCTGCCGCTATCTGCCCACTTGTTCTGAATATGCCAGCGACGCCATCAGGCAGCACGGGCCCTGGGCCGGCTTCTGGCTGGCCCTCGGGCGGGTTTCAAGCTGTCATCCATGGGGTGGTCATGGCTATGACGGGGTGCCTGACCGGGTGCCCGACAAGGTGTGGCTCTTCTGGCGCCAGCGCCATGGTGATCAGGACTGATCCCAGTCAAAAGTAATGGTGTCCCCCGGCTTCAGCCCGATCCTCGCCGCGGTACCCGCATTCAACTCCAGAACCCGCAACACCGGCACGCCCGCCTCAATGATGGTCTCTGAAAACGGCACGGTGTTCGCCTGGACCCGGTGCACACGGCCATCCTTCTTGATGAACACCATATCCAGCGACAGAACCGTGTTGGACATCCACATGCTCACATTGCGCTCGTCCGGCCAGGTGAAGAGCATGCCGTGATCAGCCTTCATGTGGCGCCGGTGCATGAGGCCGCGGGACTTGTGGGCTTGGGTTTCGGCCCGCTCAACGGTGAACACATGCTCGCCCGTGGCGGTTTTCACGGTCACCTTGCCGAGGGGCATCTCCGCCGCATGGGCCCAAACGGCCAAAAACAGCACGGTGACAAGGCCCGCGATGACCGGCGCGCACAAACGTGGAACGTGTCTCAAGGTCAGGCCCGTCCTGACGGTTCTCCATCGGCAAACAGGCGGGCGCCTTGCTCGTCGATGATCTGCTTGGCCTTGCGGACCGAAAATTCAACCGCCTCGTCGCGGGACGGGAAGGTGTCCGCCCGGAGGAACTTGCGCTCCAGCGGTCCGTCGTCGGCCTGTTTGATGATGACCCCGGCCAGACGCCACTGATCGCCGGCCGCTTCCGGGGCTGCTTGGATCACATAGTCATTGTAGGACACGGGCTCCTCGCGCTTGGAGCCGGAGGCGGCCTTGTCGGAGGAGCCGCCGAACAATTTGGAGAAAAACGAAGCCATGGCCACAGTTTACCATGTTCTGCCCGCCGGGCAATGGCGCAGGAAAGAGCAAGCGGATCAGTATAGAAAAATTTCACCTCTTTCGGCCTAAAATGGCCATAAGCGCGTAGGGGAAGGGCGTGCAAAGGTGGTGCCTATGACAATGATGAAACAGAATTACGAAGACCGACGTAACGCCCCCCGCCATGAATGCGATGTTGCCGCAATCATTTCTGACCGTGAAGGTCAGGTGCTGGCTGCGTGCAGAATCAAAGACATCTCAGACACCGGTGCTCGGATTAAGCTCAATGCTCCCATCGAGCTGCCGCCGGAATTCATCATCGTGGATTCCGACAGCTCCATTCGGTGTATCTGCGAGACCAGATGGCGGATCGACAATCAGATGGGCCTTCAATTCCGCAAAGCCTTCTCCGATCAACAGGTGACGCGCTTCGGGGCCCAGCCGAAAATCGATTTGACCGAGCCCAAGCAGATCAAGTCGAAGGTTTTGAAGCGGCCGATTGTCGTGAGATAAGGCGCTAAACCGCGGTATCTTCGGCTTTGGCTTGGCCTGCCTTGCGGCGGGGCGATTCAGCGCGCGATATGGGTACTTAGCGAAGTTGCCTTCTGTCTTCGCGCCTCCGGCAGTGGTTTTGGTGTGCCCGGCGTTCTCCATGGCGGTGGCGAACGGCGCGTTTGGCGCTGAAGTCTTTTGACTCTTTCGCTCCAACGACTAATCTGGCCGCCCGCCGACGCGCACTGCAAACACCCGGAGCCCAAAATCCCCATGGCCGACCCTGTCGCTGACCAACTGGTGAAAATCAGCACTGCCACCATAACCATGCAGCTCTTAAAGCGCGGCATCCGCCGCTGCTCCATAGAAGGCGCAGCGCCGCTCAAAGATGGCTATGACCGGGTGGCGGGCCCCGCCTTTACCATTCGCTTTGTGCCCATGCGTGAAGATCTCTCCACGCCGGCCAGCTATGCCGGCTCCGGCACCCTGCGCGAGGCCATCGATGCAACACCGGCTGGCGCGATCATGGTGGCCGATGCGCGCGCAGACGGCACGTGCGGCACCCTGGGCGATATTTTGGCCGCGCGGCTTGTGGCCAAGGGGGCCAAAGCCTTCGTCTCTGACGGGGCGGTGCGCGATGCGAAGGATATTCATCCCACCGGCCTGAAGGTCTACTGCCAGGGCACGGTCGCGCCGCCGTCCATCCATGCGCTGCACTTTGTCGGGCATTCAGAGGTGATCGGTTGTGGCGGGGTCATGGTGGTGCCGGGCGACATGCTCGTCTGTGACGGCGACGGCGCGGTCTGCATCCCGCAGGCGCTGGCTGAGGACGTGGCGCGCGATGGTCTGGAGCAGGAGCTTTTTGAAACCTACGTTCAGGAGCGCGTGGCGGGCGGGGCAGAGGTCACGGGCCTCTATCCGCCCAATGATGAAACGCTGAAGGCGTTTGAAGTTTGGCGTGCCGAGCGCACGGATTGAGACACGAGACAGCAGTAGGACTGGGAAGATGACACAAGAAATATCCACTGGTTACAAGGCTCTATGCGATCAAGCCGATAGCGAGGTTGAGACCATTTCAACCGCCGACGCTGTTGCCGCCCATGCGGCCGGCACCGCGGTGTTGGTGGATATCCGCGATATCCGCGAATTGAAGCGCGACGGCAAAATTCCAGGCGCGTTTCATGCGCCCAGGGGCATGCTGGAGTTCTGGATCGATCCGGACAGTCCCTATCACAAGGACATTTTTGCCGGAGACGGGCCGTTTATGTTCATGTGCGCGGGCGGAATGCGCTCGCTTCTGGCCACCAAAACGGCTCAGGATATGGGGCTGAAACCGGTGCAGAACCTGGAAGGTGGCTTCGGTGCCTGGAAGAAAGCCGGTGGCCCGGTGGACCAGGAATGAACGAATCTGCTGATCTCCACCTCATCATCGCCAACAAGAATTACTCCTCATGGTCGTTCCGGCCGTGGCTGGCTATGGCGGCCGGCGGAGTGGAGTTCCGTGAGACGGTGGTGCCGTTCGATGAGCCCAATCACAACCAGCATTTCCTGGAGTTTTCGCCTTCCAAGAAGGTGCCGGTGCTGCAGCATGGCGATCTCACCTTGTGGGAGTCCCTGGCAATCATGGAATATGTGGCCGACCTCAATCCGCAGGCAGGCTTGTGGCCGGAAGATGTTGTGGAGCGCGGTAAGGCACGTGCGGTGTCTCACGAAATGCATGGCGGGTTCTCCGCGTTGCGCGCCGAGTGCCCCATGAACATGCGGCGCAAGATCGGCGCGATTGCGGTCTCAGATGCGGTGAGGGCGGATGTGGCCCGGATTGAAACCGTCTGGGCGGAGTGTCTGGAGGCGTCCGGTGGGCCGTTCTTGTTCGGTCAGTTCTCCAACGCCGACGCCATGTATGCCCCGGTGGTCAACCGATTTGAGGTCTATGCCCTGAGTTCCGCACCGCACGTGGAGGCCTACTCCAAGGCCACCAAGGCCCTGCCGGCGTGGCAGAAATGGGAGGAAGCGTCCAGAGCGGAGCCCTGGGTTGTTGAAGAAGAAGAAGTCTGAAATCTAATGTTTCCCTCTTGGCACGAACTGCACTAGGGTCCGGCCCATGTCCGTGGCTGCGCCATCACAAATTTCCCCTGAAGAACGCCGTGTGAAGAAGAACGCGGCGATCTTTGCTTTTGCGCAAGCCATGTATGGGTCCCAGGCCGTGCTCTTGATCACCACAGGCGGTCTGATCGGCAAGTCGCTCGCCGATAATCCGGGCTGGGCCACACTGCCGATCTCGGCCTTTGTGATCGGCACCATGCTCACCACCTTGCCCGCGTCGCTGTATATGAAGCGGGTGGGCCGGAAGGTGGGCTTTCTGACGGGCACAGCCTGCGGCGCGTTCAGTGCGCTGTTGGGGCTCTATGCCATCTTTCTCCAGGATTTCTGGATGTTCTCCGGCGCCATGCTGCTCACGGGCAGCTATCAGGCCTTCGCCATGCTCTACCGGTTCGCCGCAGCAGATCTGGCGAGCCCGGAATTCAAGGCAAAAGCGATATCCTGGGTCACCATTGGGGGCCTCGCTTCAGGCATTATCGGCCCGCTGGCCATCATCGCCACTAAAGACCTCATGGGACCTGTGCTGTTCGGTGGCTGCTATCTGGTGGCTGCCCTCATGGCGGTCATATCGGCCTGCGCATTATTGATGCTCGATCGGCCCGATGGGGAAGATGTGGAGCTTGAAGAGGCGCCGCGCCCGCTCTCGGTGATCCTGCGCCAACCGGCGCTGATTGTGGCCGTGGTCTGCGCCATGATGAGCTATGGCATGATGAACCTGGTGATGACGGCAACCCCGCTTGCCATGGTGGCCTGTGGCTTTACCGTCGACACCGCCGCCCTGGTGATCCAATGGCACGTGCTGGCCATGTACGCCCCCAGCTTCTTCACCGGCTCACTCATCAACCGGTATGGCGCCCAGAAGGTGATTGCCGCCGGCATGGTGCTCTTGGCCGGAGCCGGCATTGCCGCGCTCATGGGGCTTCATCTGGCCAATTTCGGTATCGGCCTGGTGCTTTTGGGCGTCGGCTGGAACTTTGGTTTTGTGGGCGCCACGGCCATGCTGACCGGCTATTACCGGCCGGCTGAGAAGAACATCGTTCAAGGCATCAACGATTTTTGCGTCTTCACAACGGTCGCCATCGCCTCTCTGTCTTCCGGCAAGCTGCTCCATCTGGTGGGCTGGTCGGCGGTGAACATCGCGCTTTACCCGATGATCGCGATCGCTCTGGTTCTGCTCGGCTGGTTGGCTCTGCATTCGCGGGCCGGGCGGATGTCCACGCCCGCTTAAAGGCGCGCCTGGGCGTCTTCGGTTTTCTTGATCAGCGCGCGGTAGAATTTCGCGGTGTTGGTGGTCTCACCCAGTTGCGTTCGGCCGCCCTTGAGCGCGATGAACACTTCCAACAGCCCCTGGTCAAGGGTGATGCGCGGCGCAAAACCGGTGACGTCCTGAAAGGCGGCCGCGCTCAGATCCAGCGCATGCGGGCTATCTGCGGGACGGGAGAACACGTAATCAATCTTGCCGGGAAAGAGCGCGGCGGCTTCCCCCAGCAACTCCCCAAGCGTTTGGATCTGGCTGGCCACCGTGAAGACCTTGCCGCTTATCTCGCTTTCCGGTGCGCCGATCACGGCCACCACGGCCCGTGCGAGATCACGCACATGAATGAAGGGCAGGGCGGTTTGGGCACTGCCGGGGAAGGTCACCCGCCGGCCCATATGGGCGTGCAGGGCCACCACGTTGGCCATTAGGTCAAACCGCATGCGGCGCGAAAGCCCGTAGACGGAGCCGGCTCTGAGAACTGTCGTGCAGAAATCGTCCGCCGCTCCGGCCAGGACCGAGCGCTCCAGGTGTTCGTTGCAGCGCCCGTAAATCCCTTTGCCGGCGGGGGGCTCTGCCGAGGTGAGCGTCACATGGCGGCGCACACCCATGGCTTTGGCAATCCGCGCGATGCGGGCGCGGGCCTGAATGTTGATTTCTTTGGAAAGCGCGGCGTCCACGGCGCAGGTTTGCTCGTTCGGCAGGCCGGAGGCATCCACCAATATGTCAATGCCGCGAAAGGCGCTCACCGGCAGGGTGCGCAGGTCCTGCTGATGCAGCTCAAAGCCCGGATTGTCGTGGAACGGCTTCAGCGGAAAGGCGCCGTAAATCATCCAGTCCACCGCTACAACCTGGTGGTTTTCCTTCAAAAGGTGATCCACCAGCACACTGCCAATATAGCCGTTTGCGCCGGTTACCATCACTCGTGCCATGCTTGATCCCTCCTCGCCGTATCAAACTGAAACGCCCAGCCACGCCGCTGCACTGGCGTTCGCTCAAGTGGGAGAGGGGCCTGCAAATTGCGTGCAAGCTGGTTCGCGTGACCCTTTACCCTTGTCCTTGGCCGGCAGATGACCCATTTTCCGTCAGGTGACAGAGCCGTTCCAACCCGAGTACGCACTGGTGCGCCGGTGCGCTAGCTTCAAAGATGCCGAGCAGTACATGCTGGTGCTCGTGGCCATGGGGATTGAATCCTTCGTGCGCCGCGATGAGGAGGGCTTTGCGCTGTTCGTTGAGGCCAGCAGACACGACCGCGCCGCCAGCGAACTGCTGGCTTATGACGTTGAAAACCGCAACGTGAAGCAGAAGCTGGGCCCGAGGCAGTTGGCCGTGCCGCGCACAGAAGCGGCGATGATCTATTGGGCCGTCCTTTTGTTCTTCTTTGCCGCTGAGCGTAACCACGCTTTCTCCATTGACTGGCTGAACTCGGGGGCCGCCCAGGCCGGCTTGATCATGGACGGAGAATGGTGGCGCGCCGTGACCGCTCTGACGCTCCACGCCAGCTCCGCGCACCTCTTGGGCAATCTGGTGTTCGGCACGGTGTTCTTCTTCCTTCTGGCGCAAATGGTGGGGTCGGGAGTTGCCTGGGCGGCGATGATTGCGGCCGGAACGTTGGGCAATCTGATCAACGCTCTTCTGCATGCCGACACCCATACATCCATCGGCGCCTCCACCGCGCTGTTTGCCGGGATCGGGCTGTTGGCCGCCTTGCGCCAAAGCGAGGTTGGCGAGGGGCGGCGCACGTTCAAGAGCCTGCGGCGGTGGGCTCCTCTGGCCGGCGGGTTCATGCTCCTGGCCTTTTTGGGCTTCAGCGGTGAGCGAACAGATGTCATGGCCCATGTGCTGGGGTTCTTCGTGGGGCTCGGCGGAGGGTGGCTGCTGGCACGGTTTGACCGCAACTGGGCAGGCGATGTGATGCTTCAATTAAAGTGCATTGGATTTTCGGCAGGTTTGCTGATGGTGTCCTGGTTCATCGCCATTTGGACGCATCCCTAAAGCCAAGTGTTCCGATCGCCCACCTCTCTAAACGGTGAAGGACAGCGTGCCGCCCATCACTGTCAAAGCGCCCAATCCGGGTGGCTGATCGCGCCAGAAATTAACCATAAACAATGAGATAGGCAGGTGCACAATGTGCACATACTGCTGTGTGCGTTCGCATGTGCGTTTTGCATGGCAGTGGCGCTGCACTGAGTGGATCTGCCGAAAGCCGACGCTGACGGCGAGACAGTTGGTTTGTGGTGCGGTGTTGACGATGCACACTCCGATGTGCGCATCTGTGCTCAAGCTGTAGGGCGTTGCGGGATGTTGGTTAAATTATCAAAATATATAGAGAAAATTAAATTGAAGGAAAATAACTTCATTTAGTGAGGCTCAGACTCGAGGGCTCACGAGTGTGCATTTGGATGAACGCGGATGCATGTGTGCGGGGCCGCCAGAGCCCGCTGGAAAATTTTCACAATCGTGCGATGGCCGGCGCGGCGCGGAGAGGGCGGCTGTTCCCGTTTCCGGTTGAGATCTTAGAGTGAGAAGCTGGTGCCGCAGCCGCAGGCCGCCACGGCGTTCGGGTTCTTGATCTGGAACGACGCGCCGATCAGGTCGTCGACAAAGTCGATCTCCGACCCGCCGAGAAACTCTATCGAGACGGGATCGATC
>JANQOW010000051.1 GCA_028285595.1 Hyphomicrobiales bacterium
CCCGCAACGACGCTCAGCGGGCGCGAAAACCCGGCCTTCGGTGGGCCAAATCAGCCCATCTCCTACGTTGCGAAGCTTGTCCGATGCACCACATCGCACTGCGCTTCGCGCCTTGGATATGGGCTGATTTGACTCCATCAAGCGTTTCCATATGACAATGAACTGCTCTAGTCCCAAGGCGGTCCGATGTGCGCGGCCGGTCGCGCTGGCGGCCGGGGGCTGGTAGACTTTGATTGGAGCGAAGGCAGGAGGCCAACATGAGAATGATCGAAGCAACGAAAATTTGCTTGGGCAAGTATGTGACGTTTTCCGGACGGGCAAGCAGGCCGGAATATTGGTGGTTTGTGTTGCTCGCCTTTCTGGTCACACTTGTCCTTTCCGTCATCGATGCCTTTCTCTTCGGCACCGATCCGGAGACGGGCGAGAGCACCCCGATCCTGTCGAGCATTTTTCAGCTCGCGATCTTTCTGCCCGCCTTGAGCGCCGGCTGGCGCAGGATGCACGATAGCGGTCGGCCCGGTTGGTATCTGTTGGTGCCCACCGGGATCTCGGCTCTGTTCATTCTCGCAATATTCTTCGGTATTTTTGCCTTTGGCTTTGCGGAGACCCACGGCGCTGATGAGGACGCGCTGCGCGGCGCGGCAACGCTTATGGGGGGCGCGGCGCTGATTGTGTTTCTCGTGGTTCAGCTCGCGTTGCTGGTGCTGCTGATCTGGTGGCTCACCCGGCCCTCCGATGAAGCGGCAAATGCATTTGGACCAAGGCCAACGTTCTAGAGCAGTTCATTGTCATATGGAATCGCTTGACCGGGTTTTCGCGTCTGCTGACAAGGCGCGGGTCGCGCCTTGGTCTGGCCGACCACAAGCGGCCCGCAACGACGCTCAGCGGGCGTGAAAACCCGGCCTTCGGTGGGCCAAATCAGCCCATCTCCGGCGTTGCGAAGCTTGTCCGATGCACCACATCGCACTGCGCTTCGCGCCTTGGATATGCGCTGATTTGACTCCATCAAGTGTTTCCATTTGACAAAGAACTGCTCTAGCGCCTTGCCGGTGCCGCGCTTACGGCCTCATCACTGCAGTACAAATCATAGAGCGTCTGCATGACCGCGCCGGCTTCCGGGCTTGCCAGGGAATAGAAGATCGACTGGGCCTCCCGGCGCGTGCGCACCAGCCGCTCGCGCCTGAGGATCGCCAGATGTTGGGAGAGGGCAGATTGGCTGAGGCCGATCATCTTCTCCAGTTGATGCACGGAGAGTTCTCCTTGGGCCAGATGGCACAGGATCAACAGGCGCCACTGGTTGGACATGGTGCGCAACAGCAGGCTGGCGCGCTCTGCATTTTCGTAGAGCGCGTCCATGTCCATATCGGCTTTCATTGCGTTAGCCGCAGCCATCGAACCCATCTGCGTCCATCTTTGCTTCGTAGCTTGCTGCCACGTCCGTCCCAAGAACCAGGCTCGGTTTCACACTGTCCCAATCTTCCGGGGTGATGATCACCATCCATCCCTTATCATAGGGATCTTCGTTGATGGCGCCGGGTTCATCCACGATCGCCGCGTTCACGTCCACCACTTCTCCGCCGGCGGCCGACTTTGCCGGGCCAACCCATTTGCCCGATTCCACCGTGGCGCAAGATTTTCCGGCCCGCACCGAACGACCCACACGCTTTGGTGTGAACGCCACGATCTGGCCCGCCATTGCGGCGGCGACCGCGGTCATACCCAGCTTGACGTTGCCATCACCCACCTCTTGGAACCAGATATGGTTCTCTACGTCATAAAGCAGATCATCGGGGAGGTGGCATCCGCGTACCGTTGGCATGGTCTTCGTCCTGTTCTTTCTCTCAAGTTCCAGTGCGCAAGGGGCGGGACGCACAGCAGAATTCGCCCAAACCCTCAACTTGCATCTTCCCAGATACAAACAAATAGAGGTGCATGGCAATGAGGCGCATCATCTCAAGGCGTTTTCCCACGTCCGCATGGTCTGGTTCCAGCGCCAGCAGATTGTAGTGATAGGCAAGCTCCCGGCAGGTTTCCCGGCAGGCATTGAAGCTGGGCTCGCCCCGGGCGCCCTGGCGGTGGAGGGCCAGTAGGCGGAAACCCTCGCGCTCCTCACCGGTTGGGTCCAGCCCGCGCGCTTGGATCCAGTGGCACAACGTCTCCTCGCCGGCGGCCAGGTAGTCTGTGGCCGATCCGCCTGACGCTTCGAGTGCTGCGCCGATCTCGTCCAGAGACCTCATGCGATACCCTTTTCTTTCAGCATGCCCAACGAATCGGAGATGTTCTCATGCACACCGACCTTCCTGGCGCTGAGCCCAAGGGCCATGCCGAGAAGCTGGGTGAAATACACAATCTTGACGTTGGACTTGCGGCCGAACTTCTTCTCCGCCCGGATCTGATGCATCTCAAGCCCGCTGTGGCAGGTCGGGCATTCCGTGGCGATCACCTCAGCGCCCGCCTTCTCGGCGGCCTGCAGAATGTTGGAGACCAGCAAGGTGGAAGTGTCAGAGTCAGACAGCGTGTGCGCACCACCGCAACAGGCGGTCTTTAAGGGGAAGTCCACATTCTCAGCGCCAGCCGCGGCCAGCAAATCGTCCATGAAGTGAGGTTCTGACGTGGATTCGCTGCCCTCGCCCTGGTCCTTCTCAGGGAAGATGTGGCGCGGCCGGGTGTACATGCAGCCGTAATAGTTCGCGATCTTCAGGTCTTTCAGCGAGTTTTTGACCCTTTCCTTCAGGCCTTCCTCGCCAATACCGTCCTTGATCCAGTCGAGGGCGTGAATGGTCTCGATCTGACCGGCTTCATAGGTCTTGTGCCCGGCCTTTTTGGAGATGCGCTCCACCACTTCCTTGGAGCCTTCATCATTCTGCAGATCGTATTCGGCCTTCTTCAAATTGTGGTAGCAGCCGTTGCACGGCGCCATCACCACGTCGTGGCCCATCTCGTTGGCCGCGATCGACATGACCCGTGAGGACAGATAGGTCTGCACTTTGGGGTCTATGTTCTTGACCTCCATGGCGCCGCAGCAGTTCCAGTTCTTCACCTCGTCCAGCTCAAGGCCCAGCGCGTCGCCGAGCGCCTTGGTGGAGCGGTTATAGGCATGGCCGGTGCCTTCCAGCGCACAGCCGGGATAGTAGGCGACTTTTTTGTATTCTTTCTCTTTCGAGCTCATGGTGTTCTCCTACTCGGCCGGTGCCTGACCGGGCTTAACTTCGCTTTTCGCCATCTCCACCAGATCATCAAGCTTCAAGGCTTTGCGGTGGGCAGCGTTCTGCTCGTCCACATACTCCGTGATGGCATCGCGCGCCGCGCCCCAGCCTTTGGTGCGCGGACGCAGCACGTTGGCCAGGCCCATCTTGATCAACATGGTCACGGGCAGTTTGGAGACCAGCCGCTTGACCATCTCCACAAGCCAGTCCTGCATCAGCTCCTGCTTGGTGCGGGCAAAGAAGGAGCGGATGATGCGGCCCTCTTCAATCTTGCCCGTCTGGATCACCTGCTCGGCGAACACTTCGTCAAAGTGGGTAGAGGGAGATTTGGGCGTGTGGCCCTTCAGCTCCAGCCAGTGGGCCGTTGCCTTCATCACGCCCTCAGGCGCCACATCGCGCGGGCAGGCATAGGTGCACTTGTTGCAGGAGACGCACTGCCAGATGATATCCTTGTCGCGCAGCAGTTCGCTCTCCATGCCCATGCGGATCAGATAGATCCAGTAGCGCGGATTGAACTCCGGATTGACCGCATTCACCGTGCAGGAATTGGTGCACGATCCGCACTGCCAGCAGCGGTGAATGAACTCCCCGCCGGGCAGGGCTGCAATCTCGTCTTCCAGGTCCTCGTTGTAATCTGTCACCACGCGGGATTCGATGAACGTGCTCCAATGGCCGGACACATCAATGCCGTCGATCACCAGGTTCTCGTGGGTCTTCAGATTTTCAGGCCGGATCAGATGCTCTTCGTGAATAGGCATAGGCGTCAGGTCCTCAATCCAGCAGCTTTACATCATCAAGCACGAAGGCTTCGCCGTCCATCGAGCGGAGCCGGGTGCGCTGAGAGCCCGGCTTCACACCATCCAGGCCAAGAATGCGGCGCGTGTGTTCCATGGGATCTTCAGGCGCGGAGAAATCCGTGCGCAGGTAGCTTCCCCCTTGGGCGCAGATATATTCGGCGTAGATCTGAGCGCAGAGGAGATCTACATACTGCATCACTTGGGAGAAGATGCCGTTGGACGTCAGATACTGGCTCAGCTCCTCACGCAGCACCACGAATGTCTCGTAGGTATCCGGCACCGGGATCGTCATGTGATCCACTGCATCCCCATGCCAGATCTCGCGGATGACACCGGTGTTGGCTTTGGCGTCCCACACCCAGCGGTTCATAAGCGGATAGCGCTCCGGGTCGGTATTGTGCAGCACTTCGCCCGCCAGATCGCGCACCCAGCGATGGCCCTTGTCCTGAGGAAAGGCGGCGCAGAACGCGGCCACGCGGTCATCCGTGGTCGTGGTGTCGGTTGCACCCTGCAGGAGATCATAGAGCGCAGCTTTCAGCGTTCTGAAGCCATCCGCGTCAAGATAAGGTGAAACCCGCCGGCGAACCGTGGACATGAAGACACACAATCCCATGAACTGTTCCAGCTCAAGGTTGCGCACATTGCCGTCGCCCAGCACGTCTTTGAACATGGAGGACTTCAGGTCCAACGCTTCCGCATAGCGCTCAATGCCGCCCAGCTCTTCAGCGCCGGTGGCCACATTGGCCAAGGCGCTGGCAAGGGCAGGGCCGCTCAGCTCCAGTTGAACCCGTTCGGGTTCAACCGGCTCATTCCGGCGCTTATGCAGAAGAAGGCTCATTCAGCCGCGTCCTTCACCGGCCCTTGCGCAATGGCAAAGGCGGACATGGCGGCGGCATGGCCTTGGGCGATGGAATCATCGATAGTCTCCGGGCCGGTGGCCGAACCTGCCACGAACACGCCGGGCCGCGACGTGGCGCCGAGCGCGCCATAGGAGCTCTGCTTACCGATATAACCGTGCGGCTCAAGTTCCACATCGAAGATTGTGGAGAGCAGCATATTGTCCACATTCGGGTCCATGCCGATGGCGTGCACCACCATGTCGAATGGGATCGTGATCGGCCGCTTCACCAGAGTGTCTTCGCCTTTGACGATCAGCTTCTCACCATCCGAGGTGACTTCGGCAATGCGGGCCTTGATATACTTGACCTTGAACTCCTCCTGGCTGCGCCAATAGTAGCCGGTCTCATAGAGCCCGAAGGTGCGGATATCCATGTAGTAGATATAGACGTGACAGTCGGGCAGCTCCTCGCGGATCTCCATGGCCATGTTGGCCGAAACCGTGCAGCAGATCTTGGAGCACCATTCGCGCCCGATCTGACGGTCGCGCGAGCCAACGCACAGAAGGATCGCCACCCGCTTGGGCTTGCGGCCATCCGAGGGGCACCGCACGCCCTGGCCGGACGAGATCATCTGCTCAACCTGGGTGGTGGTCACCACGTCCTGATGGGTGCCAAAGCCCCACTCAGGTTTGTTGATACTGTCAAAATGGGTGAAGCCCGTGGTGAGCAGCGCCGCGGACGCCTTGATGGACTTGCCATCAGAGAGCTTGGCGGTGAAGGCGCCGGGATTGCCGGAAAACTCAGAAACCGTCGTGCCGGTCTTGATATCCACCAAACCGCTCTCTTCCACCCGGGTCACCATGCCGCCGATGGCGTCCTTGGCCCATTCGCCGGAGGGCACCAGCTTGGCATAGCCTGACAGAATGGGTGCGCCGCCGAGACGGTCTTCCTTTTCCACCAGGATGCTCTTCTGGCCCACCGTGGCCAGGGAGTGGGCGGCCGCAAGGCCGGCGGGACCGCCGCCAACAATCAGAACAGGTTCACTCATGGCGACTTCGGCGCTCCTTTAAAGCCCGGACCGGATGTGATCATGCGCCGGGGGTCGTAGAGGTTGTCCTGCTTGCCGGTTTCAATGACCTTCAGGTAGTCCTCAAACTCCGCTTTTGCAGCCTTCCAATCGATCCCCAGTTTCTCCATCAGGGTTTCGGTGGAGGAGGCGTGCCAGTGGGATTGAACAATCTTGTATGGATGGGCGCCGCACGCCAGAGCGGCGAACTGACAGTCGGCCAGAATGGGCAGATCGAAGCCCTTGCCGGCGGCCTTGCCGATCCACTGGTTCTTATCCAGCGTGGTGATGCAGCCCGTGTCATGGCCGATCATCACATCCGCGTTGGCTTCCTCCACCGCAACGCGCACCTTGCGGTCGATGGCGAACGAGCGGGTGAACTCACGTTCAGAGATAATGTGGCGGAAGCCGAAGCCGCAGCAATCATACCAGGTGGAATAATCGATCACGTTGGCGCCCAGCGCTTCGATGATCCCGGTGGAGACAGCCACCCGGTTCCCCTCCAGGATGTTGTCGTCGTAGATCGCATCCTCCGGCACCATCTTGTAGACATGGCAGGCCGGATGAATGGTGGCCCGGATGTTGGAACAGTCAATCGTCTGGCGATTGGCGATCTCCGAGCGCATCACATGCACCCACTCCGAATAGTGGACGATCTCTTCAGGGATCAGCAGCTTGCCGTCCACAAGCCGACCCAGCTTGCCCAGGATCTTCTTCACGCGCTCGCGCAGTTCCGCGGAATGCAACAGGTAGCCGCGCACTTCCTTGTAGTTGCCGAACGAGGTGCCGCAGTGGACCAGCGGGTAGTAGCAGCCTTCCGGCAGACCTTCCGCCTTGGCGGCCACATAGGCCTGGTGGAAGTTGCGCAGGAAGACGGCCGCCAGGCTTTCCAGATTGCCAATGCCTGAGCCGTGATAGTTCCACGCGGTGCAGGAGGTCTGGTCGGTTTCGTCCAGATAGGCAATGTCCAGCTCGTTCATCAGCCACAGCAGAGAGGCGGGATAGCCCGGAATATTGCCGCACTGGCCGCAGGATTTGTGGTGCCAAAGCTGTGTGGTGGGGATTTGCTTGTCCCAGCCGTAAAGGGTTTTCACGGTCTTGGGCTTGTGCTCTTCGGTGACCCGGTGAACGACGATCTCGCCGTCCTTTTCCAGTTGCCACATCACATCGCGCACATCCTCAACCCGGTCCTTGTTGGTCAGCATGGAGCGCTTGTCGATCTTCTGCTCCACCCAGGATGTGGCCACCAGAGCCTCTTCACGGCTGAGGTTGGAATCGCGCCATTCAGAGCCGTGCCCGGTGAAGCGCTCGCCAGTGTCTTTGGTCATCTCGCGTCTCTCCCTAAAGCGGTCTTAATCGTCGTCGTCTTCGTCGTCCTGCTCGTCCAGGAAATCTTCCCAGTCATCACGCTTCTCGTCCATGATGTCGGTGATCACGTCGAACAGGTTTTCATCAATGGTTTCTAACTGATCGAGCACGCCGGTCATTTCCCAGATCGTATAGAGCTCGATGGAGGTTTTCAGGTTCACCTCCCAGGCCGTGGCCGTGGTGTTCAGCGTGGGCATGGGGATCGCCTTGCGCAATATCTTCAGCGGCGCATCCACCTTGGATATGTTGGGGCCCCAGTCGGCGAAGTGATCGGGGTTGATCATGTCGGGCGCCAACTGGTTGCCGGTGGAAATCAGCTTCAGCATCACCCGGCTGAATGGGCGCAGCACGTTTTTGGCTGATTCCATGCCATGCTTGATGGCGGTCTCGCGCATCAGCATGATCAGCCCGCCGGGCGAGTTGCCGAACGGACAGCGTGCCGCGCAGGTGTAGCACTGGGCGCAGGCCCAGATCTTCTCCTGCATGGCATCGTAAATGCCTTCCAGGTTCTCCGTCCACAGAAGCTGGACAATCTCGCGCGGGCTGAAATCGTAGTAGTGCGCCGCCGGGCAGGTTGCTGTGCAGATGCCGCAGTTGAGACAGCCGTTCAGCTCATGGTCATAGCGCAGGTCGTCTTGGATATCCTGGAAGATCTCTTCCAGTTGGCCCCGGTCGATCACGGGTTCTGCTGAGAACGGATCGCCGATATGCTCCTGCACTCTGGTCGTTGCTGCGTGTGCCATGCCTTCGCTGCTCCCTTAAGTGCGTCAGTAGGTCATCACCTTGCAATCTTCTTCCATCACCTGTTCGATCAGGTGTGCGCCGCCCACGATCCCGTCGCATTCCGGGATGAGGTCATCCTTGTCCATGTCGAACAGATCAAGATTGGGCGAACAGCAGTAGAATTTCACGCCCGCTTCGTGGGCGTCCTTGATGAAATCATAAACCGACTTGGGCGAGCCCTCTTTCACCACCAGGCTTTCGGCCACGCCCTTCTTCATGAGCCGGCCCGATGTGGCGGTGCAGATCACGTCCACCTCATAGTCCATGGCCGCGGCCACTGTGGCTTGAAAGATCGGGGCGCCCAGCTCTTCGCCGTTGCGCGGATCGGTGTTGGCCATCACGATGACGAGTTTGTCTGACATTGCAAGTGGTCCTCCCAGAGCCTTTGCCATACTCTTATATTAGAATATTCTAAAGTGATCAACTGTTCTCGCTCCGCATGAGCCCGGTTATGCCCACCAGGCCGGTCATAATCGGCACCAGTGCATCCTCAATCAGCGTTTTCGCCGCCCTGAGGGCCTCCAAGGTGTCGGCGGGTTCGGGCGGGGCTTCTTCGAACTCCATGATCAGATCTTCGGCCATGGCGAGCTTGAAGCCGGGGTGACCGGTGAAGCCTATGGCATTGTCGCCGATCTGGAAGATGGCCGGCAAACCGCTCTCGTCCACGGCCAGAATGGACGCATAGTCCGGCGGCACCGGGCGGTCGCGCATGTAACACACATGGGGAAAGGTCTCCGGCAAGAAGCCGTTGAGCGCATTGGCTGAGGCTGACCTGGCCGTGCCCACGCTGAAGCGCAGATCAGACGCTTCCACCCGGCCATCGGCGGCCAAGCTGAGGATCTGCGCGCCGAGCCCGATGGCTATGATGGGGATGCCGTGCATGAGAGCCGCGCGGGTGAGGGCGATCTCTTCGGCCAATGTGGGAACATCCCGCACGCCGGCTGATCCCCAGGGACCGCCACCCAACAGTACAAGACCGTCTGCCACGTCCGAATAGGCGGGCACGGAAGTGCCCTCCGTGAACGGGCGCACGTAGGTGAAACGAATGCGCCGGCCTTCCAGATGGTCCTCCAACAGGCCCAGATAATCAGCGGACGTGTGCTGGAGGACCGTGAGCGCCTTCATTGTGCCGAAACGGCTTGCTCAAGAGCGCTCGCGAAATCATCGGGAGCCACCGTCATGAGGCCCACATCCGCGGTCTCAAAGAACGACGAAACGGTCTGCCGGAGATCTTTGACAGGCGTACCGCGCAAGGCGGCCTCCAGATCGAAGATTGTCCGGGGCGGGGCAATGAAAAAGTCGCCGGTGATCAACACTTCGCGAAAGCGGTCCTGGCCAGGACCTTCCAGGCGCACATAAGCTGTGACCGCGCCGCCTGCGCCCGCATGGCGTGCCGACAACACCCCGGCTTCGGCGGCCGGGTTATCGATTTCGGCGACAAAGTCATCGGTGCCGATCTCTTCATCGAAATAACGCTGGGCCAATTCTTCCTCAGCGGACGTGATCTCGCCGGGTTCGGCGTCAATGCCCAGATGTTCCGCGAACCCCTCCACCAGTTTGGCCTTCACCTCGTCCATCTCAGGAACCTGGCGCAACAGCTCTTTGAAGGTGACAACCCTTTGGGCAGCAGAATCGATGAGGCTCTTTGCGATTTCCGGGCTCGGCACGTTCAAGGTGGCGATCATGTCGGCGGGATCCATATCGATCAGCACGGTACCCTGATACATGGCCGTGTCCCCATCGAAGAACCCGCCTGTGCCGGAGATCTTGCGGCCCTCCACCTCAATATCGGTGGGCGGGCGGTAGTTGGCCTCCACGCCCAGCTTGCGGAGCCCAAGGGCCACGGCCTCGCAGATCTTCAAAGAGAGTTCTCTCAGGTCAGCCGTGCCCAGACTGGCCCGGTGAAACACCAGCTCCCAGCCAAGCTGGCCTTCATCGAAATAAAGCGGGCCGCCGCCGGTGATGCGCCGCACGGTGCGGATATTGTTCTGGGCGCAATACTCGAGCTTCAGCTCCTGGCTCAGCGCCTGGTGCCGGCCGATCAGAGCCGTGGGCGGGAACCGCAAAAAACGCAGCGTGTCGGGAACCTTGCCCTCTTGATGCAGGTCCACCAGAGCCTGATCAAAGGCGATTTGCGCGCGGCCGTCCCTGATGCCAGTGTCGATAATACGGAACGGTTTAGCCATGGGTTGTCTCTATGTCCTCGCCCTCTTCATAGGTCTCCCCGTCACGCAACATGCCAAGCTGGCTGCGGATCTTGCGGATATCCACATTCTCCGGCTGGAAGGGATAGCTGGCGATGTTGCTGGGCGGCGAATCTCCATACGGCCGGTCGCAGGCGGAGATATCGTCGGCAAACTTGCCGGGGCATCCGGAGGTCCTGAATGCAATGCCGCTGTCGATGGTCATATCCAGCTCGGCTTGCGGTATGCCGAAGTGGGTCACCCGGCCATGCTCATCGAACGTCATGTCCTCAACCCGCTTGTCGCAATAATCGATGAGATAGCGCGCCAACTGCACCCGCCGCCATTGGTCGCGCGGGGTGGCGGGGAGATGGTCCATCAGCGAGCCCTTTTCCGGGAAGAAGCAGAACATATGGCTGTGTCCGCCCAGATCCACCAATTGTTGGACAAGTGTCAAAGCTTCATACTCGGTCTCGCCCATGCCGATGATAATATGGGCGCCGAACTTCTGCGGCCCGAAGATATCCCGGGCATCCAGAAGGATCTCCCAATACTTCTTCCAGTTATGTGGAGACTGCACCCCTTTGCCGCGGGTGCGGTCGAAAATCTCCGGCGTCGCCGCGTCGATGGCCACAGTGAAAATATCCGAGCCCATGGTGTGCAGGCGCTTCACATCCTCCCGGGTCATGGTTGTCGGGTTGGAGAGGATCGAGATCGGGATGTCGTTCGGGTCCACCTTGTCGGTCCATGTCTTGAGTACCGTAAAGGTGTCTTCATCGGAGCGCGGATGGGTGATCATGGAGATGCACATGCGGTGGAACGGGCTGGCAGCCCCGTCCCGGGCAACGATCGAGGCCACTTCCTCCATGGGCACCGCCGGCCAGTCCACGCGGATGAAGTTGCGGTCGGCATAATCGCGTTCGGCTTCCCGGTGGCGGGCCAGGCCGCAATAGGCGCAGTTGGCGCGGCAGCCCTCCGGGTAGGTGAGCAGCAGGTTGAGGCAGCGGGTGCAGGCACAGCGGTGCATCTTGCCTCTGGTGATGCCAAGCGTGATGGCTGCCGCGGTGGACATCTGCACATATTCCGGCGAGCGCATATGCGGGGTGAGAATGTTGTAGTCCGGCAGATACACCCCATCAGGCGAGACGTCATTGTGCTTCACCCGGCCGCCATTCTTCAGATCAGGCGCAATGGCGCCCGGTTTGCGGGGCTCCATGATGTTGGCGGGGTTGAAGTCCAGGCCGGCTTCGTTCAGGCCGCCCGGCTGGGCGCCTTCCGGCTTCAAGCAACTCATATCATCCAGCCTCCCATAAGTCAGGCCGCCCAATAGTCTGGATAGGCAATCCAACCGGCGCGCAGATGTTCCGCGCTGGGGCGTCCATTGGTGTAGTGGTCAAGCAAGGCCTGCCGGCGCCGAAGGGCGCGGTCCAGCGAAGGCTTCAGCAGGTCTTCCAATTCTTCGGCATACTCTTCTGGCGCATCCTCATCGCCCTCAAGACGCGCGGCCGCACACTGGCCCGCGAGCCGGCCGGACAGCACGGCAGCATTGATGCCTGCGCCCGTCACGGGGTTCGTGAGGCCCGCGGCGTCTCCGGCCAGCAGCATCGGAACCTCGCCGATCTCACCATAAGGCTTAAGCATGCCGCCCACTGGTATGGCGCCGCCGGTATGTGCGCTGATGGTGGCGCCCACGCGGCCGGCGTCCTGAAGCGTTTGGTGCAACTCCTCAAGCCGTGGCTTCAGTTGGTCCTTGATGGCGGGCCTCAGCCCGAGGCCCAGATTGGCCTGATCGCCCTTGGGGAACAGCCAGCCGTAACCGCCCGGAAAGGCGGCTGAGAGGAAGATGTCCGTGGAGGGCAGGTCTTCATAAAGCGGCACGGTGATCTGCCGCGTCTCGGCAATCTGAGTGTTGACCTGACCGATCGCGGCACCCACCCCGGAGCGCGGGCCGTCTGCACCGATCAACAGCTTTGGCTTCAGGGTTTCGCCGGTGCTCAGGTGCACGCGGCCCTCCTCGTCGATCCGCTGCACGTTGATGGCGAACCGGCACGTAGCGCCAGCATCGGCCGCGGCGGCTGCCAGGCGAGCGTCGAATCGTTCGCGGTCAATCATCAATCCGGGAAACCGCTCCACCGTCTCGCCCGGCTCTTCTTCCACAAACGTCACCATGGAGGTTATGGGCTGCAGGCTGTTGGCGGCCAGATTATCCACTTCGATGCCCATGGGAGAGGGGACGAACTCCGCGCACTGCACCGGCTTGCCGGCGCTCGCCTTGCGCTCAATCGCAAGGACCGTATGACCCGCTTTGGCGGCCTCCGCCGCCGCGCAGGCGCCAGCCGGTCCGAGACCGACCACAAGCACATCTATCGCGCGGCCCGCTGTCATGCAGCACAGGTTCTCACGGTGTTCAAGGATGCATTGCCGCCGCCGATCTTGATGGAACAGCAGGCGTGCTCCTGATGATAGGCGCGGCCCACGGTCTCCGCCACGGCCACGGCGCCGTCAGCGGGAAACGCGATGCCATCGAGCCCGGCCATCACTGCGTAGGCATCCGTAACGCGCTTATGCATGCCCGGCGGGCGGGCGCAGCCCAGGAGCACTTGCCGGTCGGCAACCCGCCTGCGCGCCTCCAGAAAGATCTCGCCCACATCGCGCGTATCAGGTGTGACGAACGTTCCCGCCTTGGCGTAGAACGGCATGATGACCACCAGTACCAGCGAGTGAATGCCGTGGCGCGAAACGATGTCCAGCGCATTGGCCTCGCCCAGGATCTGGCCGTAGTGCAGCCCCACCACAATGTGCGGAACGATCTCCATGGAGGTGGCGCAGAGCGCCTCCAGCGTGGCCTCGAAATCCTCCACCGGCCGGTCCAGATGGTAGACCTGCTCAATGGTCTCTTGCGCCCCGATCACGTCCATCATGGCCGTGTCCACGCCGGCTGATTCCATCGACTTGGCGCGGGCGGTGTCGGTCAGTGCGGTGTGGATGGCGATCTTTAGGTGCGGGAAGTCGCGCTTTAAGCCCTCGATCACCGGATAGAAGCGCTCATACTTGATTTCGTTGTGCCGGTTCGATCCGCCCGACAGCAGGAACCCTTGCAGGTTCTGCAGCAGGATCAGGTCGCGCACCTTCTGGTCCAGCATTTCCGGATTGGTGGCCGGGATCATCGGCTCCAAAATCTTGGCCTGACAGTGATCGCACATGAGCGCGCAGGCCCCGGCGGTAATCGAAAAGGCCGGGAAGCTGTTCTTGCCGCAGCCGCTCAGCTCGGAGCTGGAATATTCCTTAAACGTGGGTGTGGAAAAGCGGATCGGCCTGTCTTGTAGCCCCGCCGCATTGTGTTCGAGCCGGCCGACCAGAGCCGCGTCAAACTCCGCATCCTCCAGCTCATCGATTTGTTCTAATTGGTTCAGCCAGCTCATGGTCGTATTCGCTTTTTCTAATATGTAGAGTACAGCATCCTTCGGCGCGTGCAACGGTCTTGTTGGTCAGGCGGGGGACAAAACCGTCTCCACCGCATGTTTCACCTCATCGCGCACGGGCCCCGGCGAGGGGGCATCCACCAATGTGGTGAGCCATGCGGTTTCGACGTCTTCTTCATCAATCAAATCGGAGTCCAAACGCGACAGCACCCTTTGAGCCGGCTCAGGCAGGATATCCGGCAGATCGAACCCTGCAATCTTCCCCCACAAGCCTGCCCAGCAGCGGGCCACCGTCCACGGATTATAGCCGCCACCGCCGACAATCACAGCAGCATCGGCCTGCGCGCAGGCCGCCTCGACCGCGGACCATAAAGCACCGTTGCTGAGAGCCATGGTGGAGAGGGGGTCGCCCGTCAGACCATCGGCGCCGCAACAGACCACAACCGCATCCGGGGCAAATTCGGTGGCCAGAGGGCCAACCGCTTCGTCCATGATGAACGCAAGCTCATCATCGCAAAACCCCGCCGGCACCGGGAGGTTGCGGGCCGACCCCTGGCCGCGGTCATCTAAAGCGCCTGTGTGCGGCCAGCGGTTTTCTTCGTGTACGGAGAGTGTGAGGACGCGAGGCTCCGCTTCAAACGCAGCCTGCACCCCATCACCATGGTGGGCGTCCAGGTCCACGTAAAGCACGCGCTCCGCTCCGTTGTCCATGAGCGATAGAATGGCGAACACCACATCGTTGAAATAGCAAAAGCCGCTGGCCTGCCCGGCCATCCCGTGATGGGTGCCGCCGGAGGGGTGGTAGACCCAGCGGCCCTCCATAGCGATCCGCCCGGCCTGGATCGATCCTCCAACGCAGGTCGCCGCGCGTTCGAACAGGCCCTGGAACAGGGGGTTCTCCATGGTTCCGATATTGTAGCGTTGCCGCTGCTCGGTGCTCACCTTACCGGCATCTTCTGCTGCGATGAGGGCGGCCACATAGTCATCGTCATGAAACCTGGTGAGGTCTTTAATGCTGGCCACGTAGCTCTCCGTATAAGGAGTTTCGGCGAACCAGCCCAATGTCTCGCACAGATCCAGAACCGCACCGACCCGGGGGATGGCCAGAGGGTGGTTGCTGCCATAGCCTGTCTGACGATAAACTTCGCCACTGATCAGCAGCGGCGAACGTGTGCTGTGTGATCGACGATTGGAAGAAGACAAGACATCACTCATGGCAAACCCGATTGACAAAGAAATCGGTTCCCGTCAATATTCAAGTATTCTAATATACGGAAATGTCCTGATTCAAATGAGGTGTGGCTGAACCATGGCCGAGCATTTTCTCGATACAAAAGGCATGAACTGCCCGATCCCTATTCTCAAAGCCAAGAAGGCGCTGACCGATGTGCCCACAGGCGAGGTTCTGGAGATTCATGCCACAGACCCAGGCGCGGTGGCAGACTTTGAAGCGTTTTGCCGGCAAACGGGCAATGAACTTGTGGAATGGAACGAAGAAGGCGGCGTCTACCGCTTTCAGATCAAACGGGCTGCTTGAGCCGATCGGGAGGGCAGGAGGGCCCTCTTGATATATTCAAGATAACGAATAAGATGATGCCCGCGAACGGGCACTAAGCTTGGATGGTCGCTCTTAAACAAGGCAGGCAAACTGCCATTGACCATCTCAAAAGCGACTAGGTTGGGAAACGTGGGAAGAACAATTATGAGCATTAAACGCATTGCCGTGGGCGCTTTCGCGCTCGCGACTGTTGCTGCCAGCGCAACCCTGACGGGGGCTGCGGAGTACAAGGTTGAAGATGAGGCGATTAAAGCCTCACTGACGGGCAAGGCTGGCGATCCTGACAATGGCAAGAAGGTTTTTCTGAACCGCAAGAAAGGCAACTGCCTGGCGTGTCATGTGGTTTCAAGCCTGAAGGATCAGCCGTTTCACGGACAAGTGGGTCCGCCGCTGGACGGCACGGCTAGCCGCTGGTCGGAGGGCGAGTTGCGCTTGCGCATCGTCAATGCAAAAGCACTCAACGAAGACACCATCATGCCCGCCTTTTATCGCAAAGACGGCTTTCACCGGGTGCTGAAGAATTTCAAGGGCAAGTCCGTGCTGAATGCCCAAGAGGTGGAAGACGTCCTGGCCTACGTGATGACCATGAAAGAGTAAGCAGCTTTGTCTTATCGCTGCTTTTTGAAACGTGGAAATTGAGGAACATCTTAAGATGAAGAAAACTGAATTTAGCCGCAGAACCGCATTGGAGCTGATCGGCGGCGGTGTGGTGACGGCGCTTTTGGCCGGCACCTTCGCAACCTCAGCCCAGGCTGATGCCAAGCTCTTGGCCGAGGCCATAAAGAAGGCCGTGGGCGAGGGCGCCATGAAGGAAGGCAAGATCACGCTCGACCTGCCGGAGATTGCCGAGAACGGGAACACGGTTCCTGTGGGCGTTTCCGTGGACAGCCCCATGACGGACGCGGACTATGTGAAATCGGTCCATCTGTTTGCCGAGAAGAACCCGGCGGCGGATGTGGCCAGCATTCATTTCACGCCGGCAAGCGGTGTGGCCAAGGCAGCCCTGCGCATCCGGATGGCCGGCACCCAGAACATTGTGGCCGTTGCCGAGATGTCTGACGGCACGCTGTATACGGCCAAGAAGCTGGTGAAAGTAACCATTGGCGGCTGCGGCGGCTAACAAGCGAGATTGAGGAGAAATTTAACATGGCTTCAAAACCGCGCGTACGCGTCCCCAAAAAGGCCAAAGCGGGAGACATCATCACGATCAAATCGTTGATCTCCCACAAAATGGAAACCGGTCAGCGCAAGGATAAAAAGACGGGCGAAAAGATCCCGCGGCTGATCATCAACAAGTTCGTCTGCAAGTTTAACGGCAACGTCGTTTTCTCGTCAGACTGGCACCCCGCCGTCTCGGCTAACCCTTATATGGCGTTCAGCTACAAGGTGGTGGAGAGCGGGGAGTTTGAGTTCACCTGGACCGATGACGCTGGCGAGACCGTCAGCAAAAAAGCAAAACTCACGGTCAGTTAGGGCAGGGGAGACCCTGAGCGGAAGGAAACAAGAGGGAAGGGAACATTCAATGAAGCGCAAAGCACTCGTGCTCGCGGGGGTCGGAGCGGTCGCACTGGCCGTACCGTCGGTGATGACGTTTGCCGCCGAAGACTGGGGCCAGTATCAGGTTGGCGACAAGCGCAGCGGATATACGTTCGCCAAGGCAGAAACCCGCGCTATCCAGGATGATGATTTTGAGAATCCCGGAATGCTTTGGGTGGAGCATGGCGAGGAACTGTGGGAGACGGTGGACGGTGAAGCACAGAAGTCGTGCAAGAGCTGCCACGCAGATGCCTCGGACACGATGAAAAACGTGGGCTCCACGTATCCGGTGTTCGCCAAGGATATCGGCAAGCTGGAGAATGTGGAAAACCGTATCAACCGGTGCCGCACCGACAACATGAAGGCCAAGCCGTGGAAATATGATTCCCGCAACATGTTGGGCATGGTGTCCTACGTGAAGCGGCAATCCTTCGGCCAACCCATGAACGTCAAGGTCGATGGTGATGCGGCCCCCTGGTTCGAGAAGGGCAAAGAGTTCTACAACCAGCGCCGCGGTCAGTTGGACATGGCCTGCAAGCACTGTCACGTGGACAATGCGGGCAACATGATCCGGGCCAACACGCTCTCGCAGGGGCAAGGCAACGGCTTCCCCACCTACCGGCTGAAATGGCAAAAGCCCGGCTCGCTGCACCGCCGCTTCCGGGGCTGCAACAAGCAGGTACGCGCAACGCCTTACAAGACCGGGTCGGACGAGTATCTGGCTCTGGAGCTCTACGTTATGTATCGGGGCCAGGGCCTGCCGGTGGAAACACCCGCGGTGCGTAACTGACCTGGACCCAAAGACGGCGCATATGACAATGAGCTGCTCTAGGGACGCCGCTCGGCGTCCCTTTTTCGTAGGTTCAGATTGGAGCAGCAGGCGATGATTTCACGGCGGGATTTTCTGACGATCTCAGCGGCCACCGCCCTGGCCACGGGGCTGGGGGGAGGGCTCGGCCGCGCTGCTGCAGCCCAGAGCATCACGCAGGATGACCTGTTGAAATTCAACTCCAAGGGCCAGGTCACTCTGCTGCACAACACGGACTGCCATGCCCAACTGAAGCCCATCTTCTTCCGTGAGCCATCGATCAATCTCGGCGTGGGCGAGGTGAAGGGCTTGCCGCCCCACATTACCGGCGCAGAGTTTCTGGAGCGCTTCGGGCTTAAGCCAGAGACGCTGGAGGCCTATGCCCTCACCTCGGAAAACTTCACAGCCCTCGCCAAGAACTATGGCCGCGTAGGCGGAATGGACCGGATCGCCACACTGCTCAAAGCCATCCGCGCAGAGAGGGGAGACAAGGTTCTGTTCCTCGACGGCGGCGATACCCTGCACGGCTCGTTCACAACGCTCCAGACCGGCGGCGGGGACATGGTCAAGGTGATGAATGCCCTCGGCTGCGAAGCCATGACCGGGCACTGGGAATTTACGCTCGGCGCAGAGCGGGTGAAACAGATCGCCGAAGAGCTGGAGTGCCCGTTCCTGGCGAGCAACGTGTTCGACAATGAGTGGGAAGAGGAGGTGTTCGAACACACGGCTTTCTTTGAGCGCGGCGGTGTGAAGGTGGCCGTGATCGGTCAGGCCTTCCCCTACACGCCGATTGCCAATCCCCGCTGGATGATCCCAAGCTGGTCATTCGGCATCCGCGAGGAACTGGTGCAAAAGCGGGTCGACGCTGCGCGCGCGGAGGGCGCAGAACTGGTGGTTCTGCTCTCCCACAACGGGTTTGATGTGGATCGCAAACTGGCCTCGCGGGTCAAAGGCATGGACGTGGTTCTCACCGCCCACACCCATGACGCCATCCCCGAGCCGATCAAGGAGGGCGATACGCTCCTGATCGCCACCGGCTCGCACGGCAAGTTCCTCTCCAGGCTTGATGTGGAGGTCACCAACGGGCGCATGTCCGGATACGAGTACCGGCTGATCCCGGTCCTGGCGGACGCCATCACGCCGGACCCTGATCTTGAGAAACTCATCACCGAAATCAGATCGCCCTTTGAAGCGCATCTGAGCACCGAACTGGGCCGCACTGAAACCCTGCTTTACCGACGCGGCAACTTCAACGGCACGTTCGATGATCTGATCTGTCAGGCCATGCTGGAAGAGCGTGACGCGGATCTCTCCTTCTCGCCGGGCACCCGCTGGGGCGCCACCGTGCTGCCGGGCCAGGCGATCACCTGGGAAGATGTCTACAACATGACCGCCATCACCTACCCGAATTGCTATCGCATCGAGATGACGGGCGAGAACCTGAAGCTGGTCTTGGAGGATGTGGCGGACAACCTCTTCAACATCGATCCCTATTATCAGCAGGGCGGCGATATGGTTCGCGTGGGCGGGCTCGGCTACACCATCGACATCAATAAATCCATCGGCAGCCGCATCTCAGATATGACGCTGCTGAAAACCGGTGAACCGATTGACGCTTCGCGCACCTACAGCGTGGCCGGTTGGGCCTCCATCAACGAGGGCACCCAGGGCCCGCCGATCTGGGATGTTGTGGCCAAGTACATCAAGCGCAAAGGGGTGATCGACTTGGCGCCCAATCAATCCATCAAGGTGGTGGGCGCATAGATAGGCTCGACGGATCATGGAAGTCTCCTATTTTGCAGCCCTCACCGCGGGGATCTTGAGTTTCCTCTCCCCGTGTGTGCTGCCCTTGGTGCCGCCCTATATCTGCTTTATTGCCGGCACCAGCATTGATCAGTTGACCGGCGACGATGAGCTGGACCCGGCCATTGGCCGGCGCATCTTCACCTCGGCCATTGCCTTCGTGTTGGGGTTTTCCACGGTCTTCGTTCTTCTGGGCGCAACGGCGTCTTATCTCGGCCAACTTGTGGGCGATCATCTCGACCTTCTCAGCAAGATCGCCGGGGCGGTGATCATCTTGCTGGGCCTGCACTTTATGGGCCTTTTGAAAATCGGGCTGTTTTACAAGGAAGCGCGTTTTGAAGGGCCGTCCAAACCCATCGGCCTGGCGGGGGCTTATGTGGTGGGGCTCGCCTTTGCCTTCGGCTGGACGCCGTGCGTGGGGCCGGTGCTGGCCGCCGTCCTGTTCTACGCCGCTCAGGAAAGCTCCATCTGGAAGGGGGTTTCGCTGCTTGGGGTTTATGCCGCCGGTCTCGGCATTCCGTTCCTGCTCGCCGCGCTCGCCGGCAAGCCCTTTTTGAGGTTCATGCAGCGCTTCAAGAAGCACCTTGGCATGGTGGAAAAACTGATCGGCGTGCTGCTGGTGATCACCGGCGTTTTGTTCCTCACCGGCTCCATGAACGTGATCGGCTTCTGGCTCCTGGAGATGTTCCCGGCGCTTGGCCGCGTCGGCTAGCCCCAGCGCACGAAGATGATCACATCAAAACTCTTCAGTTCCCGGAGCACGTTGATGAAGGCATCCGGCTCCTGACGCTCAATGGGCCGCAGCAGCGTGCCCGCCGACTTGGCCGCCCCGTCCATGACCGATTGAAAATCAGCGTTCTGTTTGATCGCGTCCGGTGCTTCGGAGCGGCACAGTTTCAACTGGTCGATATAGGCGTTGGAGGCCTTGGTGGCCTTGGCGCGCACGTCGGGGTCTGAAAAGTCGGCGCGGTTATGGCGCCAGTGATAGAGCACATCCATGTGGCCGTTCAGATCAAACACGCAATCGGCCAGGACCCGAAGACCGTTGCGCTTGCGCATCCGGTGCAGCAGGCCGCGGATGGGCAGCAGCGCTTTGCGCGCGGGTTTGGCGTCACCCTTCTCAGCCAGCGTCTGGCCCGTTTCGAACGCCACCGTGATATCCTGGACGGTGTCGGGCCAAGCTGCGTCCTCGGTGAGGGGAGCAGGCGGGGTCTTGGCGTAGCGCTCAACCACAGCGTTCCAGGCTGTCGTGGCCGTTGTGAGTTCAAGCCCGGCCACACCGGCATTGCCGGTTCTCAGATAGAACAGCGCGGACTTGTAGGGCTGATTGACTTTCTCGATGGCCGCATTGAAGGCAGACACGTCGTCCGCATGCCCCGCCGCACTGTGAAACAACAACACAAACAGGCTGCAAATGAGGCTAAACTTTCTCACACGCTTGTGACACATTGGGGAGGGCTCGCCCTGTACTGGATATTCATATTCGTATAATCTAATTTGTCTTGAGGTGCCACCCAATCAAGCGAGGATCGGACAGATGATTGATCGCAGAACCTTTGTAAAGTCCTTGAGTCTTCCCGCAGCGACCGCCGCACTGGGCACGCCGTTGGCCTGGGCGTCGGATGATCCGGCCACGGACGATGATGGCATCTACACCCAGGACTGGTTCAACCACACATCGTTCCTTGTGCTTTCCGAAGACCTGGAAGAGGCCGCGGGCGAGGGTAAACGCCTGGCTATTCTGTGGGAGCAAAAGGGCTGCCCCTATTGCCGCGAACTCCACCGGGTCAACTTCGCCAAGGACAAGATCCGCACTTACGTGAAAGACAACTTCACCGTTCTGCAGCTCAACATGTGGGGCTCAAAGAAGGTCACGGATTTTGATGGGGAAGAGCTGGAAGAACGCGCGCTCGCCCGCAAGTGGCGTGTGCAGTTTACTCCGACCATCAATTTCTTTGGTCCGAAGGCGGAGGATACCGCACGCAAGACCGAAGTCATGCGCATGCCCGGCTACTTCAAGCCGTTCCACTTCGTCTCCATGTTTGAGTATGTGAAGGACGAAGCCTACAAGGAACAGCAGTTCCAGCGCTATCTGCAGGACAAGTTCAAAAAGCTGGAAGAAGAGGGCAAGAAGCCCGATCTCTGGTAGCCTAGGCCGCGCCCCGATAGCGCGAGCGGTCCTCGCGCCGGCGGGCGACAGCCTCTTGCGAGCAGAACATCTGGTGCATCAGCTCCAGCGTCTTTTCAACTTCGGTGCTGACCAACCGGTAATAGATGGACTTGCCTTCCCGCCGGGTGGCCACCAACCGCTCTGCACGCAGCAAGGTCAGATGCTGCGAGAGTTTGGACTGGCGAAACTGCAAATCCGCTTCCAACTGGCTGACAGACATCTCGCCCTCAGCGGCCAATCTGCATAAGATCAGCATCCGGCTGTCGTTCGACAACGCCTTCAGGAACTGGGCCGCTTCCTGCGCCCCTTCCATCATTTCTTCCTGGGTAGGTTCAAACGTCACGTTTCCCTCCGCCCCGCAAAGCGTGCGAATCACCGGCTCTGGCGTGCGTGTTTAATAGATAAAGTGTATCACCGTCTACGGAAACTATGCAAATGGCTCGCAATGAGTTGATCTTGCTTGAGTTTTCGAGATCAGGCCGGGCCATGCTGTGATCAGGTACACATTCGCAGGCCCGAATATCACCTTGTCCTTTCCAAGCATGCATGGAAGACTTAACACCCCGGGGCGAAACTCGAGCCCGGGCAAGACAAAACCACAGGAGGAAACGATGAGGCAGATCAGCGTATTGGCTTGGGCCATGGTGGCCGCTCTCGGTGTGCTCTTTTCGCAAGTCAGCGACCTTGCGGCCGGGGAGCGCTACGGAAAGCAGAAGGTGGTGTATCACATCAATTATGATGGCGGCCCGGACGACAAGAAATATCGCGGCGCCATGCGCAATATCCAGAACCACATCAACGCGGTGGGTGCGGACAACATGGAGATTAAGGTCGTGCTGCACGGCAACGGACTTGGGCTCCTCATGACGGCGAAAGAAAACCAGAAAGTCCAAAGCGCGGTCACAAGTCTCAAGACCCAGAACGTGACGTTCCAGGTGTGCAACAACACGCTGAAGGGCCGCAAGATCAGCTATGAGAATGACCTCTTCGAAGTGTTTGAAGATGACATCATCCCAAGCGGCGTCGCAGAGCTCTCGCACCTGCAGCAGCAAGGCTACACCTACATCAAGCCTTAGGGCCTGAGTGCATACCGATAAAAGCGATCCGGCGCGGCTCCGCTCGCGAACGTCCGGTCGGCATTCGGCCTGAGACGTTTTCGAGCGAGCTGTGGGGCGGGGAGATTGTGTCAGAAGCGGACACAACACAGGCTCAAAGCCTGACCACGAGTTCTCACCGAAAAATTCTATGCCCCAGCGACGGCCTCGACCACTTCTTGCAGCCGGTCTTTGCCAAAGAACATCTCATCTCCAACATAAAACGTCGGAACCCCGAATGCCCCGCGTTCTACGGCAGCATTGGTGTTGTCGATGAGGCGCTGTTTAATGCTCGGGTCGTTTGCACGCTCGCGGAGGCTGGCACCGTCAAACCCGGCCTCGTTCATTGCACTCACGAAGACTTCCGGGTCGTCCATTTTAAGCTCGTCTTCCCACATGTGCTTTAGGCCTGCGGACACATAGCCCGCGAGGCGACCGTCTTCCTCCGCAACCAACGCAGCTCTCATCATCAGGAGTGTGTTCACTGGAAAATTCGGATTGAACTTAAAGGCGCTCAACCCGTGTCGCTTAATGAAGCGCTGCATTTCCAGTCGGGAATACTCAAGTTTCCCCTTCACATTTGCGAATGCAGCTACGGGCGACTGGTTTCCAGTAGCCTTGAAGATGCCGCCGAGTAGGCACGGAATGATATTGATCGTCGCTCCTTGCCGTTCCAGCAGCCGGGGAAGCACATGGTAGGAAAGGTAGGCATTCGGGCTTCCAAAATCGAAAATGAAGTCGACGGATTTCGTCATAGAAACGGTCCTTAATTCTTGTTCTTGTCAGAAGGGCTAGTGGTTCCACCAAGCGAGGTCTGAGAACGATCGGAGGTCGAGTTCATGAGTCCAGACGGACCGGTGTTGTTGTGCAATGTGGTAGTACGTCTCCGCCATTCTTTCGGGCTGAAGTAATCCATCTGCTGCACCGCGTGTCTCTCGGAGTTCCTTGAAGCGCTCCGGCCCAAGCATCTTGCCGAGTGTGTCGGGTGCATCGACGGAACCATCAACGAGTATGTGCGCAATATGAATGCCCTTCGGCGCATATTGCGCATTCAGCGTTTGGCACAACATGCGCCGACCGCCCATCGCGGCAGCGTGCGAATGCTGACCGGCGTTACCTCTAACCGCTGCCGTTGCCGACGTGACCAAAATGGTACCGTGGCCCCGTTTTTCCATGATCGGACAGATCACTGACGCCGTCCGAAACAGGCCGAAGGTCGCAAGGCGCCAGCCCATTTCAAACGCTTTGTAACTGGTATCTTCCAGCGTCCGATTGCCGATCTGCGCGCCGAGATTGTAGACCACGACCTCGATGGGCCCGATCTCTGCTTCGATTGCGGCAATGCGGTCTTCGATTGCATTGTCTTCAATGGCGTTCATAAGATATCCGGTCGCGACGCCGCCAGCCGCCTGAATGTCTTCAACCAAGGCCTCAAGCCCCTCTGCATCGCTGCGGCGGCAAAGAACGGCGTGGTACCCTTCCGCCGAAAATTTTTTTCCGACATTGCCGCCGAGACCGGCGCCGGCGCCAACAACAAGACAAACCGGTTTCATGATTGCTCTCCTTCGATGGATTGCGGTTAAGCGTTCAAGACGCGTGGACGGTCACGCCGGACGCAAGCAGACCGTCGATCTGTTCCTGTGTAAGTCCGAGTTCCGTGAGCACCTCTTTGGTATGCTCTCCAAGCCTGGGGCCCGGACCTTGGATGGCACTCGGCGTTTTCTCGAACCGGGCTGCGGGGCGTGCCTGACGGACCTCCCCAAACCCTTCGTAGACTTTTCGCTCGATCGTTCCGCTGGCTTTGATTTGCTCATTCTCAAGCAATGTTGCCCGACTCAGGATTGGCGCGCATGGAACATCGTGGGCATCAAGGCGGTTCAGAACAGTCTCGGTTTCAAAGTCCTTGATGGCGTCGGCCATCATGGCGCGGCGAACATCGCCGTTAGCGGCACGCGCTGCCGACGTGCTGAACCGTTCGTCTTCCAGCCATGCCTTTCGGTCCAGTGCGGTGCACATGCCGAGCCATTCTGAGTCGGACACCGCGCCCGCTGTGATAAATCCGTCTCGAGTTTCGAACACCAAGTCCTTTGTCCCCAAAACTTGTTTAACGTCCTCTTCTTCCGCAAATGCCAAGCCAGGCATGCCGGACGGCCACAGAAAGGAGATCAACGCGTCCAGCATCGAAATCTTGATCTGCTGTCCCTCGCCTGATTGACACCGCGCGAACAAAGCGGCCGAGATCGCTTGTGCAGCGGTAAATGACGCGACCTTGTCCGCGACAACCAGGCGGAACATCTGCGGATACCCGGTCTCGCGGTCGGATTGCAGATCGGTCGCGCCGGACAGCGCTTGTATGACGGGATCGTAGACACGCTTCTGCGCATAAGGACCCTCATCGCCAAATCCGTTAATTGACACATAGATCAGTCCCGGATTCCGCGCCCGCAGGTCTTCATCGCTGAAGCCCATGCGCGCCATGGCGCCAGGGCGAAAGTTCTGAATCAGCACATCGGCTTTCTCGATCAGTTTCCACAGGATCTGCTTGCCATCCTCGGATTTGAGATCCAGCGGCAGGGATTTTTTGCCGCGATTACAGGAAAAGAATGAGCCGGACACCGGCTTCTTGGAGTTTCCCATCAAGCGCAACTGCTCTCCGCCCAACGGCTCGATTTTGACAACGTCTGCGCCCTGGTCGGCCAGGATCGCGGCCGCTAGTGGCCCCGATACCACGGTGGAAAGATCGACAACTCGAATTCCGGAAAGAGCACCCATGAGTTCAGCTCGCTGGTTGTTGGTTGATGTCGGTGGCCTTCTTATAGGCGGGCCGAACGGCAATCACATCGTGCAGAGCCCGAATGCGGTCGGGCAGTTCGACTTGCAATCGGTCCGCCCAGGTGATGCAAGACATGATGAGAATGTCGGGCAAACCGAAAGTCTCGCCCAGGACATAGGGACCGACAAGAAGCTCCGCGGCCGCCCGAAACTGTTTGGCGCAATATTCCCGCGCCGCGTCGACGGTAGCTGGCGCGTCGCCATAGATGTGTTTCAGTCCTTCGTGACGGCGAATGACGTACAAGCTTGTTTCATCCAGTTCACCCAAAATGAAGCAGCACCACTCGTCGGTCTTAGCCCGCTCAACCACGGATGTGGGATATGTGATCGTGTCATCACTGCCGTAGCGCTCGATCAGATAGCGGCAAATGGCGACGCTTTCAGACAGACCGAATCCGCCATCGGTCATGAAGGGAACCTTACCCTTCGGATTTCGTTCCAGGTAATCAGGGTGCTGGACCGCGCCCGTTCTCGGTCCAATCGGCGTCAACGTGTAAGTCAGGCCGAGTTCTTCCGCCGTCCAGATCGGGCGCAGGGTTCGCGTTGTGCTAACGCCCCAAATCTGCAAATCCCGCATCACCACTTCTCCGCATAGGGGCGCAGGTCAAGCTCATGCGTCCAGGCATCGCGCGGCTGACGTGACAACATCCAGTACTGCTCAGCAATGCTCTCGGGTTGTGCCAGGGTATCGGGCGCCATGTCATCAATGTCGATGCCTCGTTTGGCAAAACGTTCCCGGATGGCGTCTGTAGAAACAGCGCAATCAATAATCACATGGGCGACATGGACGCCCGCTGGACCCAACTCACGCGCGCTTGCCTGCGCTACTGCGCGCAGGCCGAACTTCGCACTCGCAAATGCCGCATACCCCGTCCTGGCGACGACACCCGATGTCGCGCTTGTGAACAACAAACTACCGCGCCCTCTCGGCACCATATGCCGAGCGCATTCTCTTGCGGCCAGAAACCCACCAAAGCAGGCGAGCTCCCAGACCTGCCGGAACAATTTCGGTGTGGTTTCCAACAAGGGTTTGTTGGTATTTGCCCCGGCATTGTAAACACAGGTATCAATAGGTCCGGTCGTATCCTCAATCGACCGGAACAATGCCTCGACCGCTTCAGGCTCCCGCACATCGGTGTTCGCGGCTGAAGCGCTGCCCCCGGCAGCGGTTATCTGAGGGGCCATGTCATTGGCTTTATTGAGATCGCGCCGAACGATCACAACGTGATCCCCCCCTTCGGAGAACCGCCGAGCGATTGCTCCGCCTATTCCATCACCAGCCCCAAGAATGACCGCCGTACCCACGGATATCCCCTTGCTCCAAACGTGTTCCACGCGACGAAGTTTCATCTTTGCGATAAAATCAAAAAATAGATAGTTTCGAACATATCTTTTGCAAAAATGGTACAGGTGGAAATCATGGACTATTTTTCCAACGTCCGGGTTTTTGTCGGCGTCGTTCAATCAGGAAGCTTTTCGGCCACCGCTCGGAAAACGAACACCACACCTTCTTCTGTTACCCGTCAGGTCGCGGCACTCGAAGAGCAGCTCGGGGTTCGGCTGCTCAACCGAACGACCCGTAGCATGGAGCTAACTGAAGCCGGTCAGACATATTACCAGAGGGCGCTGAACGTCGTTCGTGAATATGACGAAATGAACCGGGAGATTGCGGACCTGGAAGCGACACCGAGAGGTTTGCTCAGAGTGAGCGCTTCATTCAGCCTCGGCACAACGAGGCTTGCTGCTGTGATACCTGAATTCCTGAGCATGTACCCGGAGGTGAGGGTCGAGCTCGCGTTGAGCGATCGAATTGTCGATCTCATAGAGGACAAAGTTGACGTCGCCTTGCGCATCACAGGACAGTTGCCGGATTCAAGCCTAATCGCCCGAAAACTATTCCGCTATGAGCGTGTGATCTGCGCCAGTCCCAAGTATCTTGCCAACTTTCCTCCGCCAAAAGCACCGCAAGATCTGTCCAAACACGAATGCCTCACATTCTTGGCCGGCGGCGGGGACGACTTGGGGAGATCTGGCGGAAGAGTTTGGAAACTCCGAAACAAAAATAGAGAGGAACTGGTCCCTGTGCATGGAAGGCTTGATTCAAACAGTCTGACCGCGCTGATCGGGGCCGCCCTCAACGGCTTCGGATTGTTTTTGGCCCCATGGTGGCTCGTGCAAGAGCATTTAAGGCGCGGTGACCTGGAGGTCGTGCTTGCCGACTACGAGGTTGATCCGAATGATCGGGAAACCTGGGTCTACGCGGTGTTTGCTTCGAATCGATTTATGTCACCAAAGGTTCGCGTATTTGTCGACTATCTGGCGGAAAAGCTAGCCACTCCAGCGAGCCCGTCTCTTTCAATACGTTAGGGGCGGTTGCAGAAAAACTCCTAACTCCAATGCTCAGCCTCCGTGTGAAACATTCACAGTTCCGAAAAGGGCTAATTCACGAGGCCGCGTCCTAAAGCTCCCACTGCCAGGTGATCGGTACCCACCGATGGGCGCTGCCGTTGGGAACGATGTGGCCCACGCCCGGGAAGGGAATGTGATAGGCGGCCACGAGCAGCTTGTCTGTTGCGGCCATGTCGATCAGCCGTTTGCGGGTCTTCACGGCTTCGGCCTTATCCATGTCCATCTGAGGCTCCCAGTCCGGGTGCTCCAAGGAGATGAAGGGATGGGTGATGGCATCGCCCACAATCAGCAGGCTCTCGCCGCGGGAGGTTGCAAGCACCGACATATGATCGGTCGTGTGGCCCGGTGAGGGGACCGTCTGCAAACCCGGCATGATCTCAGCGCCCGGCTTGATGCGCTTGGTGCGCTCGGCGATGGGGAGGAGATTGCGGTGGGCGCCGGTGGCGAAGAAGCGGAAGCCCTCCGGCATGCGGCTCTCCAGGTCCTTTTGGGTCCAATAGTCCCACTCGCCAATGCTCATGGAGTAGTCCGCATTGGCAAATCGCGGCTCTTCGGCAAAGTCGTCGATAATGCCCCAGATGTGGTCCGGGTGGCCGTGGGTGATGATGATGTGGTCCACATCCTCCGGCGCATAGCCCGCCGCTTCCAGGCTCTCGGTGAGCTTGCCGGTGGTCTCCCGGAAATTGTCGCCCGAGCCGCAATCCACCAGCACAAGCTTCTCGCCTGTGTTGATGAGGCAGACATTCAGATGCGACACCCGCGCTTCGGTGGGCTGGCGCAAGGCGCCAAGATAGGCTTTGAGCTCTTCCTCCGGCACGTTGGAGGCGGAGAAGCGGAACGGGGTCTGGTTCAGCCCGTCGCTCAGCATGGTGATTTCGAAGCTGCCGAGCATGAACCGGAAATACCCGGGGGCTTGCGCTTTCTTTTGTTCGGCAAAGGCAAGGGCCGCGCGGGGCGCCAGGCCCGCGTACGCGACCGAGGCGCCGGCGGCTTGCAAGAAGCGCCGGCGCCCCGTTCTGGGGAGAGTGAACATGACCGGCTTAGCCGAACATGTCCTTAGTGATGCCATCGTACCAGCCGTTGGCTTCTCTGGACGTTTGCGCTCTGAGATCGGCAGCTTCGCCGGTCTTGGAGATGAACTTGCTCGTCACCTCAATCTTCTCATCGCCGCCTTTGTAGTCGGCTCCCACCTTGACGCCATCATCGGTGGCCACCAGGCTCCAGCAGGTGTTGCGGAACTTGGCCGGGAACTTCTTGGAGCCGGTCAGGTCTGCCAGCAGCGCGTTCGCGGCCACTTTGGCCTGGCTGTTGGCGGAGAAGCCGGATTTCGGCATCGCCGACGCCACAGAGGCATCACCGATCACAAACACATTCTCATCCATCTTGGAGCGCATGGAGTGCGGATCGATGGGGCACCAGCCGCCGTCATTGGTGAGACCGGCGCGCTTGGCGATGATGCCTGCGGCCTGGGCCGGGATGATGTTGGCCACGGCCGCCTTCACGGTTTCGTCCTCCATGACCACTTCCATGGAGTCCGCCTTAACGGCCTTCACGCCGCCGCTCACCTCTTCAGGCACCCATTCGATCATGCCGTCATAGTGGTTGGTCCAGGCTTCCTGGAACAGAGCCTGCTTGGAGAACTTGTTCTTGGCATCCAGCACCATGATCTTGGACTTCGGCTTGTTGGCCTTCAGGTAGTGCGCGATCATGCAAATGCGCTCGTAGGGGCCAGGCGGGCAGCGGAACGGGTTGGGCGGCGGCGCCACGACAACCACGCCGCCATCTTCCATCGCTTCGAGCTGCGTCTTCAGCGCGGCCGATTGGGTGCCGGCTTGCCAGGCATGAGGCATCATGGTTGAGGCCTCCCGGCTGTAGCCTTCGATGGAATCGTAGAGCATTTCGATGCCCGGAGAGACCACCAACCGGTCGTATCCAACGTCGGCGCCGCGGCCAAGCTTCACGGTTTTCGCCGCACGGTCTACATCCACGGCCACATCGTGCACCATGTTCACCCCGTACTGCCCGGCCAGAGTGCCATAGCTGTGGGTGATGGAGGCCAGGGTTCTGAAGCCGCCGAGATACAGGTTGGAGAAGAAGCACGTGGTGAAGTTCTGCTTGGGCTCGATGATCGTCACCGAAACATCCTTGGAGCCTTTGGCCACGTAGCGCGCGGCCGTCGTTCCGCCCGGGCCGCCGCCAATGACCACCAGCCGCATCTTTGCGGCGGACAAAACGGCAGGCGCCGCCAGGGTGCTTGCCGCCGCCGAGGTGGCCAGCAAAGCCCCGAACTTGCGTCGTGTCATCTTGGTCATTTCATTTCTCCCTTCTGATTGTTTCCTCAATTTACAGGTTGTTCTGAGAAGTACTTGGCCAAAGATCCCAGCTCTTCTTCAGACAGGTTTTTGGCAATGTTGACCATAGCCGGGTTCGTGCGCCCATGGGTGCCCTCTTTGTAGGCCAGCATGGTCTGAACAAGATAGACATCCGGCAGCCCGTGAATGTGGGGGATGCCCTCAGGCGCGCCGGTGGGGGCATGGCACGTTACGCATTGGCCGGCGAGATATTCGCCATAGGCGCTGTCGGCCTGCGCCAGGATTTTGGCATATCTTTCTTCTTCGGCTTCCAGAACGCTCAGCGATGATAGGCCGGCGACCGCCACGGCGGCCAAGGCCACACCCCAAGCGATGCTTCGCCTCATCGAAGCAAAATAAGCGATCATCGGCGCCCTCCCGGCGGCCTCATTGGTGAGGTCCTTCATTACGAACACTATACATTGCGTTATTCGAATGTGTCCATGTAATTTGGACAAGCATAGGGACGCACGCGTCGCTTGCGCTCTGTCTAAATGGGCGGGGACAGGGTACAGTTTGTGAGACCACTGGGACCATAAATCCCCTTAAGCTTTACGGTGCCCGATCCCACCAGGAATATTCGCGGAGGGGAGCGGTCGCCAATCTAAACCAGCCGGGCGGAGAGGTAAGCAGGAATGGACGAGCAGAGCGAGCCGGAGCGTCAGGCCGGCGTGGTGAAAGGGCCTCTGGACGGCATCAGGGTGTTGGATCTGAGCCGGATCCTGGCCGGACCCACCATGACCCAAACGCTGGGGGATTTCGGGGCCGATATCATCAAGGTGGAACGGCCCGGCGCGGGCGATGATACCCGGGCCTGGGGACCGCCTTACGTCACGGGCACCGATGGTGAGCCCACCTCCGAGAGCGCCTATTATCTGGCTGCCAACCGCAACAAGCGGTCGATCGCGGTGGACATGGCAACGGCTGAGGGCGCGGCTCTCATCCGCCGTCTGGCCCGCCATTGCGATGTGCTGGTGGAGAATTTCAAGCTGGGCGGTTTGAAGAAGTATGGCCTTGATTACGAGAGCCTGTGTGCGGAACATCCCGGTTTGATCTATTGTTCCATCACCGGCTTTGGCCAGACCGGACCGAACGCGCACCGGCCGGGATACGACCTTCTGGCCCAGGGCTATGGCGGCATCATGAGCCTCACCGGCGAGCCTGACGGCGAGCCCATGAAGGTGGGGGTGGGGATTGCCGACGTGGTCTGCGGGCTCTATGGCGGCTTGGGCATTCTGGCAGCGCTGCGCCACCGCGATCAGA
Organism: Hyphomicrobiales bacterium; assembly: GCA_028285595.1. Taxonomy (GTDB): domain Bacteria; phylum Pseudomonadota; class Alphaproteobacteria; order Rhizobiales; family CAJQND01; genus JAAEUE01. The sequence continues at coordinate 31,489 of JANQOW010000051.1, forward strand.
CCGGCCTGGGCCAACAGATCGATGTGTCCCTGGTGGACAGCCAGGTGTCCTGGCTGGTCAATGAAGGCACCAACTATCTTCTCTCCGGCGAAGAGCCAAAGCGCCGGGGCAATCAGCATCCCAACATCGTTCCTTATCAGGTGTTTCAGGCTGCCGATGGGCACGTAATTGTGGCCGCCGGGAACGATGGCCAGTTCCAACGCTTCTGCGCGCTGATCGGGCTTGATGAGCTGGCATCGGACCCGCGCTTTGCCACCAACCCCAAGCGGCTTGAGAACAGAGAGGTGTTGATCGAGCTGCTCGCCGAAAAGATCGCCACCTTGGGCAAGCAGGAGCTGGTGGACGGCATGGAGGCCAACACGGTGCCGGGCGGGGCCATCAACACCATTGCGGAGGTGTTTGAGAGCGAACAGGTGTTGGCGCGGGGCATGAAGATCTCCATGCCGCAGCCGAAGGCGCAAAGCGGTCAGGTGGATCTGATCGGCAACCCGGTGAAGTTCAGCCGGACCCCGGTCACCTACCGCCACCCGCCGCCCCACTGCGGCGAGCATACCGACGAGGTGCTGCGCGAGGTGCTTGGCGAGGAGTAACCCCCCCAGCGTCCTTGCGAAAGCGAGGACCTTCTCAGCCAAAGGCAAGGGGAGAGCTGTGGGCCCTCGCGTGCGCAGGGGCGCGGTGTGTTCTAACCCCCGCCCTCGATATCGGCCGCCAGCAAATCATAGAGCTCCGCGGTGACCTCCGGCCGCGTGCCGAACCAGAGTTCAAACCCGCCCACGGCCTGGTGCAGCAGCATGTCGAGCCCGTTGGCGGTGGCAAGGCCCTGGGCCTCGGCGTCGATGAGGAGCTGCGTTCTCAGCGGCACATAGACAATGTCCGCCACCACGCCGTCCCGCGCCATGGCATCGGTGGTAACCGGCAAGGGGGGCTCGCCGTGCATGCCAAGCGAGGTGGTGTTCACCAGCAGTCGTGCGCCGTTCATCAGTGCGGCAAGTGCGTCCCACCCCGCGGGCTTGATCACCGGGCCGAAGCGCTCCTGCAGCTCCACGGCTTTGGAGAGCGTGCGGTTCACCACGTGGACCTCCTGGACGCCGCGTTCAATCAGCCCCAAGATCACCGCGCGACCGGCGCCGCCCGCACCCAGCACGATGGCGCTTGAGGTGCGCGTGTCCCAGCCGGGTGCGGCCGTGTCGAGTGAGCCCAGGAAGCCTTCCACATCCGTATTGGTGGACTTCAGAACCCCGTTCTCAAACCACAGCGTGTTCGCCGCCCCCACCGCGACGGCACGGGCATCCGGTTCGCTCAGCGCAAGCGCCATATCCTTGTGGGGCATGGTCACATTGGCACCGGCATAGCCACGCTCGGCGAGGGTGTTGATGAAGCCGGTAAACTCCTCTGGCGCGATTTCCTCCGCGCTGTAGGTGCCCGCGATGGCGTACTTCTCAAGCCAGTAGCCGTGCAGCTTGGGCGAGCGCGAATGCTTGGCGGGATAGCCGATCACGCAGGCTTTCACCATCTCACCTGTCATGCAGCGGGGTCCAGCAGGTTGGCCATCGCCTGCACCGCCAGGGTGTAACCGGCAACGCCCAGGCCGCAGATGGTGCCCGTGGCCGCCAGGCTCACGAACGATCTGTGGCGAAACTCTTCGCGGGCGTGTGGGTTGGAGATGTGCAGCTCGATCACCGGGCAGCTCACCATTTTCAGGGCGTCGAGGATGGCAACCGAGGTGTGGGTGAAGGCGGCCGGGTTGATGATGATACCGGCTGCCCCGGAAATGGCGTCCTGGATCCAGCCCACAATCTCCGCTTCGCTGTTTGACTGGTGAAAGGAGATCTCAAACCCGTGCGCCGCGGCTTCCGTGCGGCACATCTCTTCCACCTGGGCCAGGGTGGTGGCGCCATAGATTTCAGGCTCGCGGGTGCCCAGAAGGTTCAGGTTGGGTCCATTCAGGATCAAAATCGGTTTGCTCATCTCTCGCTCCGGCTGGCCAAGGCAGCTTTGTATAGAACGAAGACGACCAATTCGCCCAGCGCTTTTGCCCTAGAGCGCGACAAGGCCGTCATAGAGCAGTTTTGCCGCCAGAAGGCTCAAGATGATGGACAGGATCCGGTGAAACTTCACATCGTCCGAACTCAGCAACACCCGCTTGCCGATCATCGTGCCCACAAAGCCGCTGGCGATCATGGCAAGGATCAAGCCGGCGTAGGGCGCAAAGTGGAAGCCCAGAAGGCCGAACACCAGAACCTTCACCACGTGTTGAGCCGTCATGCAGATCGAATGGGTGGCCACATGCTCGATGCGGCCGTAATTGTAGGTCTTCACCATGGCCGAAATGAAGGTGCCTGTGGCGCCCACAAACATGGTCAGAAAGCTGGAGACCGCTCCGGTCACCACGCTGATCATGCGGCCCTTGAACCCTAAGGGTGGGCCCCAGGCGGTCCAGAGAATGAACGCGCCGAGGGCCAGTTTCAGCGCCCCCGTCGGCAACTGCACCGCCGTGAGCCCGCCCAGGGCCGCGCCCACAACGCTGCCCGCCAGGAACGGGGCAAACAAAGACCACTGAACGTGAGAGAGCATGATGGCCGCGCGCCCGGCGTTGGAGCCGATCTGAACGGCGCCGTGGACCGGGATGATGGCCTGACCCGGCACGATCAACGCCATGACGGCGAGCAGAATGATGCCCCCGCCCAGACCCAGCGCCGCGGTCACAAACGATGTGACGGCGCTGAGGCCAATCAGCATAAACGCCCAAAAGGGCTCTATGGCCGGGGGCAAAAAGGCTTCGAACACCCCTGGACCTCCCCTCGTTGTTTATAAGCCCAAGAGGTCCGCGGCGGCAAACCTGGGGCAAGGGTGCTAAGGTGTGATCCGGCGATACCTAACATACTGGCAAGGAGATGGGGAGATGGCCCAACCACGGGATGCGGCGAACGCTCAAGTGCGCCTGGACATTGAAGAGCATGATCAAGGCCGCGTCGCAACGGTGACGATCGACAATGAGCGCAAACGCAACGCCATCTCACCGGAGATTGCGGGCGGGCTCGCCGACACCTTCGCCGCGCTTTCCGAAGATGAGGCGCTGCGGGCGGTCGTGCTCACCGGCGCCGGCGACCGGGCGTTCTCTGCCGGCGCGGATATCACGGTGATGAGACAGCTCGATCCGGCCGGTGCCCGCGCCTTCATCTCCGGTTTGCATGGCGCCATTCTTGCGGTGCGCCGCTGTCCGGTGCCCGTGATCGGGCGCCTGCGCGGCTACTGCTTCGGCGGGGCGTTGGAGCTTGCCGCAGGGTGCGATATGCGCATTGGCGATGAGAGCGTGGTCGTGGGCATGCCGGAGGTGAGGGTGGGGATCCCCTCAGTGATCGAGGCCGCTTTGTTGCCCGGCCTGATCGGCTGGGGCAAGACCCGGGAAATGGTCCTTTTGGGCGGCACCTACACAGCCGAGGAGAGTGCGTCCATGGGGCTTCTGCAAAAGCTTGTGCCGGCGGCCGATCTGGACGCCGCCGTTAAAGACTGGATCGCTCAGCTCCTGGCCAACGGCCCGCGCGCGGTGCGCACACAAAAGCGCTTGCTGGGCGACTGGCAGCGCCAGGGGCTCGAACATGCCATAGCGGCCAGCATCGATCGGTTCGCGGGCGCCTTCGAGGACGACGAGCCGCACCAGATGATGCAGGCCGCCCTCGCGGCGCGCGGCCGTTAAGGCCTCACGGCCTTCAGGCCATCTGACGGGTGAACGATATGCCGTGCGGTGTATCTGGTGTCTGGATCAGCAAGCCCAGACCGGTTTCGCTGCCCTGCAGCCGGTCATTGTCTTTTTCGGTGGCGATCGCGGGAATGATCATCGCTGCGGCCAAAAGTGCCGCGCCGCCAAGAGCGGTTCCAACCTTTTTCGAGAGCATCGGTGTACCTTTCAAACCTCTTATGAATGCTTCTTTCCTAAGACGCCTGTTGCGCGGGTTGATCCACGCGCCGTGCCGATGGTGCTGCCTTATCGGCATGTGTTTTTGGTGTCGTCATCGCGTCCTTGTCGCGCAGTTCGGGATGGGCCTCGTGCGTGGGGCCAAGTCCGAAGGGTTTCAGATACCTGGCGAAACGTCTCTCAAGATCTCGCTGCAACTGCTGCGTTTGCCGATACCGGAACATGGGTCTCCTCCAACTGCGCGTGGTTCGCTATGCCAGGCAGATAGGCGCGCCCGCGCGATTTGACCAATCAGAAGACGCAAGGCGCGCCATAGAAAAGTTCTATCGGCCTATAACGTTGAGTTCCGGCAGTTTGTTCAGGGCTGTGGACCTGATCAGATCCGCAATGGTTTTGAACAGGGGCCCATGCACAGAGCGCTTGCGCCAGGCCAGACCGATTTGCCGGTAGAGATTGGCTGCGGCCAATTCCATGACGACCAGTTCGCCCCGGTTGCCGATTTCCGAGCGCACATAAAGGGCCGGAAGAAAGGCAAGCCCAACGCCCATGCCCACCATGAGCCGCAAGGTGTCCAGACTGGTGCCCTCATAATCTCTGAGCAGGAGCGCATTGAAATCTTCGCACAGTTGCTGCACCTGGTCGTGCAGATGGTGGCCACGTTCAATGGCCAGAACGCTTTGTCCGGCGAGATCAGCCTTTTCGATGCGGCTCTTGCCGGCCAGCGCATGGTCGGGCGCAACCGCGACCAGCAAGGTTTCGCGGAAGATGCTCTCCACCTCCAGATCGGTGTGATTGATCGGAAGTGGCGAGACCACCAGGTCAAGCCGCCCGGACTGCAGCTCCAACTGCAGGTCTGCCGGTTTGCCTTCCTGCACATAGAGCTTCAGCTCAGGGTAATCGGCATGCAGGTCCGGAACGATGTGGGGCAGGAGATAGGGCCCGAGCGTCGGCGGGACGCCAAGCCGGATGGTGCCCTGAAAGCCGTGCTGGGAGGAGGCGGCCAGGTCCTCAATATCCTGCACGTCCGCAAGCACGCGCCGGGCGCGTTCGGCAATCTCGCGGCCCAGGGGGGTCAGCATGACCTGAGCAGCGCCGCGCTCCACAAGGGGAGCCTTGAGTTGGCGCTCCAACTCCTGGATCTGCGCGCTCAAGGTCGGTTGCGTCACGTGCACGCGCTCTGCCGCGCGGCGAAAGTGCAGCTCTTCGGACAAAGCAACCAGGTATTTGAATTGGCGTAACGTTGCCATGGCAGGAACGTCGTCCCCTCGTCAGCCCACGTCCGCCTCGCTTTTAGACGTGCACACGCGGGGTCGTTTCACACACGGAGGGTATTTGGGGTTTCAACCAAAAATTTCACCCCTGATAGAGAAAATCTATTGCGTTGCACCGAAACTTCAATTTGGTAATAGAAAGGCAGGGGCCTAGAGCAGGCCTTGATGGTGGTTTTGCCAGTCCCGTAACATTTGGTTCTCTCCTTAATGGAAACTCTCTTCTCCCCGGTCATCCTGTTTTTCGTCCTGGGCGCACTGGCTGCGTTCGCGCGCTCCGATCTGGTCTTTCCGGAGGCCCTGTCAAAAGCTCTGTCGATCTACCTGATGTGCGCCATCGGGCTGAAGGGCGGCGTTCTGGTTGCGGGCAATGGAGCCACGGTGGATTTGCTGCTCGCGGCGGCCGCCGGTTTGACCTTGAGCATGACGATCCCGCTGATCGGCTTTTTTCTGTTGCGCGGTGTGGGGCGGCTGGATCCGGTCAACGCCGCGGCGGTGGCAGCGCATTACGGCTCGGTGAGCGTGGTGACGTTCATTGCCGGTGACCAATTGCTGAGCGATGCGGGCCTGCCGCCCGCCGGGTACATGGTTGCGGTGCTGGCGCTGATGGAGACGCCGGCCATTATCGTCGGCCTGTTCCTGGCCCGGCGCTTCGGCGGCGCGGACATGGCAACGGCGGGGGGAAGCCTCTGGCGCGAAACGCTCCTGAACGGTTCGGTGGTGTTGCTGGTGGGCAGTTTCGTCATTGGCATGATTATCGGCAAGCCCGGTTTTGAACCTCTCACGCCCGTGTTCGAGACCGGCTTCACCGGGCTCTTGTGTCTCTTCCTTCTCGATATGGGGCTTCTGGCCGCCCGCCGGTTGCGCAACACCCGCAGCCTCACGGTGCGTCTGGTGGCGTTTGCCATCATCTTCCCGCTCCTGAACGGCACGCTGGGTGTGATGATCGGCGGCCTGTTGGGCCTCGACGTGGGCACCTCCACGGCGCTTGGCATACTTGGCGCCAGTGCCTCCTACATTGCCGTGCCGGCGGCCATGCGTCTGGCCTTGCCGAAAGCGGACGCCGGCCTTTACCTGACCATGTCTCTGGCAATAACCTTCCCGTTCAACATCACAGTGGGCATTCCGGTATACACCGCCATTGCCAAGTGGAGTGTCTGATCATGGTCACCACCCATCCCCGCAAGAAGATTGAGATTTTGGTCGATGCTCCGCTGCTCAGCCGCATCCAGCAACTTGCCAAGGACGCAGAGGTGAAAGGCTACACCCTCCAGCGCACCATCGGCGGGGAGGGTGGCCAAGGCCGCTGGCGGGCCGAAGAGGTCACCGGCGGGGCCGGCAGCAAGGTGGTGTTCGCCACCATTGTGGATGAGGACACCGCGGATCGCTTTCTCTCCGACCTTGAGCCTTTGCTGTCGGAATATGGCCTGCTGGTCACCGTCTCCCCCGTTGAGGTAATCCGGGGAGAGCGCTTCTGAGAGGGTGTTTCGATAGAAAATCTCTATCGCTCCTCCGGAAACTGTCGATTAGCGGGAAAGGGCTCATTTACCATATAAGGGGTGCTAACGGAGTTGAACGATGCTTTTGCACCCGAACGGGCCAGACCCAGATCAGACAGACGCGATGAAGCGCGACATGAACGCCCGCGTTCTGTTCATGACCGGCGTGTCCCTGGCGATCGTTGGTGCATATGCATCGGTCCACCCCACGGAACTGGCCATGGCCATGTTCTCGATGCTGGCCACCTGGGCAGCTCTTGGAACAGCGTTCGTGGCCTTGATCCTGTCTCATCGGGTGTTCGCTGAACACCTGAACCTTTGGGACAAGGCGCTGTTCCTGACGTTGGCCGCGCTTGTGACGGGCGCCCTGGTGGACGGCACCGCGGTGACCGCGTTTATCGAGGCAAATGCGCCCGCCGCCGCCGGCGCCGTGGCCGATCAAGTGGGCGCTGGGCCCAAATGAGAATGAAGTGAGGATGAGGAGACGCTAAATGCAGCCATGGGGACCGGTTTTCTAAGATCGGTCCTGACCGCGAGAGAGACATTCTGGAGAAAACAGCCGGGCCCGCAATTGGGCTAGATCCTCCACCCGCTCACCCCTAAAGTCAAAAAGCCGACCCCCTCCGGCAGACCATAGGGAGCTGAGTTACGCTCATGACCTACACACGCATGACCGAGGATCATATTGCAGAGGCCCAGGCGCTTACGACCAGCTTCAACTGGCCCCACACCGTTGAAGACTGGTCGTTTGCGTTTGGGCTGGGCTCTGGCCTCGTGGCGTGTGATGGCGGGCATCTGATCGGAACCTGTCTGACCTGGCCTTTCGGCGAACAGGTCTCCAGTCTCGGCATGTTGGCTGTGGCACAAAAGGCCCAGGGCCGCGGGATCGGCCGGGCGCTTCTCCGGCAGACGCTGGATGAGCATTCAGAGCGCACCATCCTGCTCCACGCCACCCATCAGGGCATCGAGCTTTACCGCTCGGAGAACTTCGCGCCGATCGAGGAGATCCGGCAGATGCAGGGGCTGGTCACTCTGGAGGGGGAGGAGGCTGTACCGGCCGACCGTGCGCCCGTGCATCGGTGGCACCCGGCGCGTGACGATGGGGCGAGGGAGCAGCTTCTGGCTTTGGATCATGCCGCGACGGGCCTGGAGCGCGGTGTTCTGCTTCAGGCTCTATTGCCTAGAACGGCGTTTTTGCGGCTCGGCTCTGGGGACAGCCCGGAAGGCTATGCCGGCATCCGCCGCTTTGGGCGGGGGCACGTCATCGGTCCCGTGGTGGCCACAACGGCAAACGGGGCCTCAGCGTTGGTGCATGCGCTCTTGGTGGCCCATGCCGGTGCGTTTGTCCGGATCGATGTGACCGAAGCCTTTGAGCCGTCCGGGTGGCTCTCTGCATTCGGCTTGCATGAAGTGGACCGCGTCCTGGCCATGAGCAACGCCCCCCTGCCGCAGGCGAAAGGTGAGGCAAGGCGCTATGGGCTGATCGGACACGCGTTCGGGTAAGGCCGCTCTCCCGCTCCCCTGCGAACGCAGGGGTCCATAGCTCGCATCTTTCCCTTGGCTCAGAAGGTCCCCGCTTTCGCAGGGACGCGGGAACTCCACACCTGTCATCCCGGAAGCCGCACAGCTCAGAGCCAACCGCCCTGGGTCCCCGCGTTCGCGGGGATGACGGGGGGGGTGCGTTCTTGCTTTTTAGTTTCGTCATCCCGGAATTTTGCGCCAGCAAAATATCCGGGACCCAGCAGCCGCACCGTTCAGAGCCAGCCGCCCTGGTGCCCGCAGGTCACGTCCGCTCCCCTGCGAACGCAGGGGTCCATAGCTCACATCTTTCCCTTGGCTCAGAAGGTCCCTGCTTTC
>JANQOW010000059.1 GCA_028285595.1 Hyphomicrobiales bacterium
AGCTCTATGAGCAGATGAGAGGCGACTGTGACGATCTCCGCCTGCGGATGGGCAACTGCGCAATCACCGAGATTGCGGTTCACGACAGCGATTTCAGCCGGGTGGGCCGGGAGCGGAAGGTCAGGGCGGTGTTCACGCTATCTTACTTCGACACCGCGCCGAATTCATAAACTGACACTGGGACGAGACGAACTTTTGAGAGGGTGACAATGGGATTTGGAAACAAGCAAGTACCGACGAACCGCCTGTCTATGGCGGCGAAGGGCTCAAGCAGCGACGGCTGGGGGAAGCCGGGCCAGCTCTCCACGCGCATGGCAGCCGAGCAGCAGGATGACAGCGGCGGCACCATTGCGCTTTACGCCACCGGGGGTTTGCTCACGGCGGCGATCGTGGCCGGCATCATGTTCTTCGAAGATCTGCCCGTTCACACCTATGGTGCGCAGGAAATCTATGTGACCCAAATGGGCGGCTCGAATTACAAGAAGCACACCAAGGGGTTCGCCGTGGTTATGCCGACCCATGAGTCGGTGAAGGACGACGTTCAATTCAAGCTGTCGGAAGCCTGCTGGAAAGGCACGCTGCGCAGCAAAAAGGAACTCACCAAGATCCACCCCATGTACATCCACTCGCAGGTGAGGAAGGCGCGCGATTACCTGGTGTGCACCATGCAGACCAATGTGGAACGCCTGTGCGCGCCCAGTGAGCGGCAATACCTGATCAGCCAGTTGAACGGTTTCTTCCAAATGCGCGCGAACGCACACGGGATCGAGAAGATGTTCAAGCAGCTTAAGAACGGTTCCGCCGCCGGCCGGGCCAACATGATGATGTTCAAGATGATGCACGAGCAGCACAAGAGCGATCCTGATCATTATCGGATCGGCAAGACGCGCCTGCCCAAGGAGCTAAACTCCACTCTGGCCGAGCACATCACCTTGTTGAGCGAAAAGGGCTATCTCACGCGCTGGGATTTCCATTGGACCGGCATGTCCATGCCGGAACATGTGGCGCCGTACTTAAAGACGCCAACATCGGAACCCAATTGCGGCGAGAAAGCTTAGGAAAGCTGGTCGGGGCGGCCGCCGAAACGCGCCGCCCCATCCATGGTCTTAAGGTGTTGGAGCCGTTGGCGGAACGGCCAAGTGGTCCCGCTTGATCCACACCCTGGCACCCTGCGGACCTGCTTCAGCTTGTGACCGGGCTCCATTGGGCAAACGCAACCAGGACTGCGGCGAAAACGCTTCTCCGCCTTCGCGAAACCCGCCGTCGAGGACCAGCACTTCCAGACCATGCTTGGCGCCGAGTTCAACCTCTGCACCGGGCGCCCAGCGCTCCATGGTAACGGTCTCGCGCTCATCGCTGAACAGCGTCATGACCTCAACCCCCTCCCGCTCCGGGTCGGGCTCATAGGCCAGGGCGTTGGTATCCAGGCGCACTTGCGTGCGATCATCCATGGCGAACTGCCACAGCTTCACGAAGATGGTGCAGCCCTCATCGGATCCGGGCGTGTGAGAGGATTGGGGTGGGTTGCGGATATAGCTCCCCGCCGGAAAGTCACCATGTTCGTCCTGAAACACACCGTCCAGCACCAGAAACTCCTCCCCGCCCGTGTGGACGTGTGCGGAGAAGTGGCTCCCCGGTGCATAGCGCACGATGGTGGTGGCACGGGCCACTTCATCGCCCATACGCTCCAACATGCGCCGTTCCACCCCCGCCATGGGTGAGGCCAGCCACTCAAGCTGGCTGCCATGGGCGGAGGCCCTGACGGTGAAATCAGCGTTCAGCTCCATTGCTCTAACCCTTCGTCAATTGGCCACGCTTGGCCGGCTGGCCACACGTTCACGCCACGCCTTCAAGTTCGTGCAGTCCTCCGGCACATCGATCTTGGCAAAATCAGCAAAGATGAGACCGGCAAAGGCCGTGATGTCCGCCATGGTGAAACTGTCACCGGCAATATAAGGCTTATCGGCAAGCACTTCATCGAAATAGCGCATGCCGTTCAGAGCCCGCGTGCGCTGCCGCTCGCCCCACTCTGCGCATTGCTCACCTTCAATGTCCGGTCCGAGCCCGGGCGTTGCCTGATGGAAATAGGTGGCCACCGCATCAAGCAGGTCTGCTTCCGCCCGGCGCTGCATCATGTGGATCACGGCGCGCTCCTTGGCGGTTTCCCCGGTGAGCTCGCGTCGGCCGGCTGAGCTGTCGAGATATTCGGTAATCGCGGTGCATTCGGCGATCACCGTACCGTCATCAAGTTCCAGTGCGGGTACGGTTCCAGAGGGGTTTTTGGCCAGGTAGGCGTCAGTTCGGTGCTCACCTGCGGGCACATTCACGCTCACGAATTCCACCTGATTGGTCAAATTCTTCTCCGCCAGCGCAATGCGCACCCGGGCCGGATTGGGGAAACCTTCAAATTCATAGATCTTCATTGCTCGGTCCTCGGTTTATCTATCTATCGATAGGTAGAGAGGTATCATTGACGAACCACACCGTCAAGCCTATCTACTGATAGATAGCCATCAACTGAATGTGAAGACCAATGACAAGCACCACAGATCGCATTTTGGACGCAGCCGAGAGCAGGATGCGGATGAAGGGCTACCACGCCGTGAGCTTCCGCGACGTGGCCGACGACCTCGGCATCAAGAGCGCCAGCGTCCACTACCACTTCCCCCAAAAGGAAGATCTGGGTCTGGCCTTGGTGGCGCGCTACTCAGAACGCTTCTTCGCCGCCCTCAACGGTCATGCAGCAAAGGCGAAGTCCCGCGCAGATAAGATCAAGGCGTTCTGCAAGACCTATGAAGAGGCGCTGAAGTCATCGGACAAGAACTGCCTGTGCGGCATGCTGGGCGCAGAATCCCGCGGCCTGCCGGAGCAGCTCAAGCAGGCGGTCGCCGCCTTCTTCGACGCCAACATCAAGTGGATCTGGCAGGCCTTGCCGGCCGACATGGAGGCAGGTCAGCGCAAGGCCACCGCCGCACAAATCGTGGCCACCCTGCAGGGCGCTATGATGCTCTCCATCAGCCTCGGCAGTCCGAAGACCTTCGAAAACGCCGCCAAAGGGCTGATCGCAACCCACGCCTGATACTGGACATGCGCCATTTGACTCCCCCTCTCGCCCATGGTTAACTCAGCGCGCGTTGTATACTGAATACAAAACAGAACCGGACCAAGAATTCCGGGCAGTTTGCAGCCAGCACAAGGGAGGAATCATGAAAATCACCAAACTTATTGCGTCCGCATTCGCCGTCTCAGCGGTGATGCTGGCCTCTGCGTTCATGCACACAGCCAAAGCCGCCGACGAGATTGTGGTCGGCTTCATCGGCTCGTTTGCCTCAGACACGGGCAAGAGCACCCTGCGCGGTGCTGAAATTGCCATCGAAGAATTGAACGCCAAGGGCGGCGTCCTCGGCGGAAAGAAGATCAAACTGGTGACGGCCGACACCCGCGAGGATGTCACCGAAGGCATCAAGGCCTATGAGTATCTGGCCGAAACCGCCAAGGCCGACTTCATCATCTCCGGCAGCATTGACGACGTGTCCTTAGGCTGGCTGCCGCGCATGGTGGAATACAAGATCCCCACGCTCGACACCTGGACCTCCTATATCGGCATCATCGATAAGGTGGTCAAAGAGTACGATAAGTACAAAATGTACTTCATGAACGTGGCCTCCGATGAAGCTCTGGCGACGCTCTACATCGACTTCGGCAAGGACGTTCTGTCCAAGCAAATGGGCTGGAAGTCTGTGGTCATCCTGCAGGAAGACACTGCGTTCGGCGGCGCGATCAACGGCCTGGTGAAGGACGTTCTGGCACCGGAAGCCGGCATCGAGGTGCTCGACACCATCGTCTACGATGTGAACACGGTCGACTTCGCACCGATCTTCTCAAAGGCGGAAAGCCTGAAGCCTGACTTCATCTACACCATCTCCTCGGTGAAGGGTCAGGTGGTGGCCTCGCAATATGTGAAGCTGCAGGTCCCGCTTGCCATGACCGGCGTGAACGTGGGCACCATGGGCCATGAGTATTGGGATGACACGGGCGGTGCCGGCGGCGGTGTCTCTTCGCTCAGCCCCCTGCCGTCTGTCGGCTTTGCCCTGGACGACACCTCCAAGGCCTTTGTTGAGACCTACAAGGCGAAATACGGCTCTTCGCGGCCCGTGTTCCCGCACTTTAACGGCTTCAACGCCTATCACGGTCTGAAGCAGGCCATGGCAGCGGCGGAAAAGGCCGGTGGCTTCAAGCCTCTGGATGCCTGGGTGAAGGCCATGGAGAACGAGGATGTCATCATCAAGAAAGATGGCAAGATGTGGCTGCGCTACGGCTTCTGGAAGCCGGGCGAAATCGAACCGCGCACCAAGCGGGAATACACCCACAACATCAAGTTCGACATCACGCCTCCGTTCGATGACGGTGCACCGTCCATGGTGGTGATCCAGTGGTACGAGGACGGCTCAAGCGCCGTGGTCTATCCACCGAAATACGCCACGGGCAAGTTCACCGTGCCGTCTTGGGTGAAGAAGTAAGAGCTCCGGCGAACCCGGAGGCACCCCCCGAGCCCCTGCGAAAGCAGGGGCCCATAGCTCACACCGATCGGTTGGCTGAGAAGGTCCCTGCTTTCGCAGGGACGCGGGGGGAGTACGCAAGGTTACGGGGGAAGACACGGATGCCGGAGAAGCAAAACCACCCATGAGCCAGATCATCATCCAGGGCCTTCTCCTCAGCGGTCTCTACGCGCTGATCGCCGTGGGCTTCACCATGATCTTCTCCGTGGGCCGGGTGCTCAACCTGGCGTACGGCGTCTACATCATGCTGGGCGGCTACGTCTACTTCCAGTGCGTCCAGGTCTGGCATCTGCCCAAACCTCTGGGCTTCCTCATCGCAGTGGGCGCAGGCGTCGCGTTCGCGGTGGCCACCTACCAGCTCCTGGTGCGGCGTCTGGAGGGAAATCCGGTAGCGGTGGAGATCTCCACCCTCATCCTCGCCGTGGTCATGCAGGCGCTCATCGTGATGATCTACGGCGCCGCCTCGCGCACCATGTGGCCTCTGGTCAACGGCGTGCTCAGAACCGACGGCATCACCGTCCCCTACAACATCCTCATCGCCACCATCGCCAGTTGGTTCATTCTCGGCGGGCTCATGTGGTTCGTTCACAAGACCCATCTGGGCCGCGCCATCATGGCCGTCTCCATGGACCGCAAAGGCGCCATGGTCTCCGGCATCGACCCGCGCCGCATCTCGCTCATCACCTGGATGATCTCAGGCGGCCTCGGCGCCATTGCCGGTGTGTTCTTCGCCACCTACACCCAGCTTGATCCTTCCATGTGGGTCGGCCCGCTGATCATCGCCGTCGCCGTCGTGGTGATCGGCGGCATCGGCTCCATTGTGGGCAGTCTCATCGTTGCTCACCTGATCGGCTTTATGGAGACCATCACAACCTCCCTGCTCGCCGCCGAGCTGCGCGGTGTCTTCACCATGCTGCTCATCATCATCGTGCTCATCGTGGCGCCCAAGGGCCTGTTCGGGCGGGAGGAGCTCTAGATGTGGTCCGACCCGAACATGCGCAAATACATGATCGGCTGGGCCCTCTTCGGCGTGGCCCTGCTGCTGCTGCCCCAGTTTGCCACCACGGGCACGCTTCGCATCTTCATCTTCGCCAACTTTATCGCCATCTTCGCCATGAGCTGGGACATCCTCTCAGGGCGCACGGGCTATATCAGCTTCGGTCATCCCTTCCTCATCGGCATCGCGGCCTACACCTCGGCCATGCTGACCTATCATCTGGAGACGCCGCTTTATCTCTCCATCCCGCTGGGCATCATCGCCACCATGGTGGGGGGCACCCTGTTCTTCCTGCCCGCCTTGCGCATCCGCGGCACCTACTTTGCGCTGGTCACCTTAGCCTTCATGGAGCTCATGTATCAGCTCACCCAGGTGTTGCGGCCGGACATTACAGGCGGCACGCGCGGGCTCTCCGGCCTGCCCACCCTGCTCACCGGAGCGCTCCCTAACTACTACCTCTCCTCAGCGGTCATGTTCGTCATCGCCATCTGCCTCTGGCTCCTGGTGCGCTCGCGCCTCGGCACAGCCCTCAGCGCCATCAGCATGGACGAGGACGCGGTGAAGAGCTCCGGCCTCGACACCACCAAGCTGAAGCTGTTTGCCTTCATGGTCTCCGCCTTCGTGGCGGGCGTCGGCGGCACGCTCTATGTGCACTATCTGGGCTCCATCGCGCCGAGGGCCATCTTCGACATCAACTTCCTCTTCACGATCCTCATCGCGGCGCTCCTGGGCGGGGCCTCCACCATCATCGGCCCCATCATGGGCGCCTTCTTCCTCACCTTCCTTCTGGAGTATCTGCGCCCCATCATCCCCGGCACGGAGCGCTACTTCATCTACGGCTCCATTGCCCTCATCGTCTACGTGCTAGAACCCAAAGGCCTGCATCACATCATCCAGCGGATCTATGGTGCGCTCACCAAGAGGTCCGAGGCATGAGCGCGCTCCTGGAACTTCAGAACATCTCCAAGCGCTTCGGCGGCCTCACGGCGGTCAACGACCTCTCCTACCACGTGGAAGAAGGCGAGAGCCTCGGCCTGATCGGACCCAATGGCGCGGGCAAAACCACAACGTTCAACCTCATCATGGCCGAGCTCCAGCTCACCTCCGGCCAGATCGTCTATCAGGGCAAGGACATTGCAAAACTGCCCACCCACAAGCGGGTGCAGGCGGGCATCGTGCGCACCTACCAGGTGCCGCGCCCGTTCCATGAGATGCCCGTGTCGGACAATATCCGCATCGGCATGATGCCGGATGATATCGGCACCATGATCTCCCAAGCCCCCGACCCGGAGGCAGAGATGGCGATCGCCCGCAGCGTCGGCTTCGGAGAGCGCGAATTCGCCATGTTCCCGGGCGAGCTGTCCATGGGCGACTTGCGCCGCCTGGAACTCGCGCGCACCATCGCCGCCGGTCCCAAGCTCCTGCTGCTCGATGAAGTGTTCGCCGGGCTCACCGTCTCTGAGATCGGCCAGATCACCGAGCTGCTTTTGGAGAAGCGAAAAGACGGCCTCACCTACATCATCGTCAGCCACGATTTACGCTCGCTCCAACCTCTGGTGGACCGGGTGGTGGCCATGTCTTTCGGCTCGCTCTTGTCGGAAGGCAGCTTCGATGAAGTGCTGGCCGATGAAAAAGTCCAGGAGGCGTATCTGGGCACGTAAGTGACCTGGTGCGAGAAGCACATGGCCCTTTTGGATATCTCAAACCTGGAAGCGTTTTACGGCAAGGCCCGCTCGCTCCATGGCGTTTCGCTCAGCGTGGAGCCCGGCAAAATCGTCGCCATCATCGGCCCCAACGGCGCGGGCAAATCCACCCTGCTTGATTCCATCATGGGCATCACCACCACCACCGGCAAGGTGACCTTCGATGGCCAGGATATCACCGCCCAGTCCCCTGCCCTCAACGTGAAAGCCGGCATCGGCTACGCCCCGGAGCGGGGCAACCTCTTCCCCTTCATGGGCGTGAAGGACAATCTGCTGGTAGGCGCCTACACCTCGCGTGACAAGATCGATGAGAACCTGCGCATGGTGTTCGACCTCTTCCCCGTGCTGGAGCAGCGCCAGGCCCAAGAGACCGGCACCCAGAGCGGCGGCGAGCGCCAGATGGTCTCTCTGGGCCGCGCGCTGATGACCAGCCCGAAACTGCTTCTGGTGGACGAGCCCACAATCGGCCTTGCCCCGAAGGTGTGCCTGGACATTGCGGCGGCGCTCAGAAAACTGAACGAGGAAACCGGCCTCACCATTATCATCACCGAGCAAAATGTGAATTTTGCGATGAGCTTAGCGGAAGATCTTCACGTATTAGAGACAGGCGAGATCCGCCTCTCTGGCACCGTGGATGAGCTGCAGGGTGAGGACTATATCAAACAGGCCTATTTCGGTGCTTGAGCTGAGGGCCGACGGAGAGTATGTTTTGTATACTGTATACAAAAGGAGCTGCGTGATCAGATGTGCGGCATAGCAGGACGGATTTTGAGCGCCACCGGGAACGTTGGCGCGGACCTTGTGGACCTGATGGAAGCCCAGCGCCACAGAGGCGCCGATTCAACCGGATTTGCGGTCTACGGCCCCCCGGTGGATGAGGGCTATATCGTGCGGGCCATGGGCCTTGACCGGGACGCCTTGTCCAAGGATCTGGAGAGCTTCCTGGAGATCCTCCGGGAGCACGGCTCGGACTTCCTGGCCGACCCCACCTGGGATGATGCCACCACCAAGCACGTCTCGGTGCGCATGCGCATCAAAGACCCAAAAGATCTGGCCACCTTCACCCGTGCCGCCGACACCATCAGCGCGCGCCTTGAGGTGCAGTCCGTTGGCCGGTCCCTGGAGATCATCAAGGATCTTGGCGGCGCTGAGGACGTCTCCCAGAAGCACGGCGTGCGCGACATGAAGGGCACGCACGGGCTGGGCCATGCGCGCCTGGCAACGGAATCCGACGTCTCCCCCACCGCCAGCCACCCCTTCTGGGCGCGCCCGTTTGCCGATGTGGCCATCGTCCACAACGGCCAGATCACCGACTACTTCACCTGGCGCGACAAGCTGGAGCGGGCCGGCTACCGCTTCATGACCGGTAACGATTCAGAGCTCATTGCCGTGTGGATCTCCGACCAGATGAGCAAGGGCCTCACCAAGGAACAGGCCTTGAAGAAATCCATCACCTCCATCGACGGGGTCTTCACCTACCTGATCTCCGATATGGACGGCATGGGCTTTGCCAAGGACAAGTTCGCCATGAAGCCCCTCGTGACTGTAGAGCAAAATGGCGAGCTGGCGGCCGCCACCGAAGAGCAGGCCGTGCGCAAGATCTACCAAGGCGAGGTGGACATCATCAATTATGACGGCCCCAGCATGATGAACTCCTGGGCGCTCAGCGACGTGAGGCAAGCGGCATGAGTGAGACAGTCATCACCGTTGGCGACCAACACATCCGCGAGGTTCACCGGGAAATTCAAGCTGCCGCCGAAAAGGGCGGGAACATCGTCATCAAAGACACCCGCTCGCGCCACAATCTGGGCGTTGCCCTGCCCGCCGGCGCCAACCTCCATTTCGAAGGCTCCGTTGGCTATTACTGCGGCGGCCTTAACAATGGCGCCACCATCACCGTTGAGCGTAATGCCGGCTGGGGTGTGGGCGAAGCCATGGCCGAGGGCGACATCACCGTGGGCGGCTATGCCGGCATGTCCTGCGGCGCCTCCATGCAGGGCGGCGTGGTGCATGTGAAGGGCGATGCCGGCCCGCGCTGCGGCGTTGCCATGAAGGGCGGCGACATTATCGTTGAAGGCAAGATCGGCTATCTCTCCGGCTTCATGGCCCATGCCGGCCGCATCATCGCCCTTGGCGGGGCGGACGATGCCTGCGCCGACAGTCTTTGGGGCGGCGAGGTTTGGGTGGCCGGTCCCATCAAGTCACTGGGCGTGGACAGCAAGGCGATCGAACCGCAGCCCGACGAGGTGGCCTCCATTGAAGAATTGTTGCGCAGCCGCGGCATCAATGATGCGGCGCGCGATTGGAAGAAGATCGTATCAGGCGAGAAGCTCTGGCACTTTGAAAGCAGGGACGCAAACGCATGGCTGATGATATAAACTCCGGCTACCAATACCCCTTTGAAATGCCGAGCGAAGAGGACGTCGCCTTCAAGGACGGCGCCATTGACGGTCGCCCGGCCGGCGTGCCGAGCTCTTATGACAGGGGCGAATCCACACGCTGGAGCCCGGACGCCATCTCCGAGGTGCATGCCCTGGCCCAACTCGGGCGCTATCAGGTGCGCGGCTACAACACCTTCAACAAGAGCATGCCCACGTTCGATGACCTCACCTTCGTGCCGGCGACCATGACGCGCCTGCCGCTGGAGGGCTATCGCGAGAACTGTGAAACCAAAACCGTTCTGGGCGGCGGTTCGGGCCTGGTGGAGAACCCGCTGGAATTGGACATCCCGATCTATATCGGCTCCATGTCCTTCGGCGCGCTGTCTGCCAGCGCCAAGGCCGCGCTCGGCTACGGCGCCTCCAAGGTGGGCTCCATGACCTGCACCGGCGAAGGCGGCATGCTGGAGGACGAACGTGAGGCGTCTGACACTCTGGTCTATCAGATGACCCCGTCGCGCTACATGCTGGACCTGGACCATCTGCGCCGGGCCGACGCGATCGAGATCGCCGTGGGCCAAGGCGCAAAGCCCGGAACAGGCGGCCTGCTGCTCGGCATGAAGGTCTCTGAGCGCGTGGCCAAGATGCGCTCGCTGCCGTTGGGCGTGGACCAGCGCTCCACCGTGCGCCATCCGGACTTCCTGGGCGCAGACGACATGCAGGTGAAGGTGGAGGAGCTCAGGCTCGCCACGGACTATAAGGTGCCGATCATCGTGAAGATGGGCGCCACACGCCCGCGCTACGACGTGGCCATCGCCGCCAAGGCGGGTGCAGACATTGTTGTGGTGGACGGCGCTGAAGGCGGCACGGGTGCTTCACCTGAGCTCCTGCTCAACCACACGGGTATTCCCACCATGACCGCCATCCGCGCGGCGCGTGAGGCGCTGGAAGAGTGTGGCATGAGCGAGAAGGTCTCCCTTGTGGCCGCGGGCGGCATCCGCTCCGGCGTGGACGCGGCCAAGTGCCTGGCGCTGGGGGCCGATGCGGTGATGATCGGCAATGCGGCCATGATGGCGCTCGGCTGCAACACCCCGCGTTATCCGGAAGACTATGCGGCGCTCGGCACCTCCCCTGGTGCCTGCCACCATTGTCACACAGGCCTCTGTCCCGTCGGCATCGCCACCCAGGACGAAGAGCTGGAAAAACGCATGGACGTGGCCGCCGGGGCAGAACGCGTGGCGCGCTACCTCACCGCGATGACCATGGAGGTCTCGCTCTTGGCCAAATCCTGCGGCAAGTCCACGGTCCACAATCTGGAGGTGGAGGACCTGCGCGCCCTCTCGCTGGAGGCCTCGGCCTTCACCGGCGTCAAGCTGGCCGGCATCGACCGGGAGTTTAGTTGGTAGCCGGGGTTTTCGACCCAACGAGACTGATCCCCATGCCTAAGACACTCCTCATCACAGGCTCGACCGACGGCATCGGGCTTGAGACCGCCCGTCAACTGGTGCAGGACGGCCACACCGTGCTGATCCATGGTCGCTCCGGGGCCAAACTTGACGCCGCGAAGGCCGACCTCGATGCGCTTGGCAAAGGGCATGTGAGTGCCTATCTGGCCGATCTCTCCGACTTTGCCCAAGTGGACGCTTTGGCGCCCGCCGTGGCGCACGATCACCAAAGCCTCGATGTGCTGGTCAACAACGCGGGCATCTTCAAGACGCCCAAACCGGTCACCCAGGACGGCCTGGACGTGCGCTTCGTCGTCAACACGCTGGCCCCCTATCTGCTCACCCAACGACTGTTGCCGCTGCTTGGAACCGGTGGACGGGTGGTCAACCTCTCCTCTGCTGCGCAAGCTCCGGTGAGCATACAAGCGCTCGCCGGCCAAGTTGCGCTGGAGGATATGGCGGCCTATGCCCAAAGCAAGCTGGCGATCACCATGTGGTCGCGCACCATGGCCGAACAGTTGCCGGATGGCCCCGCGATCATCGCGCTTAATCCGGGATCATTGTTGGGCAGCAAGATGGTGAAGGAGGGCTTCGGCGTTGCCGGGGGAGATCTCAGCATAGGCGCGGACATCATCGCACGCGCATCCCTGTCGGATGAATTCGCCGACGCATCGGCTAAGTATTTCGACAATGACTCAGGCCGTTTCGCCAACCCGCATGCGGACGCGATGGACGGGGCAAAATCTGCCGCAGTCACCCAAGCCGTTGAGCAGTTGCTGGCTCAGCATGCCTCATAATCGCTCCGTGATCAGCGCGGTCAGTGTCTCAGCAAGCTGGGAAGACTGGACTGCGCTGCCATGGCAGGGAGCCAGAATGTTTGGGACGGTGCTGTCAATCTGCGCCTGAAGCCATGTCAAATAGCGGTTCTTGTCTTGAAGGCCATAGGTCTTGAACGTCTTGAGCACCTCCAGGCCTTCGCCCGTACCATAGACATCGGCCCCGCAAAAGGCGTCCACAACGATCCATGCCGTGTTTGCACCGGAGCGGACCTGAAGCCAGACCTCGCCGGTCTTCAGACCCTCAGTGCACAGCAGGCTCATGCCGTCCGGCAGTTGAGCGCGGAGCTTATCCAGCCGGGCGAAAGAAAGCCCGGTGACCTTCTCCAGCCTCGGGATTGCCGCTTCGGAAGCAACCAACTGAGCATCGCCATAGAGGTCCGAAAACTCCCGAAGTCCCTGATTGTGGAAATGATTTGGCGCCAGAAGGAACCGTACCGGACCAATGGCCGCCAGGCTCGCCTGGACCTTCCCTGCAAGCCCCTTGACCGGGCTGAAGAGACACACATCGCCAGTGCCAAGCGTAAAGGCGAACATTCTGAGCTTGCCTTTGCGGGCAACATAGATATTGGGCACACCTGCCAGCGGCTCAAATCCGGTCGATGCAGACTTTGCTGCCATCATCGTCTCCTCAAGGCTCCAGAGGGGCCAGCAACGTGTCCACATAGGCCCGCAGATGCGCCGCATCGGATATCATGCGTGATGCCGACCACAGGCCCTGCGCCGAGATGGTGAGGAATTCCGCAAACTGCTCTGTGTCCACCAAGGGGTTCACCTCACCGCGCACCTGCCCGTTCTTCAGAGCCCGCGCGAACCCTGCCCGCAAGCGATCCAGATGGCGTTGGATAACGGCCTTGAAGGCCTCTTCATGCGGGCCGACCTCAACCATTGAGTTGGCCATGAGGCAGCCGGGGCCAGGCAGACCATTCTCTTCGGCCAGCGCAATAAGGTGCTCAAAGTAAGCCCGGATCTCGCGGACCGAAGCCGCCTCCTCCTCCACACGGCCAAATGCCTCCTCAACGAACGTCTCCAGATAGCTCTCCAGCGCGGCGAGGAAAATGCCGTGCTTGTCATCGAACTCAGCGTAGAGGCCGTGCCGGCTCACCCCTGTGACGGCGACCAAGTCACGGATCGAGGTGGCGTAGAAGCCATGTGCCCAGAACTGCTCCATGGCAGCTTTGATGAGATCTGAACGTTCGTAGGTTCTGGGTTTGGGCATGCAGCATGAATAACAGAACGATCGTTCTGATTCAACATCAAAAGAAACCCGAGGCTGGCAATCCGGCCTCGGGTCTCTGAGTGGCAAACCGCTTGCCGGAGTTTACGCAGGCATATGATAGCCCGGGGTGGACAGCGACAGAGCCGTCTCCTCCTCGGTCATATCTTCCGGGATCCCTTCAAACAGCGGCGAGGACAGATAGCGCTCGCCCGTGTCCGGCAGCATGCACAAGATCACCGTGCCCGGTTCGGCCTTTTCTGCAATCTGCATGGAAATGGCGAAGGTCGAACCGCCGGAAACGCCGGTGAAGATCCCTTCCTTCTGGGCGAGC
This sequence comes from Hyphomicrobiales bacterium, assembly GCA_028285595.1. Taxonomy (GTDB): domain Bacteria; phylum Pseudomonadota; class Alphaproteobacteria; order Rhizobiales; family CAJQND01; genus JAAEUE01. Next base: position 13,469 of record JANQOW010000059.1, read on the forward strand.
TTCTGCGACCACTCGATACCGACGGGTCCTGGCACCGGAATGAGTTCGTCATAAAACGCCTTGTCGATCGCTTCCTGCAGCACATAGGGAATGAAATCCGGCGTCCACCCTTGGATCGGATGCGGCTCGAACGCAGAGTGGCTCACGGCGGGCGAGTTCGCAGCGCCCCGCTCCTGGGCAATCCCGCTGCCCACCAGTTGCGCATTGGCCGGCTCGCTGAGGATGATCTTTGTATCCGGCCGCTCCTGGCGCAGCACCCGGCCAATGCCGGTGACCGTGCCGCCGGTGCCGTAGCCGGTCACCACATAGTCCAACCGGTCGCCGTCAAAGTCGGCCATGATTTCCCGGGCCGTGGTGTTTTCGTGGATCTTGGCATTGTCGGCGGTTTCAAACTGGCGCGCCAGGAACCAGCCGTTGGCCTCGGCCAGCTCCACGGCCTTGTTGTACATGCCGAAACCCTTCTCCGCGCGCGGGGTGAGCACCACTTTGGCTCCCAGGAAGCGCATGAGCTTGCGCCGTTCAATGGAGAAGCTGTCCGCCATGGTCACCACCAGGGGGTACCCCTTGGCCGCACAAACCATGGCAAGCCCGATCCCGGTATTGCCGCTGGTGGCTTCCACCACGGTTTGGCCGGGTTTCAGGTCGCCGCGTTTCTCAGCCTCTTCGATGATGCTGATGGCGAGCCTGTCTTTCACCGACGCGGCCGGATTGAAGAACTCCGTTTTCACATAGACCCGCACCCCCTCAGGCGCCAATGTGTTGATGCGGACGCACGGGGTATTGCCGATGGTATCGACAATGCTGTCATACAGTCTGCCCTGCCCGGATGTGGAGCGTGTTGCGGAAGCCATGGTGTTTCTCCTGAAGTCAAAATGCGAATGAGTGGGCCCGAAGGCGTGAGCTTAGCGATGCGGCCTCATTTTGTACACAAACAAGGAAGTGAGCCGCCCTTGTCTCAGCCCTGGGTTTCGACGGGATAACGGCGGCGCATGAACTGGTACGTGATGCCCGCCAACACGGCCGAGGACGCCATGATCCACATGGCTGCAAGCGGCATGGACCCCTGCAAGGCGCCGGTAAACTGCGAAGCGGCCGCCCCAATGGCGATTTGCGTGAACCCGGATAAACCCGCTGCCGCGCCAATGGTTTTGGGCAGCACGGAGATGGCCGCCGCTGTTCCATTCGGGATCACCAGGCCATTCCCCAAGGTCACCAGCAGCATGGGTCCGAAGAGTGTGGCCGGCGACAGCGCATCGCTCAACACAAAGCCCAGCATAATCATCGTCCCGGCCACCGCCAAAAGATTGCCGATGGTGATCATGCGGTCGATGCCGAGGACCTGGGAATAGCGCCCGGAGAGGAAGTTGCCGCTCATATAGCCGACCGAGATCAGCATGAACCAGAGCCCGTAATCGAGCGGCGAGCGGCCCATAACCTCAACCATGATGAAGGGCGCACCGGCGATGAAGCTGAAGAAAACCGCGCTGCAAAAGCCCAAGGTCAGCGTGTAGCCGATGAACCGCGGCTCACGCAAAAGAGCACGCGCGCCGCTGGCCAGGCGGGCAGCTTCATCCCCGCCCCCTTCAGACGGAGGATTGGTCTCCGGCAACCCCCAATACACCAGCACCAGAACCGCACCGCCAAATCCCACCAACACATAAAACGACATGCGCCAGGTGGAGATTTCATCCAGAACGCCCCCGAGGGCGGGCGCAAACATGGGCACCAGGACCCAGGCCATCGTGATGTAGCCCAAGATGCTCGCAGATGCCTCGCGCCCGTGCAGATCGCGCACAATAGCGCGCCCAAGAACCATGCCCGCCGCCCCGCCGAGCGCTTGCGCGAACCGGGCAGCCATCAGCGTTTCGATCGAGTTGGCAAAGGCACACGCCAAACTTGCTGCTGCGTAGAGGCTCAGGCCCGCCAGCATCACCGGGCGGCGTCCATAGGCATCCGACAAGGCACCATAGGCCAACTGACTGACCGCCAGGCCGGCGAGATAGACCGTCAGCGTCAATTGCACGGTTCCGGACGAAGCGCTGAATTCCTTCATGAGCCCGGGAATGGACGGCACGAAGATGTTCATGGCGAGCGGTCCAAGCGTGCTGACCGCTACCAGGATGACGTAAAGCAAAGGCGAACTCGCGGCCGGAACAGGCGCGGAGGAACGTGTCATTCAGGTGATGCTTTCAAGGACAGTAAGGCCGCCACTATACGCGCATCGCACGAGATTTGCCAAGCGGTTGACTTCCTTTAGGCGCGGGGTAACCCTCAACCAAAAAGAGCGGCGGATCGCTCAGAAGAGTCCAAGAATGAACTACAAAGACATCACCTGGGTTGTGCAGTCTGGCGCCATTGCTCGGTCTGATTTCGATGCTCTCGTTCGGTCTGTCGAGCAGGTTGGGTGCCGCTTGGAAACCCTTCAACTTGTGCCATTTTCTCACGAGGTGGTTGGTGAGCTTCCTGAAGTGACGGGGCCATGTCTGACTTATGGCTCTAGCGGCCTGCTCTCCGTAGGGCGGCAGGCCGGGTGGCGCCCCGCAGGATGGGATGGCAATCGGTTCTCGATGTCTGCCACGATCGACGCTCTGTCAGAGCGCACAGTGAACCGAAAGGCCAAATTTTGTCGGCTTGCAGACGCCGCAGAGACGGTCCGGAAGGCGGGCTGGGCGCAAGCGTTCCTTCGGCCGGATTCAGAGACCAAGACTCTGCAAGGACGGACATACAAGCTGGAAGACCTCTCCAACTGGTTGGATCAACTCCACGCCGCAGGCGATCTCTCGATCGCGGACGAGTGGATGGTGGTTGCACCAGCCTTGGCGCTTGGCCGCGAATGGCGTGGCTTTGTGGTCGATGGTCAAGTGGTTTCAGTTTGTCAGTACGCCGATCAGGGCGAGCTCGTGACATCAGTCGGGGCTCCGGACGAGGTCGCTGATTTTATGGCTGAATGCCTCGAGATTTATCGCCCGGCCCCTTGCTGCGTTATCGATGTTGGGGAGAGCCTCGACCATGGCCGATCTGAGTTGGCCGTAATCGAATTCAACTCTATCAACTCGGCTGGATTTTACGCCTGTAACATTGACGCAATCGCTCGCGCACTGAGCACTTTCGTGCTCGGTGAGGAACCAGGCAAGGGGGAAGGCTAGGCGAAACCTAGCCGCCGGCCGTCGCCCCACCCTCCATGGGCAGCGCAGCGGCGTTGATGAAGCCGGCATCGTCGGAGGCAAGATAGAGGATGGCTTTGGCCACTTCCTCCGGCGTGCCAATGCGCCCCACGGGGTATTGCGAGCGTTGCCGGTCGAGCCCGGCTTCCTCATCTCCGTCGATGGCAAAGCCGGCCCGCGCCATGTCCGTCTCCACCGCGCCAGGGCAGACGCAGTTCACCCGCACATCCGGCGCAAGTTCAATCGCCATCGAGCGGGTCAGATTGACCACCGCCCCCTTGGACGCGCAGTAGGCCGTTGTCTCCGCATAGCCGTTGAGCCCGCTCTCAGAGGCCACATGCACAATGTTCCCCTTGGACGCCTTGAGCGCAGGCAAGGCGGCTCGGCTGCAGAAGAACAAACCCTTAAGGTTGGCATCCAGCACATAGTCCCAGGCCGCTTCATCGGTCTCCTCAATGCTGCCGCGGAAGAACACGCCGGCATTGGTCACCAGCACATTCAAACCGCCCAAAGCCTCAACCGCGTCCGTCACCATCGCCTGACAGACGTCCGCCTTGGAGATGTCGCCCGGCGCGGAGACGGTGTTGCTGCCGAGCGTTGCCATAGCCGCATCAACGGAAGCTTGCGAGCGCCCATTGACGGCCACCCGCGCCCCGGCGCGCAGGAATGCTTCAGCCGTGGCATATCCGATCCCGCGCGTGGCGCCGGTGACGATGACCTTCTTGCCGGTGAAGTCCATGGCTCTTTAGCGCCCTGAGGGCGAATCGCCCGTCGATAGCGAGGTGCGGTCGCCAAGCTTAAACCGGTCCGCCGTGCCCCACTCGCCCAACGCCACGCCGGCGGAGAACTCTCCATAGACCGGGCCATGCTTGAAGAGATGGCCCGAACACCCGCCCGACAACAGCACGTTCTCGTGCTCAGGGTGAAAGTCCAGAATGAAGTGCGTGTCCGGCGTCATGGCGATCTGGCAGGCTTTCTGATCCACCGCCCTCTGGCCCACCAGTCCCGGCAGCCGGTGGCGCAGATATTGCCGGGTGCGGTTGAACGTGGCCTCATCCACCACGCGCTCATCCTCATCCAGATCGATGATCGTATCGGTCCAAGCAATCGCGGCCTTCACCCCGTGGCCATCTACCGAAGGGATGCCGTAGGCGCCATAGCCATGATCGATCCAGCACGGCATGGTATAGGCATCATAGGTGGCGTCTGAATCCGGCGTAGAGGTGTAGATGATGTTCTGGCGCACCACCTTTGAGATGGGCCTGACCGTGCGCCGGTACATCTCCCCGAGCCAAGGCCCGGTGCACACCACGATCACATCGGCTTCCAATGGCTTGCCGTCCAGCATCAGCCGTTCGGCCTCATCACACATCACGCGCCCGCGCTTGATCACGCCCCCTTCGCGCTGGAACAGGGCCGCCGTCTGGGTCACCGCCAGATGGGACATCACCATGCCCGCTTCCGGCTCAAACAAACCCCAAGCCACCTTCTCCGTGGAGAACTGCGGAAAGCGCACGCGGATCTCCTGGGTATCGATCTTAAAATGCGGCACACCCAGCTTCTCAAACGTGCCGATGGTGGCGTCTTCCCAGTCCGTGTGCCCCTCGCCGGCCAGGATCAGCGCCCCGCATTCATGATAGAGCGTGACCCCCATCTCCTCCTGCAGTTCCATCCAGCGCAAGCGCGCCTCGCGCACCCACTTGGTGTAGAATTCATCCTTGCCGTGGATTGAGCGGAAGATGCGGTTATAATCGCTTGAAGATGCACGCGGGTGGCCCGGTTCCCAACGGTCAATAAGGGTGACCGAGGCGCCTTTGCGCAACAGGCTGAGGGCGGTCATGACACCAGCAATTCCGGCGCCGACGACTATGGCCTCAGTTTTGAGCGACATCACAAACTATCCCTTGCATAGGAACTGTTTTGAATACAGTATACAAAGAAAAGAAGGCCGACAAGCACATCTGCCTTGAGGGAGGGCGGAACGCGCGGCGAGTGGGAGGACTGACATGGCTGACGATTTCACAAAACTGCCCGAGGGGACCCACACCGTGGTCATGGGCACGGGCGATCTGAACGGCGTGATGCGGGGCAAGCGGTTCCCGGCCAGCCACTGGCCCACCATCTGCAAAAACGGCAACGCCATGTCGATCGCAACCTACGCCATCGACATGACCTGCGATGTCTGGGACACGCCTTATGTGAACTTCGACAATGGCTATCCGGACATGCATCTGTTCCCGGTGTCCCAGCCGGTGCCCGTGCCGTGGGAAGACGGCGTGGCCTTCTGCATGGGCCGCACCGAGGGCATGGACCATAAGCCCGTGCCGATCGATCCGCGTGGCGCGCTGGTGGACCAGGTGGAGCGGGCCGCCTCCATGGGCTACACGGTGAATGTGGGCACGGAACTGGAATTCTACCTTCTGGATCCTGAGACCAAGCGGCCGCGCGATGAGGGCATTCAGGTTTACAGCCTCGCCCGCGCTGCCGAGCTGGAGCATGTGCTTGGCCCCATCCGCACCGAGATCAACGAGATGGGCATTCCGATTGAGCAATCGAACCCGGAATATGCCGCCGGTCAGGTGGAGGTGAACATCCGCTATGACGAAGCGCTTCTGGCTGCCGACCGGGTGATCATGTTCCGCAACCTGGTGAAGGAGCTGGCACTGGACAGCGGCTACATCGCCACGTTCATGTCAAAGCCGTTCGCAGAGGAATCCGGCAACGGCTTCCACACCCATCACTCCCTTTGGAAGGACGGCAAGAATGTCTTCTCCGACGGCGGCAAGCTGAACAAGACGGGTCTTTCCTATCTGGCGGGTATGCAAGCCAAGATGTGTGAGATGTCGCTTGCCTCTGCCACCACACCGAACGCCTATCGCCGCCGCCAGCCCTACACCTTCTGCCCCATCAACAACACCTGGGGCCATGACAACCGCACGGTGGGCCTGCGCGTCATCGACGGGTCGGACAATTCCACCCGGGTTGAGAAGCGTGACGGCTCGGCCGACTGCAACCCCTACTTCCACATCGCCTGTGAGATCGCTGCGGGCCTCGACGGCATTGAGCAAGGCCTGGAGCCAACGCCCATGTGCGAAGGCAACGGTTACGAGACAGAGGATGCCGATCCCATTCCGACCGATCTGGCAACCGCCGTCGAGCTCGCCAAAGGCTCCGATTTCATGAAGTCCGTGATCGGGGAAGACCGCCTCACGATCCTGATCCAACAGGCTGAGCGTGAGTTGGAGTTCATGGCCAACCAGGTTACCCCGGTAGAAGTCGAACGCTATCTGACCAATCTCTGATGAAACTCGCCCGCGTCACAGGCACCGTCACCGCCACGGTCAAAGACACCCCCTTCTCCGCCCAGAAGATGCTGTTGGTGGACATTGTGGATGCACAAGGCGCGGTGTTGGAGCCGGCCGTGGTGGCGCTGGATGTGTGCAGCGCCGGGCCCGGCGACCTTGTGGTGGTCACCATGGGCTCAGCCGCGCGGCTGCCGACCCAGACCAGCGGCGTCGGCACCGATGCCACAGTGATTGCGATTGTTGATGAAGTCACAGTGGACGGCAGCGCCGTCTACAACGCCCCTTAACTTTGAGAGGACTTGAACCAAATGGCGCAGAAAGTAGCACCCGGCCAATCGGCCCTCGGCATGATCGAAACCCGGGGCATCGTTGCTTCCATCGAAGCGGCTGATGCCATGGTCAAAGCCGCGAACGTCACCATTGTCGGCCACAAGAAGGCCGGCGGCGGCCTCGTCTCCACCATCGTGCGCGGTGAAGTGGGTGCGGTGAAGGCGGCCACCGATGCGGGCGCCGTAGCAGCCAACAAGATCGGCGAAGTGGTGGCGGTGCACGTCATCCCGCGGCCCCATGATGAGGTCAACGACATGCTCGACGCCCTTGGCGGCGGTGGCGACTGATCTGAACCCCACCCGGTTTTGCCCCAGTTGAGGGAAAGGTCACGCACCTGATGAGCACGGCCGACTTTCAGAAAATGACCAGCGCCCTGGCCGGCGACAAGCGAGGTCCGCTCACCGATCTGCCATCGGTGGAGAAGGTCACCGTGCTTGGCGCCGGGCTGGAGGCCCAGGCGATCGCGTGCATGTGTCTGTCCGAAGGGGCCGATGTGCTCATGTTCTCCGCCTACCGCGCGGAACTGGAGCCCTTGCGGACAGCCGGCGGTATCTCCGTGCGCGGCGAAGGCCCTGTCGGCAACTACCAGATCGATCAGGAGGGCGTGCCCTCCATCCGCCTCACCTCCGAGCTGGATGCGGCGGTGGACCATGCGGACGTGATCTTCGTCACCGGCCCAGTGCTCAAACAACGCACCTATTCGTTGGTTCTGGCCGGTCATCTGAAAGAGGGTCAGATCATCGTAATTGCCCCGGGCCGCAGTCTCGGCGCCGTGGAGATGGCCTGGAACCTGCGCGTTGGCGGCAACACAACCAACGTTTCCATCGTGGAGCCGGGCCAACTGCCCTGGTGGGTCACCAAGAACGGCAACACCCTCACCCTCAGCGCCATCGGCCCGGCCAAATGCGGCGTGATCCCCGGCGGTAATCAGCAAGTGCTGGCCGCCTTACAGCCCTATCTGCCCAATATGGTCCCTGCCCCGAACGTGATTGACAGCGGCTTTTCCGACGCCAGCGGTTTCATCGAAGTGGGCGCGCTCATGCTGGGTGGCCCGGCCATGCCCCCCGGAGGCCCGGAGCTGCCTGTGGGCGGCGTTCCGCTGGAGAGCCAGGCCACCTTCCGCAACCTCATCGGTGAACACCACCGCAGGGTCATGCGCGCGATGGCCGCCGAACGCCGTGAAGTGGCCGCCAAATGGGGCGTTCGCACAGTGCCGGAGAACAAAGAGCTCTACGAGCTGAACACCGGCGCGCACTCAGGCGACGGGTCCCGGCCCGTTCCCACTCATGAGCAAGCGGTGGCCCTGGTGCGCTGCGCGGTCATTGGCTCATTGGTCCCGCTCCTCTCAGCGGCCAATATTGCCGGCGTTGCGGCCCCCACCACCGAGGCCATGGTGTCCACCGCCTGCGCCGTATTGGGCGGCGACCTTCTGAACGCCGGCCGCAGGCTTGAGACGATCGGGATCCCGTCCGGCAACCTTGACGAGGCCCGCCGGGCCCTGGAAGCCATTGCGGCAGGAGAAGCCTGATGGACGCAGATCTCCGCTCCATAGCAGCCGCCCGCAAAGCCGCCGACACGGCCTGGGAGGCCTATAACAAGTTCTTGGGCGCAGACCCGGCGTTGGTGGACGAGATCGTCCAGGCCATGGCCCGCGCCGCCGAGCCGGAATGCGCCCGCCTAGGCGCCCTGGCGGCCGAAGAGACCGGCTATGGCAACGCGGAAGACAAGCGCTATAAGAACCTCTTCTGTTCCGTCTCCGTGGCCGATTGGCTGCGCTCCATCACTACGCTCGGCGTGCTCTGGCAGGATGACGTGACCAAAGTGGCCGCCATCGGCGAACCCATGGGTGTTGTGGCCGCCCTCATTCCGGTGACCAATCCCACCTCCACGATCCTTTACAAGGTTCTCTCCGCGGTGAAAGCCGGCAACGCCATCGTCTGCGCCCCGCATCCGCGCGGCGTCAAGTGCGGCTTGGAGACCACCCGGGTTCTGGCCCATGCCGCTGAACAGGCCGGCGCCCCGCGCGGGCTGATCCAGTGTCTGGACGAGGTGACCATCGCCGGCACGGACGAGCTGATGCGCCACCGCCGCACGTCCCTGGTGCTCGCCACCGGCGGGTCGGCCATGGTGAAAGCGGCCTATTCCTGCGGCAAGCCTACCCTGGCGGTGGGTCCCGGCAACGTGCCCTGTTACGTGCACCGCTCCAAGGCCAACGATGTTGGCGAGGTCGCTGAACAGATCCTCACCTCGAAGGCCTTCGACTATGGAACGGCCTGCGTCTCCGAACAGGCGGTGATCGCGGACAGGCCCATCGCCCGGGAACTGCGCAACGAGATGAAACTGCGCGGCGCCTATTTCTGCACCCGCCAGGAGGCCGACAGACTGGCAGAAAAGCTCTTCACATCTAATCTCTTGATCCAGCCGGACTATGTAGGCCAATCGGCCCAGCGCCTTGCCGAGGTCGCCGGTTTTGACCTGCCGCCGCGCACCCGCGTCCTCGTGTGTGAGGAGACCGACGTGGGCCGCCAAGTGCCTCTGTCGGCGGAGAAGCTCAATCCAGTGCTCGCCTGGTATGAGACACCGGACACCGCCCAAGGCATCGCCAAATCCAACGAAATCGCCCGCTTCGGCGGCTGGGGCCACACGGCGGTCATCCACAGTGACGACCCGGATGTGGTGGCCGAGTTCAGCAAGATCCCCACCGGCCGGGTCTTGGTGAACACGCCGGCCATCGCCGGCGGCATGGGCTTTTCCACCGATTTGGAGCCCAGCTTCATGCTCGGCACGGGCACCTCATCAGGCTCAATTGTCTCAGACAATGTAAACGCCCTGCACCTCATCAACATCAAGCGCGTGGCCTATGAGTCCCGGCCCTGGCGCGATCTTTACGACCAATTTGGAGACTGATCTTGGCCTCTAACCTGACCATTCGCGCGCTCATGCAGATTGACGGTCTGCAGCCGAAATTCGCCGCCTATAACGGCGCAACCGTGCGCGGCTCCATCCCGCTCGCGGGCGACAGCATTCTGGTGGGCGAACTGGCACCGGGCAACGAAGTGTTCTCGCTCATCGACATCGCGCTGAAAGCCAGCCGCTGCGAGGCCACCAGCCAGATCGTTGAGCGTGAGTTCGGCTTCTTCATCCTGCGCTCGCCGGTTATGACCGAAGTGGAAGCGGCGCGGGAAGCCATCCTCTCTGAGCTTGGTCTGAGCCTCGGTGCACGCATCAAGCCGCGCGTGGAGTCCACGCAATTGATCAACTCCGTTGAACCCTATCAGGCCCAGCTACTGAACCAGTGGGCCTCAGGCTCGCTCATCGTTCCGGGCCAGACGCTCGGCATCATCGAGTGCGCGCCGGCGGCGTATATCTCGATCGCCGCAAACGAATCTGAAAAGCGCGCCGACATCGACATTGTGGAAGTGCGCGCCCTGGGCCGCTATGGCCGCTTCTTCATGACCGGCTCCGAAGCCTCCGTTGAGGCCGCCATGGACGCAGCCGTTGAGGCGATAAACGCGGTGAGCGGTGTTGAGGCCGGCTGATGGCAGCGCGGGTCATAGGCTCAGAACACATCACAGAGGCCGCCGAGCGCGGCCGCCGCACCATTGAGATCCTGCCTGGAGACATCGTCACGCCCACCGCGCGCGAATCCGCAGAGCGTTTGCGCGTGCGTCTGGTTGAGGGACCGTTGGAGCGCCCACAGGCCATCCAGGCGGACGGAGCCACAGCCGCCCGCCGCTCGCTCTACCGGCGCAATCCGAAGTGGACCTCTCCCAGGCCCCACGCCTCGCGCACGGTGAGCAAAATCCGCCGCCTGGCCCTGGTGGGCGC
>JANQOW010000062.1 GCA_028285595.1 Hyphomicrobiales bacterium
AGCCCACCCCGTCATCCCGGAATTTTGCGCCAGCAAAATATCCGGGACCCAGAGCGCCAGACTCAAAGTGTGCCGCACCTGGGTCCCCGCGTTCGCGGGAATGACGAAACTTCTGCCCACCCCGTCATCCCGGAATTTTGCGCCAGCAAAACATCCGGGGCCCAGAGCCGCAAGACTCAAAGTGTTCCGCCCCTGGGTCCCCGCGTTCGCGGGGATGACGAAACTTCAGCCCACCCCGTCAACCCGGAATTTTGCGCCAGCAAAATATCCGGGACCCAGAGCGCCAGACTCAAAGTGTGCCGCACCTGGGTCCCCGCGTTCGCGGGGATGACGAAACTTCAGCCCACCCGTCATCCCGGAATTTTGCGCCAGCAAAATATCCGGGACCCAGAGCGCCAGACTCAAAGTGTTCCGCCCCTGGGTCCCCGCGTTCGCGGGGATGACGGTGGTGGAATACGGGGACGACGGTGGTGGAAAACGGGGATGACGGTGGTGGAATGCGGGGATGACGCGGCAGCCCCCCTCACAGCAACGAAATCCGCGGCTCCGGCCCCCGCGGTTTCAGCATCAGATCCGTCAGCGCCCACACGCAGGCGTCCACCCGGTCCATGTCGGAGGCGCCCGCCATGGCGCCGGGTTCGGTCAGGCACATGCGGTCTTCCAACTGGGACATGTCGCCCAAGTGAAACACCCGGCCCTGCTCATAAAGCGCCGCCACCGGTTCGGCGCGCATGTGCTTGCCCCGGGTCGCGCGCACCAGGGTGAGCGGCAGGCTGGCGTTCACACTACGCAGCATCTCCGCAACCATCTCCCCGCCCTGGTTCACCTCGGCCACCACCCGGTCGGCCTCATGCACCTCGTAAAGCCGCACCGCCTCGCCCGCCCATTCCGTGGGCCGGGCCTGCTCCACGGTGGCGTCTTCCAACACGTAGCCATGCCCCTCGCGGTCCACTCCGGCCACCACGAGGCCGCAGGCGCTGGCCCCCTCGCCGGAGCTCGCCGGCGGATCGACCGCCACCACCACCCGGGACAGCTCCGGTGCCTCAGCCACCCGGCAGCGCTCCAGCACATCACGCCGCCAGAGCGCATGGGGGTTGTCTTCCAGCCACTCGCCCTGAAGCTCCTGGCGCCCCAGGCGCGTGCCGGCATAACGCGCCGTCACATAATCCAGGAAGGCGGCCGGCAGGTTGTCCGCATTGTCCCCGGTGCCCGCCTTGGAGATAAACGTGGACGGGGCACCGATGACGTCCTTCAGCAGGGGACAGTGGCGCGGCGTCGTGGTCATCATCTGGCGCGGGGTCTCGCCCAGGCGCATGCCGAACTGCAACGTCTGCCAGGTCTGCAAACCATACTTCCAGGCCGCCGCCTCGTCGCACCAGGCCGCATCGAACGCCGGCCCGCGCAGACTGTTCGGCTCCTCGGCGGAGAAGATCTGGGCCACCGTCCCGTTGCGCCAGGTGAGCCGGCGCAAGGAGGGCTCGTAGACCGGGCGCTCATGGTCCTTGTGCACCTGCAGAAGGCCGGAGACCCCCTCCACCATCACCTGGCGCACATCGTGCAATGTGGGGCCCACCAGGGCAATGCGCCGGGCGGGCGGAGCCCCCTCGGGCCATTCACCGAGCGCCCGGGCGCGCACCCATTCCGCGCCCGCCCGGGTCTTGCCCGCGCCCCGTCCGCCCAGAAACAGCCACACGCGCCAGTCCCCCTCCGGGGCCATTTGATCGTCACGGGCATAAGAGCCCCAAGAGGCGTTGAGGGTTCTCAGGCTCCTGCCCGACAGGTTGAGGAGTTCATGCGAGGCGTCCAGCTTCTCGGAGCCGTTCAAGGCGCTGCGCAATTTCTTGACGGAGGAGTATGTCATTCTGCTCGCTTTCTGAGAGGGCCTCAGGCGCATCGGCCTCAGCCCGAGGAGAGTTCAGGTCGCTCAACAACCGCATGACGGTGGCCAGGGTGCGCACATCGCGGGCCCGGTCCATGGAGGTGGTGTCTTTCTCCGGTTCCCCGGCGGCCAGCTCGATCTCCGCCACGGTGCGCTCCAAGAGCTTGGTGAGGCGCATGGCCAGGCCGGCACCGGCAGCATCGGGCGGCTCCAGGGCCGGCAGCGTGAGCGCGATCGGCGGCAGGGGCGTGTCCCTAACGGTCCAATCGCCCGCCTTGCGGTGCTTGCGCACGGTGCCTTCGCTGATGCGGTAATAAGCTGCGATTTCAGCAATGGTCCTGGCGCCGCTGCAATAGTCGGCTTTCACGGCGGCCCAGAAGGGGGGTGAGAACTTTTTCATCGGGAGTTTCCTTTCTTTGGATGTGTGCGCAAGGCGGGGGTGCACCGGGCACGCCGCATCAGCGCGGAATGTGTCAAAAAGCAAAGAGGCCGGGACCGCGGGCACCACCACTAAGCGGTGGATATCGCGCCCCGGCGGCTGCCAAAGCGAACGACTGCTGGCATAGTTGCGGACCCAAACATGGGGGCCACAGGAGAGATCGCATCATGGACATCCTCGCCGAGCAGTTAGGCCATTACGGACCGTTGATCGTGAACGCCGGCAAGGCGTTGCTTGTTCTGATCGTTGGCTGGATCGTCGCCAACGCGTTGAGCGCGTGGGCCAGGCGGCGGGTCACCAGCAACCCCAATATTGACGACACCATCGGCTCGTTTGTGGCCTCCATCCTGAAGTGGGTGGTCCTCACCGTTGTGCTGATCGCCGTCCTCGGCCTGTTCGGCATTGAGGCCACCAGCCTTGTTGCGATCCTGGGGGCCACCACGTTGGCCATCGGCCTGGCGTTACAGGGCACCCTCAGCAACATCGCCGCCGGCGTGATGCTGATTGTGTTCCGGCCGTACAAGCTGGGCCAGTTCGTGGACATTGGCGGCACGTCGGGCACGGTGGCCGATCTCAACCTCTTCGTCACCGAGCTTGTGACCCCGGACAATGTGCAGATCATCATTCCCAACGGCCAGGCCTGGGGCGCCATCATCACCAACTATTCAGCCCACGACACCAGGCGGCTCGACCTGAGCTTCGGGATCGATTACGGCGACGATGCCGACAAGGCGATGGCGCTGATCCTGAAGCTGGCCAAGGCCGATGAGCGGGTGCATGCAGATCCCGAACCCTGGGTGCGCGTGGTCAATCTGGGCGACAGCTCGGTGGACCTTGGCGTCAGACTGTGGTGCGCCGCGGCCGACTATTGGGAGCTGAAGTTCCACATGACCAAGGCGGTCAAGGAAGCCTTCGACGCGGACGGCATCTCAATCCCCTACCCGCATCAGGTGGAGATCAAGAAGAGCGCCTGAGGTGCGGGCCATAACGCTCAGAGAGCCCCGGCCCCTGGGTCCCCGCGGTCGCGGGGATGACGATGGTGGGGCCCACCCCCCGTCATCCCGGAATTTTGCGCCAGCAAAATATCCGGGACCCAGAGGCCGCCTAAACCGAGCCAGCCTGCCCGCATTCGCAGGGATGACGCCGAGCGCGTAATGTGATCTAGTATGCCCTTTCGGGGGCAAAGCATCTGGCTGAGGTGGTCTTGTGTTCGACGCATGTTTTCGTGCTTTCCTGATCTGTCTGGTCCTGACGATGTCGGGCACCGACACCGAAGCGGCAAAGCGTGTGGCGCTGGTGATCGGCAATTCGGCCTACGAGAAAACCTCAAAGCTGAAGAACCCCGAAAACGATGCCCGGACGCTGGCCGACACACTTGACGCCATCGGCTTTGATCAGGTCACCCTGAAACTGGACCAAACCTATACGCAGCTCCGGCGCAGCTTGAGCCAGTTTTCCCGCCAGGCGGCCGGCGCGGACGTGGCGCTGATCTACTTTGCCGGTCACGGCATTGAGGTAAGCGGCACCAACTATGTCATCCCCGTGGATGCCGGCCTTGCCCACGTGGACGATGTGGAGTTCGAGGCCGTGGAGGTCTCCAAGCTGCTCAGCGCCATGAACCGGGCCGGCACTCTGAAGCTGGTGATCCTGGATGCCTGCAGAAACAACCCGTTCAAGCAGAGCATGGCCTCAACCGGCACCACCCGGTCGGTGGGGCGCGGCTTGGCGCGGGTGAACCCGGCCGGCAGCGACACGCTGGTGGCCTATGCCGCCAAGGAGGGCACCCTGGCCGATGATGGCACAGGCACCAACAGCCCCTATGCGGCCGCTCTGATCAAGCATCTCACAACCCCCGGCCTTGATGTGCGCCTCATGTTCGGGCGGGTGCGCGACGAGGTTTTGGCCGCCACGGGCCGGCGCCAGGAACCGTTCACCTATGGCTCGTTGGGCGGCGAGGCGATCTACCTTGCGCCACCTGAAGCGGTGAGCACGCCGGCACCTCAAGCCACGCCTGCCAGCCCAGCGCGGGACCGCGAAGTGGTGTTCTGGGACAGCATCAAATCCAGCACCGTGGCCTCGGATTTTGAGGCCTATCTGGAGCGATTTCCCCGCGGCACATTCGTCGCCTTGGCCAGGAGCCGTCTTGCGCGTTTAAAAGCCCAAGAGGCGGCGGCGGAGGCGGAGCGCAAGAAGCAGAGCGAAGTCGCGGCCCTCCAGGTGCCCAAGAAAGAGCGCGTGCTGCGACGGGTCGGCAGCCGCGAGGCTGTCACGGTCGGCACACGAGGCCGCTGGGCGGTGGCGCACTATGACACCGATGACGGGATTGCCTGCTTCGCTTATGCGAGACCCTCAAGATCGTCACCGCGGGACAACAAACTCAATACGAAAGATATCGCTTTCCTGGTCCAAACCGAGCTCAATCGGAGCCGCAAAGACGTCGTGCGCGGGGTGTCTGCGTTTGTTGGCACCCGAGTTCGCAAGAGCGAAGTTGTGATGGTTGACATTGACGGCAAAAGTTTCGCGTTCGCCGGTGACGGACATCCCGTCTTCTTGCAGGAGTTCGCGAGCGAACCTGCATTTGTCGAGGCCATGAAAGCAGGAAACCGGCTGACCGTGACCGGCAGGCCCACGTCCGGGCGTAGCTACAAGGATGTGTACAGTTTGCGTGGTGTCACCAAGGCCTTGGAGTTGTTGAACCAGATTTGTCCTCCGGGCAGCTAGCGCCCGAGGCGCGCTACCACCTGCCAACGCCATCGCCGCCTAAACCGAGCCAAACTGCCCTGGGTCCCCGCGTTCGCGGGGATGACGATGGTGGGGCCCACCCCCCGTCATCCCGGAATTTTGCGTCAGCAAAATATCCGGGACCCAGCGCCGCTTAAACCGAGCCAAGCCGCCCTGGGTCCCCGCGTTCGCGGGGATGACGAGGGGAGAGAGCGGGGATGACGATGGTGGGGCCCACACCCCGTCATCCCGGAATTTTGCGCCAGCAAAATATCCGGGACCCAGCGCCGCTTAAACCGAGCCAAGCCGCCCTGTGTCCCCGCGTTCGCGGGGATGACGAGGGGAGAGAGCGGGGATGACGATGGTGGGGCCCACACCCCGTCATCCCGGAATTTTGCACCAGCAAAATATCCGGGACCCAGGGGCGCCTATATCGGGCCGTCCAGCCTCGAGGAAAGATCGATCCACTGCGGATTGCTTTGCTCGATCAGGTCTAATTTCCAACCCCGTCGCCATCGCTTCAAACGCTTCTCGCGAAGGATCGCGTTTTCCAGAGTTTCATGCACCTCGAACCACACGAGGCGCTTACATGCATACTTGTGGCTGAAACCGCCAAACGCACCGGTCTTATGCTCCCAGATCCGTTTTGGCAGATTGCTGGTGACGCCTGTGTAGAGAGTGCCATTTCGTTTGCTGGCGAGGATGTAAACGACGGGTTGCTTTGCCATGGAGCAGCAACCTATGGCCGCGCTTCCTGGCTGGGCAATCTCACGTTTTGAATATCCCGTTCTCGGCCCCTGGGTCCCCGCGTGCGCGGGGATGACGAGGGGAGAGAGCGGAGATGACGAACCTTTACCCCCCGTCATCCCGGAATTTTGCGCCAGCAAAATATCCGGGACCCAGAGCCGCTTAATCCACACCAAACCGCCCCTGGGTCCCCGCGTGCGCGGGGA
>JANQOW010000121.1 GCA_028285595.1 Hyphomicrobiales bacterium
GCCCGCCGCCCACAGCCGATTCCGGCGAGGCGTTCAAGATGGAGGGGCTCTCCGATGTGCCGGACTGGCGGCCATCGCCGATGGTGGGCAGATGGTTGATGCCCTGCTTCAGCAAATGATCCGGCGGCTGCATATTGACCACCTCGGCCGCACCCGGATAGCCCACGGGGCCCGAGCCGCGGATGAACATCATGCAGTTCTCATCAATGTTCAGAGCCGGATCGTTCAGCCGCTCATGGTAATCCTCAGGCCCTTCAAACACGATCGCCCGGGCCTCCAGCACGCCTTCGCTGCCGGGCCGTGACAGGAAGCGGGTGTTGAAGTCTTCCGAGATCACGCTGGTCTTCATCAAGGCGCTGTCGAACAGGTTGCCGCTCAGAACGATGAAGCCGGCCTGCTCGCGCATGGGATCTGAGACCGGCCGGATCACCGCCTGATCCTGGCTCTCCTGACCTGCCACATTCTCCCCCATGGTGCGCCCCGTCACGGTCATGGCCTCCGGGCGCAAATGGTTCGCCTTGGCCATTTCGCCCATCACCGCGGGCACGCCGCCGGCCCGGTGGAACGATTCGCCGAGATACTCCCCGGACGGCTGCATGTTCACCAGCAAGGGCAGGTCATAACCCAGGGTCTGCCAGTCTTCCAGCTCAAGCTCAACGCCCATGTGGCGGGCGATGGCCTGGATGTGGGGCGGGGCATTGGTGGAGCCGCCAATGGCGGTGTTGAGCATGATGGCGTTCTCGAACGCCGCCCGCGTCATGATTTTCGATGGTTTCAGATCCTCCTTCACCATCTCCACGATGCGCTGGCCTGTGGCGTAGGCCATTTCCATGCGCTCGCGGTAAGGCGCGGGGATGGCCGAGCAGCCGGTGAGCGACATGCCGAGGCCCTCCGCCAGGGCGTTCATGGTGGAGGCCGTGCCCATGGTGTTGCAGTGGCCAAGGCTGGGCGCCGAGGCGCAGACCCGGTTCATGAACTCATCATAGTCGATCTCGCCGGCCGCCAGGAGGCGCCGGCTCTCCCACACCACCATGCCGGAGCCGGCCCGCTCGCCGCGCCACCAGCCATCCAGCATGGGGCCGCCGGAGAGCACGATGGCCGGGATATCCACCGTGGCCGCGCCCATGAGCTGGGCCGGTGTGGTCTTGTCGCAGCCTGTGGTCAGCACCACCCCGTCGATGGGGTAGCCGTGCAGCACCTCCACCAGGGTGAGATAGGCGAGGTTCCGGTCAAGCGCTGCGGTGGGCCGCTTGCCGGTCTCTTGAATGGGATGCACCGGGAACTCGATGGGCACGCCGCCGGCGTCGCGGATGCCGGCTTTGACCCGCTCGGTCAGGTACACATGGATCTTGTTGCAGGGCGCCAGATCCGAGCCCGTCTGGGAGATCCCGATCATCGGCTTGCCGGACTGCAGCTCGCCGCGGGTGTAACCCTGGTTCTGGTAGCGCTCCACATAGAGCGCCGTCATGCCGGGATTGTCCACATTGTCGAACCATTCCTGGCTTCTGTACTTCTTGTCGCTGGGTGGCTTGGATCCGTTGCTGCTCACTGGGGCGCTCCTCTCATTGTCTTTTGCTGGCGATAATGGCGCCCCTTAGGGGCCTGCTGCAAGTGTCATCTTGCCCTGCGGGCTCACCAATGGCCGTCATGCTGGGGCAGAATGCGGGCCACCGCGGGGCGCGCGCGCACGCCGTCGCACAGCGCCTTCAGGTTTGGACGCTTGGCAAAGTTCGCCGTCCTATCCGGCACCCAGTGGGCGATCATCATGGCGTAGAGGTCTGCGGTGGAGTAGGTGTCGCCCAAAAGCCAGGGTCCGCGCGCGGCGAGTTCGTCTTCGATGAGCTGCCAGTGCTCTTCGAGCTGCCGGTCCGCCACCTCACTGATGGGTTTGGGATCCTCCGCTGAGGTGAAGTCCTCCGGGTGGTAGCTTCTCAGGCTCGCATTGTAGACGGAGGTGGTGAGCATCATCATCCAGCGCAGGTACGCCGGGCGCAGCGGCTCAGCCGGGGCGGGGGCCAGCTTGGCGTCCCCCTCCAGGTCACTCAAATAGAGCAGGATCGCCGCCGACTCGGTCATCACTTCCCCATCCGGCAGCACCAGCGTGGGGACTTGGCCAAGCGGGTTGAGGTCGATGAACGGCGCGCGCTTATGCTCGCCTGCATCGTAGTCGAGATGGTTGAGTTCGTACGGCAAGCCGAGCTCTTCCAGCAAAGCCTGCACGGCGAACCCGCCCGCACCTGGGAAGTTATAAAGTATATACATATTTACGCGGTGCCGAAGCCTCCGCCGCTCGGGGTCTTGATAATGGCCGCATCGCCCGCTCTGCAATCATGCTGCGAACAGCCTTCAGCGTGCACCAAAGTGCCGTCCGCCTTGCGTATGGTGTTCGCCCCGCACTCGCCTGGCGCACCCCCATCTAAGCCAAATGGTGGCACTTTACGGTGGCTGGCCAGGAACGAGACATCCATGTCCTGAAGGAAGCGCACGGTCCGCAATGTGCCATCGCCGCCCTTGAACTTGCCGTCGCCGCCGGAGCCGCGGCGCACGTGGAAGTCCTCCAGCACCACCGGATAGCGGAACTCCAGGATCTCAGGATCGGTCAGGCGCGTGTTGGTCATGTTGGTGTGCACCGCGCTGGTGCCGTTATGCCAGGGCCCTGCGCCCGATCCGCCGCAGATGGTTTCGTAATACTGGTACTGATCGTTGCCGAAGTTGAAGTTGTTCATGGTGCCCTGACAGGCCGCCATGGCACCGAGCGCGCCCAGCAGCGTGTCGGTAACCGCCTGGCTGGTTTCCACGTTGCCGGCCACCACAGCGGCCGGAAACTGCGGGTTCAGCATGCAGTCGTCCGGGAAGACGATGGTGATGGGTTTCAGGCAGCCCGCGTTCATGGGGATCTCGTCGGCCACCATCAGGCGGAAGACGTAGAGCACCGCGGCCCGGGTGACCGGCTGCGGTGCGTTGAAGTTGGTTTGCTGCTGGGGCGAGGTGCCGGTGAAATCCACCGTTGCGGAGCGGTTTTCCCGGTCCACCGTGATCTTCACGGAGATCCGCGTGCCCTGGTCCATGGGGTAGGTGAACGCACAGTCGTGCAGAGCGTCGATGAAGCGGCGCACGCTCTCCTCCGCATTGTCCTGCACATGCCCCATATAGGCCGTCACAACGTCCAGGGTGAAGTGGTCCACCATCTTGCGCAGCTCTTGGACGCCCTTCTCGTTGGCTGCAACTTGCGCCTTCAGATCGCCCGCGTTCTGCACCGGATTGCGGCAGGGCCAGGGGCCGCTGGTCAGCAGATCATGCAGCGCTTCCTCGCGGAAGATGCCGTCTTCCACCAGCTTGAAGTTGTCGATCACGACGCCTTCCTGTTCAATGGAGGTGGCGCGCGGGGTCATGGAGCCCGGCGCCATGCCGCCCACGTCCGCATGGTGGCCGCGGGAGGCCACGTAGAAGAGGATTTCCCCGCTCTCGTCGTGGAACACCGGTGTCACCACTGTGATGTCCGGCAGGTGCGTGCCGCCGTTATAGGGCGCGTTCAGCATGAACACATCGCCCGGCTTCATGACCGGGTTTTCCCGGATGATGGTCTCCACCGACCGGTCCATGGAGCCCAGGTGCACCGGCATGTGGGGCGCATTGGCAATCAGCGCGCCGCTGGCATCAAATACGGCGCAGGAGAAGTCCAGCCGCTCCTTGATGTTGACCGAATAGGCTGTGTTCTGAAGCGTCACGCCCATCTGCTCGGCAATCGACATGAAAAGGTTGTTGAACACCTCCAGCATCACCGGATCCGCCTTGGTGCCGATGGGGGCGCTGCGGGCCAGGGCTTCTGTGCGCCGCATCACCAGATGCCGCTTGGCGGTGATTTCGGCCTGCCAGCCCGGCTCCACGATGTTGGTTCCGGTGGGCTCGATGATGATGGCCGGGCCTTGAACTTTTTGGCCGGGCAGCATGGTTTCGCGGTCATAGATGCCAACGTCATGCCATGCGCCGGAAGAGAAGAACTTTGAGGTGCTGCCCGCAACAGGCGGGTTGGCGGACAGGGCCTCATCGGCCTCCTCGGCGGTGGCGCCGCCGCCGACGCTTTCCACCGACATGGCCTCAACGATGATGGTCTTTTCAGGCGACACGAAGCCGAACTGTTTGCTGTGCGCGTCCTCAAAGCTGGCGCGCATGGCCTCCGCGCTGTCGAACGGCACCAGGAGCGAGGTATCCGTGCCTTCATAGCGCAGGTGCAAATGGGTGTGTGTCTGGGCTTCCGCGCCCGGAATGCCCTGGCGCTCCAGGTCGCTCAGATTGTCCGCTGCAAGCTCTTCACTGATGGCGGCAACCTGGTCGGCCGTCTCCTGGTTGAGCGGCTCTTCGATGGCCCGGTCTCTGTTGGTGCGTACGTCCGCCAGGCCCATGCCGTAGGCCGACAGAATGCCCGCGAGCGGGTGGATCAGCACGGTCTTCATGCCCAGCGTGTCGGCAATCATGCAGGCATGCTGCCCGCCCGCACCGCCAAAGCAGGTGAGGGCATATTCGGTCACGTCATAGCCGCGCTGCACGGAAATTTTCTTGATGGCATTGGCCATGTTCTCAACGCCGATGCGCAGGAAGCCTTCCGCCACCTCTTCCGCAGAGCGCCCGTCGCCGATCTCCGCGGCGAGCTCTCTAAAGGCTGCGCCCACGGCCTCTGCATCCAACCGTTCGTTCTGGTCGGGTCCAAAAATGGCCGGAAACAGTTGCGGTTGCAGCTTGCCGAGCATCACGTTGGCGTCGGTCACGGCCAAAGGCCCATCCCGGCGGTAGCATTTCGGGCCCGGATTGGCTCCGGCCGAATCCGGTCCAACCCGGAAGCGGGCGCCGTCATAGTGCAAGATCGAGCCGCCGCCCGCGGCCACCGTGTGAATGCGCATCATCGGCGCACGCATTCTCACCCCCGCAACCTCGGTTTCAAAGGCCCGCTCAAACTCGCCGTCGTAGTGGGAAACATCCGTCGAGGTGCCGCCCATGTCGAAGCCGATGATCTTTTCAAAGCCGGCCATGCGCGAGGTCTCAACCGCACCCACCACGCCGCCGGCGGGGCCGGAGAGAATAGCGTCCTTGCCCTGAAACTGGTCGGCGGCGGTGAGCCCGCCGGAGGATTGCATGAACATCAAGCGCGGCGCGCCCTCTGCCGAGGAGCCCAGTTCGCTTGAGACCTGCTCAACATAGCGTCGCAGGATGGGGGAGAGGTAGGCGTCGACCACCGTGGTGTCGCCGCGTCCCACCAGCTTCATCAGGGGCGAGACTTCGTGGCTGACGGAAATCTGGGTGAAGCCGATCTTGCGGGCGAGATCCGCCACCGTCTTCTCATGGTCGTGGTAGCGGTAGGCATGCATGAAGACGATGGCCACGGCCCGGATACCGGCCTCAAAGGCCTCTTTAAGACCTGCTTCGGCGCTCTGAGCGTCGAGCTGGACTTCCACGGTGCCGTCGGTGAGAACGCGCTCAGGGACCTCCATGACGCGCTCATAGAGCAGTTCCGGCTTGATGATGTGGCGTGCAAAGATGTCCGGGCGCGCCTGATAACCGATCTCCAGGGCGTCCCTGAAGCCCTTGGTGATCACCAGGAGGGTGCGGTCCCCTTTACGCTCCAAAAGCGCGTTGGTGGCCACCGTAGTGCCCATTTTGACCGAACTGATGGCCTCTGCAGCGATGGCGTCGCCTGCCTGGAGCCCCAGAAGATCGCGGATGCCTTGAATGGCCGCATCGCGGTAGGCTTCGGGATTTTCCGAGAGAAGTTTGTGCGGGCGCACCTCGCCTTCGGGAGAACGGCCCACAATGTCGGTGAACGTGCCGCCACGGTCGATCCAGAAGTCCCATTTACCATGTTTGTTCATGATTTTCGGTCACAGCGTTTGAGGGATAGAAAAGGTGGTACGATTTGACCTATGTTAGTCCGGTGGAATATGCAAGGGGTAGGACGTGTCTCTTAAGGCAAGAGAACGGACTGGGATTGCGGTGACGATGAAAAAGATTCTCCTGGCCATGACCATTGGGTCGGCAGCAGTGCTGTCGGGCTGCTATGATACGGGCGATCAAGCCTTGCTCGATAAGCTGTTGAACGAAAAAGAGACAGCGGTGGAAAGCGCGCGTGAGGCCACAGAAGAGCTGTCTGCGCTGAAAAAAGAGATCGAGGCGCTGAAAAAGGCCAATGAGGAAACCGAGAAAGCAGCCGAAGAGGCCAAGGAGCAGGTAGCCAAGGCACAAGAAGAGCGCAAGGAGCTTGAGGCCAAGCTTAAGGAAGAAGAAGAAGCGCGCGAAAAGGCCGAGCAAGAGGCCAAAGAGAAGACCACCATGGTGGAGGAATTGACCGCCAAGGTGAAGGCCATGAGTTCTGATGAACCGGCTCCTACCGCCGCAAGCGAACCTGAACCGGCAGCAGAAGAAACCACGACGGCCGAGGAAAAACCCGAAGAGCCGCCGAAAGAGCTGACCGAGGAAGAAAGGCGCCTGAAAGCCGAGGCGGAAGCCAAGCTGGCGGCTGAGGAAGAGGCCCGCAAGAAGGCCGAAGCCGAAGCGGCCGCCAAGAAGGCAGCCGAGGAAGAAGAGCGCAAGCGCCAGGCCGCCGCTGCCGCGCGCAGAAAGGCCGCTGCCGAAGAGGCCCGCAAGAAGCAACGTGCGGCTGCCGAAGCGGAAAGAACCCGCCAACTGGACGAACAGTTCCGCAGGCAGCAGGCCGAACGCGAAGCCGCGCCCCCCGCACCTCGCCGCGCCAACACGTCTGATCCCACTGACATCGATCGCTAGCCTCAGGTGCGATAACCTGAGCCGGTTGCTGCTGGTTCTGTTACACCGCGCGATTGCGCGATCCTGGTCGCGCATATGCACCCGTCCCGCAATGGGAAACGCCTAAAACCACCATTTTTTGGGGAAGGTATGGAGCGGGCGACCGGAGCCGACCTCGCTTTCCGGAAACCGCCGTAATCAAAGGGTCTGGAGTGAGGCTACCCAGACCCTTCAGCACAACTGTGTAGCAATTTTCATCGCGAACTTTGAAAAGTTCACCAGTTTGAGAACGGATCGCATCTCACGCGAGAAGTTGCCAACACTTCGCACCATGATTTTCTGCCTTAGCGCCAGGTGTTTCAATGAACAGCGCCTCGCTTTAATTGAAATCAGTGATCGCGATCTCGAAAATCAGCTGTAACAAAGTGCGAGCTGGCTGTTATTTTTGTAGTAGTTTATGCGAAGTTGTTAACTTCTAGAGCCTGTTGTACTAGTGTTCACCTTCGTTAGCCCAAGTTGTGTTTCAGATGCCTCATTCAACGTTTAGCAAAGATGATTATGTTCTCAGGTCACTCTCACGTGCGGGGCATAAGAAGTGGGAGTTTTACGTTATCTCACGAGTTTTGCATCGGCTCGATGATCCAGAAATCGAGTTTGTAACGCAGCAACTCGTAAGACGCCCGGATGGAACCCGTGCATTGACTGATCTTTTCCTACCTCAGTTCCACATCCATCTAGAGGTCGACGAGGCTCAGCATCTGACCGAACTGCATGCAGAGGCAGACCGACGACGCACTGAAGACATTCAATCTGTCACAAATGACATTGTGCATAGGATCGTTGTCGCAGAGCGATTGACCGATGGCACCGTTCGTTTTCTGCCCCTGAGTACGATTAATAGGGCCACAGACGAATTTGTTGAGTGGATTAAGCAGCAGAAAGTCAAGATGACCCACGAAGCGACGTTCCAACCCTGGGATTTTGAAGGGCAATACGATCCGGAACAGCACATCATTGCCGGATACATTGATCGCGACGAGAAGGTTGCATTTCTAAGGCAGCGCGATGCGCTGCGGTGTTTTGGCTATCAAGGTGGCGATTATCAGCGCGGCACTTGGAAAATTGGAGATGGTTCGGGAGATCAAGTTTGGTTCCCGAGGCTTTATGAGATGGCAGAATGGAACAATGAGCTGACCCCTGACCGCAAGTGGATTATTGAGCGGCCAAAATCAGCTGATGCAAGGAAGAGGAATAGGCAACACCTCAAACACAATCGGGACACTGGAAATCGCATCGTGTTCGCTAGAGCAAAAGACCCGCTTGGGCGCAATCTTTACCGCTATGTTGGTACGTTCCAATTCGAACCAGAGTTGTCGAGCATAGATGAAGTCAGGTATCGATTTGTTAGGGGGCGAGAGAAATTGTTGTGAGCGGAACGCTGGGGCGTGTTCGTGCTGTGCGAGTGTAAAATGCACATGCTAATTGGCTGTTGCTAAGCCAAGAGATAGGGAGCTATTCGTTTTTAATTTATTGTGTGAAGGAGTTTCATTGTAGCGGTAACAGGCGCTTCATCCACCCTTCCGTATCCTGATTGCTTCGGCGCATGCGTCTTCAGGGTGCTTGGCCACGCACGAGGCCTTTCCGGCTTCTTGCCCATGTCCCGCATCACCTCAACTGTGCAGCAGTTCGTCGGAAAAAAGTCTGCAATCTCAACGATCTCTTGGAAATTCAATTGCTTGAAAGTGATTGGAGCGGGCGACAGGATTCGAACCTGTGCGGACGATCTGGACGATCGATGCTCTGCCGTTAAGCTACACCCGCATTCACACTCAAAAAGGAAAGCAAGTCTCGTGCCAGACTGTTGTTGCAGATTCTAACGGTTGAGCCGCAGCAGCATGACCCCGAAGATGGTCATGGCCGTTGAACAGAGCTTCAACAGATTGAGACGCTCGCCGAGGAAGAACACACCGATCAACAGCGCAAAGATGATGCTGGTCTCGCGCACTGCGGTGACCAGCGCGATCGGGGCCTGGGTGAAGGCCCAGATGGCGAGCGCGTAGGCCACGAACGAGGCTCCGCCGCCCAGGACAGAGAAACGGGCATGGTTCTTCACCACCTCCGTCACCGTGCCGGGGCGCCAGACGCGCATGATCGCCATGAAGATCACCGCATCAATGAGCGTGAGCCACGCATAAAAGCCCACCGCGGTGCCAGCTTCGCGGGCACCCAGCCCGTCAACGAGGGAATAGGCGGCGATGAAGCAGCCCGTGATCACGGCCATCAAGGCGCCCGTGCCGTTGCGCAGCCCATCGCTGCCGCGCACGAACACCAGGCTCATAATGCCGACCCCGATGATCAGCACGGCCAAGAGCTCGTTTGAGGACAGGGACACGTTCAAGAAGATCACCGACACCACGGCCACAAGCAGAGGCGCGATGCCCCGGGCGATCGGGTACACCTGAGTAAGGTCACCCACCCGGTAGGACACCATGAGAAACAGCTGATAGCCCACATGGAGCAGAATGCCGGCCGCCAGGTAGGGCCAACTGGCCGGGGCGGGAAGGGGGCAGAACGGCAGGGCAATCAGGGCCAGCGGCACATGGCCCATCACCACGGCGGTCATGGAAACGTGCTTGTTTCCAGACCCTTTAACGATGGCGTTCCATGTGGCGTGAAGCGCTGCGGCCAGCAAGACGGCAGCAAAAACGATGGGTTCCAAACTCTAGTCCTTTACGCATTCCGGCGGGACAGGGCCGCACATTGTGCGTCAACTGGCTTTGCGGAGCAATGCCACATCCTTCGCCGGCGAGACATAGTGCCAACCACGCTGCTTTGCCAAGACGGCGAAGGTGGCCGCGCGGTAGAAGACCACATGGGTGGGATCCTGGCGGTAGTGCCAGTTTTGAAAGCGCGCATCATCGGTTTGAAAGCAGGTCATGATGGCCAGCAGGCCACCGGGGCGCACGAGGCTGTCCAAGCGGTCGAACTCTTGTGCGGGATGATGGAAATGCTCGGCCGTTTCGCTGCACGTCACGAAGTCGTAGGTGCGCTCCAGCACTGAGGTGTCGGGGTGGAAAAACGGGTCATAAAGGCTCATCACGTGCCCGGCCTCGCCGAGCATGGCCGCCAGTGCCGGCCCGGGGCCACACCCATAGTCGAGGCCTGCTAAAGCGGGACTGAGCTCTGCTGCCACCGGGATGGAGAGGCGGGAGAGGAACTGCCGGTAGCCCGGATCGTCGACCCGGTTCTCGTGGAGCAGGTAGTGCGCCCGTTCCTCGGCAGTCTTGAGGTGATGCAAAGGGTCAAGCAGCGTGGCGTGGCACGTGGCGCAGCGCCAATAGGTTTTGCCGTCTATCACGTGAAACACCGACAGCGTCGATGCGCGGCAAACCGTGCAGCTCTCTAGCACACCCTCAGAGCTCCTCTCCTAGAAGTGCAGCGAGATATCCCGGTGACTTGAGCTGCATTGGGCGATGGACAGAGCCTGGGCTTCCGGCAACCGGCGCTGTTGGCGCAGGCCGATCGTGTCGCGGATCGTTGCCTCATAAGATTTCAGGCCCGGCAGCAGATCGCTTTGTGCCTTCTTGCGCCACGCAAGGTCACTCTCAAAGCTTGCAACGGCCTTTGCCAGCTCCTCTTTGGCTTTTTCAGGGTCGGGCGACCTGCCCCTCAGCGCCCGTCTGGCCGCGGACAGGCCGGAGCGGATCTCTTTGACACCGGCCACTTTGCGCAGGCTCTTGGAGAACTCGTTGATGGTCTCTGACGCCTGCTTGGGCTCTTGGCTCGCGATGGCGGACTGCAGCCCGTTGATCTCGCCCTGGAAGGCCTCCAGAGCAGGGGTGGCCTCAACCACTTCCATCAGGTCCTGGATCGACGTGTAGGCCGTGTCGACCGTTTTGCGATAGTCCCTGCGGGCTTTGGTGTCAGCTTTCTGCAGCGCATCAAAGGTTTTCTGGTCTTGCTCCCAATTGTCCGGGATCGACGCTTTCAGCGCTTCTATCTCCGCGTCGATCTCCGCCAGGTGTGCTTCCGCCTTGGCCACGGCATCCTGATTAACCGGTGTTTGGCGCTTCATGCGGCCAAGATCGCTGTCTTGAGCCTTCTTCTCCGCTTCAAGTTTGCGCATGTCGGACTGGATGCGGCGGACCTTGAAGTGAAGGTCACGGAAGGTCTCAGCGCCCGCATCGCGCGCGGCCTCTGCCTTGGAGATGGTTTCAAGATGGCCGTAAACCGAGGCCGCCGCCTTCAGGCCTTTCTCCGTATCCGCCTTCAGCTTCGCCGGCAGATAGGAGAGATCCAGCTTGCCGACCGTATCAATGGCGCCGCGGATCTCATCGCCCCGCGTTGCGTATTCGTTGAAGATGTATTGCTCCATGCAATATTGCAGGCGCGGGTTGATGGGCGGCGGGGCCGTGGCCGCGGTCAAGGAGATGCGGTTGGGCAGATAGTTCACCAGATTGGGGACAAATCCGACGATCACCAGCGCCAAGAGCTGCAATCCGATAAAGGCAATCACACCCTTATACATGGACGTGGTCTTCACCACTGCCGGTGCCACGCCGCGCAGGTAGAACAGCGCAAAACCGAACGGAGGGGTCAGGAACGAGGTTTGAATGTTCAAACCAATCATCACGCCGAGCCAGACGGCCGTGACGTTGGCGGACGGGTCCATGAGCAGAATGGGCGCCACGATGGGCACAACGACCACGGCGATCTCGATAAAGTCGAGGAAGAAGCCGAGCACGAAGATCACCGCCATCACGATGATGAACTGGGTCCAGAAGCCGCCGGGAAGGCTGGTCAGGAACTCGCGCACCAGCTCTTCGCCGCCAAAGGCCCGGAACGCGGCCGTCAGCATGGCTGCGCCCAACAGAATGATGAACACCAGAGACGTGGTCTTGGCGGTATCGATCATCACACTGTGCATGGTGTTGTCGATCTTGAACGTGCGCCATCCGCTCCAGATGAGGGCGATGATGAAGCCGGTCACCGCGATGGCCGACAACGCGATCCCCCACACGTCACTGGAGGTCTTCACGTTCTTGATGTTGACGTCGAAGAAGCTGGAAACGATGAACACGCAGACCAGCGAGACCACGGCCAGAATGGCTGGGTAGAAGGCATCCTTGCGGCCCTCTGCCAGACGGTATCCGGCCATCACCATAGCGCCCGCAGCGCCGATCGCACCGGCCTGGTTCACGGTGGCGATGCCCATGATGATGGAGCCCAGCACCACGAAAATCAGCGTCAGCGGCGGCACCAGGATCAACAGGATCCGGCCCGCAAATGCGCGGTCGTAAGAGCCTTCGAACGGCACAGCCGGCGCGTTCTTCGGTCTGAACAGGGAGTAGCCCAGAATGAACACCATGTAGAGGGCCACGAGCACCAGACCCGGAATGAACGCGCCGAGGAACATGTCGCCCGCGCTGGTGGAGATCACGCCGAACTCTGAGGGCATGGCGAAATCGCCGGTGGTGGCCTTGTAGAGCGCCTTGCGGGAGGCATCGGCCTGGTCCACGGCGCTGGCGAGCTGGTCAGCCAGAATGATCAGAACGATCGACGGGGGAATGATTTGCCCCAGCGTGCCGGAGGCGGCAATGGTGCCGGTGGCGAGCGAGTGGGAGTAATTGTTGCGCAGCATGGCCGGCAGAGAAATCAGCCCCATGGCTACCACTGTGGCGCCCACGATGCCGGTGGTTGCGGCAAGCAGCGCACCCACGAAGACCACTGAAATGCCAAGGCCCCCGGGCACCGGACCGAACAACTGCGCCATGGCCACCAGAAGATCTTCGGCGATCTTGGAGCGCTGCAGCATGATGCCCATGAACACGAACAGGGGAATGGCTATGAGCGTATCTCGCTCCACCTCCCAATAGACCCCTCGAAAGTTGGTCACGCCCGCGGTGAGCCACTGGACCGGGCTGCCATGGGCAAAGTAGGCCGCGCTGTCGCCGGCAAACAGGTAGCCCGTCAGAGCGGCCGCTGAGATGGTGAGAATGGCTGAACCGGGAAGAGCGAACGCAACGGGATAGCCGGAGCCGAGCGCGGCTGCCATGACCAGAACGAGCATTGCCAGAAAGAAGAGTTCCATGAGCTTTGGTCGCTATCTCGTTGATTAATGGGACGGTGCGGATTCAAGCTTGCGCTTGCCGGGATCGCCCCGGTAATCGGCGTAAGCTTCCAGCATATAGCCGGCGAACTGGACCATCATGGAGACCGCAAAGATCGCCAGGAACGACGCCATCAGGTATTTCACATACATGCCGAAGCCGGACTGGGAGACCTCGAAGGTCAAAAGCGGCGAGGTGATGATGGCGGATTTGCCGCCCATGCCCAGCACCAGGATCACCCAGCATAACGAGATGCCGAGGAAGAGGGAGCCGATCACGTTCACCAGTCCCTTGGTGCGCTGTTGGAAGCCGGCATAGAGCACATCCACACGCACATGGCCCTCCTCGATGAGGGTGTAGGCGCTGGCGAACAAGAACAGGCCCGCATACCAGAACCTCACCAGATCTCCCATGAAGGCCTGCTCATAGGAGAAGATGAAGCGAGTGATCACGATCTGAAGCTCAGCAACCACCACAAGAAGGGTCAACCAGGTGAACCCCAAGGTCCGCGTAAAGGCGGCCACCACAAGGGCCAGCAGAACCAGGGGAATATGAACATAGGTGCCGCGGAACTGTGAGCGGCCGAGCTGGGTGGTCAGGCTCTCGCCCACAACGCTGGCCAAGAGGCCCTCCACGCGCAGGAAGGAGATCACCATATCCACCAGGCCGACGAACAGGGCCATCCAGAACGCCGCGCGAATGATGTATCTGGCCATTTTGTCGAGCGCCAGGCCGTCGTCGCGCAGCGTGGTCTGTTTGCTGCGCAGCACGAAAATGATCGGCACCAGCACGGCGGCCACATAGGACAAGAGCTGGGCAACAGCCCGTCCGCCGCCGCCCGTGGTGGCCGCGCCCGCGCCCGGCCAGCCCTGCCAGAAATTCAAATAGACATTAATCAGAAACGCAAAGGTGCCG
The DNA here is from genome assembly GCA_028285595.1 of Hyphomicrobiales bacterium. Classification (GTDB taxonomy): domain Bacteria; phylum Pseudomonadota; class Alphaproteobacteria; order Rhizobiales; family CAJQND01; genus JAAEUE01. Next base: position 13,779 of record JANQOW010000121.1, read on the forward strand.
CACACGATGGCCCATGCCAGGGCACGCAAACCAAGTGTTGCCGCAGAATAATCGTATGGCCCCTCGGCCACGGCCTCAGCCGTCTCACTCACCGTCATAACCCTCACCCTCGTTATGACCGGGACGGGGCCAGAGAGCCCCGTCCCGAACTTAGTCTTGCCCTATGGGGCCTACGCGCCGGATTAGATGCCCAGCACGCGGTTGCGCTGTGAATAGTAAGCGCCTTCGGAAAGCTTCATCCAGCCACCCACGTCGGCCCGTGCAGCAGCAAAGCTGTCATGGACACGTGCAGCCAGATCGCTGTGCGACTTGGTTTCTTCGAACACCGCCGCAGACGCTTCACCGAAGCTGTCGTAGATGTCATCGGAGAACTCGCGCAGCTCAACGCCATGTTCCTTGATCAGTTTCGCCAGGAACGTACCGTTGTTGGCGTTGTACTCAGACATGGAGAACACATGCTCTTCAGCGCAAGCGGCTTTGATGATTTCCTTGTCCATTTCCGGCAGGTCCGCCCAGAACTTGGCGTTCATGCCGAAGGCAAGGGTTGAGCCGGCTTCGTGCATGCCCGGATAATAGTAGTACTTGGCCGCTTCGTAGAACTTCATGAAGAAGTCGTTCCAAGGACCAACCCACTCCGTGGCATCAATCGCGCCGGACACCAGGTTCTCGTAGATCTGGCCGCCAGGCAGAGACACCGGAGAGGCCCCAAGCTTGGCCATGACGTCGCCGCCGAGACCGGGGATACGCATTTTCAGACCTTTAAGGTCGTCTGCGCTTTCGATTTCCTTGTTGAACCAGCCGCCCATCTGCACGCCGGTGCAGCCGGCCATCAGGCATTTCAGGCCAAAGCCGCCGGCCACTTCGTCCCACAGAGCCTGGCCGCCCATGTGCTGGATCCAGGCATTGTGTTCGGTGTGCGTCAGGCCAAACGGCACGGACGTGAAGTAAGCCCAGCCCGGGTGCTTGCCTTTCCAGTAATAGTCGGCAGCGTGGTAGGCTTGCGCGTTGCCGGAGGCAACTTCGTCGAAGGAATCAAACGCGCCGACACGCTCGCCGGCTGCAAAGTACTGCACCTTGATGCGGCCTTCGGTCAGCTGGTCGATCCGAGCAGCCAGGCGCTGGGCGCCGGTGCCGAGACCAGGAAAATCGCGGGGCCATGTGGCGACGACCACCAAGTCTTTTGTGGTCTGAGAGATTGCCGGGGTTGCCAGCGTTGACGCTGCGGCAGTTGCGCCGGCCGCCACGCCAGCCTTTTTGATGAATGAACGACGATCCATAAGTTACTCCCTTGATCGTATATGCTTCGTCTCCGCGCAGGCGCCGTTGCCCGTGCGAAACACTTTGAGGTACCGGACGTCCCTCACGCCGGCTTGGAAACATCTGGAAGGGTGTCTTATCGCGTTGTCCCTCCCAGCTGGTGGGTTCTTAAAGCCTATAGACAGGCAAAACTCAACCCTGATAGCGCTAACGCTTGCTTGAACGGGCCAAGGCGCGCCGGTTTGGGTTAAAGTCGCCTTTTTAGTGGGTGTAAAATGTGCCGCAATCCCCTTTTGGAACGGAACCGAGCCATATGGCCAAGCTGAGGGAACTGATAGACCTGCCGCCGGTCTGGCTGGTGGCCTGCATCGCCGCCTCATGGATGCTGGCCGATGCGTTCCCCATCTTTGTCCTGTCTCATTTCGTTTGGACCGTGATCGGATGGGCGCTGGTGGCAACGGGCATTGGTCTTGGGCTTTACGCTGTGGTTTCCTTTTGGCGGTTCAAGACGTCCGTTATTCCGCGCCAGACGCCGAGTGCCCTGATCAATGACGGGCCCTACCGGTTCAGCCGCAATCCCATCTATCTGGCGGATCTGATCATTCTTGCAGGCTGCGTTGCTTTGTTTGGGGGGCTGAGCGCCGCCATCACTTTGCCGGTGTTCTGGTGGGTCATCGAGCGCCGCTTCATCGTTCCCGAGGAGGCGGTTCTGAGCGAAACCTTCGGCGCTGAGTACGAAGCGTATTGCCGGTCGGTGCGCCGCTGGGTCTAGCTCACTTGGAATTCGGCCCGGTCTGCGATACTAGAGCAGATCAACATCACTTCGTGGACGAGTTCAAACATGGACACAACCCGGCCGCTCGTAGGCCTGCCCGCTGATACCATGGAGAAGGAGGGGCTGCCCTTCCACATTCTGGGCGACAAGTATGCGGTCGCCGTTTCCGACGTGGCCCAGTGTCATCCACTGCTGATCCCCTCGCTCGGCGATGCCGGCGCGCTTGAAGACCTGGTGGGCGGGCTCGATGGCCTGGTGATCACCGGCTCGCCGGCCAATGTGCATCCGAGCCATTTTGGACATGAGCCCACCGAGGCGCACGAGCCCTATGATCACCCGCGGGACGCCACAACCTTGCCGCTGATCAAACTGGCGATCGAACGGGCCATCCCGCTGTTTTGCATTTGCCGGGGTCACCAGGAATTGAATGTGGTTCTGGGAGGGACCGTGGCCACGGAGATCCAGGACCTTGAGGGCCGCGATGATCATCGTGGACACCTGACCGACGTCACCCAGCGCTATCTGCCGGCCCATGCGATCGAGATCACCGAAGGCGGTGTGTTGCATGACATCTTGGGCACCACCCGGACTATGGTCAACACGGTGCACCGCCAAGCCATCGATCGCTTGGCCGAGGGCCTGACGGTTGAAGCGGTGGCCGCCGACGGCACCATCGAGGCGGTTTCCATCGATGCCGCCAAGGACTTTGCGCTCTCGGTGCAATGGCACCCGGAATACAAAGCCGCCGAGAACGCAGATTCGGTGAAACTGTTTGAAGCCTTTGGCGCAGCGGCCCGAGCCCGTCATGCCCGGCGCCGCGGCGCCACTGCGGTTGCGCCTATGCGCGCCGCTGGCGCCTAAGACACCATCGCCGGCAATTCGCGCAAGCTGTCTAGAAGCGCGTCGGGCTTGCCCGGCATGTTATCGTCCGGCAGGCCGAAGCGGTTGATCCGCGCCACCTGAAAGCCGAAGTGCGATCCTGCCTGAGCGTCCCAGGTGTTGGCGGAGACAAAGCAGATGTTTGCCGGACCCGCCACGCCCATGCGCTCCACGGCCATCTGATAAACCCTGTTATCTGGCTTGTAGATGCCCACGTCTTCAATGGACATCACCTCGTCGAGCACCGCGGTAAGGGAGGCCGAGGTGACCGCCCCATCCAACATCTCCGGATTACCGTTTGAGAGGATGCCGGTTTTGAGGCCCGCCTCCTTGAGCGCGCTGAGGCAGTCGCGGGCATCGTCATACGCATCGAGCTCGAAATACAGATCCATCAAGCGCTTCCGCAGATCCGGATTGTCGATGCCGTGGAACGAGAGCGCATAGTCCAGCGCTTCGCCGGTGACCTCCCAGAAAGGCGCATGCGCCCCCATCAAGCTGCGCAGCCAGGTGTATTGGAGCTGCTTATCGCGCCACAGTTTGGAGACCGCATCGGCGTTCGGCCCGATCTCGCCCGATAAGCTGGCCACGGGCGCATGCACATCGAGCAAGGTGCCGTACGCATCGAACACGCATGCTTGAATTCCGTTGAACTTTTCTTGTGCCATAACCACCTCATCACAGCTCGCCTGGGCCTTCACACACTGGCGCTTTGTGGTAGGGTCTTCAAGAGTACTTTCCACCGAATGGAAGCATCGCCATGGCACATGACCATGATCATGATCACGATCACTCCGAACTGCCGGAAATGGATTTGCGCGTGCGCGCTCTGGAATCCTTGCTTGTCGAGAAGGGGTATGTGGACCCGAAGGCTCTCGACATCATCGTCGACACTTACGAAAACAAGGTGGGGCCGCAGAACGGCGCCCATGTGGTGGCCAAGGCCTGGAGTGATCCGGACTATAAGAAGTGGCTGCTTGAAGACGGCTCGGAGGCCATCATGTCGCTTGGATATTCCGGCCGCCAAGGCGAGCATATGGAGGTGGTGGAGAACACCGATCAGGTGCACAACATGGTCGTCTGCACCTTGTGCTCCTGTTATCCCTGGTCTGTTTTGGGGCTGCCGCCGGTCTGGTATAAATCTGCGCCATACCGCTCGCGCGCGGTGATCGACCCGCGCGGCGTGCTCTCTGAGTTCGGCGTGACGGTGGCCGACGACAAGGAAGTCCGCGTTTGGGATTCCACCGCAGAGATGCGCTACCTGGTGCTGCCCCAGCGCCCGGCGGGCACGGATAACTGGAGCGAGGAGCAACTGGCCGCGCTGGTCACCCGCGATTCCATGATCGGCACCGGGCTTGCCCTTTCGCCGGATGAGGTCTCCTCATGAACGGCCCGCAGGACATGGGGGGCTTGCAGGGCTTCGGACCTGTTGTGCCCGAACCCAACGAGCCGGTCTTCCACGCGGACTGGGAGAAAAAGGCCATGGCCCTCACCGTGGCCATGGGGTTCACCGGAACCTGGAACATTGACCGCTCGCGCTTTGCCCGCGAGAGCTTGGGCCCGGCCAACTATATCACCTGGAGCTACTACAAGATCTGGTTCTCCGCTCTTGAGAAGCTGATCGAAGAGCATGGCCTGGCCACCAGCGAGGAAATGGCAGGGGGCAAATCACTAGAGGCCGCCGCGCCCATCAATCGTGTTCTGAGCGCAGAAGACACCCCGAAAGTTCTGGCCAAAGGCGGCCCGGTGGTGCGCGACAAGGCCGGTGCGCCGGCGTTCAAGCCGGGCGATGACGTCTGTGCGATCAATATCCATCCCACCGGCCACACCCGTTTGCCGCGCTATTTGCGCAGCCGGCGCGGGGTCATCCACAAGGCCCGCAGCGCTCACGTCTACCCGGACACAAACGCCCGCGGGGAAGGCGAAGACCCTCAGTGGCTCTATTCGGTGCGTTTCAAAGCCACCGAACTTTGGGGGGAGGGCGCCAATCCGAACGATCATGTGCATGTGGATTGCTGGGAGCCCTACCTTGAGCGCATCTGACAGCGAAAAAGCCGCGTTGGACGCCATTCCGTCTATTCCGCGCAACACCGAAGGTCCGGTGTTCGCTGAACCCTGGCAGGCTCAAGCCTTTGCCATGACCGTGGCGCTTTACGATGCCGGCCGCTTCACCTGGCCGGAATGGGCGGACATGCTCAGCGATGAGTTGCGCCAGGCCGGGGCGGGCCAGACCGGAGAGGATTACTACCATCACTGGCTGGCCGCCTTAGAGCGGCTTTCGTCGGACAAGGGGCTGACGGATGAAGCCGAGTTGGAGGACCGCCGGCGCGCCTGGGACCGGGCTGCTCGCGCCACCCCGCATGGATCCCCCATCGTTCTTGGTGCCGAAACCGCGACGGAATAGCGCTCTCAGATGACACGAGTGTGATGTCGGTCTGATTGAAAATTCATCTCGACGCATCATCTATTTAGTGTATGCACATAAGCGCGAGGCAACAGAGTTTTCGGGCACATGACATCATCATTTTCACTCGGTCCAATTGACGAGCCACTTCTGATTTGCGGCGGGGCTTACGGCAATCTGGAAGCCTTTGAGGCGATGATCTCGCGCGCTGAAACTCTTGGAATTGCACCAAGCCGCATCATTCATACAGGCGACGTGATTGCCTACTGCGCGGATGCACGCGCAACGGCGGAGCGTGTTCGGCACCTTGGACTGTTGTCGATTCGCGGCAATGTGGAGGACCAGCTCGCCGAAGACGCTGACGATTGTGCCTGCGGGTTCCAGGCCGGATCGGCCTGCGATGTTTTGGCGCGTAGCTGGTATGCGCACGCCCGCGCTCAGATGACCGACGAGCTTTCCGCCTGGATGGCAGACCTCCCCCGTCACATTACGTTCTCCATGTCCGGCAAGCGGGTGCGCGTGGTGCACGGCTCGCCCGGCCAGGTGAACCGGTTCATGTGGCAGAGCCTGCCGTCGGCAGACTTTGCCGGCGAGATCGGCCAAGCGTGCGCGGATGTGGTGATTGCAGGCCATACCGGCTTGCCGTTCACCCGCACGTTGCCGGACGGGCGCGTCTGGCACAATTCCGGCGGTCTCGGCATGGTGGCCAATGATGGCACGCCCAGGGTCTGGTTTGCGGTCATGGCTCCAGGCCGCAACGGGCCGGAGTTCACGCATTATGCGCTGGACTATGACCATGGCCTGGCCGCCCAAAAGATGCGCGATGCCGGTTTGCCCGAGGGGTACGCTAATGCTCTGGAAACCGGTCTGTGGCCGTCCTTGGACATTCTGCCGGAAGCCGAAAGCGCGCGCACCGGCCAGCCGATTGATCTGGATGAGCTGAACGGCCGATCCGGACAGGCAGCCGCTTAGGGCGCTCCACTTTTCCTTCCGTCATCCCCGCGAATCCTTCCGTCATCCCCGCGAACGCGGGGAGGTGGAGTCACGTTTGAAGTGCAACACGGTTGAAGATTTCGTTTGGTGTTTTGAAGCCCAGGCATTTCCTGGGTGT
>JANQOW010000132.1 GCA_028285595.1 Hyphomicrobiales bacterium
CCGCATCGCCCAGCAGCGTCACGTTGCCCGCTCCCCATGTGGTGACCGGTTCGCGGTGGGCCGCCGCCCATTTGCGCCAGTTGGGAGCGGCTTTCAAAATCTCCTGCAGACGCGAATCGGCACCTTTGGCCAGTGCCTCCACCTCGCCGGCGTCGGCGCCCATACCCCAGGTGTCTTCCGCAAAGTCCCCATCCCAGGCCGCCACCAGGTTGAACACCCGGCCCTGGCGCACCGGATAGTGCACCACATGACCGCCCGGCACGAGCCACAGCGTCACCGCATTGTCGCTCACCGGCATATGGGCCGAAGAGACCAGAGACCGGGCGATCACGTGGCCGGCGGGCGTGGGCGCACCGTCGCCCAGGATCTGGGCGCGCACGCTTGAGCGGATCCCATCTGCCCCGATCAGAAGGCTGCCCTTGCGCCGGCCCGCATCGGTTTCCACCTCCACACCTCTTTCGCCCTGATCTGCAAAGCTTTGAACCTTGGACGACGTCTCAATCTTGATGGTCTTGCGCGCATTGGCCGCCCTCAACAGGGCACCAAGCAGATCGCCCCGGTGGATCACCCGGTAGGGCGCGCCGAATCGCTTAACAAAGTCCGGCCCGAGCACCACCTTATTGAGCGTCTTGCCGGTGATCCCATCCAAAATCCGCACTTCTTCGGGAAAGCCGGCGAACGAGGAGACCTCGTCATCCACGCCCAGAGCCTGGAGCACGCTCGTCGCATTGGGTCCAAGCTGCAATCCTGCGCCGATTTCCTCCACCAGAGGCGATTGTTCCAGCACGCAGACACGCTGTTTGCCCTTGGCCAGCGCCAGAGCGCTCGCCAATCCGCCGATCCCGGCCCCCGCTATCAAATATTGTTTGGCCATGTGGTGTTGCTAATCCTGCGGCTTAATGATCACAAGAGCAAATTTCTTAGTTCTCCATCTTGCCCTAATCTGGAGACAAGCCTATTTTGCGGCGCCTTTTAACACCCTTAATGTCAAGGATCTGAAGCCATGGGTTTCCTCTCCGACTCGATCGGGCGGATCAAGCCGTCTCCCACTATTGCCGTAAGCTCTCTGGCGCGCGAACTGAAGGCCGCCGGAAATGATGTCATTGGCCTTGGCGCCGGTGAACCAGACTTTGAGACCCCGGACAATATCAAGAAGGCAGCAATCGACGCGATCAACCGTGGCGAAACCCGCTACACGGCGGTGGACGGTATCCCTCAGCTGAAAGAAGCGATCTCCGCCAAGTTCAAGCGCGACAACGACCTGGACTATGCTCCGTCCCAGATCACCGTGGGCACGGGCGGCAAGCAGGTGCTCTTCAACGCCCTGATGGCCACCTTGAACCCGGGCGACGAGGTTGTGATCCCCACGCCCTATTGGGTGAGCTATCCCGATATCGTGCTGCTCGCCGGCGGCACTCCTGTGTTTGCCGATGCGGGCCAGGAAAGCGGCTTTAAGCTGCAGCCGGACGCTCTGGAGGCGGCCATTACGGAAAACACCAAGTGGCTCATCTTCAACTCCCCTTCCAACCCCTCCGGCGCCGCATACAGCCATGATGAGCTCAAAGCGCTCACCGATGTGCTCGTCAAGCACCCGCATGTTTGGGTGCTGACCGATGATATGTATGAGCACCTGGTCTATGACGACTTTGAGTTCGCCACCCCGGCCCAGGTGGAGCCGGCGCTTTATGACCGCACGCTCACCATGAACGGGGTCTCCAAAGCCTATTGCATGACCGGGTGGCGCATCGGCTATGCGGGCGGGCCGGAGGAACTGATCAAAGCCATGTCGAAGCTCCAGTCTCAGTCCACCTCCAACCCCTCCTCGGTGAGCCAGTGGGCCGCGGTCGAAGGGCTGAACGGGCCTCAGCATTTCATCGCCGAACACAACGAGGTGTTCAAAGAGCGCCGGGATCTGGTGGTGTCCATGCTGAACCAGGCAAACGGCATTAGTTGCTTGACGCCGGAGGGGGCATTTTACGTGTACCCGTCCTGCGAAGGCACCCTGGGCAAGACCAGCGCCGGCGGCAAGAAGATCGAGACCGATGAGGATTTCGTCACCGCCCTTCTGGAAGAAGAAGGCGTGGCGGCGGTGCAGGGATCAGCCTTTGGCCTCTCGCCGCACTTCCGCATCTCTTACGCCACCTCAACCGAAGCGCTGGAAGAGGCCTGCCAACGCATCCAGCGCTTCTGTGGTGCACTGACGTAGGACCGGGAAGCGCGGCGCCCATCGTTGTCATGTGGTGACGCGCTCCCTGACTTGCTTAGGCATTCCAGCCTGCGGTGTTTGCGCCGGCGGCGGGGAGTGGACCACCTCCTGCCCGCGCAAACCTGCCGACTACGTGTCGCGTCTACAGAACCAGGTCTTCGAAGCCGCGAATTCGACGCTCCATACGGGCCACCGCTTCGTCGTCATCGAAGTCTTCGTTGCCATCAACCAACACATCAAAGTCCTCAACCTCGTCAAAATCGAGCTTCGTCAGTCTGCTGATTTTGTTGATCGGCTCCTGGAACACGGAGAAATCATCGAACGCGAACTCTTCCAGTCGTTCTCTGGGCAAGGTCCTAATGAGCGAACTTTGGCTTAAAACGAAGCCTGCCGCACCTGGCCTTCCGTTATCTCGTTCGTAGATCACGATCTTCCAATACCGTTTCGGTATTTTTAGGGTCCGGTGAGGGGGGTCGAAGCGCGAAAAAATCGGGCCGCAGAACACGCTCACCTTCTGCCGCTCGCTCTCTGCTTCGCCGGCAATGGCGTTTTCCAGATTGCCCCAAAGTTTCAGCCCCCGATCGGACGCTTCGCCGCTTTGATTGAAGATGAAATGCTGCGGCGCGATGTTCGTCCAGAAATAACTGTCATCATTTCCAGCCCGGGCCTCCCGGCGGGAGTGGCCCCAGGCCCCAGCATCCCTGCGCCACAAGTGGCCTCGATCCAGCGGGTTGGAAGAGTAGAACCGGTTTGTCGCCTGGACGCCACGCCGGACACGGGGGTCGGAGCGAAAGCCATCAATCCGGTTTTGCTGAAAGCGTGCCTGCCGGTTCATATTACCTGCGCTGAAGTAGGCCAGCTTGCGCGCTTCGTTCATCACCGTTGTGAAGTGCATGTAGCGCAACTCGATCTCATCATCCCTGCGCCTAACCTTGGCATTGTCCCGCAATGCCGGGTCGAGCGTTGGAAGCGGCGCACGAAATCCAAGGAAATTCCGATCGTAGCCATCCCGTGAATCAAGTTCCGCAGGAGATGGGGTCCTCTCGGCTAACGGAATACCCGCAGGATTAATCGCATCATCATCATCGTCATCATAAGGGTCCTCCTTTACACCTACGGCGGATGAACCGGTGGACGCGGCACCAAGTGAAACCGTGATGTTCAACGGTATGGTGATGCTGGTTGAGCCTGATCCCAGGACTGCAGGTTCAGGATTGCCTTGCGCTGACTGCCGGATCGGGTTGGACGGGGGCGAGACAGGGTCCGTGAAGTCGTCAGAAGAATCGAACCCAGGGCCGCCTCTGCTCTCATTGCCCAACTTTCTGAACAGGCCGTCCAGCATCTCGCGTTGGCCCACCCCTCGCAATGTGGCGTCCAGATCGCTCACCAGGCGAGAAATGCGAATGCCTTCATTGGCGATCCAAGAAATGTCTTCCGGATCATCGCCACGGCGCCAAACCCGCCCATTCTTGTTGAGGATTTTACCGTCGTCGTTTGTATCCGGAACCCCTGAATGGTGGAGCGCGACCACCTCCCAAGTGTCGTTGAACACCGGGGAACCTGATGAACCTGGTTCGGTGTCTCCTTCATAGTGGGCAACAAAGTCCGGATCCTCGGGTAGATCCAAAAGCCGGTTCTCCCGCAACACGACTTGTTTGATCTCTCCGAGCGGATGCTGAACGATGTTGAGAGGCTCGTTCAAGGTGATCTTGCCCAGACGAGGGTCGAGCTCCAAGAAGCTGTAGTTGCCAATGGGAACGTCGTCGGAATTGGTGGGTTCCACAGCGACAATGGCGTAATCCAACTCTTCTCGGGCGTGAAAGAATGTTTCGGGATCCAAACTGAAGCTTTGGACCGTTAGAGGGCGTCCGTCCGCACCGCGCTGAAAGTCGAACTCAACCGTTGAATGCCTTGCAACACGACTGGTTTCCAACACATGATGATTGGTCATGAGAAGCCGCTCTGTGATCAAGAATCCGGTCCCAAGGCTGCCGCGGCCATTGGGCGGATCAACCACGACACGCCCTACCGAGCGGATCGCTTGGTTGGCGCGCGAGATGAAATCTACGGACAGAAAATCACTTGTGGCGCCAAGCACGCGCTCAAACAATATATCATCCATCTCCTCTGCAGAGAACGGATCGCGCCGAACCATCTCCGCCAATTCTGCCGGCATAGCGCCTCTCGGCATGCCGGATTTGATTTGAGAGGTCAGGCGATTTGCGCGTTGAGCGAGATGTTCACGTGATTCTGCCTTTGTGAATTCACCCTTCTGGAGAGCTTTTACTTTTCTCTCGCGTTTTTTCTTATTTCGCCTCCAATGTTTCGCCGCGTTTCTTGCCGCGTCATGACTAAATGCATTTAACCACTCTGACATTATTACAGATCCCGATTATTATTCAGAAAATATGTCTCCGTATAATCCAGATAAAAATTCAATATGTCAATTTTATATCATTTACGTAAAGTCAAAATAAGTAAACTATTCATTATTATCAAATTTAATTAGAGAAACACGAGAAATTCGGATCTATGATTATATACGCAAGGAAATAATTCAAGAACTAGCATGCGGAGTTCGATGAGCTATTGGATCGCCGGACCAACCTTTGCTACTTCCGAGACACGCGCGGGGGACTGATGTGATTGTGCCACGGGGGCCTTACCAGAGGCTCGGGTGGCTCCTCTTCGTCCTTTGGCGTTTCCTCGTGCGCCTTTAGGTGAGTGTCCGGGTGCACCAGCTCTTTGCCGAGTTCATGAAGTCTTGCGTACTCCTCCATCGTTGCGTCCTCGTATCCTAGGTATCGCACTTGAAGCTCTGAAGCGATCCGGCTCGGCGGCACGCACACCCAGCCCTCTTCCGGGCGATAGATCCTCAGCAGAGCGTCATTCCACGATTCCATGAAGGGCGAGCGCTTCATGTCCTCCAGGACACCCGCGTTCCCTCGAATTGAATGCCTCACTCGCTGGCTGAAACTCTCAAGCACCTTTTCAGCCTCACCCATCCCCACCCACCTGGCAATCACCTGCGGGCACGTGCTCTCTCCGGAATGGTAGGCAGAGTGGACCAGCGGCAGCCCGAGCTTCTTCGTAATCTCATCGAAGTCCACGGCCCCTGCGTCTGACGAGTATGGGAAGTACAGCTCTTGTGCCAACTCGGCCAGTTTCGGACCTTGCGCCTCTCTCACTTTCTGCACCGACGCCTCCGGCAATTCCAGGTAGAGCCAGTTTTCAGCTCTCCAGGAGGGCCACAGCCCGACGTCCACGTAACGCACGGCCACGGGCCCGCCCAAAAGGCCAAAGGCAAGATGGCGGCCGATCTTCACAACCGTTCGCACAATCCGGTCATACAGCACTTTGATGGTGAGCCCGGTGATCAGTCCCCAGGAAAAACTTAACCCGCACCAGATGAGGAATATCGGAAGCGCACAGATCTTGAACAACGCCTGGCTGCGGCGCACACCGTAGCCAACCAGAGCAAGCAGAAGCACAACCCAGAGCGACGCCTCAAGAAAGCCCATGGGCACACCAGCCTCACCCAGGCCATGTCCCCAAATGGTCAACCCACACCCACCACCAAACAACAATCCGACGACGAGGAAGTCGGGCAGATCGTCCCAGGAATAGCGATAAAGCAAGCGGCTCCGCGTGGTTCTCCAGGCCGCCCTCGCCACGGGAACGGCCACACGAGAGGCATCGGGCTCTGCCGCCTCGGCGGCTGGTGCCGGCGCATCGGTCTGATGCCCGGGCAGCTCGGCGGTGCGGGCGACCTTGAGGAACTTAAAGGCTTCATCCTTACGGCTCCCGATCAGAAGCAATTGCGGCGCCCTGCGCACGGCCTCAGCGTGATCAGGAGGGCTGGTGAACTCTCTGATGCGCATCGCCACCAGCACGGGCACCAAAAAAACGAGAACCACCACAGCAAATCCGAACATGTCGTGGAACGGCAGCTCGCGCATCACCCGTGTTTCGCCAAGGCCAAACCACCAGGCCAGACCCGCGAGCAGCAAGCAGGTGAAACCGAGCGCCCATACCAGAAGCTTGTCGCGCGCCTTAAAGTACTCGTTGGACCGGTTCAGCACAGGTGTTCCCAGAAGGCAGATGCGGCCTTTGTACCAGTCTAGGGTCTCGCCGCCGCGCTTCGTGAGGGCATCCATCACCACATTGCCCCCATGGCTGTGGGCAACCACATGAACCAGCCAGCCATCATCTGTGAGGCGGCGCACATAGTCTCTCAACCTGTCCGCGGTGACCGCCCGGGAGTACCAGTTGTTGCGCCCATCCCAGGCAAAGCCCTCTTCGCCGGGTTTCAGATGCTTCCAACAGCACGCGGGCAAGTCCTGGGCTTTCAGTTCTTTGTCCACGGCCTGGGCAAAGTCGCTGCCGGGCGCCCACCAGTGGACCTTGCCGTCTGCGCTCTTTTGAGGCTTGCTGAGCTGCGTACCGTGAACCACCACGATGGTCTGCTTGTCCGGTTGCCGGGCGCTCTTCACTTTAGCCATCCTTGTGTTTCTGACGATCCTCGTTTGGCGACGGGCGTTGAGAGCGCCGCCCCCCGGTTGGGCTATAAAGGAGGGCTTGCCTAAACCACGAAGCGCTCCGCGTCCGGCATATGCGCCGGCAAAGCGCGTTGCAGCACCCGGGCGGCGGCGATCACATACTCATCGTCCGGCCTCCCATAGCGCAGGTCCGAGTTCAGGTAGGCGGCCACGTCAGGCTGAGTGGTGATGGCCTTAAAGAGCGCGGCCAGGCGCGGCGTTCCGCTGAGGATGTCCGGGCACCATTCCAGATAAGAACTTAAAGCTTCTGCCAGCACCACGTCGGCAAACGTCATGGTGTCGGCGGCGCAGAACCCCGACCCCTGCTCTTCAATCCGCGCCTCAAACCGCGGGCCGAATTTGGCAAACCGCACCTCAAGATCGGCAATCGCCACATCCGCGCTGGGCTTGAACGCCGCTTGGATCGCGGTTTCGGCAAAATCCGCCGTCACACCCACCACCATATCGCACCACATGGCGTCGGTGTCGTTTGCGCCGTAAAGCCCGCCCCGGCGGGCCAGATAGCGGATCATGGCAGAAGACTGGCTGAGGCACTCACCCTCGATTTCCAGCAGAGGCATCTGGTCAAACGGCAGCTTGCCCGAGGCGCGCAAAGCGGCGAGGTCTTCCGGGGTGTCGACCGGCACGTTGGTGAAGGCAACACCGGTCGCGGCCAGCATCCAGCGTGTGGTCTCTGCGCGGCCACGCCCGCGAAAATATGTTAATCTTGCTGTGCTCACTTTTGTTCCCTCGTTTGCGCTCTTGGCCAACATGGCCCATGCATGATGTTAAGTTTGACCGTGGCACTCTAACAGAAGAGACCGACACATGAAGAAACAGCCTGCGAATTTCGTTGCTTGGCGCCTTATCCTGATGCTCGCGCTTGTCTGTCTGCCGCTCACCGGCGCAATGGCCAAGGACGACGTCTGGACGCCAAAGGAGTTTATTGCGGCCTCAGGGATTGACAAGGCTCTGGCCGCGATCACCAAAGGCATGCGTGACGCCGTGAACGCGCCCGAACTCGATCAGGCGATTGATGCCGAAAAACTCAAGGAAGTCTGGCCGGAAGCCGTTGAGACCACCTTCAGCGAAAAACACCTTGAGGACGGATTCATCGAGCAACTTTCCGGCAAAATCACCCCGAAGGAATATCAAGCCATCCGGCAGTTTCTGGAATCCGACTTCGGGCGCCGGGTCACCCGGCTGGAAGTGGATGCCCATGCGTTGGACGTGTCTGAACTGAACGCGCGGGGCGCCGAGGTGGCCAAGTCAATCGCGCCGGACCGGATCCGCGTGATCAAGGAGATGATCGATGCCATCGGCGGCGTGGAAAGCGGCCTGACCATCGCCATGAACTCATCGTTTGCCATGCTCAAAGGCATGCAGGCCGGCGGGGCAATACCGCTTCAGTTGCCGGACGAGGACATTCGCAAGTTTCTCAAGGAATCAGAGCCCAAGATGCGCCAGGAGATCGGTGCCCTTCTGGCTCTGTCCACCGCCTATACCTACAAGGACCTGAGCGACGAGGAACTCAAATTCTATGTGGACTTTCTCAACTCTCCAGCCGGTAAGGCCATGTACAAGAAGAGCCTCACGGCGCTGGACGCCATGCTCTCAGAGCGCATGGTCGATTTTGGCAACACATTGATGACCCTGATGGGGCATCGCAAATCCTAGAGCAGTACTTGGTCATATGGACTTTGCCATCAGACCGGCACAGGTGGCCGACATCCCGCACCTGGCCAACGCCCTTTTGGAGGCCGCAGGCGGCCTGATCGAGGCGGTTTACGAGGGAACGATACCGGGGCGCAGCACTGAAGTGATTGTGGAGCACCTGTTCTCGCGCCCGGGGGCAAAAACTTCGTTTGAAAACGCTTGGGTGGCTGAGGCGGGCGGCGAGGTGTTGGGGGCCGCCCACGCCTTTCCCGTCGGGCCGGGCGGCGACAGCACGCCGGACCCGCTTGCGCGCGCAGAGCGCCTCTATCTCTACGAGCCGTTCCAGCACTTGCGCGCAGACGGGAGCTATTTCCTTATGGCGGTGGCAGTGCACCGCGCGCATCGAGGCACCGGCATCGGCACACGGCTGATTGCCGAAGCAGAAGCGGCCGCGCGCGCTCAAGGTTTTGCCGAAATGAGCCTCACGGTGTTTGCACAGAACGCCCGCGCGGTGCGGCTTTATGAGCGCCTGGGCTATGAAGAGCGCGCGCGCCGGCCAATTGTTCCTCATGAGAAGATACGCTTCGGCGGGGACTTGTTGTTGATGGTGCGCACGCTTTAGGCAGAGGCCGGCAGCACGCGCCTCAGTCGTCCGCCGATTTTCTGGGATCACGCAGGTGGCCTTGAACATAGCCGCGCAGTTCGGGACAATCTTCCCGGCTCAGCTCGCGCCGGTTTTGCAGAAGATTGGTGAGTTCAGGGGGCAACTCGGCGCGGTCACTGTGCGGCCGGGGGCTCGGCGCCTCCTCCGGCCCGAACTCCGCAAGCACCATGACCACCGCACACGACACCGCGCAGGTGGTGAGCACCCAATAAAACGCCGTCAGGGTTGGAGACGCCCACAAAGCGAGCGGCGTCACCGCCATAGCCAAGCCCGCAATGGTCATCGCCACATTCTTGGCCACGATCAGAAACTGCGTTTGTGCGCGAGAGCCCATCCCTCCGCCTTACAGCAAACCTGCGCTTGGAGTCCAGATGCTGGGCTTTGCAGCCTTTGCCCACGCACGGCGATTTCACTCATGTGTGGACCCGGCTCAAGCGTTGTCTCATAGTGCGTGCCACATCTTAGAAAGCCGTTTGGAGCGAACGTATGACCGAAACCTTGGTGAACAAGCGTGTGATCCTCTCAGACCGCCCCAAGGGCGTGCCTCTTGCTGAACATTTTACCGTGGATGAAGCCCCCGTGCCCGAGCTGGGAGACAATCAGTTCATCGTGAAGAACGCGTTCTGGTCCGTTGATCCGGCCATGCGCGGCTGGGCCAACGATGCGCCAAACTATTTGCCGCCGGTTGAGATCGGCAGCCCCATGCGCTCCTTTGCCGTGGGCGAGGTCGTTGCCAGCCGCAACCCGGATTATGCCGAGGGCGACACGGTCACCGGCATGTTGGGCTGGCAACGCTACACCGTGACCGACGGCAGCAATGTGGACCGCAAGGTGAGCCATCCCGACCTGCCCTCCTCGCTGGCGTTGGGCGTGCTCGGCCTGAACGGTGTCACCGCATACTACGGCCTGCTCGATGTGTGCGACCCGCAGCCGGGCGAAACGGTTGTGGTCTCAACGGCAGCCGGCGCCGTGGGCTCAGCCGTCGGCCAGATTGCCAAGATCAAGGAGTGCCGCACGGTCGGCATCACCAGCAGTGCCGAGAAGGGCGCCTTATGCCGCGACACATTTGGCTATGATGAGGTCATCAACTACCGCACCGAAGACGTAAGCGCGGCAGTGAAGGCGGCCTGTCCGGACGGCGTTGATTGCTATTTCGACAATACCTGCGGGCCGATCAGCGATGCGGTCATGCAGCACTTGGCGCTCGGTGCAAGAATAACCATCTGCGGCACCGCCGCCCTCACCGACTGGGACCCCATCCCGCAAGGCCCGCGGGTGCATCGCCAGCTTATGGTGGCCCGCGCCCGCATGCAGGGCTTTCTCGTTTTGGACTACAAGGAGCGCTTCGGCGAGGCGATCAGTGTTTTGGCAGACTGGGTGCGCGACGGTCGTCTCGTTCACAACGAGCACGTTTTGGAGGGCGCCGACGCCGCGCCTGGGGCCATCAGCATGCTCTATAACGGCCTCAACACCGGCAAGCTGCTCATTCGCGTGGACTAACCTCAAAACGAAGAAGGGCGATCCGCTGGGATCGCCCTTCTTGATGTGCTTTTGACGGTGGAACGTCGTTACGCGGCCAGTTGCCTCTGGCGCCGGCGTCCGTACCAACCAAACAGGCCCAAAGCCGACAGCAGCAGCGGCAATGCCGCCGGTACCGGGACTTCCGGAATGTTGGCCATTCCAGGGGTGGCTGCGAACAGGAAGTCGTTCGTTCCTGAGGTCGGACCGTTGCTGGCCATCAGCCAGCCCCAACCGTTCCAGCCAGGATTGCCACGATGTCCGCCATCGCGGAAAAACATCGCAGTGCCATTTCTCTGCTTGGAAGAGAAATTGATGAGGCCGGGGCCACCCAATTCCGTAAGCGTGCCACTGCCACCGGTGGCCGTGAACGCGCCTGAGCCTTCCATGGTCAGCCCGGTGAACTCATAGTCCAGAAGCCAGGCTGCAACAATGTCATCGGTGGAAGAGTTCTCGATAACGACGCCTTGCATGATGGCCGATTCCATCCCCAAGTCGTCCTTCACTGTCAATCCAACCCCACCTGGGATTTCAAAACTGAAAAACTTGTTCCAGTTATCCATACGAATACCATACTCGAACGGAGGGCTTTTGGCTCCGTCCGGATGGTCACTCAGTGCAAAGTTGTAAGTTGCTGCTGATGAAGGTGTTTGTGCAAAAACCAGAATGCACAAACCGAGCAACGCAACTGCCAAAGCAGGCAGCCGTCTTGTCTGGGCTCTCATACCCATTACTCCCAACCCCCGTTGGTTACGCCGCCTCTCTGTGTCCAAAGTACTCAGATTCTAGATAACTTCAACAGCAAAATCGTGAACAAGCAAGATATCAATAGGTAAAACAAACGCGCTCGCAGCTTTACTATAACAGTTAACGTTAAGATTGGGCACGTAACTGGTGCGCAGAGTCCAACGTCTATCGATACCAGCAAGCAAGTCGTGTAGATCTAGGTCAAGATCTTGAATACGGACCTCACAGACAAAGCAGGCGCCGTTCCCCGCTCAAGGTCTCATGGTTTCATGATGTCTTGCCGCGCAAGCGCTCCGGTTACGCGTTCACGTCGATAACCATGCGCCCACGCACTTCGCCCTTCAGGATCATCTTTCCCAGTTTGGGCAGATCGGCCAGGGGCGCGACTTCGACCATTGCGCCGAGTTTGTCGAGCGGAAGGTCCGTCGTCAGCCGCTGCCAGGCGCGCACCCGGTCATCATAGGGCTTCATGACGGAATCGATGCCGAGCAGGTTGACCCCGCGCAACAGGAAGGGGATCACCGATGCCGGCAGATCAGCCCCGCCGGCCAGCCCCACCGCGGCAACGGACGCGCCATACTTCATCTGCCCCAGCACCCGCGCCAGCATGGCGCCGCCGACCGCGTCCACGCATCCGGCCCAGTTTTCGCTCTCCAGCGGACGTTTCACGGTTTCGGCCAGCTCTTCCCTTGCCACGATCTGTGTGGCGCCGAGAGATTTAAGATAGTCCGCCGTCTCCGGCCGCCCAGTGACCGCCGCAACCTCATAGCCGAGCTTGCCGAGGATCGCGGTTGCAACCGAGCCAACGCCGCCTGCAGCACCGGTGACCAGAACCGGCTCTGCCCCGGGGGTCAGGCCGTGGTCCTCCAGGGCCATCACCGCCAGCATTGCCGTGAAGCCGGCGGTGCCAACAGCCATGGCGTCCCGGGTTGACAGCCCATCAGGCAGCGGCACCAGCCAATCGGCCTTAACGCAGGCCTTTTGCGCATACCCGCCCCACCAGGCTTCACCGACGCGCCACCCTGTCAGCACAACCCGGTCGCCCGGTGCGTAACGCTCATCGTTTGAACTTTCGACCGTCCCGGCAAAGTCAATTCCGGGCACATGCGGGTAGTTTCGCACCAGCCCGCCACCAGGGCCAAGGCACAGGCCGTCCTTGTAGTTCACCGTTGAGTACTCGACAGCAACCGTCACATCGCCGTCCGGCAAGCTGGCGTCATCCAGTTCCTGGACGGATGCCTCGGTCTTGCCCTCATCATTCTTCGTTACAACCATGGCCTTGAACATGTGGTGCCATCTCCGTTTTCGTCGTTCTTAAATTCAATAAAGGCCCCTGCCTTATCCGGGGCGCCTGCGCTCGCACGCTTCATAGCGGCGTTGGCCATGAACGATCAACAAGTGTTTGGTTTTATTCCGCGATGCCGAGCACAGCGCACTAGAGCAGTTCATTGTCATATGGAAACGCTTGATGGAGTCAAATCAGCCCATATCCAAGGCGCGAAGCGCAGTGCGATGTGGTGCATCGGACGAGCTTCGCAACGCCGGAG
>JANQOW010000074.1 GCA_028285595.1 Hyphomicrobiales bacterium
GCCTTTGAAAAGGCGATCTACCGCAAGCTGCTGCGCGAGATCATCGGACCGCGCCTGACTTAAGGACGTTGCCCCCATGCGCTACATTGATGGTGAAACCCTCGACCGGGTTCTGGATTTTCCTTCCCTGGCAGAAGCGCTGGCCCGCTGGCACACCAAGCCGCCGCCCCAAGTGGGCCGCAGTCTTTTGCAGGAGGAGGGGGAAGGGGAGACCCCCGACTGCTTCTTGAACCTGCCCGCCTGGTATCCGGGCGATGCCATGGGGGTCAAAGTGATCACCGTGCTGCCGGCCAACCCCACAAAAGCACACGGCCTGCCGGCCATTCAGGCGCTCTATCCGGTGTTTGACGGGGAGACCGGTAAGCCGAAAGCGGTGATCGACGGCACGGCACTCACCTATTGGAAAACCGCCGGCGACAGCGCCCTTGGCACCCGCTATCTGGCGCGCCAGGATGCGCGCACGTTGCTTGTGGTGGGCTCCGGCGCGCTGGCGCCTTATCTGGCCCGGGCTCATGCGGCCATGCGGCCCTCGATCGATCAGGTTCTGGTCTGGAACCGCACGCCGGAGAAGGCTGAGGCGATGGCGGCAGCGCTCTCCGAAGGGGGACTGCCGGCAAAGGCGGTGGCCGCCCTGGGGGAGGCCTGCGCCAAGGCAGACATTGTGTCGTGCGCCACGTCGGCAACCACGCCGCTGATCAAGGGCGAGTGGCTGAAGCCGGGCTGCCATGTGGATCTGGTGGGCAGTTTCACCCCTGAAATGCGCGAAGCCGACGATGAGGTGATCCGGCGGGCCGCCGGTGTCTACATGGACTATGTGTTGTTCGCTGATGAGCCGGGCGATACCTCCATACCGCTTGAGGCGGGACTGCTGGCGCGCGAGGATCTTGTGGATTTCTACCAGCTCTGCCGCGGCGAACATGGTGGGCGCAAAGATGATCAGGAGATCACCGTGTTCAAGAATGTGGGCGGGGCCCATCTCGATCTTATGACGGCGCTGCACATTCTGGACAAGGTGGCCGATGACACATGAGCGAGGCGTTCAAACATCTGTTCAAGCCGCTGGACCTGCGGGGCAAGACCCTCAAGGCCCGCATCAATTTCGGCGCCCACACGGCCAATATGGCCGAAGCGGGTCTGCCGGGCGAGCGCCATTTGGGCTATTATCTGGAGCGCGCCAAGGGCGGGGCCGGCATGATCGTGGTGGAGCCGATCCCGGTGCACGAGACCGCGATCCTCACCCGGGGCAACTTCGTCCATTCCGATGATGCCGTGATCCCGGCCTTCCGGCGCATCACCGATGCCTGCCATGAGCACGGCACCGTGATGATCCATCAGCTCTACCATGTGGGCCAGCATGGGGATTTCGACAATTCGTTCGCGCCGAGCTGGTCGCCGTCAGGCCTGCCCTCCTACCATGACAGCGACGGTAGCCACGCCATGAGCGAGGCGGAGATCCTGGAGACCATCGAGGCCTTCGCCCTGGCGGCGGAGCGCGCCCATAAGTCGGGCTTCGACGGCATCGAGATCTTTGCCGCCTATCATGCCTTGCCGGACCAGTTCTGGACGCCGTGGTCCAACCGGCGAACCGATAAATGGGGGGGATCGCTGGAGAACCGGGTGCGCTTTTCCGCCGAACTCACCAAGGCCATCCGGGCGAAAACCGATGAGGATTTCATTATCGGCTTGGCGGTGAGCATGCATCCCGAAGCGGCCGTGAGCCTCGGTGTGGAGGCCATGCAGGAGATTATCGCCTGGCATGATGAGCGCGGGTTGATCGATTATGTGACGTGCGGCACCGGCAGCTATTTCGACTTCACCGGGCTCATCCCCACATTCCCGTTTCCCGACAAGCTGGGCCCGCCCTTTGCCGAAGCCCTCAAGGCGGTGGTGAAACACGCCAAGGTTCAAGCGGAAAGCCACATCCGAACCCCGGAGAATGCGGACTATGTGATCGGTTCGGGGCAGGCGGACATGGTGTCCATCGTGCGCGGCCAGATCGCCGATCCGCACATGGTGCTGAAAGCCCGGGAAGGGCGGGCGGAAGATGTGCGCCCATGCCTGTCCTGCAACCAGATGTGCTGGGGCCGCAGGTTCCGCGATTATTGGATCTCCTGCCTGGTGAACCCCTCATCGGGGCGGGAGTTTGAATGGGGCGGGGACTTTTTCACCCCCTCAGAGGTGCCCAAGCAGGTGCTTGTGGTGGGCGGCGGTATGGCGGGGCTGGAAGCAGCGCGTGTGGCGGCTGAGCGGGGACACCGGGTGAGCCTTGTGGAAGCTTCAGACAAGCTGGGCGGCCAGTTCCGCCTGGCGGGCCTGCAGCCCCGGCGCACGCAGATCCTCGATCTTATCGACTGGTATGAACGCCAGCTTGAGAAGTTGCAGGTTCAGGTGCGGACCAACACATATATGGATGCAAACGAGATTGCCGCGTTCGGGGCTGATGAGGTGGTGTTCGCCACCGGCTCTCTGCCGGACGGGATGGCCTTCCAACGGGCCCTGCCGCAGCATGACAGTCTGCCGGGACTGGAGAACGGTAACGTGGTCTCGGTGGAGGAGGTCATGGCCCGCCAGGCGCGGCCCGGCGCCCGCGTGATCGTGCTCGACGATGGTGGCAATTGGCGCGGCGGCGGCACAGCCTGGCATCTGGCGGATGCGGGCCATGAGGTGACGATCGTCACCATGGTGGCCATGGTGGGCAAGGAGCTGGAGCGCACCTCAGCCGATGGTCCCTTGCGGCGCCGGCTTAAAGAAAAGGGCGTGGTGTTCAAAACCGAAAGTGCCATCGCTCAGTGGCACGGGGATGGGGCCACGGTGGTTGATCTCTTAAGCGGTGCCGAGGAGCACATCGCCGCCGACACTCTGGTGACCGCAACACCGAATGTGGCGAACCGGATGGTGCAGGACGATATGGAAACCCAGACCATTCTTTCCCACGAGATAGGCGACTGCGTCGCCCCCCGGACGGCCATCATGGCGATCTATGAGGGACGCAAGTTGGGCCTGGAGCTCTAGGCCGGCTCGATCGCTTTCGTGAAGAGGTGCCAGGTGGCGTGTCCCAGGATGGGCAGGATGATGATCAGCCCCAGGAACGCCGGCAACAGAGCAATGATGGCGAGGGCCGTGACGATGATCCCCCAGCCGATCATGGGCACCGGGTTTTGAAAGACGGTCTTGAAGCTGGTGATCATGGCGGAGACGAAGTCAATGTCCCGGTCCAGCAGCAAGGGCATGGCCACCACCGTTGAAGAGAACAGCACAAAGGCCAAGAAGGCGCCCACCAGGGTTCCCGCGAACAAGAACCCCAGGCCTTCGCCCGTGGTGGTGGTGAGGGTCAGGAAGTCTCCGATGCTGGAGAAGGTCTTGAACCCGAAGAAGAGGGCCAGGAGCAGCCTGACCTGGTAGATCCATATCCAGAAGATGAACAAGACAACGAAAGCCATCCAGCCAAGCTGCCTATCCTTCTGGCGGAACACCACCAGCAGGATCTTGTTCCAGTTCAAAAGCTCGCCTTTTGCAAGGGTTCGGCTCACCTCATAAAGGCCGACCGCAACGAACGGGCCGACCAGCGGGAAGCCTATCGCCACGGGGATGATCATCCACGAATTGTCAAAGACGGTGAGGGCGGCCAAAATGAAAAGACCGCCCACAGCATAAAACCCGCCAAAAAACAGGCCGAACAGAGGCGCACGCAAAAAGTCTTTGGCTCCGGCGCGCAGGGCGTCCTTTACATCGTCCAGGGTGACGGAGCGGATCTCCGGCATTTTCGGTGGCTGATAGGCCGCTTGCGCGTTTTGGTCGGTCATGGCGGTCCCCTCCCTTATTTTCATATAAAGTCTTCAAGGGTTGTCTCACTTTGTACAATCCGCTTTGATCTAGATTAAAGACAAACGTTAGCTTTTTTCATCTGAAATGCGCTTCCGGTGTGCAGATCCGCTCTGCTAGTGTCGCGCGTCGTGTTGGGCCAAGGGTAAGGCGGATGGCAACTGTTCCTCCCGGATTCGGGGTATTTGGCGATATTTTTTCCACACCGGAGATGCGCGCTGCGTTCAGCGAAGAGGCGTGGTTTGCCCGCATGGTGGAGGTGGAAGGAGCGCTCGCCCGGGCTGAAGGGGCGGTTGGGGTTGTACCGCAGGAAGCGGCCGCGGCCATTTCTGATGTTTGTTCCTCGTTTCAGCCCGACATGGCCGTCTTGAAGACGGGAACCGAGCGCGTGGGGTATCCGGTGCTGCCGCTGGTGCGCCAGATCGCAGCCGCGTCGGGCTCATCAGGCGGCTATGTACATTGGGGCGCCACCACCCAGGACATTATGGACACCGGCCTTGTGCTTCAGGTGCGCGCAGGCCTTGATCTGATTGAGGCTGATCTTACACGCTTGATGAAGGCTCTGATCGGGGCCGCCCGCACGTATCGGGACGCGCCCATGGTCGGGCGCACCCACCTCCAGCATGCATTGCCCATTACCTTCGGCCTCAAATGCGCCGGCTGGCTGGCGCCCCTGACAAGGACGTTAGAGCGGCTGAGGGACTGCCGGGCCCGGGTGCTTCATCTGCAGTTCGTGGGTGCGGTGGGCACGCTCGCCTCTTTGGGCAAAAAGGGTCCAGCGGTCCGGGAAGCCTTGGGAGCCGAGCTTGACCTTCATGTGCCGGCCATTGGCTGGCACACAGCCCGCGACGGTCTGGGCGAAGCCGCGTGTGTGTTGGGTTTGCTGACCGGCGCCGTCGGCAAAATCGCGACCGATATTGTGTTTTTGATGCAGTCTGAGGTGGGCGAAGTGTTTGAGCCCTATGCGCCCGGCCGGGGCGGCTCGTCCACCATGCCGCAAAAGCGCAATCCGGTCGCTTCGGAGTACATTATCGGCGCGCAGCGAAACGTTCAGGCTCTGGTGCCCGTGATGCTGGGCGCGGGGGCCGCAGATCACGAACGCGGAACAGGGCCGTGGCATGCGGAATGGACGGCATTGCCGCAGATCTTTCTTTTGAGTGCAGGGGCTTTGGCCCGCACGGCCGAAATCGTTGAGGGCATGGAGGTGGACACCGACCGGATGGCCTCCAACCTGGACATGAGCCGTGGATTGATCATGGCGGAACCGGTGATGATGGCGCTGGCCGACGCACTGGGGCGCCAGGAAGCCCACGATGTGGTGGAAGAGCATTGCCGCGCGGCGATCGAGGGGGACAAAAGCTTGGGCGAAGTGCTAAAGGCGTCCGGCGCGATCACAGCGCATCTGGATGCCGGCGAGATTGACGCTTTGCTGGATCCGCAAAACTACACAGGTTCAGCCGGAGCGTTCACCGACGGGGCCATTGAAGATGCAGAAAAGATGTTGGGAGACAAGCACACATGACCATCGTTCAGGCCAATGGAGTTGACATTCACACCCAGTGGGACGGACCTGAGGGGGCGCCGGTGCTGCTGCTCTCCAACTCGCTCGGCACACGCCTTGAGATGTGGGACGACCAGATGGACGCGCTCACCGCCCACTTCCGGGTGCTGCGCTATGACAGCCGGGGCCATGGGCGGTCCTCGGCGCCGGACCGGGACTACACGATCGATGAGCTCGGCCAGGACGCCGTGGCTCTTCTGGACGCGCTGGAGATTGGGCGCGTGTGGTATTGCGGACTGTCCAAGGGCGGCATGGTGGGCCAATGGCTCGGCTGCAACGCCCCTGACCGGGTGGAGAAGCTGGTGCTCTCCAACACAGCCGCCCATTTGGGCCCGCGCGATTTGTGGGACGACCGGGTGCGCATTTCACGCGAGCAAGGCATGGAGCCGTTGGTGGACGTCATCCTGCAGCGCTGGTTCACCGAGGCTTTCCGGGCCTCTTCGCCAGAGCGGGTGGAGAAGGTGAAGGCGCAGGTCTTGGCGACGCCCGGTCATGGCTATGGGGCGTGTTCGGCGGCGATCCGCGACATGGATCAGCGTGAGGCCATCAAGTCCATCACCACGCCCACGCTTGTGATTGCCGGCGCTGAAGATCCCGCAACCACGCCGGATGCCGGCAAGCTGATTGCCGACTCCATTCCTGGCGCCAAGCTTGAGATCATTCCTGAAGCGGCGCACTTGGCCAATATTGAACAGACTGAGCACTACAATAGGGTGCTGGTCTCCTTCCTCACCTCTTAACATTCTGAATCAAGTGGTTCAGATTTTGAGTCAACTTCAGACACCTCAACAAAAGGATCTAACCTATGGATAATCTTGACGAAAAAGGCATGGCAGCGCGCAAGGAAGTTTTGGGCGCTGACTATGTGGACGCCTCGGTCAACAATGCCGACGACTTCATGATGGCGTTCCAGGAACTCACCACCAACCATTGCTGGGGCGCCTGCTGGGTGCGTGAGGGCCTCAGCAAGCGCGACCGCAGCCTGATCAATGTGGCCATGCTGGCCGCCATGGGCAAAACCGATGAACTGAAGCTCCACGTAAAAGGCGCGATCAACAATGGACTGACGCCCGAAGAGATCCGCGAGGCCTTGTTCCAGGTGGGCATCTATGCGGGCGTGCCGGCATCGCTGTCGGGCTTTAAGGCGGCTCATGCCGCCTTGAAGGACATAGGCGCGATCTAATGGAGAGCGCGCTGCATGATGCAGGGCGCCGCTTTTTGGCCCTGGTGCGCGAGGACATTGCGCACGAGGCGCCAAGCCATCCGGGCATTGCGTCCGGCCTTGCCCGCTTGGACGAAGTTATGGCGCTGGAGAGTTTCCAAGCCAAACCTCTGGACGCACACCACACGGTGGGGTGCAAGTGGGTCGATGCCGGCCAGGATATTCTTGCTGAGACCCGCCCTGAGCTAGCCGAGCTGATCGGTGAGCTCAAAGGCGGGCTCGCCTGGCAGGCCAATGGGGTCTATCCGGAAGAGAAGTTTCCGGAGGGCTATTTTGACGACTGGGCGTTCACGCAGGTGATCGGTCGGGGCGGTCTGTTCACCGCTGATGATCTGATGCTTGGCATGTTCGCGATGGGGCCGAACATATTCTACCCCAAGCACAATCATGCCGCGCCTGAGCTCTACTACCAGCTCACCGGAACCCATAAGTGGCAGAGGGGGGACGGGCCTTGGACCTCAAGCGGATCGCCCGCCATGATCTGGCACGATGGGTTTGAGGTGCACGCCACGGAAACCTTGGACGTGCCGTTCCTGTCGATCTGGATGTGGAGCAAGGATGTCTACAACTGGCCGGTGCTGACGTGATCAGTCGTCCTTGATCAGGAAGTCGTCTGCGGTGAGCTCGGTGGGCTTGCCGCCGGCTTTTACAGCTTCTCGTTCTTCCAGATAATCCTCCGTGCGGACCACCCGGGGCTGGCCACCGCCCATGGCGAACGGGTCGTTGGCGGATGTGGCCTGATGGATGATCCGGCAGTCGTCGCACATCTGAATGAGGCTCTGGGAATCGGCATCCTTGAACATTTCGTGCTTGCCGGCCAACTGCTCGACAATGCGCTCAATCGTGCTTTTGGTGCCGAATGGTTTGCCGCATTTGATGCATTCGAACGGCTCTTCTTCATGCAGGATGGATGGCGACATCGCCTCCGGTGAGAACGAATAGCGCGGCTCCAGGGTGATCACGCTTTCCGGGCAGGTGGTGCGGCAGAGACCGCATTGCACGCAGGCCTGCTCCACAAAGCGCACAGAGGGTTTGTCCGCATTGTCGGACAGGGCGCCGGCCGGGCAGGCGGAGACGCAGCTCAGGCAGAGGGTGCAGCCTTCGATGTTGACCGAGATGCGGCCATATGGAGAGCCCGCGGGCAGCGAGATGATCTCCTGGGGCGAGGGGGCTTCGCTGTTAAGGGCGGCGAGGGCCGTGCGGGCCGTTTCCCGCTTGCCGGCAAGGGCGGTGAAGCTGTGGGCCTGCAGTGCGGCGGGCTCTATGCGGTCCCAAAGAGCAGCTTCCACAGCGTCAGGGTCTGCCTCTTCGATGATCTGGAGCCGTCCGTCCGTCTCATAGCCCATGCCGGCCAGCAGCGCGCCCATCAGCTCCATCTGGCTTTGAAGGCCGGAGATTTCATCCAGCTTCTTCGGATCAGCCAGGAAGGTGACGTTGGTGGCGCCTGAGGCAAACGCCACGGCCATCCAGTCATGGCCGATCTGGGTCACCTCGTTGACCGTGACCGGAATGGTGCTTGAGGGCAAGCCGCGTCCGAAGCGTGACAGGGCGCCGATGATATCAGCCCCATGGCGCTCATCGTGCACCAGCAGTGACGGCGCCTTGCCGCCCGCGCCCAGATAAGTGGCCAGAAGGGTCTGCACGCGCAAGGTGAGGTCATCGCGCGCCGGCATGGTGTAAGACACTGCGCCGGTGGGGCACACCGACGAACACGCCCCGCAGCCGCCACAGATGGCATGATCGATCGCCACATGATCGCCATCGGACGAGATGGCGGAAGCAGGGCAGATGTCGAGGCAGTTGCTGCAGCCGATTTGCGTGCTGCGCGAGTGGGCGCAGATATCGGGATCGTAACGCACATAGAGCGGCTTTTCGAACTCACCGGCCAGATCGGAGATTTCGAACATGGCTTCGGCAAGACCCAGCGGATTGGCCGGGTCCACCCGGAAATAGCCGTCGCGCTTCTCATGTGACGGGAAGAGGGCGTCTTCGCCGGACAGATCCAGAATCACGCTGCAGGTGCTGGACGCCCCGTCGCGCGGCATGACGAAGCCGAGCTCAGATCGCGAGGAGGGCATGGCGGGCGCATAGCCGTTCACCACGATCTCAAAGGCGCCAAAGTGTCCGGCCGCTCCGGCGATCTTGCCGCGGTAAATGGGAACATCCACCACGCTGGGCGGGATGAGGTCGCTGGCATCGGTGAGCATCAGGGAGACGTTAAGCCGGGTGTTCAGCTTGCGCGCCACGTCCAGGGCCTGCTGACCGGCGCCGTAGACCAGGCAGAGGCCATCAGAGGCCAAGGGCATGGACCCCGGCGCCTTTGTCTCCAAGCCGGCTTCGGCCAGAAGGGCGGCAATCTTCGGGGCGGTCTTGGCCTTGTCATCGGTCCAGCCGGCCCGCTCGCGGATGTTTGTGAAGGCCACGGCGTCCGCCTTGCCGGCCTCTTCTGCAAGCTCGCGGAAGAGGGGCGCTTCTTGGGTGCAGGCCACCAAGAGCGGCTCGCCTGTGTTCAGAGCATCGGCGAATTTGTTCACCTCAGTGCGGCAGAGATGGCTGCAGATCTCCGGCACATCGCTCGCGCCAAGGGCGCCCGCAATGGCCTTTGCATCAAGCTTCATGGTGCGCTCGCAGTCGCACAGCATCAGTTTTTTGCCGCCCGATGTCATTCCTCAGAACCCTTGTCTCTGCTTCACCAATAAGGCCGCTTGTTAGACCCTGCCTGCTTCACGCAAACAAGGCTCATTCCACATTGCGGTTTGACGGCGCGCGCCTTTCCGGCGTTTAGTCTGCCGCAGATCGGATCTTATAATGCAAAAAGACGATAGCCTAAAGCTCGGCATCCTGTTGGAGAAGCGTGACAGCGATCACCCCTGGCTTGACCATGAGTGGGTGTTTGTGGGCGTTCTTCCGGGCGCAGAAGCGATCGAGGGCATGCGGGTGATCCGCGAGGTGCCGGGTTCTGTGCACTATCACGCCGCCACCTTGGAGCTGGAACTGCACCGGGCCGAGGCGGAGGCCTATCAGTATAATCTCACCTCCCCGGAGCCGTCGATTTTCGTGGTTCTGCGGGAGAATGAGGAGGATGACGAGGACTTGCCGATCCTGGCCGAACTGGTGACCGTGAGCCCTTATGAGGCGCAGGATTACATGGACAGTTCCGAAGAGCTGGTGGAGCGCATCTTGATGCCGGAGCACATCAAGGCCTGGGTCAGCGAGTTTGTGGAGGCGCATTACACCGAAGAGCCCTTCAAGAAGCGAAAGCGCGACAAGGTGCGCCCGGAGGAGTATAAATTCGGCCAGGAACCTCTGGTGGATCTAAGGAAGCGCATGGGCCGCGAAGGTGACGATGTCAACTGACCGTTCAAACGGAGACGATGGTTTGCTGTCCCGCTGGGCCAAGCGCAAGCAGGCCGTGCGCGAGGCAGAAGAGCTTGAAGAGGTCCAGGCTGAGGCCGAGGTTGAGGCCGAAGCTGATCCGGAGACGGAAGAAGAGGCCATGGCGCTGTTGGCGGAGCGCGATCCGGAACTGGCAGAACAGATCTCATCGCTCGACTTGGACAACCTGGCCTATGAAGACGATTTCACGGTCTTTATGCAGAACAAGGTGCCGGACATTATCCGCCGCAAGGCTCTGTCCAAGCTCTGGCTCAGTCACCCGTTGCTGGCCAATCTGGATGGCCTCAACGAGTATGACGAGGATTACACCCAAGCTGCCGATGCTGCGGAGATGGTGCGCAAAGCGTTCGAAGCTGCGCGGTTGCGCGAAGAGGAAGCGGCCAAGAAGAAGGCCAAAGAGGCTTTGGCGTCAAACGAGACGCCCGCTGAGCGGCAAGATGAACCGGAGAGCGCTGATGCGGATGATCTGGTCGAAGATGATGATGGGGATCTTGAGGCTTAGACGCGCAGCTCTGATGTGTCTGTGCGTTCTGGCCTTCAGCGGTCCGGCCGCCGGCCAGGAGACGGACACTGCCCTGGCTGAGATGGTGAGGGCGGCGGCTTCGGGAAACATTCACGCGGTTGAGAAGCTGTTGGACGGCGGGGCAGATCCCAATTCTGCGGACAACGAAGGCACAACGGCCCTGATGGCGGCGGCCGCCTGGAACCGCACGGGCATTGCGAAGCTGCTGTTGGAGAAACGCGCTGACATCAATGCGCGGCGCACGGATGGGCGCACCGCCTTGATGATTGCCGCGCGCGGAGATCATTCGGAGATGCTCGCGCTTTTGACGGCGCGCGGGGCGGATGTGAAGGTGCTCGATGCGCAGGCCTGGACGGCGCTGCACTATGCGGCAAGAGGGCGGAAGGTGGGGCCGGCGGCGATTTTGCTGGAGGCCGGCGCTTCCCCCAATGAAGGGGCAGGCAAGAGCAAGGTGACCCCGGTCATTCTGGCTGCGGGCTCCATGCAAGAGAAGGCTCTGGAGATCCTCAGTGAGCTCTTGGGAGCCGGAGGTGATGCAAACAGCAGCGGCAAGGATGGTTGGAGCGCCCTGATGTCTGCGGTGCGCAGGGGCGGGGCCAAGCGGATCATCTTGCTGTTGGATGCCGGGGCCAACGTGAGTGCGGCCGCCGAGGACGGGCGCACCGCCCTCAGCGTGGCCGCGCGCCAGGCCCGAGGCGCGCTTGTGCGGCTGCTTTTGGATCGTGGCGCGAAGGTCAATGGCGCCGGCCGCGGGGCCACACCTTTGACTGCCGGGGTTCTCGGCAAGAGCGCTGAGGTGGTCCAGGCGCTGGTTAACGCCAAGGCGGACGTCAATCTCGCGGGCAAAGACGGCAAGACGCCGCTCATTCTCGCCGCGTCCTTAGGCGAGGACGAGCTGGTGCGCGCGCTCTTGGACGCCGGTGCTGAGGTGAACCTGCGGAATGAAAAAGACGGCACCACCGCGCTGATGTGGGCGGCCAATACCGGCGCCATGAGCGCGGTCCGCCTGCTGCTGGAAGCCGGGGCGCGGGCCGACCTGAAGGCCCATGACGGCTGGAGCGCCGTGGAGGCCGCCCGCAGCGCCGGGCACGACGATATCGCCGCGCTCCTGGCGCGGGATATTTGAGCGCTCGCTCGTACGTGCGATGTTTTTCGTCATCCCGGAATTTGCATCGCAAATATCCGGGACCCAGAGCAAAGCCGCCCTGGGTCCGCTAGATTCACGAATCAAGTGCAACACCCGACATTGGGTGCTGCTATGGGAGACCACTATTCACAGCTTTCGCTCAGCGAGCGG